>JALOLD010000119.1 GCA_025456145.1 Thermoanaerobaculales bacterium | reverse complement strand
GAAAGCGGGGCCCCTGCCCCCCTTCCCACAGCCCGTCACAGGCCCGACGACGATGAGCTCCTCGTCACGTTCGTACACCACACCTGTGGACGGTACTCTCGGCGGGGCCCCTGGCAGGTGGGTAGCTGCCCGTCTCTCTCGACGGCACCGATTCGATCCTGCATCGTCACAGCACGCCAGCGCCATTCGTTCGGGTCGAACACCCGTCAGCAGCCCACCTCACGGGGTCAGCGAAAAGGGAAAAGGGTGCCTCAAAAGGGTGCCAAAAGGGTGCCTGGCACGGCTTTACGGTTTAACCAGTGATACGCCTGTTGCATGGGTGAGGAGAGGCGAATAGACGAGTGGAGAGTTACGCCATAAAGACGTGCCTCGCACCCATCGGGCACCCATGGCACATCCACCTATCGATGTATGAGCCTGGCGCCCTCTTCGTGGCCGTTCGTCAGTCGTCGCCGAGCCGGGCAGCCTCGCCGAAGACCGAGTCCATCACCTCGAGAGCGAATCGCCCGTTGACGGTGGCGGGCCCGATGCCCATCTCGAAGGCGACCTCGACAGCCTCGAGGATCTCGCGTTCGCTCGCGCCGGACTTTGCGGCTTGGTCGATGTGCCACTGCATGCACGACTCGCAGTTGGTGATGACGCTGATGCCGACCGCGATCAGCTCCTTGGTCTTCCTCGGAAGGGCGCCGTCCGCGAAGGTCGCCTCCTCGAGTTGCTGGATGATCTTGAAGACCTTCGAGTTGTACCTGATGAGCCGACCGGTGGCCCACTTTCGCTGACGGACGAGCTGGTCGATCCTGTCCACTCCGCACCTCCCTCGAATCTGATGCTGTACGTCGATTCGAGGTTCGGGTTTCCGAGCGAATCGACACGAAGGGCGCCATACCAAGGATCATGATGGGTGCCACTTACCGCATCCCCGCATTGTCGAAATTTCAAGCTCCGACGCCACTGCCGGACCCGCCCCAGCCTCAGCTCCTCCGACGCACCTCACCAACCCCCGCAACCACAACCTCCTCAATCGCCCCACGCCTCGCCGGAGACCGAAGCCTCCGAACCCCCCTGTTCTGGAGCTGTCGAACCCGCTCGAGCGACACGCCGAGGGCCTCGCCGACCGCCTTGAGGGTGGGATGGTCCGGCCGGCTCAGGCAGAAACGCTCCGCAACGACCAGGGCGTGCCCGAGAGGGAGTACCTCGCGGAGTTAGTCGATCAGGCGTTCACAGACCGAATCGATGACAGCCTCCTGGTGGTGGCTCTTGATCGACTCGATCTCGGTGGGGGTGAGGCCGGATCGAAGGAGGTTGTCGCTCAGTCGCGTCGGTTCGCCGAGCACCTGCTCCAGGAACCGGTTGAAGTGGGCGAGCCGCTCGGTCAGCTCGTCGGACACAGGCGCTAGCCGGCTTCCCGTAGCTCGGAGACCTTCCGATCGGAATTGTTCTTCGCCAGATCGTGGGCGGCCTGCAGATTGATCCAGAGCTGCGGCGTGGTGCCGAACGCCTGCGAGAGCAGCCAGGCGGTCTCGGGGGTGATGCCGCGCTTGCCGCGGACGATCTCATTGATGCGCTGGACCGGGCCGCCGATGTGCTCGGCGAGCTTGACCTGGGAGAGACCCATGGGGATGAGGAACTCCTCGAGGAGGATCTCGCCGGGATGGGTGGGGATGCGGTTCTTGGGGAGCATGGGATCCTCTCGTGTCGGTGGGTCAGTCGTGGCTCGGGTCGACTGACGCGAGCGCCGAGTCGAGCTGACCGAGCAGCACCGGCAGCTCGCGATCGACGATTCCCCAGAGAATGTCGTGGTCGACCGCGTCGTAGCCGTGGATGAGGCGGTTCCGCGTACCGACGATCTGCCGCCAGGGGATCTCTTTGTGAGAGTCCCGCAACTCTTCGGAGACCCTCGCCGCGGCCTCGCCGACGATCTCGACCAGCTTGGTGAGCGCGAGCGCGAAAACCCGATCCGCGTCCAGGTCGTCGCGCGACCGGTCGGCGGTGAGCTCGATCGCTTCGGCGACGTGGTCGCGCATGTGGCGTAGAGCGACGGTGTCGTCATGCAGCGTCATAGAGGTCTCGCGCGTGGTCGAGCACATCCTCGCGGAAGTACTTGCTGAGCGTCGCCGGCGTGTGGAGGTCAACCCGGCGGCCGAAGATCTCGGTGAGCTCGTCCTGGATGGTGATGAAGTCGAAACCCGGGACGTGGCCGGGCTCGAACTCGACGAGGACGTCGATGTCGCTCTCCGGGCCGTGGTCGTCGCGGAGGACAGAACCGAAGAGCGCAAGACGCCGGATGTGCCAGCGCCGGCAGGTCTCGGCGATCGTCGCCGAGGTCGACGGGTCGAGCTGAAAGCCCGAGGAGGGTCGGGGTCGGATGTCCGATTGATGTTGCTCCGATGAGCTCTCTTGTGCCCTGAGCTCCTCACGGATGATCCGGCGGAGGATCTCCTCCAACGGGACGTCTCTTGACTCGATGAACTCACGCAGGGCCTGGTTGACGAGAGACTGGTAGTTGCCGCCGCCGGCATGGTGGACCTGTTCCTTGAACCAGGCCAGGACGTCGTCGTCGATCCGGATTGTGATCCGAGTCTTCCCCGGTCGTGGCTGGACGACCGGACCGCGCTTCGCCTTGGTGAAGTCGTGATCGCGATTCATGGCGTCAATGTATGTACGAATGTACATCATGTCAAGAGCCCCAACGAGTTTCGCGGTAGTCGCGATGGTGCGATGGACCTCTCCTTCTCCTTCTCCCGCTCCCGCTCCCGAAACGCGCGGGTCCCGTCCGGGAGCGGGAGCGGGAGCGGGAGGGGGAGCGAGTCGGGCACGGACGCGGACGCGGACGCGGACGCGGGGGGTTCAACACCAATCATGGCTCTCCACCTCCGCTTCGGCCTCGACCTTCTCGAACCTCACCGCCTTCACCGACAAGGTTCCATCCGACTTCTGCAACGTCCCCTCGACGAGGATCACGGGCGTGGACACCAGGAACGCCCGCTGCTCGCGGAACAGATCCGGCCGGATGATCGCCTGGACCATCCCGGTCTCGTCCTCCATGGTCAGGAACACGAAGCCCCGCGCGGTTCCCGGGCGCTGGCGGACGATGACCGCGCCGGCGACGCGTACCGGGGCGTCGTCGGGCATCGTCTCCAGGGCCGACACCGGCACGGCGCCGCGGCGCTCGAGCTCGGGCCGCAGATAAGCCATCAGGTGCGGGCCGGTGGTGAGGTGAAGGCCCGAGTAGTCGGCGACGGTGGTCTCGAGCGGGGTCATCTCGGGCAGGGGTGAGCTCGGCTCGGGCGGCAGCCGGGCGAAGAGCGAGCCCGAGCGACCGACCACCTCGGAGACCTGCCAGAGCGCCTCGCGGCGGGTCAGGCCGAGCGAGCCCAGGGCGCCGACGTGGGCGAGCCGCTCGAGCTGCTCCGACGACAGGCCGCAACGGCCGGTGAGGTCGGCGGTGTCGGCGAAGGGGCGTCGGGCCTGCTCGCGCTCGATGGCCTCGCCGGCGGCCTGCTGGAGGCCGTGGACGAAGCGCAGCCCGATCCGCACCGCGCCCTCCTCCCAGCGGCAGCGCCAGCCCGAGCGGTTGACGTCCACCGAGCGGAAGTCGACGCCGTGGCGCTGGCCGTCCTTGACCAGGGTCGCCGGGTGGTAGAAGCCCATCGGCCAGGCGTTGAGCAGGCTGGCGTAGAAGGCGGTGGGGTGGTGGCGCTTGAGATAGGACGAGGCGTAGACGATGAGCGCGAAGGACGCCGAGTGCGACTCGGGGAAGCCGTAGAGCGCGAAGGAGGTGATGGCCTGGACGATCTCGTCCTGGGCCTTGGCGCCGATGCCCTTGAGCGTCATGCCGCGCCGGAGCTTGGCCTCGATGGCCACCATCCGCTCGCGCGAGCGCTTGAAGCCCATGGCGCGGCGCAGCTCTTCGGCCTCGCCGCCGGTGAAGCCCGCCGCGACCATGGCGATGCGCAGCAGCTGCTCCTGGAAGAGCGGCACGCCGAGGGTGCGCTCGAGCACCGGCTCGAGGCTCGGGTGGGGGTAGGTCACCGGCTCGCGGCCCTGGCGTCGCTCGAGGTAGGGATTCGTCATGTTGCCGGCGATGGGTCCGGGGCGGATGATCGCGACCTGGACGACCAGGTCGTAGAAGTGCCGCGGCTTGTTGCGCGGCAGCGAGGCCATCTGCGCCCGGCTCTCGATCTGGAAGACGCCGGCGGTGTCGGCGGCGCGGATCATCTCGTAGGTCGGCTCGTCGTCGGGCGGCAGGTGGGCGAGGTCGAGATCGACGCCCTCGTGGTCGCGGATCATCGGGATCGCCTGCTCGAGGGCGTCGAGCATGCCGAGGCCGAGCAGGTCGATCTTGATGATCCCGAGATCGGCGCAGTCGTCCTTGTCCCACTGGATGACGGTGCGGTTGGCCATCGCGGCGGGCTCGAGCGGCACCACCTCGTCGAGCCGGCCCTGGGCGACCACCATCCCGCCCGAGTGCTGGCCGAGGTGGCGGGGGAGGTTCTGGATCGACCACCACAGCCGCTTGAAGTGCTGCACCCGGAGGGCCTCGGGGTCGAGGCCGACCGCGGCGAGCTCGGCGTCGAGGGAGCGCAGCCCGTCGCGGAACTCCGCCGCGGCGTGGAAGCCGAAGCGCTTGGAGATCCGGTCGACCTGGTCGAGGCC
>JALOLD010000029.1 GCA_025456145.1 Thermoanaerobaculales bacterium | reverse complement strand
ACCTCGACGCTGTTCGAGACCGACTACTTCGGCGAGCCCGCCTTCCTCTCCCAGTCGGGCCAGCTCTACCTCGAGCCGGCCTGCGCCGCCCTCGGCAAGGTCTACTGCTTCGGCCCGACCTTCCGCGCCGAGAAGTCGAAGACCCGGCGCCACCTGACCGAGTTCTGGATGGTCGAGCCCGAGGTGGCGTGGCTGCGCTTCGAGGGCCTGCTCGACCTCGCCGAGGAGTTCCTGTCCGAGATCGTGGCGCGGGTCCTCGACCGCTGCGCCGAGGACCTCGAGCGGCTCGAGCGCGACACCTCGAAGCTCGAGCCGGCGACCCGGCGGCCCTACCCGCGGCTCGACTACGGCGAGGCGATCGCCCGGCTCCAGGCGCTCGGGTCGGACATCGCCATGGGCGACGACTTCGGCGGCGACGACGAGACCGTCCTGACCCGGCAGTTCGACCAGCCGCTCATGGTCACCCGCTACCCGGCCGCGATCAAGGCCTTCTACATGCAGCCCGACCCCGCCGACCCGACCCGGGCGCTCGCGGTCGACGTGCTCGCCCCCGAGGGCTACGGCGAGATCATCGGCGGCTCAGAACGCTCCGACTCCCTCGAGCACCTCGAGCGCCAGATCGCCGCCCACCAGCTGCCCCGCCAGGCCTTCGAGTGGTACCTCGACGTGCGCCGCTACGGGTCGTTCCCACACTCCGGCTTCGGGATGGGGATCGAGCGCTGCGTCACCTGGATCTGCGGCGTGCCGCACCTGCGCGAGGCGATCCCCTACCCGCGGATGATCAACCGCCTCTACCCGTAGACAAGTGGTAAATGGCCGTCGCCAGACGCTCTGAGCAGCGCCGCGATGGTGCGATGAGATTCATCATTCCGCATTCAGCATTCAGCATTTAGCATTCATCATTCCACTCTGTCGCCCCGCGACAGGTAGGCGATCGTCGCGCCCCAACCGCCGCGGTCGGGCGTCGCATCGTGGATCGAGACGACCAGCGGGTGTCTCGTGAGCACCTTGCGGACCCGCTCGCGTTGCACGCCGAGGCCCCGCCCGTGGATCAGCCGGACCTCGCGGAAGCCGGCGGCGTGGGCGGCGCCGAGGTAGTCGGCGACCACATCGGGGATGTCGCGCGGGGCGAACGGGTGCAGGTCGATGGCGTCCTCGACCGGGATCTCGACCGGGGGCTCATCGGCAGGCTCGGGGTCGGCATCGGTGTCGACACCGGTTCGCGGCCCGGCCGTCGGCGCCCCGCGTCCGAAGGCGGCGACGACCACCACCGCGAGCACCGCCAGCACCGCGCCGAAGGCCGCCAGCCCCCACCACGCCTTGGGACCAACGACCCGGGCGAGGGGGACGGTGAGCACCGCGGCCACCGCGAAGGCGGCGAGCTTGGTGAGGAGGTAGGCGGTGCGGGGCGAGATCGATCCGGCCACGAGGGGAGTGTAGCGCGGACTCCGCCGGGGGGGCTCGGCGAGAGGGCGTGGGTGACGGCGCCGGGAAGGGCTCAGCTCCCGACCGGCGTGGTCTCGACGGCGGTGGCGTTGTAGCCCAGGCTCTCGATCTCGGCGGCAAGCCGGTCGGCGGGCGCATCGGGGACTCGGTGGACCGCCCGCGCGGTCCCGGCGAGGTGATCGGCGCTCGCCTCCTCGACCCCCTCGATCTTCAACAGGGCGCCGGTGATCGCCGCCGAGCAGCTCTCGCAGGTCATCCCCTCGACGATGAAGGTCGTCGAGACCTCGGTCGAGCCGCCGCACGCCGCAGTGGCCGCCGCGACCAGCACCAGCCCGACGATCAGGAGCGTCCTCGTGGTCGGCTCGATCATCGGATCAGCCCTCCGCGAGCCCGGGCAGCTCGAGGGCCGGCAGCGGCCCGCTCCGGCCCGCCGAGGGGGTGACACGGTAGTAGATCGTCATCCCGTCCCGGCGCGACTCCACCAGCCGGCCCGAGCGCAGGCGGCTCAGGTGCTGGGAGACCGCGGCGGGGGTCATCTCGAGGACCGCCGCGAGATCGCAGACGCAGAGCTCCCCGGCCCGCTCGAGCAGCACCAGGATCTTGAGCCTGGTCTCGCCGCCGAGCAGGGCGTAGTGCTGGGCGAGCCGGTTGAGCGGGCGACGCCGGGCGGTCAGCTCGCGGCGGAGCATCGCGAGGAGCTCGGGGCTCCGATCGGTCCCGTTGCACTCGAGGTTCGGGTCCTTCATCTGCCTCCCGGTTCGGCGTCCGCG
This sequence comes from Thermoanaerobaculales bacterium, assembly GCA_025456145.1. Lineage (GTDB taxonomy): Bacteria > Acidobacteriota > Thermoanaerobaculia > Thermoanaerobaculales > Sulfomarinibacteraceae > JAHECW01. Next base: position 38,764 of record JALOLD010000029.1, on the reverse strand, counting down.
GCGCCGGGGCCGCGCGTCGACGGCCTCGTCACTGCTCTAACCATATAGCCATTTTAGAAATTTCTAATTCAGAGTCAAGCGGCAATAGCGGCGCCGCGCCGGCCGTTTCCCCGGGCGTGGACGACTCTCCCACCCCCGCCCCGGCCCTCGAGGTCTGGCTCGACGGCGACTGCCGGCTCTGCGCGGCCTCGGCGCGCTGGTGCGCGGCCCGCGACCCGCAGCGGCGGTTGCGCTTCGTCGATCTCCACGACCCCGAGCCGGGGATCGCGCCGCCGGCCGACCGGGCGGCGCTCGGTCGCGAGCTCCACGTCCGCCGGGCCGACGGGGCGATCGTCACCGGATTCGACGCGTGGCGAGAGATCCTCGCCGAGCTGCCGGGCTGGCGCCGGGTCGCGGCCGCCGCCGGCTCGCCGGGGATCGTCGGGCTCGGCCGGGCCCTCTACCGGGCGGTCGCGCGCCGCCGTTACCGGCTGGCCGGCCCCTCCGGGCGCCAGGCGTCGACCCCGACCGGCTCGCCGAGCGATCCGTCGGCGGCGAGCGGCGCGACGAGGATGTCGAAGTCGAGCTCGACCGGACGCGGCTTGGGTGCGGCGTAGAACAGCCAGGCGCCGTCCGCCGACGGCGCCGCCTCGACGATCACCGCGCGGTGGGGGCCCGGCAGCCGGACCTCGTCGACCCTGCCCGAGTGGAAGCGGAGCTGGCGGTCGCCGCGGACGAAGTAGAGCTCGCCCGCCGGGCCGACCCGGGGTCCCCACTCGAGCCCGCCCGAGTTGATCTCGGGCTGGAGCGGCTGCGCCGGCCCGGCCGCCGGGTCGAGCAGGTAGAGGTCGCCGCCGCCGCTGCGGGTCGTCGCGAAGACGAGCTTGGCGGTCGAGCCCGCGAGAGCGACGGCGTCGAAGGCGTCGCCCGCCTCCGCGGCCTCGAGCCGGACCGGCTCGCCCCACGGCGCGTCGGCCTGCGGGCGCCGGCAGACCCCGACCCACGGCGCGCCGTCGACCGCCGACACCGTCACGAAGCAGGTCCGTTCGTCGGCGCCGACCCAGCTCAGCTTGACGTGCTCGTCCTCTCCGAGACCCGGGATCCGCACCGGCTCGGGCACGCTCCACCCCGCCTCGCCGAGCTCGGTCCGGAAGCTGCGCTCGACGGAGCGACCGCCCTCGGCCGGCGTGGCGAGCCCGTCGCGTCGCGCCCCGAGCCAGGGGCCGCCGGGCAGCTCGGGCGAGCGGAGGCGGGCGGTGAAGTAGAGCACCCGGCCGTCGCCGACCGGGATCGGCGCGGTCTCGGCGCCCGCCGAGTTGACCCGACCGGGGTCCTCGACCGGCGGCTCGGCGCCGGCGAGGGCGAGCTTGGGCATCCGCCAGCGGGCGTAGGTCGTGAAGTCGAGCAGCTGGGCGGCCTCGAGGTGGAGCTCGCTCTCGCCGTACATCGTCGTGGTGCCCGCGACCGGCAGGACGACGAGCTCGGTGCCGGGCACGATGTCCTCGACCGCCGTGGGCCGGTCGGCGGTCAGCACCACGGTGTCGCGGGTCACCGTGACGACGGCGAGGATCCCGCCGGCGACGTCCGGGGTCGGCTCGGCGCCGTCGGCCCGCCCGAGGGCCCGCGGCACCCCGACCTTGAGCCGGGCGACCCAGGCCTCCGGCCGGGTCGGGTCGGGCGTGACCTCGAGCAGGCTGCCGAAGGTCTCGGAGTCCGGCTGCGGCGACGGCCGCATCGGGTCGACGAGGTCGCAGCCGATCAGGACGGCAAGGACCGGGACGAGCGTCAGGGCGAGACGGGTTCGGGTCATCGGTTCACTCCTTCGGGCTCAGAGCAGCAGCCCGGCGATCGTCGCGGTCAGCATCGAGGCGATCGCGCCGCCGAACATCGCCTTCAGGCCGAGGGCGGCGAGGTCGGTCTTGCGGGTCGGGGCGAGCGCCGAGATGCCGCCGATCTGGATGCCGATCGACGAGAAGTTGGCGAAGCCGCACAGGGCGTAGGTGGCGATGATCATGGCGCGGTCGCCGATCGCGCCCTCCTTGGCATAGCCGGCGAGCGCCGAGTAGGCGACGAACTCGTTGAGCGAGATCTTGATGCCGAGCAGGTTGCCGACCAGCGCGGCGTCGGCCCAGGGCACCCCCATGAGCCAGGCGAGCGGGCACAGCAGGGTCCCGAAGAGGGTCTGGAGCGAGCCCGGGAAGATCCCCCGGTACTCGCCCGCTGCCGGCGACCACAGGGTCTGCGCGGTGTAGGCGATCTGCTCGCCGCCGAGCAGCCGGCCGTCGATCAGGCTATCGATGAAGCCGAGCAGGCTGTCGACCACCGCGATGAGCGCGATGAAGCCGATCAGCATCGCGGCGACGTTGAGGGCCAGCTTGAACCCGTCGCCGATGCCGTTGGTCGCGGCCTCGATGGCGTTCGCGCCCGAGTCGATGGCGGGGAGATCGGCATCGCCGGCGGTCGCCGAGTGCTCGGTCTCGGGGAAGATGATCTTGCCGACCACCAGCGCCGCCGGGGCCGCCATGACGCTGGCCGCGATGAGGTGGGCGGCCGGGACGCCGAGGGCGATGTAGCCGGCGAGCACGCCGCCGGCGATCGTCGCGAAGCCGCCGACCATCACGGTCAGCAGCTCGGAGCGCGTCATCTCGCCGAGAAAGGGCTTGACGAGGAGCGGCGCCTCGGTCTGGCCGACGAAGATGTTGGCCGAGCACGACAGGGTCTCGGCGCCGCTCGTCCCGATCGTCCAGCGCATGAACTTGGCGAGCGCCTCGATGACCACCTGCATGATCCCGAAGTAGTAGAGCACCCCCATGAAGCCGCCGAAGAAGATGATCGTCGGCAGCACCTTGAAGGCGAACTGGAAGCCGAAGCCGGGCCACCCGGCGCCCTCCTCGACGAAGAAGTAGCGCCCGTCGGCGAGGTTGCCGAAGAGGAAGCGGGCCCCGTACTCGGCGAGCGAGAGAAAGGCGGTGACCTTGGCGCTGAAGACCGCGAAGATGACCTGGCCGTAGACGCCGTTGACGATCAGCCAGGCGGCGCCGAAGACCACGACGAGGGCGGCAAGGGCGCGGGCCGCGGCCACCGGCAGGCCGACCCGGCGGCCGACCATCGCCGCCGCCGCGGCGCCGCCGGCGAGCCAGGGCAGGGCCGCGGGGACCAAGGCTCCGACCGCCGCACCGATCGCCGCCGCGGCGGCGAGCACGGCGGCGACGCCCGCCGGGCCGGGAAGCCGGCGCCGCTGCTCGTCCTGCGTCAGGTAGACGACGAGCAACGCCGCCAGGGCGCCCATGCCGACAAAGCTCCAGACGTCCTGGCGCAGGATGATCAGCGCGAAGACGAGCTGCAGGCCGAGGCCCCAGACCACGGTCCGGAGCCTGACCCTTCGCGGGTGGTAGGACATGGCCCAGGCCAGACCGAGCAGGGCAACGAGTCCGAGCACGCCGAGTAGCCGCATCGATCCCCCTTGCAACCCGATCACTCTACACCGTCGCTGTGGGTATAATGCACCCGGAGGCGCACCGCCGAGAGGCGCCGCCAGAGAGTGCCGTGCCATGGACTTCGCGACCGTTCGATTCCTGAGGGTCATCTTCGCCGTCACCGCCGCCCTGGTCGGCGCCGCGGCCGGCTACCGCTACCTGAGCGTCTTCCCGCTGCTCGGGCCGATTGCCGGAGCGGCGATCGGGGCCCTCGTCGGCTGGAACGCGGTCGACCTCATCAAGGGACGGGCCCACAAGTAGGTCGGGCGCCAGGTCCCGACAGATCACGTCTCCCGATCGGCGTCGTGCTCCTCGCGCGGGTCGATCTCGAGGTACGCCGAGAGCCACCGCACCCCGAGGTAGAAGGGCAGCGTGTCGGCCGCCGCGATGACGAACTTGAAGGCGTAGCCGGTGGCGATGAACATCGCGAGCTGGCGGGGGACCGGGTGGGCCGGGTCGATCGGCAGCGCGTGGGCGTAGAAGTGGGTGATCAGGATGACCGCGGTCGTGTCGACCATCTGGCTGATCATCGTCGAGCCGTTGTTGCGCAGCCAGAGCATCCTGCCCCGGGTCACCCGCTTCCAGAAGTGGAACAGCCAGACGTCGCAGAACTGGGCCGCCATGTAGGCGATCATCGACGCGGTCACCGCGCCGAAGGTCAGGGCGCGGACCTCGAAGAAGACGGGCAGCCGGCCGGCGGCGTCGCGGACCAGCTCGCCGGTCGCCGGGTCGATCGTCTCGAAGCCGGGCAGCACCCCGCCGAGCCACAGGACGAAGACCACCCAGAGGTTGAGGACCAGCCCGACGGTGACCACGAAGTTGGCCCGGCGCCGGCCGTAGAGCTCGCTGATGAAGTCGGTGCACAGGAAGGTCAGCGGGTAGGGCAGCACGCCGACCGCGATCGCGAAGACCAGCGGCGGGCCGTCGCCGGCGGCGATCTCGGCGAGCTTGATGAAGCGGCTGATCCCGAGGATGTTGAGCATCGCCAGGGTGCCGAGGAAGAGCCCGGCGAGGACCAGGAAGACCCGCTCTCGGCGGGCGTGGAGCACCGACGCCTCGATCGGGTGGAGATCTCGCTCGCGGGTCATCGAGGGCAGGATATCCCATCCCCCAACCCCGGCCCTGCTACCATCCCCGTCGACCGCACCCGACCCTGGAGGTTGTCATGAAGCGGCTCGCCGGGCTCCTCATCCTGAGCTGGATCGTCGTCGCGCCGCTCGCGGCGCAGGAGGTCTACGTCGACTACGACCGGTCCGGCCGGTTCTCCTGGTACAAGACCTGGGCCTGGAAGGAGACCGGGGAGGCCTCGCTCAAGGGGACCAACGACCTCCTCCACTCGACGATCAAGAACACCATCGAGCACTACCTCAGCCAGGGCCGACTCGTCGAGAACCCCGAGAGCCCCCAGCTCTACATCACCTACCACGCCGACTTCCGGCAGGCCTTCAAGGCCGACCCGGTCAGCTTTGGGGTCGGCTTCGGCGGGGCCTGGGTCCAGGACCCCTACTGGGGCGGTGTCGGGGTCTCGACGGCCTCGGCCCGGACCTACCAGCAGGGGACGCTGATCATCGACATCTGGGAGGCCGAGGGGAGCAAGCTGGTGTGGCGCGCGGTCGCCCTCGACGTCTTCTTCGACGACCCCGACAAGACCGCCAAGAAGCTCGACAAGGCGATCGAGAAGATGATCAAGAAGTGGCGCAAGATGAAGCCGGGGCTGTGAGCGGACGGCAGCCGAGCCGACGGCTCAGCCGCGCGACCGGTGCAGCCCGGTGTAGTCGGCGACGATCGGGTAGCGGCGCCCGATGCCGAAGGCCTTGGCGGTGAGCTTGATCCCGGGCGCCGCCTGGCGCCGCTTGTACTCGGCCCGGTCGATCAGGGCGACCACCCGCTCGACGGTGGCGCGCTCGAGGCCCTCGGCGACCAGCTGCTCGACCGACCGGCAGCGCTCGACATAGCCCTCGACCACCCGGTCGAGGACGTCGTAGGGCGGCAGCGAGTCCTGGTCGGTCTGACCGGGCCGCAGCTCGGCCGACGGCGGCTTGTCGAGGGTCGACTGCGGGATCACCTCGCCGCGCCGGTTGAGGTGTCGGGCGATGCGGTAGACCATCGTCTTGGGCACGTCCGAGATCACCGCCAGCCCGCCGGCCATGTCGCCGTACAGCGTGGCGTAGCCGACCGCGAGCTCGGACTTGTTGCCGGTGGTCAGCACCAGCCGGCCGAGCTTGTTGGACAGGGCCATCAGGATGTTGCCGCGGATCCGCGCCTGGATGTTCTCCTCGGTGACGTCCGGGGCGGCGCCGGCGAAGGTCGGGGCGAGGTCGTCGAGGTAGGCCTGGAAGATGCCGTCGATCGGGATGACGCAAAAGGAGATCCCGAGGTTTGCGGCGAGCAGCTCGGCGTCGGCGAGGCTGCCCGCCGACGAGTAGCGGCTCGGCATGGCGACCCCGAGCACCCGGTCCGGTCCGAGCGCCCGGGCGGCGACGGCGGCGGTCAGCGCCGAGTCGACGCCCCCCGACAGCCCGAGCACGACCGACTCGAAGCCGGTCTTGCGGACATAGTCGCCGAGCCCCAGCTCGAGCGCCCGGACCGCCTCCTCCTCGGTCGAGCCGGCGACCTCGCGGAGCTCGCCGGGCGCGCCCTCGGCCGCCCCGACCTCGAGGTCGTAGACCAGCAGGTCGGGGGCGAAGTCGCGGCCCCGGACGACCACCCGGCCGGTCGGGTCGACGATGATCGAGTGGCCGTCGAAGACCAGCTCGTCGTTGCCGCCGACCTGGTTGGCATAGACGAAGAAGCGTCCCGACTGGGCGGCGTAGCGGCGCACCAGATCGCGCCGCTGGGCCGCCTTGCCGAGCTCGAAGGGGCTCGCCGAGATGTTGACGAGCAGCTCGGCGCCGCCCTCGACGAGCTCGATCACCGGGTCGCGGTGGTAGAGGCTGCGGCCGTCGAGATCGGGGTCGGCCCAGACGTCCTCGCACACCGACACGCCGAGCCGGAGGCCCCTGAAGAGCAGCGGCCGGGCCGGCCCCCCGGGCTCGAAGTGCCTCGCCTCGTCGAACACGTCGTAGGTCGGCAGCAGGCACTTGCGGGTGCGGGCGACCGGCCGCCCTCCCACGCACAGCGCGGCCGAGTTGAAAAGCCCCTTGCCGGCGCCCGAGGGGTTGCGGTCGACGAAGCCGACGACGATCCCGAGGGCGTCGTCGGACAGCGCCGCCACCCGGTCGAGCTGCTCGAGGTTGCGGTCGACGAAGTCGGCCCGCTCGAGCAGGTCGCCCGGCGGGTAGCCGGTGGTCGCGAGCTCCGAGAAGACGACGAGCTCGGCCCGCCCCCGGCGCGCCTCGTCGACCGCCGAGCGCATGAGCTCGAGGTTGGCGTCGAAGGCGCCGATGGTCAGGTCGAGCTGGGCGATGGCGATCCGCACGCGCCGCTCCTCCTCGAGCCGCAGTGTAGCCCGGATCGGGGCCGGCCGCCCGGGCCGAAAAGGTGCCGCCCCGCCGGGGAGGGGGATCCGGCGGGGCAGCGAGGAAGGAGGTGAGGCGAAACGTCGTGTCGTTTCTCTCACCTGGATATACGGGGGGTGGGGCGAAAGCGTTTACCGCCCATGTCACGGTCTGGTAAAAGGCGCCGTCAGCCCCCGCCGGTTGCCGTGCCGGGCGGTTTCGGGCTAGCATGGCTGCAGCTCATCCAGGAGGCAATGTGGAGCGCATCGGACACTACACCATCGTGTCGGAGCTCGGTCGGGGCGGCATGGGCGTCGTCTACAAGGCGCACGAGGAGTCGCTCAACCGCTTCGTCGCCATCAAGATGCTCGGCGAGCACCTGTCGTCGGACGACGAGTACGTGCAGCGCTTCGTCCGCGAGGCGCGCAGCGCGGCGGCGCTGTCCCACCCCAACATCGTCCAGATCTTCGCGATCTCCCAGGAGAACGGACGACACTACTTCGTGATGGAGTTCGTCCAGGGCACGAGCGTCGAGCGGCTGATCCGCGAGCGCCGCAAGCTCGGGACGGTCGAGGCCGCCCGGCTCATCCTCCAGGCCGCCTCCGGGCTCGAGGCGGCGCACGCCCAGGGGGTGATCCACCGCGACATCAAGCCCGCCAACCTGATGGTCACCGAGCGCGGCCTGGTCAAGATCGCCGACTTCGGCCTCGCCCTGATGGGGTCGGCGACCACCCGGCTGACCGCCACCGGGATGCTCATGGGCACTCCCGGCTACCTGTCGCCCGAGCAGTGCCTGGACCAGGGGCCCGACCACCGGACCGACATCTACTCGCTCGGCGTGACCTTCTTCGAGATGGTCACCGGCACCATGCCCTTCCGCGCCGACAGCCCGCTCGCCCTGCTCAAGCTCATCGTCGAGGTCGAGCCCCCCGATGTCGGCGAGCTCAACCCGGAGGTCGACCCCGAGCTGCGCGGGATCATCGCCCGAATGCTCGCCAAGGACCGCGAGCAGCGCTATGCGAGCTGCTCGGAGGTCATCGCGGCCCTGCAGGGCTGGCTGGCGAGCCGCGGCGAGCCGCTGCACAGCACGACCGACGGACGGCGCACGGTGGCGCCGCCTCCCCCGCCGCCGTCCTCGATGACCGAGGACGAGATCAACACCCAGCCGACCGTCATGGTGCCGAGCGGCGCCACCGACCAGCCGCCCGCGCCGGGCCCGCCGCCGCCGGCGTCCCAGCCGGCGACCGGTCCGGCTGCCCTGGAGACCGCGCCGGCGACCCAACCGCCGAGCCCGCCGCGGCGCGGCCGGGTCGCGCTCATCGCCGTCGCCGCCGTCGTGTTCCTCCTCGGGTCGGCGGTGGTGGCGGCGGTGATCACCGTCAAGAGCGGGCTGCTCGACCGGGTGATGGGGATGGTCGGGCGGGACCCGGCGAAGGTCGCCGCGGTCGACCGCGGCGAGCCGCCGACCGGAGGCGACGGGATCCGGCCGACGCCGATCGGGACCGCCTCGCCGGCCACCGACCAGAGGTCGGGCCCGGCGGTCACCGGCACGGTCCGCGAGGACCCCGGGACGGTGCGGTCCACGGCAGGCGCGGCTCCCCAACCGACCCGGGCGACCGCGGCGGCGCCGCCCAAGGTCGCCGGCAAGGTCCCGGCATCCGCGGCTGGTCCCGCCGCCGAACCGGTCGTCGAGCCGCCGGTGGCGACAGCGCCGGTCGAGCTGCCGACCGGGACGGTGGTCCTGGCGGCCGGCGAGCGGCTCCTCGCGGTGGAAGCCGAGACCTACCTCAAGACGCGTCTCGAGCAGGCCGGCGTCGAGGTCGTCGAGCTGACCAGCATCCCGGGCCTCGAGGGCCTGTACAACACCGAGACCCGCCCCGCCCCCGAGGAGGTGCGCGACGCCCTCCGGCCCTACGCCCGCTACCTCGTCGGGCTGCGCGTCGAGTACCTCGGCGACCGTCCGATCAGCTACCTCGGCCAGCCCGACGTCGTCTACGCCTCGCGGGTCAACATCGCCCTCGTCGATCTCGCCGAGGGCCGCCCGCTGGGCAAACCGACCTCGATCAAGGTCGAGTACACCCAGCTCAACGTCGAGCAGCGGGTCAGCAAGGAGCTCGGCCGGGTCGCCACCGGTCTCGTCCAAGCGCTGCCCCGGGACTGACCCGCGACCGGCCGGGACCGCTCGAGCCCGTCGACCGCGGCCGAGACGGCGGGGCTTCCCGCGATGGGCGGTCTCACCGCCTCCGACCGGGTCCTCGGGACGGGGAGCGACGACGCCGACCCCCCGAGACGCCGCCCCAGCCGCCCCCCGGTGTAAGGAGTCCGTGAAGCCGGCGCCTCCCGCACCCGGACGCGGTATCATCCCCGGGTCCTTGGAGGGATGATGCCGTCTCCATCTCGCCCCCCGTGGCGCCCGGTGCTTCAGGGCGCCCTTCTCGGTCTCGGCGTCGTCGCGGCCGCGGCGCTCGTCGCCTCGGTCGTCGCGCCCTGGGAGGTCGCCGTCGGCAACCTGGTGCTGCGCTCCCAGCGGGGCGTCGAGCACCCCTTTCCGGCCCCGGCCGACCCGCAGCCGATCGCCGCGTCCCGACGCGTCCCGGGCGCCCCCGACGACGGCGTCCGGCCGGTCAACGTCGTCCTGGTGATCGGCGACGGCATGGGGGTCGGTCAGGTCAGCACCGCCTCCGCGCTGCTCCACGGTCCCGCCGGAGGGCTGGTCCTCGAGACCGCGCCGGTGACCGGGCTCATGACGACCTACGCCGGCGACATCCTGGTCACCGACTCGGCGGCCTCGGCGACCGCGATGGCGACCGGGTTCAAGGCGCCCAAGAAGGCGCTCTCGGTGCTCGCCGACGGGCGGGCGCCGGCGACCCTCTTCGAGGCGGCGCGCGCCGCCGGGATGGCGACCGGCGTGGTCACCACTTCGGGGCTGGTCGACGCGACGCCGGCCGGCTTCACCGTTCACGCGGAAAAGCGCGATCACCACGCCGAGATTCTCGGCGACATGCTGGCCTCCGGGTCGGAGGTGCTCATCGGCGGCGACTGGAGCGCCTACCCCAAGGCCCTCGACGACGCCGAGCTCCAGGACATGCTCGCCCGGATCGACCGGCTCGGCGCCGACGCCGGCTACTCGGTGGTCCGCGACCTCTCGGGCCTCGACCGGGCCGGCCCCAGAGTGCTCGCCCTCTTCCCGCCGCGCCGCAGCGGCGGCGACGCGCACGGACCGCCTCTCACCGGTCTCGCCGCCGCCGCCATCGACCGGCTCGCCGCGGGCGACCGCGGCTTCGTCCTGCTCGTCGAGTCCGAGGTCACCGATGGCGCCGGCCACCACAACGACGTCGCGGAGGTGGTCGACGCCGTCGCCGAGCTCGACGCCGCAGTCGCCTCGATCCTGGCCTGGGCCGAGCCCCGCGGCGACACCCTGGTGATCGTCACCGCCGACCACGACACCGGCGGGCTCGGGATCGTCGACGGCGCCTACGACGACGCCGTCGCCGAGGTCCGCTGGGCGACCGACGGCCACACCGCCCAGTGGGTCCCGGTGTTCGCCTTCGGTCCGGGGGCCCACCGCTTCGGCGGGGTCGTCGACAACACCGGGATCGCCCGCATCGTCGGCGACCTGCTCGGCCTCGAGGGCTTCCCGAGCGTCGCTCCTTGATCTCGCGGACCGCCGGTGCTAAGGTTCGCGTCCGACCGACGGTCGCCCGATGGCGACCAATCTCGAAGGGACACGCCATGAATCTCGCCGCCGGCCTCAAGAGGCTTGTGCTCGGGCCCGAGGAAAAGCCGATCCCCAACCTCAACCGCAACGACCGCTGCTGGTGCGGCAGCGGGCGCAAGTACAAGACCTGCCATCAGGCCGAGGACGACCGCAAGCGCGCCGCCGAGAGAGCCACCTCGAAGGGCCGGCCGGCGGTGAGCCTCAAGCGCGGCTTCTGATCTTCGGGCCGGCGAGCCCGGCCGCCGGCCGGGACTAGAACCCCAATCCCCCCTGTTCTCTTCGCCAGGAGTTCCCAGGGTCATGGCCGACATCGAGCTCGTCGACAGCTTCCCCCACAACCACGGCGCCGCTGCGATGGACGAGGTCCTGCGCGAGGTCGTCGACGGGCTCCACGCCCAGCGCGACTCCCTCGCGACGCCGCTGCGCCGGGTCTTCCGCGGCCACCCGCTGCCGTCGCGGACCGAGATCGTCCAGCTCGTCGCGCTGCTGCGCTCGGTGATCTTCCCCGGCTACTTCGGCAACCGCGATGTCACCGAGGAGAGCCTCGGCTACCACATGGGCGCCACCCTCCACCGCGCCTCGCTCATCATGGTCGACGAGGTCCACCGGGGTCTGTGCTTCGCCTGCGACAAGGAGTCCGAGGCGCGAACCCCGGCCGCCTGCCTGAGCCACGCCCGGAGCGTCACCACCGAGCTGATCCGCCGCCTGCCCGAGATCCGGCGGCTGCTCGCCCTCGATGCGGTGGCCGCCTGGGAGGGCGATCCGGCCGCCTCCGGGCCGTCCGAGGCGATCTTCTGCTACCCCGGGGTCCGCGCCCTGACCAGCCACCGCATCGCCCACGAGCTCTACCGGCTCGGCGTGCCCTTGATCCCGCGGATCATCTCCGAGCACGCTCACTCCGAGACCGGGATCGACATCCACCCCGGCGCCGCGATCGGCGAGCGGTTCTTCATCGACCACGGGACCGGCGTCGTGATCGGCGAGACGACGGTCATCGGCAACCGCGTGCGGATCTACCAGGGCGTCACCCTGGGCGCCAAGAGCTTCCCCCTCGATGACCAGGGCAACCCGATCAAGGGGATCGACCGGCACCCGATCATCGAGGATGAGGTGACGATCTACTCCGGCGCGACGATCCTCGGCCGGATCACCATCGGCCGGGGCTCGGTGATCGGCGGAAACGTCTGGCTGACCCGCGACGTGCCGCCCGGCAGCCGGCTGTCCCAGGGACGGCCGCAGTCACAGGTCTTCGAGAACGGCGGCGGAATCTAGCCCGGAGTATTCACAATTCCGATTTCGCGCCTTCCTCGGTGCTCTTTCGAGCGTCGAGGTCGCGTCGGAGAGCCCGGATCTCCTCGGCGAGCGCGTCGACCTTGGCCTCGAGGTCCGCGGTGTTGTCCATCATCATCTCGTCGACGAACACGGCGTTGGCGAGCGACAGGCCGAGGACGCCGCCGACCAGCACCGCGAGGACGAAGAAGATACGGACCAGGAGGACGAACCGGGGGTGGTCGGTGACGATGGCGCCCCTCGCCGCCCGGCGCCATCTCGAACATCAGCAACGACACGGTGTTGAGCACGATGACGGCGAGCACCACCCGGTCGGAGATCAGGAGCGTGACGAGCCGCCGCATCGGCGTTGGTTGCAGCACAGCGCGCCGGATGCAAAGGGTTGTAAATGGAAATGATTCCCAAGAACAGCTTTTGTGCGACCGCGTATCATGGGGAAGATGTCACGCGCCCGCCGTCAGCTCGCGGTTCTCCTGGCGCCGGGAGTGGCGGCGTTCCTCCTCGCCGCCCTCTCGATGGCGGACATGTTCCTCCCCCGGCCCTACGACGGCGTCATCCTCGAGGCCGACGTCCCCGGCTCGACGGTCGTCCGCGAGGTCGTCCCGGGCTCGGGGGCCGACCGGGCCGGGATCCGCCAGGGCGACGTCATCGTCGGCATCGACCGCTCGATCCTGGCCTCCGCGAGCCACGCCCAGGTGCTGCTCAACCGGCACACGATCGGCGAGTCGGTGCCCTACATGTTCCGCTCGGGCGGTGGGACCAAGGAGCGCCAGGTCGAGCTCGGGCGACGTCGGATCGGCGACACCTCCTACCTCTACGCCGCCATCCTCGGCTTCCTGTTCTTCGGCGTCGGCGCCTTCGTCGTCGTCCGCCAGCCCCGTCTGCCGGCGGCGCGGGTCTTCTACCTGATGTCGATCCTGTTCATGCTCTTCCTGGTCTGCCGGCTGCGTCCGGCCTCGTACTCGTGGGTCGACTCGTTCGTGCTGACCACCGGGACTCTGGCGCTGCTCATCCTCCCGGCGGCCTTTCTCCACTTCTTCCTGATCTTCCCGCGTCCGGTCTGGGAGTGGCGCCACGACCCGATCGCCGATGTCATCGGCTGGATCGCCGGCCTCAGCCCGCGACTGATCCCGATCTACCTGCTGCCGCCCCTCGTTTACCTCGCGACCCTCGCCCGCTCGTGGTGGACCGACAGCCAGATCGCGCTGATCTCGGGTGCGCCGATGGCCAACTGGTGGGTGATGGTCGGTTACATGGTCCTCGGGCTCGGCGCGCTCGGTCTGAGCGCCCGCTACCTGCCCGAGGTCCAGCAGCGGCGGGGCGCCGGTCTGGTCTTCGTCGGCACGCTGTTCGGCGTCGTCCCCTTCATCCTGCTCGCGGTCGCCTTTCCGTCCTTCCTCAACACCGAGCGGTTCATCTTCTACGGCGTCGTCCCGCTCATCCTGGTGCCGATCACCTTTGCCTACGCGATCATCCGTTTCCAGCTGCTCGACATCCGGGTGATCCTCCGCAAGAGCCTCCTCTACACCGTCACCACCGCCCTGGTGACCGCGGTCTACGCCCTCGGCATCGCCTCGTTCAACCGCATCTTCCAGGGATCGGCGCTGGCCGACTCGCCCTACTTCCCGGTGGTCTTCGCGCTCGCCATCGTGCTGCTCTTCGAGCCGCTGCGCCACCGCCTCCAGGGCCCGGTCGACCGTTTCTTCTTCGCCGAGCGCCACCGCCTCCAGCGTGCGATGGTCGAGATGGGTGAGGCCCTGACCAACCAGGTCGAGATCGGCCCGGTCGTCACCCAGCTCGTCGAACGGCTGCCCAACCTGCTCGGCCTCCGATTCGCGGCGCTCTACCTTCCCGACCGCGGAGGGCTGCGGCGCGTCGCGGGGCCGGACGACCTGCCGGTCGAGCTGCCGGTCATCGGGATTCTGCACGACTTCCTCAAGAGCAAGGGCCCGCTGGTCCGGATGGACGCCCTCGCCCCGATCCGCCTGCTCTCGGGCGAGGTCGACCGGCTCGGCGACGAGCTCGATGCCAAGGGCGTCGAGGTCGTCGGTCTGATGGCCACGACCCGCCGCTCGGTCGGCGTCATCCTGTTGTCGGGCAAGCGCGGCCAGACCGCCCTCGAGCGCGAGGAGATCGAGCTGCTCCGGGGCCTGCTCAACCAGGCGTCGATCGCGCTCGAGACCAACCTCCTGCTCGACGAGCGGGCCCGGCAGGCCGAGCTCGAACGCGAGCTCAAGATCGCGGCCTCGATCCAGGCGTCGCTGCTGCCCCGCCGCCTCGCGGCGGCGGTGGGCTGGGAGGTGGCGGCGATGTGCCGGCCGGCCCGCGAGGTCGGCGGCGACTTCTACACCGAGCTGCCCGGAAGCCTCCCCGGCGAGCACGCCCTGGCCTACGGCGACGTCTCCGGCAAGTCGATCTCGGGTGCGCTGATGATGATGGCGGCGCACGAGGTGCTCAACACTCTGGCGGTCGCCCACCCCGACCCCGAGGAGCTCTTCCGGCTCGCCAACGAGCGGCTGTACGGGCTCCGCGGCGATCGCAACGACGGGTTCCGGTCGGGCAGCTTCGTCGCTCTCGGCTACCTCGCCTTCCGGCCGTCGGTCGGGACGCTGCGCTACTCGCTCGCCGGCCAGCCGCCGCCACTACTGCGCCGCCGGACCTCGATGGTGGAAACGCTGTGCATGCCGAACCACCGGCTGCCGCTCGGCGCGCTGCGCCTCGGCGGCCACTGCGTGCTCGAGGTCGAGCTCGAGCCCGGCGACGTGGTCCTCGCCTACTCCGACGGGGTCGTCGAGGCGCAGTCCCCCGAGGGCGAGCTGTACGGTGAGGAGCGGCTGGCGAGGGCGCTCGCGACCGCCCCGGCCGGCTCGCCGCAGCAGACGGTCAACCACATCGTCGAGGAGATCGAGGCCTTCACCCGCGGTCACACGCCCTACGACGACCTCACCCTGCTCGCCGCCCGGAGAGCCACCGACCGCACCGCCTGAAGCGAACGACCCTCCCGCGGACGGGAGGGTCGAGCTGGATCGGTCAATCCCGGGACCGGATCGGTCACCGGGACTGCATCATCTTCATGTAGTCGAAGTCCTCGCGCGCGTAGTCGGCCGGCGGGGCGTAGGTGGCGGCCGGCGGGTCGGCCTGCTCGATCGACACCACCGTGTCGCTCGATCCGACGGTGGTCTCGCCCATCATCTGCATCGTCATCGTCGCATCCTGGGCGATGACGAAGCCGTCGACCCGCCGAAGCTGGTCGGCCATCCCGGACATCCCCGGCTGGAGGCTGACGATGTTGGCGTAGAGGTCGTGGTATTCGGCGAAGTCGACGGGGGTCTCGGTGGAGGCCCAGAGCACCGCGTCGACGGTCATCATCGCCGAGGTCAGCTTGAGGTCGTAGCGCGTGGCGTTCCACTCGCCGATCTTCTTGGTCTCGGTGGACGGGGTGACGGTGATCTGGAAGTTGAGCATCGCCATCATCTGCTCGGCCATCCCGGGCGGCATCACCTTCTCGAGGTCGACCGGTAGGTCGATCTCGATGTAGCTCTTGGCGTCGTGGTCGAGGACGTACATCTTGGCGGCGTCGATGTCGACGATCGTCGAGGTCGAGCCCTGGTCCATCCGCAGCTTGCGCTCGCCGATCCAGCTGACATGCTGCTCGTCGACCGGCGGCTGGGTCTGGCCCATCATCGTGAAGGCGTCCTGTTTGTGGTTCTGGACGATCCTCTGGTCGGCCCCGGCCAGACCGGCCGCGAGCAGGATCGCCAGGGTGAGCGCGAGCATCCGGTCGGATCGCATCGGTGTCTCCTTGGGTGAGGGTTGACGATTCCCGGTGTGAACCGGGCGGGCGAGCGCGGGGATGGTAGCAGAATGCGAGGCCGGGTCAGCCGTCGTCCTCAACCGGCCAGCCGTGGGCCGGGCTGCGGTAGTCGAGCCGGTAGGGCGGGGGCGCCCCGCCCGGCCCGCCGAGGTAGTGGTCGAACCAGCGCAGCAGGCGCAGCTGGAGGTCGAAGCGCGAGGCCGCCCGGAGGTTGCCGTGGCCCTCGCCCGGGTAGCGGACGAGCCGGACCGGGGTGCGACCGAAGATCCTCAGCGCCCGGTACAGCTCCATCCCCTGGGTCGGGCTGACCCGGGTGTCGGCGTCGCCGCCGGCGATCAGCAACGGCGTGCGGCCGCGCCCGGCGTGGGCGAGGGGCGACCGCTCGATCGCCCGCTCCCAGTCGTCCCAGGGGTGGCCGAGGGCGTGGACCAGGGTCTCCTCGCGGGGGATGTCGGTGGTGCCGAGCTTCGAGATCGTGTTCGAGATGCCGACGAACATCACCCCGGCCGCGAACCGCTCGCTGTAGCGGGTGGCGAGCCACGCCGTGGCGTAGCCGCCGTACGACCCGCCGGTCACCCCGACCCGGTCGGGGTCGGCGACGCCGATCTCGACGAGATGGTCGACCGCGTCGACCAGGTCGTCGAACTCGGCGCCGGCGGCATCGCTCTGGCCGAGCTTGGTGAAGGCGACGCCGCGGCCGGTGCTGCCCCGGTAGTTGGGGAAGAAGACCGCATAGCCCCGCCCCGCGAGCACCTGGGCCGGCGCGTCGTAGCGGCTCAGCCAGCCGTTGCTGCGGTGGCCCTCCGGCCCGCCGTGAACGACCATGACGAGCGGCGCCGGCCGGTCGGCGCCATGAAGCGGTCGGATCAGGACCCCCTCGAGCTCGAGACCGTCCCGGGCCCGGAAGCGGACCGCCTCCTGGGGGGCCAGCCGGATGTCGGCGAGCCAGGCGTTGGCCTCGGTGAGCCGCACCGGCGGTCCGGCGGCGCCCAGATCGAGCCCGAAGACCTCGGCCGGGTGCGCAGCGGAGCTTCCGACCAGTGCGCCGTGAACGCCGTCGTTGGCGAGGCTCAGCGCGCTGTAGACGACACCGTCGGAGGACCGACCGAGGGCCTCGAGCGGGCCGCCGCCCGCCGACACCCGGTAGAGCTCGCTGCCGACCCCGACATCCGCGAGGAAGACGATCGACGCCGCATCGGCCCAGGCGATCGAGCGGACCGAGCCCTCGAAGCCCCGGGTCAGCTCCCGCGCCCGGCCGCCCGTGGCCTCGGCCACCAGCAACGACGACGCCGACGGGTCGTGGAGGTCGGCGGCGCTGATCATCGCGAGCCGCCGACCGTCCGGGCTCCAGCGGATGTCCCCGAGCTTGCCCTGGCGGTCGATCGTCGAAACCACCTCCCCGGTCGCCGGGTCGACCACCCGGACGGCCTGGAGCATCATCCGGTCGTCGACCAGCGGGGTCGGCGCGACCGCCACGGCGAGCCGCTCGCCGTCCGGGCTCCACTCGACCTGGGTGACCGAGCCGTCGATGTCGAGGGGTCGCGGCTCGTCGTCGCCGCCGAGCTCGACGACGAACAGCCGGAGCGGCTTGAAGTCCTCCTCGAAGACCTCCTGGTCGAAGCCGTGGCCGGCGAGCTCCTCCTCCTCGTCGGTGAGGGCGGCCGACGCGATCACGGCGAGCCGCTGCCCGTCCGGGCTCCAGGCGTAGCCCACCGAGGGCGAGCCGAGGGAGATGATCGGGGTCGCCTCGCCGCCGTCGGTCGGGATGAGGTAGAGGCGCTGGTGCTCGTCATCGCCGCGGCGGGCGAGAAAGGACACCGCCGAGCCGTCGGGACGCCAGCCGACCGACGAGACGTTGACCGCCCCGGTGACGAAGGGCCGCGCTCCGCCGCCCGACCGGTCGACCAGATAGAGCTCGTCCCAGTCCTCGCCGTCGGGCTCGTCGAAGAGCTCGCGCGGAACGGTGCGCACCGCGGCGACGGTCGCTCCATCGGGGGAGATCTTGGCCGAGGTGATGCTCTGGATCCGGGCGAGGTCGACCGGGGTCATCGCCCGCCGGGGATCGGGGGACTCGGCGGCGCCCTGGACGGCCCAGAAGACGAGGACCAGGAGGAGCGAGAGGCGGCGTGGCATCGTCATGCGGGCGGGCCTCCTTCGATCGGTCCCCGGCAGTTTCGCACATGCCGAACCGCGGGCCCGGCGAGCCGGCCTGTCCCCTCCCGGTCGGCCGGGCCGCCGAACCGCGGCTCAGCCCGCGAGACGCCGGCAGAAGACCGCGAACCCGGCGAGGGCCTCGTCGAAGAGCTTTGCCAGGGTCGGGTCGGCGAGGCCGCCGCCGGCGTCGAGCGCCCGGGAGACCCTCGGGATGAAGACCCGCCGGCCATACAGGTGGGCGTTGCGGTACTGGAAGATCATCTCGAGCTGCTCGACCCCCCGGAGCGCCCCCCACGCCCCATCCGACAGCCCGATGAAGGCGGCCGGTTTTTCGAACAGGCTGTCGGGGAAGCGGAGCATGTCGATGAAGTACTTCATCACGCCGGGGAAGCCGCCGTTGTACTCCGGGATCACCGTCAGGATGCCGTCGGCGTCGAGCACCGCCCGCTGGAACCGGTCGAAGGCCGCGGGCTTCGCCGCGTAGCTCGAGGGGTCGAAGATCTCGGGGGGCAGCTCGGCGAGGTCGAGCAGCTCGACCTCCTCGCCGATCGCGCGCAGCCCGTCGACCGCGAGCCCGGCGACGATGCGGGTGTTGGATCCGGGGCGGTTGGTTCCTGAGATGACGAGGATCATGGGGGCCTTTCGCGCGGGGGCGGCCCGCACACCTCGAAACGGTCGCGGCCCCGCCGCGCATTCCATCGCCGCCGCCGGCCGCGTTGGATGACACTCGGTCGCATCGTCCCCGGTAGAATGCGCGTTGGAGGCCGACCATGACACCGAGCCGAACTCCGCTGACCCTCGCGCTCCTCGCCACATCGGCGATCAGCGCCGCCGCCGCGCCGACCCACCACGAGCTGACGGTCCGGCTCGACCCCGCCGGCCACCGGATCGAGGTCGTCGACCGGCTGCTCCCGGGCAGCGACGTCGCGCCCGACGACGACGGCGCCTACCCCGTGGTGCTCCACGCCGGGCTCGAGCCGGTGGTCGTGACCCCCGGCTGGCGGATCGAGCCGGCCCCCGGCCCGGTCGAGGCCGGCTTCTTCGGGATCAACGCCACCACCGCCACCGTCGCGGAGAACGTCCCGCTCGAGGGCTGGCGGCTGCATCGCGCCCAGGACGCCGGCGGCCCGGTGGAGATCCGCTACGCCGGGGTGATCCACCACGAGCTCAGGACCCAGGGCGAGGAGTACCAGCGCAGCTTCTCCGAGACCCCGGGCATCATCTCCGCGGACGGCGTCTTCCTCGCCGGGGCGAGCTTCTGGGTCCCCAGCCTGGGCGACGGTCTCGTCACCTTCAGCCTCGCGGTCGAAGGCCTCGAGCCGCCCTGGGACGTGGTCAGCCAGGGCCGGCGGACCCGCCACGAGCTGGCCGCCGACGGCACCCGGACGACCGCCTGGTCGCTCGAGCACCCGACCGAGGAGGTCTACCTGGTCGCCGGTCCGTGGGTCGAGACCGCCGGTCGCGCCGGCGAGGTCGACGTCTACGCCTTCCTGCGCGGCGACGACCCGAGCCTGGCCGGCCGTTACCTCGACGCCACCCGGCGCTACCTCGAGCTCTACAACGGGATGCTGCCGCCCTACCCCTACCCGTCGTTCGCGCTGGTCGAGAACTTCTGGGAGACCGGCTACGGGATGCCCGGCTTCACCCTGCTCGGCCCACAGGTCATCCGCTTCCCCTGGATCCTGACCTCGTCCTACCCGCACGAGCTGCTCCACAACTGGTGGGGCAACTCGGTCTTCGTCGACCCCGCGACCGGCAACTGGTGCGAGGGTCTCACCGCCTACCTCGCCGACCACCTGTTCGCCGAGCAGCGGGGCGAAGGGGCCGACTACCGGCGGGCGACCCTCAAGAAGTTCACCGACCTGGTCGGCACCGACGACGACTTCCCGCTCGCCGAGTTCGGCTCGCGCCACTCGGCGGCCTCCGAGGCGGTCGGCTACGGCAAGAGCCTGATGCTCTTCCACATGCTCCGCCGTGCCATGGGCGACGAGGCCTTTCTCGCGAGCCTCGGCCGGTTCGACCGCGAGCACCGCTTCAGCCGCGCCTCCTTCGCCGACATCGCCGGGGCGATGCGCGACGAGGTCGGTGGCGACTGGCCGTCGTTCGTCGAGGTCTGGGTGGGGCGCACCGGGGCGCCGAGCCTCGAGATCGTCGACGTCAAGGTCACCGAGGACGGCGGCCCCGACCACCCCCACCGGCTCTCGGTCCGCATCCGCCAGACCCAGGAGGGCGACCCCTTCCCGCTCACCATCCCGGTCGCGGTCACCGTCGAGGGCGCCCGCGAGCCGGTCTGGGGCGCGGCCGGTACCTGCGGCGGCCGCGACTGCGTCATCGAGGTCCGGACGGCGGCCCGGCCGCTGCGGCTCGATGTCGACCCGGCCTTCGACGTGATGCGCCGCCTCGACCCCCTCGAGGTGCCGCCGGCGCTGACCACGCTGTTCGGCGCCGAGGACCCCCTGTTCGTGCTTCCTGCGGCGGCGAACCCCGACGAGCTCGCGGCGTGGCGGGAGCTCGCCGCGGCCTGGGCCCGGCCGGGCGAGCCGCGGATCGCCCTCGACCGCGAGCTCGAGGAGCTGCCCGCCGGCTCGGTGTGGCTGCTCGGCTGGGACAACGCCTTCGCCGGGAGCGTCGGACGCCGCCTCGCCGACCAGGGGGCGGCGCTCGGCGGGGGCTCGGCGACGCTGCCGAGCGGCGAGCTGCCCCGCGCCGGCCACTCGCTGGTGCTCGTCGCCCGCGCCGAGTCCGACCCGGCCGACGCCCTCGGGCTGGTCGCGGCCGACCCGGTCGCGGCGATCCCAGGTCTCGCCCGCAAGCTCCCCCACTACACCCGGTACTCCTACCTGGGCTTCGCCGGCGACGAGCCGGCCAACGTTGCCAAGGGCCAGTGGCGCCCGCTGTCGTCGCCCCTCGTCCGCAACCTCGGCGGGGGCGAGCTCGTCGAGCTCGAGCTGCCGCCGCGGCCGCCCCTCGCCGAGCTGCCCGCGGTGTTCGACGCCGCACGGCTCAGCGAGACGGTCGAGCGCCTGACCGACCCGATCATGGAGGGCCGGGGGCTCGGCAGCGCCGGGCTCGAGCACGCCACCCTGTGGCTCGAGAGGCAGCTCGGCGAGGCGCGGCTCACCCCGGCCGGCGAGGACGGCTACCGCCAGCGCTGGACGTGGCGCGGCGGCGTCCCCGAGCGGCTCATGCCGCTCACCAACCTGGTCGCCACGGTCTCCGGCACCGACCCCTCGCTGCCGCCGGTGCTCGTCATGGCCCACCTCGACCACCTCGGTGAGGGCTGGCCCGACGTCCGCGCCGGCAACGAGGGACAGGTCCACCCGGGCGCCGACGACAACGCCTCGGGGGTCGCGG
Organism: Thermoanaerobaculales bacterium; assembly: GCA_025456145.1. Taxonomy (GTDB): domain Bacteria; phylum Acidobacteriota; class Thermoanaerobaculia; order Thermoanaerobaculales; family Sulfomarinibacteraceae; genus JAHECW01. The sequence continues at coordinate 17,542 of JALOLD010000029.1, read as the reverse complement.
TCCTGCTCGAGCTCGCCCGGACAATGGCCGGCGAGCCCGCCCGGCCGCGGACCGTGCTGTTCGCCGCGGTCACCGGCGAGGAGGCCGGCCGGATCGGCTCGAAACACCTGCTCGAGGGGATGCCCGCCGAGCAGCGCCCCTTCGCCTGCCTCAACCTCGACACCGTGGGCCGTCTCGCCGACGGCGCGCTCTACGTGCTCAACTCCAGCTCGGCGCGCGAGTGGCCCTTCATCTTCATGGGCGTCGGCCACACCACCGGGGCGCCGGTCAAGGTCGTCGCCGAGCCCCTCGACAGCTCCGACCAGATGAGCTGCATCGAGCTCGGCATCCCGGCGGTCCAGCTCTTCACCGGCCCGACCCCCGACTACCACCGGCCCTCCGACACCGCCGAGACGATCGACGCCGAGGGAATGGCGACGGTCGCCGAGGCGGCCCACGAGGCGGTCGCCTACCTCGCCGAGCGGCGCGAGCCGCTGACCGTGACGATCGCCGGGGCGGCCGCGACCGCCCCGGGCGACCCCGGCGCCGCCGGGCCCCGGCGGGCGAGCCTCGGCACGATGCCCGACTTCGGCTTCGCCGGGCCGGGGGTGAAGGTCCAGCAGGTCCTGCCGGGCTCGCCGGCCGAGGCCGCCGGGATCGCGGCCGGCGATGTCCTGGTCGCCCTCGACGGCGAGCCGGTCGCCGATCTCCGCGGCTACTCGGCCCTGCTCAAGACGAAGAGCCCCGGCGACAGCGTCGAGGTCACCATCCTCCGAGACGGCGGGGAGGTCACGGTCACCGCCACCCTCGGCGAACGGTAGGTCCCGGAAGCCGTCGCGTCGAAAGCCATCGCACGAACCACCAGGGCGCCACGACACATAGGTGTCACGACGATCGGCCCTCGGACGGCCACGATCGAGCCCTCGGCCCTCCTCCGTGATTTCTTCGTGTCTTCGTGTCTTCGTGGTTGCGACGGAACCCGGCCACGTGTGATAGTGTCCGCCGGTCCGGAATGGCCCGCCGAGGCGCGGCTGTTCTGACGAGTACCGGCGCGGGAATCTCCCCCGCCATGGAGGATGCACGATGATCACCTTCACCGACGAAGCGAAGAGCCGGATCGGCGAGTACGTCGAGCAGATCGACGGCTGCCTCGGGGTCCGCGTCGTGGCCCGCCGCATCGGCCACCGCCACTTCAGCTACGACATCACGCTGGTCACCGAGAAGGACACCTCGGCCGCCGACCAGATCGCCGACCTCGGCGCGTTCCGCTCGTACCTCGACCCGGCGAGCGCCGCCAACCTCGACGGCGCCACCGTCGACTGGGTGTCCGACCTGTCGGGCGCCGGCTTCAAGATCGACAACCCGCAGGCGGTCGTCAGCTGGGACGACCCGGTGGCCCAGAAGGTCCAGAAGGTGCTCGACGAGAAGGTCGCGCCGTCGCTCGCCGGTCACGGCGGCTGGGTCGAGCTCACCGCGGTCGAGGGCGACGCGGCCTATGTCGAGTTCGGCGGCGGCTGCCACGGCTGCGGGATGTCGCAGGTCACCCTCAAGGAGGGCATCGAGAAGGCGATCCTCGCCGACGTGCCCGAGATCCGGCGGGTCCTCGACGGCACCGACCACTCGACCGGGACCAACCCCTACTTCCAGAGCGGTTGAGGCTGCTGAGATCCCCGGCAGGTCGCCGGCGGAACGCTCCCACCACGTACGGACGTCACGAAGGGACCACGATCTCGGCGCGCTCCTTGGTGTCTTCGTGTCTTCGTTTCTTAGTGCCTTAGTGCCTTAGTGCCTTAGTGTCTTAGTGTCTTAGTGCCTTAGTGTCTTAGTGTCTTCGTGTCTTCGTGTCTTCGTGTCTTCGTGTCTTCGTGATCGCGACGGCGCCTCTTACCGAACCCACCCGGTGTTGTAGCCGCGCTCCTCGATGGCGACGGCGTGCCGGGTCGGCACGAGGGGCTTGAAGGTGTCGATCATCACGGCGAGCTCGTCGGTCCGCGAGGTGCCGATCGAGGCCTCGTAGGTTCCGGGGTGCGGCCCGTGCGGCAGACCGCGCGGGTGGAGCGTGATCGAGGCCGGGCCGACGCCCTTGCGCGAGGTGAAGTTGCCCTCGACGTAGAACAGGATCTCGTCGCAGTCGGGCGACGAGTGCGGGTAGGGGCAGGGGATCGCGCCGGCGCCGTAGTCGACCACCCGCGGCACGAACGAGCAGACGACATAGCCCTCGCCCGCGAAGGTGGTGTGGATCGTTGGCGGCAGATGGATCGCGCCGGTCTTCGGCTGGTAGGCGGAGATCGGGAAGGCGAAGGGCCAGAGCTGGCCGTCCCAGCCGACGACGTCGAAGGGGTCGTTGGCGAGCGAGAAGGCGGTCAGCCGCCCGCCCGACTGGACGATGAGCCGGTGCGGCGCCGCCAGGGTCTCGGGTCCACCCGACGGCCACACCGGCTCGACGAAGTCGCTGTGGACGTAGGGCGCATACATCGACAGCTGGCCTTCGGGCGAGCGGTACTGCTTGGGAACCCGCATCGCCGACCGCGCCTCGACGACCAGCAGGTGGGCCGGCCCGTCGAGGTGCCAGCGGTGGGGCAGGCCCTGCGGCACCCAGACGTAGTCGTGGGCCTCGAAGGGGACCACGCCGAGCGGGCACTCGACCCGGCCCGAGCCGGCGTGGACGAAGGTCAGCTCGTCGCCGTCGGCGTTGGCGACCAGGGTCGGCTCGGGCTCGGTGGGCCGGGCCAGCCAGACGCCGAGGTCGGAGTTGGCGACGACGAGACGACGTCCGAGAAACGGGCTGCCGCCCTCGGGCAGGTCGCCGGTCAGGTAGTGGCTGCGGCGCAGCGGGCCGTCCCAACCGGTCTCGGCCCAGCCCGGGTGGCGTCCGAGGTCCTCCTCGGCGGTGACCCAGTGGGGCGGCGTGCGGTGCCAGGCGATGGTGAAGATCGACTCGAACCCGGCCCGGGTGATGCAGTGCTCGAAGCACAGCCTCCCGTCGATCTCGAAGACCGTGTGGGGCTTCTTCGGAATCCGCCCGCGCATCGTCCTGTGGATCATCTCAAGTCTCCATCAGTTTTCAGTTCTTAGTTATTAGTTTGAAACTGGCTCTGGGCTGTCTGCGATGGATAACTAAGAACTAACAACTCAAAACTAACAACTCCTCACGAGCCCGCGCCGGCCTCGAGCTGCCGCTCCGCGGCGGTCCGCTGCTGCTGGTCGCGCTCGATCGACTCGAAGAGGGCGCGGAAGTTGCCCTCGCCGAAGCCGCGCGCCCCCTTGCGCTGGATGACCTCGTAGAAGAACGGCCCGGCCGCCGCGTCGTCGTACATCAGCCCGCCCTCGACCATGAAGATCTGGAGCAGGTAGCGGTCGTCCTCGCCGTCGACCAGGATCCCGAGCCGCCGCAGGTCGTCGACACGCTCGGCGAAGTTGGTCACCCGCTGGCGAGCCAGCCGCTCGGGCATCATGTCGTAGTAGGTCGCCGGGGTGTCGAGGAACTCGATCCCGGTGCGCCGCAGGTTCTCCACCGCCGGCGCGATGAGCGGGACGTGGAAGGCGACGTGCTGGACGCCCGGCCCGTGGTTCGCCGCGACGAAGGTGTAGATCTGGCTCGCCTCGTAGTTGGGCGTCACCGGCTCGTTGTTGGCGAGCTTGATCCCCGACTCGGCGTCCCACATCACCTTCGAGGCGAGCCCCGAGCCGCCCGAGTTGGGGTTGATGTCGGCAGTGTGGAAGTGGACCCGCCAGTACTCGGAGAACCCCATCACGTCGCGCAGCCAGGTGACGTGCGGCTCGAGGGTGAGGAAGTTTGAGGTGATGTGGTCGATGACCTGGAAGCCGTTGCCGTTGGCGGGGCCCTCGACGGCGAGCGGCGAGAAGCCGGGCGGCAGCCCGTCGGCCTCGCGCTCGACGAAGCGGAAGCGCACCTCGCCGAGCGGCGTGGCGATGTCGAAGTGCCGGTAGGGCGCGTCCCGGTGGTCGGTCGAGGTCACGATGTCGGTGCAGAAGGTCGCCTCGCGCTCGCCGAGGACCCGGCGGGCGTGGTCGAGATCGCGGACCCGGAAGCCGACGGTCCGCACCCCGTCGGGGTGGCGGGCGAGCCAGCCGGCGGCGGCCGAGCCGGGCTCGCGCGGGGTCACGCAGACGCACTGCGCCTTGCCGGCGCGGAAGATCACCGCATCCTCACCCCGCTCGGCGGCGGCGCGGTCGTCGAGCCGGGCCACCTCCGGCACGTCCATCATCTCGGTGTAGAACCTGCGGCTGCGCTCGGCGTCGGCGACGACGAACTCATAGCTGTCGTAGCCGATGATCCCGAGGCCTGATCCCTTGCTCTCGCTCATCCGGGCCCCCGTCGCGTTGAGAGTGGCGCCCATCATAGCAGAGCAGCGACCGAGTCTCCGTCGCCGACCTCCGCAGATCCTCCCGACCGACGAGGCCGTCGCACCGGCGCCCCCCACGCCCTCTCGCCGTCACCGTTCGGCCGGTCCGACGGGCGAGGTCCGGGGCTCGTCTCCCCGGACCGGGCGATCACGCCGTCTTGGGCAGCGAGTCCCGACCGACCGCGGGGAGGTCGTCCGGCACGACCCGCGGACCCGGCGGCGCGGGCTCGCTGGCCATCGCCAGGCCCATCGTCGCGTTGACCGCCGCCGCGAGAGCGATCACCACCCCGGCGCCGCCCTCGCGGAAGCCCGCCCGCAGGACATAGCTGTGAAAGCCGGCCCACAGGGCCCGCGCCGCGAGCAGCGCGGCGCAGGCGCGACGGCCCTCGGCGCGGTAGCGCAGCACCTTGAGGCGGTGGTAGTCGAGGCGGATGACGTCGGCGAGATCGGCGTAGCTGTAGTGGAGCACGCAGCCCGGCAGGTCGCGGACCAGGCTGGTCGGCGGCACCGACTCGTGGACCCGCGCCGCGGTGAAACCGGTGACCCGGCGGTTGAAGACCCGCACCGGCCGGTCGGTCTTCCAGTGACCGTGGACGATCTCGCGCCGGCCGACAAAGGTGCGGCGGCGGACCCGCCAGCTGGTCCGCGGGTCGGTGGCGGACCAGTCGATGCGCCCGAGCTCGGCGGCCGCCTCGCCGTCGAGGACCTCGTCGGCGTCGACGGCGACGATCCACTCGCTGCCGGCGAGCGCCACCGCGCGCCGCTTCTGCGGGCCGTACCCGTCGAACGGGTGCTCGTACCAGCGGGCGCCGTGGGCCGCGGCGATCTCCCGCGTCCGGTCGGTCGAGCCCGAGTCGAGGATCACGATCTCGCGGCACGCCGCGAGCGGGGCGAGGACCCGGTCGAGGTGGGCCTCGGCGTCACGGGTGATGAGCACCGCGGAAACCGGGATGTGCGATCGCATCTCGTTATGCATACGATGCCCGGGCACCGAGCGTTGACAGTGCGACCGGGGTCACACCTCGCAGGCGACCGCTCGCAGCCGACGGTCGACCCTCAACGATGCCACCGCCGGTCCGACGCCTCGACCAGGCTCTCCATCTCGCGCCACAGCTGGTCGAGGATGCAGCGCAGGATGATCAGCTCCTGCCCCTCGCCGTCCTGGTCGCGAGTCTGCTCGGGGATCCGGGACTCCTCGTGGAGGCCGAGACGCCGCAGGATCCGGTCGGCCCGCGCCTGCGGCCGCAGGTCGCGGATCTCGATCTCGCTGCCGTCCTTGAGGGTCATCGCCCTCGCGACCCTCGGGGCGACTCACCGTTGGGTGGAGCTGGTCTCGATGGTGGTCTCCGATCCGCCCGCCATCGATCACGGTCGTGGCGCGCGATGGCCGGTCGTCGGTCGGGCGGGGCGGTGCCCCCGAAGATTGGGCGCGCATCCTCGAGAATCGACTCGACTCAGCGATCCGGCTCGTTCTGACGGAGCTCTTCTCGATACGAGAAGACCGGTGAGAGCCCCCAGGGGTATAATCGTGGATCGACGAGCCGGCGCGCGAGGCGCCGGCGCCGCGAGGCTCAACCATGGGACGCAGCTACCACTGCCCGCACTGCCACCGGGTTCTCAACCCGGGGACCAAGGTCGTGCTCGTCATCGACAACGACGGCGGGCGTGAGCTCGTCCTCCTGAGCCCCGAGCTCGGCGACTACACCGTCGTCTACCCCCTGTCCTTCACCCCCGAGCTCGGCCGGCGTTACACCTTCCGCTGCCCGGTGTGCCAGCGCGACCTGACCTCGTCGCTCAACGCCAACCTGGTCGAGCTCGAGGCCGAGACCGACGACCTCACCACCGAGCGGGTCGCCTTCTCGCGGATCTATGGCGAGCGGGCGACCTTTGTCGGCTCGGGCCCCGATCACGTCACGCTGTACGGCGACCACGCCACCCGCTACGACGCGCCAAACTTCTTCGGCGAGGCCCGCGACCGGGAGCGCGAGTAACCCGTCCCTCCGCCTCCGATCGAGACGACCATCCGCGAGGAGGAGCGCGATCGCCCGGTGGAATGACCGACCCCGGTCCGTTCGTTCCGGCGTAAGCCCGCCGGGCCGTCCCAAGGGGGCGGCGCTTGGAGGAATCACCGCCATGACACGACCACTGACCCTGCTGCTCGCGGCCGCGCTCCTGGCGACCGCGTCATCCGCATTCGCCGCCGAACCGCCGCGCTTCGTCCTCGAGCTCGAGGCCGGTCCGGTGTGGCAGACCTCCAACGACGTCCAGATCCCCAACGACGAGACGGGCACCCGCTTCTCGCTCGAGGAGCTGGTCGGCTCCGGCCCGTGGCCGGCTGGCCGGCTCTACGCCACCTGGAACATCAACCAGCGCCACGGCCTCCGGCTTCTCCTGGCGCCGTTGTCCTACACCGAGACCGGCACCCTCGACGGACCGGTCGATTTCGCCGGCGCCTCCTACCAGCCCGGCGTGCCCACCGAGGCGACCTACCGTTTCAACTCGTGGCGCCTGACCTGGCGCTACCGGCTCAAGGACGGCGAGCGGTGGCAGGTCTTCATCGGCGCCACCGCCAAGATCCGCGACGCCGAGATCCGGCTGCGCCAGGGCGAGATCGAGAGCTTCGACGACGACCTCGGCTTCGTGCCCCTGCTCCACCTCGCCGCCGAGTATCGCCTCGCCGACCGCTGGCGCCTCATCGGCGACCTCGACGCCCTCGCCGGCGGCCCCGGCCGCGCCATCGACCTCGCCCTCAAGCTCGGCTACGACGTCTCGGACCGCTGGTCGGTGACCGCCGGCTACCGCACCGTCGAGGGAGGCGCCGACACCGACGACGTCTACAGCTTCGCCTGGTTCAACGCCGCCGTCGTCTCCGGCATCGTCCGGTTCTGACCGACCCCGAGTCCGCGCCCGTGCCCGTGCCCGTGCCCGTCGAATCGTGAAGGCGGCAGGGACAGCGAGCCCTCGCTCCGCGAGGCGCGGGGCGGCTCGATCCCGACCGCGTTCCCGCACCCATCCTTGAACGCCGCAGCTGGAAGGTGCGATAATCACCGAAATGTCGGTCGCACATCGCGTTTCCGTGTACTTCGACGGGCCGACTGCACCGGATGTGGTCTCGGTCTACCTGTTCGGCAGCCGGGCCGAGGACCGAGCCCACAGGGAGAGCGACCTCGACCTGGGCTTCCTGTTCGACCGCAACGTTCACCGGACCCGGAGGGACCGCTTCGACGCGGCTTTGCGGATCGCCGCCAACCTCCGAGCCGACCTCGGCATCGACGCCGTCGACGTGGTAGTGCTCAACGACGCCCCGCCCTTGCTCGGCCGCCGAGTCGTGACCGAAGGTCAGCGGCTGATCTGCCGGGATCCCGAGGGCGACCACGCCTACCTCCGGGACGTCCAGCTCCGCGCCGCGGACCTCCTGCCCTTCCTCGAGCGGATGCGCCGGATCAAGCTCGAGGCGCTCGCCCCGCGATGACCCACCTCGTCGAGCGCCTCGCCGAGCTCCGGCTCCACCTGGACCACCTCCGGCAGCTGCGTCCGCGGGTCCCCGACCGCGCTGCTCTCGAGCGGGATCTCAGCCTCCACAACGACGTTCTCTTCTCCCTCCTCACGGTCTGCCAGCTGGTCATCGACATCTCGGGTGAGCTCTCCGCCCGCCGCGGCGAGCGCTTCGAGGACTACACCCAGGCGGTCCGGAACCTGGCCCGCGACGAGCGCTTCGACCCCGAGCTGGCCTCGGCCCTCGAGCCGCTGCCGGGGTTCCGCAACGTCCTCGTCCACGACTACGTCGGGCTCGACCTCGAGCGCGTGGTCGAGGCGATGAGATCTCTCGAGCCGGTCGAGCGCTTCTTCGCAGTGGTTCACCGGATAGCGTCGGAGGAGTGATCCCGCCTGTTCTGGGGCGGGTTCATCATGAAAACGGGTTGCGACTTCATGAATCCGCCGCTACACTCGGACCGGAGGCGCAGATGGCCACACTCCAGGTCAAGGGCATGGACGACGATCTCTACCGGGCGCTGGCGGCGCGGGCGGCCCAGGAGCAGCGGTCGATCAGCCAGCAGGTGACGAAGATCATCCGGGACCACCTGGCGCAGCAGCGGGGATCCGCGGAGGAGACGACGTCCGCCCTGCTCGAGCTGTGCGGTACGTGGAGCGACCCTCGCACTGCCAAGCAGATCGCGAGCGCTGTCCGAAAGGCACGCAGGAGCGGCGGACGGACGATCGATGTACTTGATTGACACGGACATCCTGATCTACTCGCTCAAGGGCGACCCGAGGGTGACGCATCATCTCCGTCGAACCGCGGGCGACCCCAAGGCGATCTCGGTCATCAGCTATGGCGAGCTGCTGTACGGCGCCCACAAGTCCGCTCGCCCCGCCGAGAACCTGGCCCGCGTCCGCCGGCTCGGCGAGGTGCTGCCAGTGGTTCCGGTCAGCCCGGCGGTCATGGAGTCCTTCGGCGCCCTCAAGGCGCAGCTCGAGACCGGCGGCCGCCGGCTCGACGACTTCGACCTGGTCATCGCCGCCACCGCCATGACCCTCGGCTACCGCCTGGTGACCAACAACGACAGGCATTTCTCTCGGATCGAAGGGCTCGCCCTGGAGAGCTGGGCTCGCGGCTGAACCGGACGCGGCGCGGCGATGCTCGCGTGACTCTCCGTGCTAATGTGTTTCGGAGCTGGCCACGTCTCAGGTCGAGACGCGTGTTGGGCACGAACCCGGTTCCGCGGGGGGAAACCGATGACGGAAACCCGGTTGTCATCGAGGTCGAGAGACGGCCTGCGGATCGTGCGGCGCGGCGCCATCGCTGTACTGCTTGCCCTGCCGCTCGCGGTCGCCGCCGCCGGCCCGCCGGCCGGGGTGAGCCCTGACGAATGGGCGGGCATCGAGCAGCAGATCGAGGCCGAGCGCCACAGGATCGCCGAGTCGGACCGCCCGGACCGCCTCTGGCGCGCCGCCAACCCGACCCAGCGCTTCACCGCCCAGTTCGGCGCCGAGGATGTCGTGATCGAGCCCGCCGGCCGCGGCGAGCCCGCCTGGCGGCTCGGCCTCCGGCTCACCGCCTGGGGCGCCGCCCACGATCTCCAGCAGGTCGAGTTCGCCAGCGTCTCCACCGAGGGCAACCGCGTCGAGTACCGCCGCGGCCCCCTCACCGAGTGGTATCTGAACACCTCCATGGGCCTCGTGCAGGGCTTTACCATCGTCGCCCCTCCGGACGACGACATCACCGAGCTGGTGCTCGAGATGACCCTCGACGGCGACCTGAACCCCGTTCTCTCTGAGAACGGCGAGAGCGTCACATTCCGTCAGGAAGGCACAAACACCTCCCTGGTGTACTCAGGCATCAAAGCCTGGGATGCGGTCGACGAGGTGCTAGCTACTCGGATCGAGCTTACCGGAGGTGGGACGCGACTACTGCTTGTCATTGAAGTCGAAGGCGCTGCCTGGCCGTTGACCGTTGACCCTGTCATCACTCTGGTTGAGAAGCTGGTACCGACGCCCGAGCTGAACACCTCGTACGCGGAGTTCGGGCGGAGCGTCTCGGTGGACGGCGATCTGATCGTGGTCGGGATGGACGATCTCGAAAACGGTGAGGATTCGGGAGCGGCTCACGTTTTTCGACGGGACGGCGGTACGGGTTCGTGGGGCCGTGTCGCCAAGCTCACCGCGTCCGACGGGGCGCCGGATGCGATTTTTGGTTGGTCGGTTGCCATCGACGGCGATACCGCCATCGTCGGCGCATTCGGTGCCGCCCACGCTGGAGTGGATTCGGGATGCGCGTACGTCTTCCAGCGCGATCACGGAGGACCCGACGCATGGGGTCAGGTCGTCAAGCTGGTTCCAGCGGATGGAGACGAGGACGACTATTTCGGTAAATCTGTGTCGATCACCGCCGACACCGCGATCATCGGGGCTCCAAGCGTTAACGACAACGGATACTCCTCTGGATCGGCCTACCTCTTCCGGCGCGACCAAGGCGGCGTTGACGCCTGGGGCCAGGTCGCGAAGATCACGCCCGACGACGGCGCGGCCTACGACTCCTTCGGGTGCTCAGTCTCGATCGATGGCGACACCGCCATCGTCGGGGCACAGCACGACAATGACAATGGCAGCGCCTCGGGGTCGGCCTAGGTGTTCCGGCGCGATCAAGGAGGACCCGGAACGTGGGGCCAGGTCGCCAAAATCGTCGCTTCAGACGGGGCGGAGGGCGACACCTTCGGCACCTCGGTCGGCGTCAGCGGCGACAATGCGATCGTCGGCTCCCCGCGGCACGACTACAACGGCTGGTGGTCCGGCGCCGCATACGTCTTTGGCCGCGACCACGGTGGGTCTGAGGCCTGGGGGCAGATCGCCAAGCTCGTTGCGGCAGACGGCGCGGCCGAGGACTGGTACGGATACTCGGTCGCTATCGACGACGACACTGTCGTCGTCGGCGCCCTCGGCGATGACGACCTTGGCCTGGTGTCGGGATCGGCATACGTGTACCTTCGCGATCAAGGGGGTCCCGACGCATCGGGCCAGGTCGGCAAGCTGATTGCCGCAGACGGCGGGATGGACGACCAGCTCGGGACCAGCGTCTCCATCAGCGGCGACACCGCTGTGGCGGGTGCACCGGACAAGGACGACCATTTTGAGAGTTCAGGTTCGGTTTACGCCTTCGACCGAGACCAAGGGAGCGCAAACGCCTGGGGGCAAACAGACAAGTTGCCGTGCCCACCGGTGTTCATCGTCGGAGGCGAGGGTTTCGGCAACGCGGTCTCCATCAGCGGCGATACCGCTGTCATCGGCGCGTCCCGAGACAACCAGACCGGCTACTCGTCTGGAACGGCGTTTGTCTTCCAACGCGACCACGGTACTTACGGACCTTGGAAGGAGATCGCGAAGATCTTCCCTGTCGACGGTGGGCCAATTGACGCATTCGGCACCTCGGTCGCGATCGACGGCGACACCGTGGTAATTGGTGCCCCCTTCAACGACTCCATCGCATACAGATCGGGATCGGCCTATGTCTACCGTCGCGACCAGGGAGGGCCCGATGCCTGGGGCCAGGTCGCAAAGATCACGCCCCCGGACGGCGTCGAAGAAGGATTGTTCGGCACGTCGGTCTCATTGTCCGGCGACATCGTCGTCGTCGGTGCGCCCGGCGACGACGACAATGGAACCGATTCGGGCTCAGCGTACGCGTTTCTGCGCGACCAGGGCGGACCCGATGCATGGGGTCTGATTGGTAAGGTCGCACCGTTGAACGGATCGCCTCTTGATCGTTTCGGCTCGTCGATCGCGATCTCCGGCGACACGGTCATCATCGGCTCACCCGGTGACTTCATCAACGGATTCGGCTCAGGCTCAGCCCGTCTCTTTCGACTTGACGGCGCTCAGGCCTCCTGCTGGGCCCCTCTCGCAGAGGTAGGACCCAGCGACGGCGACCACTACGACAAGTTCGGATCAGCGGTTGCCATTCACGGGTCCACGGCGGTCGTTGGAGCTCCATTCCATCACGATCAGGGCCCCAATTCCGGCGATGCGTATGTGTTCAATCGCGGCTGTGGTGGGCCCGGCGAGTGGGGTCAGGTCGCCAAGATCACCAACGACGACGGCGGAACCGGAGCGTCTTTGGGTTCGGCGGTCGCCATCAACGATGTGGTGATCGTCGTCGGTGGCAAGTGCATCGATCCCGTGCACTGCGGGCCCGGTTCGGCGTCCGTATTTCACCGTGATCACGGAGGGGCGGGCGCCTGGGGTCAGGTCGCCCGTGTGGTTCCACTCGACGGCTGGCCTGGGGACGAGTTCGGTTCGTCGGCAGCGCTCAGTGGCGCCACGGCTATCATCGGTGCGCCTTGGAACGAGAGCGTCGGTCAGGACTCGGGGGCGGCTTACGTGTTCGTCATCGCCGACATCCTCTTCATGAACGACTTCGAGACCGGCGACACTTCCTTGTGGTCGGTGACGGTGCCATAGCGATCCGAACGAACTCGGATCGCGATGCTGATCGGCGCGTCGACATGCCCGCAGGCGATGGCGCGGAATATCATCGTCACGACAGCATCGCGGGCGGGGATGCCTGCGTGCCAATGGCCCATCGGAGCTGAACAACGCCCCGGTCTGGCGTCGATCCTGATCGCGATCGTCATACCGCTCCCGATACGGCCGTCCCGGATCTGCTGCGCCGGCGACGCATCCTCGCACCGTACCTCGAGGAAGGGAGGATGAACCCCTCCCCTACAGCCCTTTGTGCATTCTTCGTGTCTTCGTGGTTGCGACGGCTCCTCGGCTTCAGGCCTCGGCCACCACCGCGGCCTCGTCGTAGCGCTGGAGCACGGTGGGCCTGAAGCGCTGCTCGTCGAAGCCGAGCCTGTCGTAGGGCACGCCCGCTGAGGTGCCCATGAGCCTGCAGGCCCGCCGCAACGCTGCGGCCGGGCCAGGTTCGGGTCTTGTTGGGGGCGCGGACGTGGACGCGGACTCGGACGCGGACGCGGGAAATCGAAACCGGGAGGCGAGGGGCCTCCCGGTCGTGAGTACGAATCGGCAGCGGATCAGAACCGGGGGTAGTACCGGCTCAGGATCTCCTTGGTGCTCGGCGCCTCGCCGCCGGTCATCGCGCGCTCCTTCATGCTCTCGAGCTGGTCGGTGAGCGACGGCCCCTCGACCCGGTAGAGCACGCCGCAGGTGATCCGGTCCTTCTCGCGGGTGTACTGGACCGCGTTGGCGCGGCGCGTCGGGTCGTAGTCCGCGGGCAGCTCGGCGAGCTTGGCCTTCATCTCCTTGAATTGGTCGTCGCCGCGCCAGGTGACGCAGGGCGACATGACGTTGAGGAAGGAGAAGCCGTTGTGGCGGAGACCGTCGACGATCATCTCGGTGAGACCCTTCATCTCCCCCGAGAAGCCGCGCGCCACCCATGTCGCACCGGTCGAGATGGCGAGCTCGCAGGGGTCGACCGCGGGCTCGGGGTTGCCCCAGAAGGTCGACTTGGTCTTGTCGCCGGTCGGGGTGGTCGGCGCGACCTGGCCCTTGGTCAGGCCGTAGATCTCATTGTCCATCAGGATGTAGAGCACGTCGAGGTTGCGGCGGCACGAGTGGATGAGGTGGTTGCCGCCGATCGCGAGGCCGTCGCCGTCGCCGCCGACCGCGATCACCGTCAGATCGGGGCGGGCCACCTTGACGCCGGTCGCGAGGGTCAAGGCGCGGCCGTGGACGCCGTTGAAGCCGTAGGTCTTGACATAGCCGGGCAGCCGCGACGAGCAGCCGATGCCGGACAGGATGACCGTGTTCCAGGGCTCGATCTCGAGCTGGGCCAGGGCCCGGTAGAGGGCGTTGAGCACGCCGAAGTCGCCGCACCCGGGGCACCACACCGGCTTGAGCCCGCTCTTGTAGTCGCCGGGCTTCAGCTCGACCTTGACGCCTGCCGCGCTCATACCAGCACCTCCCGCCGCATCTCGCTCATCTCGAGCACCTTCCGGATCTTGTCCTCGACCTCGCCGACGGTCAGGTTCTTGCCGCCCGAGCGCTTGTAGACATAGGTGTGGCCGTCGGGCAGCTCGAGGAAGGTGCGCAGGTACTTGTAGAACTGGGCCGAGTAGCTGAGCTCGACCACGATGACCTCGCGGACCGTCTTGATGAACTCCTGGAACTCGTAGAACGGGAAAGGGTAGAGCAGCTGCGGCACGAACGCCGCCACCCGCTCGCCGCGGCCGTTGGCCCTGAGCACCGCCTCCTTGACCGGGCCCTTGGCCGAGCCCCAGCAGATGATCCCGACATCGGCCTGCTCGGCGCCGTAGCGGCGGGCGAAGCTGTACTTGTCGCGGACCAGCCGGAGCTTGCGATAGCGCTTGGCGTTCATCTTCTCGTGCACGATGTGCATCGAGGACGGCGCACCGTCCTCGTTGTGCTCGAGCCCGTTGGTCTGGTACTCGCCGCCCTTCATCCCCGGCCAGGCCATGGGCGAGATCCCGGACTTGTTGTCCTTGTAGCGCCGGTACTCGCGCAGGTCGCCGGCCGACGGCACCTGACGGCCGACGACCTCGTGGTCGAGGGTCAGCATCGACAGGGTCTCGCGCCGCTGGGCGATGAACTGATCCGAGAGCACGATGACCGGGACCTGCGCCTCCTCGGCGATGTTGAAGGCCGCCACCGTCGTGTGGAAGCAGTCCTCGACGTCGGCCGGCGCGAGCACCACCCGCGGCGCGTCGCCGTGCGAGCCCCACAGCGCCTGCCACAGGTCCGACTGCTCGCTCTTGGTCGGCAGACCGGTCGAGGGGCCGCCGCGCTGGACATCGATGATCACGGCCGGGATCTCGGCCATCGAGGCGAGCCCGAGCATCTCGGTCATCAGCGCGAGACCGGGGCCCGAGGTCGCGGTCATCGACTTGACCCCGGCGAACGAGCCTCCGATGACCGCCCCGATGGCGCTCAGCTCGTCCTCGGTCTGGACCAGGTAGCCCCCGACCTTGGGCATCAGCTCGGACAGCAGGTGGAGGATCTCCGACGACGGGGTGATCGGGTAGCCGGCGAAAAAGCGGCAGCCGGCGTGGAGGGCGGCGACCGCCGACAGCTCGTTGCCCGACATCAGGAGCATCGGCTCGCCGGGGGTGTACTGCAGGCGCTTGCCCGAGGCCTCGTCGGAGATCTTCTCGGCGTACGCGATGCCGGCCTCGATGCCCTTGAGGTTGGCCTCGAGGACCTCGGCCTTCTTCTTGGAGAACTTGCCCCGGACCGCGCGCTCGAGCGGCTCCAGCGGAAGGTTGAACAGCTTGGCGAGCAGGCCCAGGGTGACGATGTTCTTGGCGAGCTTGGTCCCCGCCGACTCCTTGGCGAGCTCGATGAACGGCACCGGCACCCAGCGCACGTCCTTGGCGTCGACGCCGAGGTTGATCTGGTCGCGCGGCGTCTCGTCGGTCGCCTCGTAGAGCACGACCGCGTCGGTCGCGGCGAGGATCTCGCCGCGGAACTGGCCGAAGTCCGCCCAGTTGAAGACCACCAGCACCTGGACCAGGTCGCCCTGGGCGAAGATCGGGTCGGCGCTGATGCGAACCGTGCAGGACGACTCGCCGCCCCGGATCTGCGGCCCGTAGGCCTCGACCTTCATGACGTGCAGCCCGACCGACGCGCCGGCCTGGGCCAGCATGTCGCCCATGGTGACGACGCCGTCGCCGCCGGACCCGACCATCGCGAACGTGAGATCCCTCGTCGGCATCCTTCGGAGTCCTCCTTGCGGGCGCTCCAGGGGCGCTCCGGAGGTCGGCGCCGCGATCCAGGTGCCGGTTGCGTGCTCGGCGGCCCGCTGGAGCAACTCGGCGCCTTCGTCGACCCGCCCCTGCTCGAGCAGCGCCCGCCCGGCGACCCACTCCGCCACCGGCAGCCAGGCGCAGGCCTCGAAGTCGATGCGGCACTGCACCGTGAGTTCACCCCGAGCGGTGTCGGCGAGCTCGTAGGCCGCCCTCGCCTCACCGCCGGCGAGGCGGACCCGGGCCTCCAGCGTTCGGGCCAGAGGCTTGACCTCGTTGATCTCGGCCAGCCTCCCGGTCGTCTCCAGTGCGGTCCCGGCGTTGCCGTCGACCTCGAATCGCGCCCAGGCGCGGAGTACCTGCTGCCACAGGTGGGTCTGGTTCGGCGGTGGGTCGAGCAGGCGCTGGTCCCGCCATTCACCCTGGAAGAAGTGCCACATCACGTCGAGGAGGCCCTCCTCCGCGATGCCCGCGGCCGCCGCCAGGTTCGCGATCAGGTCACGGACGGCGTCGAAGGCCTCCCGGTCGCCGTGGACCGCCGCGTCGAGGCTGAGCACCATGACCTGGTCGCCGTGGTTGCGGCCGCTGCGGCCCAGGCTCAGGCTCGCGACCAGCCAACGCCGCCCCTCGGCCCGCTCTCCGCCGATGAGCAGCTGCTCGCCGAGGCGCAGGGCGAGGTCGACCTCGTCCGGAAAGCGCTCGGTGCCGTCCCGAAGCAGCTCCAGAGCTTCGGCGGGACGGCCTCCTGAGGCCAGCGCACGGCCCGCGACCATGAAGGCCGCCACCTCGGACGGTCGTTCCGCCATCACCTCGGGGTGGCGGGCCCTCAGCCGGTCCATGTCAACCGTCGCGGTTGCCTCGGTCGATAGCATCGCCCGCGCGCTGGACGCGGCCAGATCGCCCCAGAACGCCGCCCGAAGCGTGCCTCCCGTCCCGTGGGTCGGTGATCCCTCGGGGTTGCCCCAGAGGTCGAAACGCCGCACCTGGCCGTCGACCACCAGCTCGATGCCCGTCGAGGTGGCGCGCGGCGCTGCCACGGCCAGCACGTTGGAGCCCAGGGGGGTGTAGCTCATGCAGCCGTCGGGAACCCCGGCGTTGCCCCTGCGGTAGACCCAGAGGTCGGGCGAGGCCAGGACGGCGCACGGCTCGCCGCTCGTCCGGGAGCGGGCGCCGGCGGTCACCAGCACCGTCTGGTAGCCGATCCGGTTGTTCAACACCAGGGCCACCAGCTCGTCACGAGCGTCGCCGTCGAGATCGGTTGCGGTCAGCCCCAGGGGGTGCCCCGAGTTCGGGAACATGAGCAGCGGCCGGCCGTCGGGCTCACGGAAGCTCGTCACCCCGATCAGACCCGGGAACCAGCGCGGGTTGCTCAGCGTCCAGACGAGATCGAGCCCCTCGCCCGAGACGCGGCCGGTACCGAGCTGCTGGACCTTCCAGATCGGCGCGATATCCCCGAACTGGATCTTGCCGAGACCCGAGGTTCCGAAGCTCCGCAGCACCTCGCCGCCGTCGGACCTCAGCTCGAGGACGGCGCTGTCCTCGATCGAGGTGGCGGACTCCCTGCAGTTCCAGCTCACCACCACCTCGAGCCCCTCGTCGCCGACGAAGTCGCCGGTCAGCGCCACCGGGTTGAAGCCGGGCCGCGCCGCGGACCACAGGCGCCGGCCGTCGGCGGACCGAGCCACCACCTCGGCCCCCGTCACCTCGACTCGGTCGAGGTCGCTCCCGAAAGCTCGGCTGAGGAGCACCGCCGCTCCGCCGCCGGCCACCATCACCGCCAGCACAGCAGCCAGGCGCCACCAGACCCGCCGCGGCGGTCCGACCCGCCGGCCCTCCAGCGCGGCCGCCGCCGCTTGCGCCGATGGGAACCGCGCCCGGGGGTCCTTCTCGAGCAGCCGCTCGACGAAGCGCGCCAGCCAGCGCGGGCACTCCGGCCGGTGCTCGCGCACCGGCGTCGGCTCGGCGTGGAGATGGCCG
>JALOLD010000028.1 GCA_025456145.1 Thermoanaerobaculales bacterium | reverse complement strand
TGTCGGCGGCGGTCGGCTCGGGGGTGCGGAGGACGATCGTCCCGGCGCTCTCGGCGGGGACGCTCGGGATGACCTGGTCGACGATCGCCTGGTACTGGATGCCCTGGACGTTGAAGAAGACCTCGGCCGGAGTGCGGATGCCCTTGCCGGTGATGACCACCGTCTCGCCGCCGAAGTACGAGCCCTCGGCGGGGTTGATGCTCCACATCTGGAGACCGCCGGTGTTGTCCGGGTTGCGGTAGGCGATCTGGGTCTGCCGGGTGACGGTCTTGACCCGAGCCTGGATGGTGTAGGCGCCGGCGACGCCGGCGTTGAAGCCGATCGCCGCCTCACCGCCCGAGGTCAGGACGGTCGCCGAGGTCTGCCCGTTCGAGAACACCCCGCCGTTGGCGAGGAACTCGACCGAGGTCTGGTCCGGCGCCTGAGAGCCGTTGAGGGTCACGGTGGCCGTGACCGAGACCGGCGTGCTGACCAGGGGGCTGCTGTCGCTCGGGGTGAGCGCGGTGATCAGCCACACGTCGCCGCCCGGCGGCGGGGGCGGCGAGGTCGGTCGGGCTCGAGCTGTCGCCGGAGCAGCCGGCGAGGACCACCAGGCTACAGAGAATGAGACAGGAAATGAAGCTCTTCATGGCTCCGGACCCCCTACCCGTCACGGGCTTCCGCAGAAGAAGTTGAACTGAATGGCCTGAGGAATCGAGGCGACGCTCTTGCCCGACATGGTCTCGCCGAACATCTGCAGCACCAGGCGCTGGCGGATGTTGCGGTTGCCGGTCTCCGGGTCGACGTTGCCGTTCTCGGGCAGCAGATAGCCGAGCGGCACGTCGTCGAGGTACTCGACCGGGTAGACCCGCCAGTTCTCGAGATCGGTGGTCCCCCCGGCCGGGACGACGATGCCCTGGTCGAAGATCGCCTGGGGCGAGGCCGTCGTGCCGCCGTCGTTGCGCTCCGGGGTGATGACCCAGCGCAGGATGCGGACGTCCTGCGAGCTGCCGAGGTTGGCGCCGGGGGCCTTGGGCTGCGAGACCACGTTCATCGTCTCGATGGTGACGTCGAGGCCGTTGGCGCGGTTAAGGCAGATGTCGATGTCGGGGTTGTACTCCTCGATCTCGACCGTGATGTAGACCGCCGCCTCGCTGTCGTCGAGGGTGCTGTTGCCGCCGCAGGAGCCGAGCGCCAGCACGGCCGCGAGCAGGATCCCGACACTCGTGATGCGTTTCATCAGACCCTCCATCAGTACTTCACGATGCGCGGCGTGATGAAGATGAGAAGCTCATCGTGCCGTTTGAGCACGCCCTTGTTCTTGAACAGGTTGCCGAAGATCGGGATCTTGTAGAGCCCGGGAATCCGGTTCTCGTTGTCCTGGTCGTTGATCTGGTAGATCCCGGCGATCACGGTGGTTCCGCCGTCGCGGACCAGCAGCTGGGTCGTGGCGTCGCGGGTGAAGATCGGCACGTTGTTCCCGCCCTGGACGGCCAGACCGAGGATCGGCTCCTGCTTCTTGATGTCGATGTCGAGGTTGACCGTCCCCTCGGCGGTGATCTGGGGGGTCACCTGGAGCCTGAGGGTGGCGTCGACGTACTGGACGGTGACGGTGTTGTTGGCCACCGTCTGGACCGGAATCTGGAGACCCGACCGGATCGAAGCCTCCTGGAGGTTCTGGGTCGTCACCCGGGGGGTGGAGACGATGCGCGTCAGACCTTCGGTCTCGGCCGCCGAGAGCAGGAAGTCGAGGTTGAAGGTGTTGAGGATGTCGCCGAAGGAGAAGGCGAGGAAGCCCTGGCTGCCGCGGGCGAGCTCGACGTTGCCCTCGACATCGACCGAGTTCGGGAAGTCGAGCCCGGTGTCGTTGCCGTGCGCCGCGTCCATCGTCCCGTTGAAGCCCCACGACACGCCGAGCTCGCGCGAGAAGTCGCGCGTCGTCTCGACGATCCGGCCTTCGATGACGACCTGCGGGGTCGGCTGGTCGAGGCTCTCGATGAGCCGCAGCGCGCCCTCGACCCGGTCGACGACGTCGCGGATGATGAGGGTGTTGGTGCGCTCGTCGGTGGTCACCGAGCCGCGCTCCGACAGCAGGTAGTTGTCGGAGGCGAGAAGCCCGGCGACATAGCCCGCCTTGGCGTAGGACAGCGGCTTGAGCACCGTCTTGAGCGGCTTGGCCTCCTCGCGCTGCTTCTCGAGCGCGATCTGGGCCGACTTCTCGGAGGCGAGCTTCTGGTTGGTCGCGACCCGCAGCACGTTGTTCTCGAGCACGTAGTCGAGGTTGTTGATCCGCAGGATGAGGTCGAGCGCCTGGTCCCACGGCACATCGCGCAGCTCGACGGTGACCGAGCCGCCGACCCCGGGGTCGACGATGATGTTGAGCTGGGTCAACGCGGAGAAGGTCTTGAGCACGTCCCGGATGTCGGCGTCCTTGAGGCTCAGGCTGATCGGCTCGCCGGTGAACTGGATCTCCTGGGTGTCGACCTCGGTGGTCTGGTAGGTGTCGCCCCGGGTGGTCGGCGCGTTGAGCACCTGCGCCGCCGGCGCCCGTTCGATCATCTGGGACGAGTCGGCGACGAACGGGCTGCGCTCGACCGCCGGCTCGGGGTCGACGGCGGGCTCGGGAATGACCGGCTCGGGGACGACCGGCTCGAAGACCGCCGGCGCCGGGTCGGACCAGCTCTCGGCGACGATCTCGTCGGCCGCGGCGGCCGGCTCGTCGCCCTCGGTCGAGGACACGATCGGAGCGGCGGCCGGCGGCGGCTCGACGCTCTCGAGCTGCCGGCTCGCGACGACGTACTCTTGGGGTGCGGCGACCTGCTTCTCGGCGACGATCGACGGCGCCGGCTCGCCCATCGCCGACCCGGCGGCGACGATCTGGACGACCGCGCCGTCGGCGGTCTCGGAGAAGCGGTAGTCGACCTCACCGTCGAGATCGACGACGACCCGGGTCACCGGCTCGGGCTCGGTGCGGTTCTGGGCGACCCGGATCTGGCGGACCGGTCCGGAGCCGACCGCGTAGATGGTCCGGTTGAACCGCTTGACCACACCTTCGAGGTCGATCACCAGCCGATCGGGGTTGGGGAGGGTGAAGGCCGTCCCGGTCAGGGCGCCGTCGCCCTTGAGCTCGATCACGACACCGTCGCCCGAGCCCACCGGGATCACATCGAGCAGGTTGGCGGCGTCGGCCAGCGTCGTCGCGGCCTTCGTCTGGGGCGCCAACGGGGCGACCGCCACGACCACCGGCTCGGTCGTCGGCGGGGCGACCTGCGCCGCGCCGGCGCTGAACGACGAGAAGACCAGGTCGAGGCCGTCCGCCGTGGCTTCGAGGCTGAGCTGGGCCGGCTCGTCGAGCCAGACCGTCAGGCGGGTCACGCGCTTGCCGAACTCGTCGACCTCCGACAGCTCGGCTCGCTCGATCCCGATGCCCGGCTCGACGATCGACCCGGCGCTCCGCTCCCACTCGACCTCGGGCATCTCGACGACCCAGACGCCCGGTTGCGGAGAGTAGTGGACCGTCTCGAGAGCGGACTCGGTCCGCAGGTGGATCACCGGCCCCGAGGACCCGGCCTCCGCCGTCAGCCCGTCGAGCTCGGGCGGGGACGTTGCCGCGGCGTCGAACGGCAGAGCCGCCGACAGCACGCAGGTTGCCGCCACCACCAGGACGCGGACGTTCATGTTCATCATGCCATCCCCCAATTCGATATCACTCGAACGGCTAGTCCTTGATCTCACGTACGACGTCCTCGTACGGTTTGAGCTGCTTCGGGTCGTTCGACTGCTTGCGGAAGACGATGCGGTCGAACTCGATGTCCTTGACCTCTCCGTCGTAGAGCTTGGTGCCCGGTCTGAGGATGTAGGAGATGTTGTCGCTGCCCTGGACGAAGGCGAGGATGCCGTTCGGCGTGTCGATGATCCCCTCGATCCTGAGCTCGTCGACGGTCATGCCGGGCAGCCCGGGCGGTCGCGGCTCGGACTCCTCGTCGATCGCCCGCTCGAAACCCTCGCGCAACGATCGGAAGGGATCGCGACGGCCCGCCGGGTCGTAGGAGAAGACCTCCCCCTGCAGCATCTCGCGCTCGCCGCGCAGGATCTGCTCGATGGCGGTGGTGTCGACCTCTTCCTGTCCGAGGCTGTCGGCCGCGACCGGCGGGGCCGGTTCGGCCGTGCTTTCCTGCGCATACACCGGCGCGGCGGCGAGACTGATCACCGCCGCGGCCGCTACCCACACGAGCATCCGGGTGTTGTTCATCTCTCGGCCCCACTCATTCTTTGTAGATGAAGGTCCGCTGCGTGAACGTGGCCTGAATCGTGTACCCGGTCGCGCCGGCGCCGCGAATCGGCACGATGACCACATCGTCGACGTTGATGATCCGCGAGAATCCGCTGAGACGGTCGAAGAACAGACCGAGCTCGTGGTACGTCCCGTCGAGGGCCACGGTGATCGGCCGCTCGAAGAAGAACTCGCGCTCGATGAGGGCGCCGGGGATGAACCGGGTCAGCCGGAAGCTGCCGCGCTCGGTCAGGTGCTTGAGCCGCTTGATGAGGTCGTCGGTCTCCCGCTTGGTGGGGAGGATCCGGCGGAGCCGGTCGAGGTCGAGCTCGTAGTTGCGGATGTCCTCCTCGAGACGAGGGAGATCGGCCTTGGCGGCCAGGCCCTTCTCGATCTCGCGCTCGAGCTCCTGGATCTTGACCTCGGCCTGGTCGATGTCCTCCCTGATCGGCTTGAAGACGTACATCTGGAGCACCACGAACAGGGCGACCCCGAGCACCAGCCCGACGATCAGGGCGACCCACCATGGTTTTTCGTTGAGATCGATGGCCATGTCCTCAGCCCCCCCGCTTCGTCACGAGCTGCCCGACGGAGCGCTCGCCTTCTCGATCTCCGGCGGCTCGTAGGTGAAGGTCGCGGTCAGCGTGAACGCGAAGTCCTCCCCCTTGCGGGCCAGGTTCTTGACCTCGGGTTCCTCGAAAAACGGCGACGCGTCCAGATTGGAGTAGAAGTTGGCGACCGCGTTCTCGTCCATCGCATCGCCGGTCAGCGTGATGCTGTTGCCGGACATCTTGAGCTGGGTCAACCAGATGAGCTCGGGCAGCGCGCGCGACACCTCGTCCATGATCCGCACCGGTCCGTGCTGCTTGTCCTTGAGGTCGTTGATGACGTCGACCTTGCGCTTGAGCAGCGCCCGCTTGGCCTCGAGCTCCTCGACCTTGTCGATGTACGGCTTGAGCTCGTCGCGCTCGGCGGTCCGCTGCCGCTCGAGCTCCTTCAGGTCGGCGCGCTTCGACGTGAGGACGAACCACCAGGTCCCGCTGACGGCGACCGCGATCGCGAGCACCGTGACCAGGATGATGTCGCCCTGCTTGGCGCCGAGGGAGAACTCCGATCGCTTACGCTTGGTGACCGCTGCGGCCGGCGCCTCCGAAACCAGGTTGATCTTGATCATCGGCTCAATCTCCGACGGTCCGAATGGCCAGACCCACCGCCACCGCCATGGCCGGCGCGTTCTTGTTGATCCAGTCCGGATCGAAGTCCGACTCGTTGTACCGGATGTTGCGGAACGGGTTGAGCAGCTCGACCGGGACCTGGAACCTCTCCTGCAGCACGCTGTCGAGGTTGGCCACCAAGGCGCCGCCGCCGGACAGCATCACCCGGTCGAGGCGGTCGACCGACGAGGTCGCGACGAAGAAGTCGATGGTCTTCTGGAGCTCCGCCGCGAGGTCCTCCGAGGCGGCACTCAGCACGCTGTCGATCTGCTGCCGCGAGATCTGGCCGATCTCGCCGCCGAGCTTGATCCGCTCGGCGTCCTCGCGGGGGAGGTTGAACTCGCGCTGGATCGCCTCGGTGTAGAGGTTGCCGCCGAAGGCGACATCGCGCCAGAACACCGAGTTGCCGTTGTGCAGCACGTTGATGTTCATCACCGATGCGCCGACGTTGACCAGCGCCACGGTCTCGCCGCGCGACGAGTAGTTCGTCTCGAACGCGTTCTGCACCGCGAACACGTCGACGTCGACCAGCACCGGGTCCTTGCCCGCCTGGACGATGACCGAGGTGAAGTCGTTGATCCGATCCCGCTTCACCGCCACCAGCAGCACGTCCATCGTGTCGCTCGACCCGGTGTCGAGCACGACGTAGTCGAGGTTGACGTCGTTGATGTCGAACGGGATGTACTGCTCGGCCTCCCACTGGATCGACTCGGCCAGCTCGGCCTCGGTCATCGAGGGGAGCTGGATCTTCTTGATGATCACCGAATGGCCGGACAATGAGCCGCCGAATTTGGGGTTCTTGATCCCATTCTCCGAGATGAGGCGCGTGAGCGCCTCGACAACCAGGGACGAATCCATGATTGCGCCGTCGACAATCGCCTCGGGAGAGAGCTCCCCTACGGCGGCGTGGACCAGCTGGAATTCGTCGTTTTTGAGTGGCTTCAGTTCAACGATCTTGATCGCCGATGAGCCAACATCACAGCCGACAACTTGCTTTTTTCGCTTTCCAAACACGTCCTACACCTTATACCGCAGGAGTTCGAAGCTGCTGGAACATCACACCTCTATGAGCAGGCTATCAAAAGGGGTTTGGAGTGTCAAGAACATTTGAAACCTGAAAGACGTCCGCGATCGCATACCTGTTTCCATCGCCAATCGCATCCCGAAGTCCATTCCCGAACGCTCAAGAAGGGCGAAACTGAGGACACGTTTTCGGGTGAATTTCTGCGTAATTTCTTTGCAGCTTGGCTCACATTCTTACAGGGTTTTCCC
The DNA here is from genome assembly GCA_025456145.1 of Thermoanaerobaculales bacterium. Classification (GTDB taxonomy): domain Bacteria; phylum Acidobacteriota; class Thermoanaerobaculia; order Thermoanaerobaculales; family Sulfomarinibacteraceae; genus JAHECW01. The sequence continues at coordinate 59,437 of JALOLD010000028.1, read as the reverse complement.
GACGAAATGAGCCCCATCGCGGGTGATTGGTAACGCACGACCTTGCCACGTTGGGTGAACTGTGCTATAGATTCCGCCCCCCTTCGTGGGGGACCTCGGGAGGATCTCAGACATGGCGCAGCGATGTGAAATCTGCGGCAAGGGGCCGATGACCGGGAGCAACATCTCTCACGCCCACAACGTCACGAAACGGCGCTGGCAGCCCAACCTCCAGCGCGTCCGCGCCGTCGTCGACGGCAGCCCGACCTACATTCGCGTCTGCACCCGGTGCATCCGCGCGGGCAAGGTCACCAAGGCGCCCCGCCTGTAGCCCAAGCTGATCGACGAACCGGGAGGGCGGCTTCGAGCCGCCCTTTCGTCGTCGTCGGTCTCACGCCCTGGCCTGCTGCGACTGGCCGCGTCGTTCGACGCGCCGCATGCCGTTGAGGCTCCCGAGGCGCGCCATGATGCGCTCGAGCTGGGCGGCGTCCCGAACCATGATGGTCATCGCCGCGAACCCCCGGTCGTTGTGCTCGGTGCGCAGCTGACAGCTGAGAATGTCGCTGCCCTCGGCGGTGATGAGCTGGCTGATCGAGGCGAGCATCCCCGAGCGGTCGTCGAAGTCCATGTCGACCTCGACCCGGCTCGGCGAGCCGGCCGAGACGGCGGCGTTGGACGCCCACTTGACCTCGATCTCGCGCTCCGGGTGGTACATCAGGTTCCTCACGTTGGGGCACGACCGCGAGTGCACGGCGACCCCCTTGCCCCGGGTGACGAACCCGACGATGCTCTCTCCCGGCAACGGCCGGCAGCAGCGCGCGACATAGACCAGGAAGTCGGCGTCGCCGGTGACCTCGAGGGCCTCGCTCGTGGCCGTCGGCGGCCTCGTTCTCTGGCCGGGCTCCGGCTCCTCGACCGCCTCCTGGGACGCCCCGGGAACCAACTCGGAGACGATCCCCGACGCCGCCAGCCGCCCGAAGCCGACCGCTGCGAGCAGGTCCTCCTCCCTGGACATGCCGTGCGACGCCAGGAGGGCGGCGAACTCGTCGCCCGCGGTCGCCCGCCGCCACGACGCGCCGACCCTGCGGAGCTCTCGCTCGACGAGCTTCCGGCCGACCTCGACCGCGCGGTCCCTCTCCTCCCGCTTGAGCCAGCTGCGGATCTTGGCCCTCGCCCGGTTGGTGGCCACCAGGTTGAGCCAGTCGTGATGGGGTCGCTGCTGCGGCGAGGTCGAGATCTCGACGATGTCGCCGTTCTTCAGCTCGGTTCGCAGCGGCACCCAACGCCCGTTGACCCGGCCGCCGACGCAGCTGTGACCGACCTCCGAGTGGATCCGGTAGGCGAAGTCGAGGATCGTCGCGCCGCGCGGGAACGAGTAGACGTCGCCGCGCGGCGTGAAGCAGTACACGTCGTCGGGGTAGAGATCGACCTTGATCGAGTCGAGGAACTCGCGGGGCGACGCGCCCTCCGAGTTGTCGAGCAGGCTCCGCAGCCAGGAGATCCGCGAGTCCTCGCTCGCCGCGCCCGACCCCTTCTCCTTGTAGCTCCAGTGGGCCGCGATGCCGAACTCGGCGATCTTGTGCATGTCCCGGGTGCGGATCTGGATCTCGAAGGGGTGGGCCTCGGGGCCGAGCACGGTGGTGTGCAGCGACTGGTAGGCGTTGGGCTTCGGAATCGCGATGTGGTCCTTCATCCGACCGGGTACCGGCGGCCACTGCTGGTGGATCAGCCCGAGGACCGCGTAGCAGTCCCCCACCGACTCGACGATGATCCTGAAGGCGAGGAAGTCGAAGACGTTGGCGACGTCGACGCCCTGCCGCCGCAGCTTCTGGTAAACCGAGTACATGTGCTTGACGCGGCCCTGGACCGAGCCGGAGATGCCGTGCTCGGCGAGCAGACCCTCGATGACGCTGCGGATCTCGGCGAACCACCGATCGGCGGCGTCGGCGCGGTCCTTGATCTCGTGCTCGAGCCGCTCCCACTGCTCGGGATGGAGATGGCGGAAGCACAGGTCCTCCATCTCCATCTTGATCGAGCCGATACCGAGGCGGTTGGCGATCGGGGCGTAGATGTCGAGGGTCTCCTGGGCGATCGCGACCTGGCGGTCGCGGCCCAGGAAGCCGAGGGTCCGCATGTTGTGGAGGCGGTCGGCGAGCTTGACCAGGATCACCCGAACGTCGTCCATCGAGGCGAGCAGCAGCCGTCGGAAGTTCTCGGCCTCGGTGGCCTCCCGGCTCGAGAACGAGCTCTCGAAGTCGGACAGCTTGGTCAGGGCGGCCACCAGACGGGTGACGTCCGGGCCGAACTCGAGCTCGAGCTCGCCGGCGGTCGTCTCGGTGTCCTCGAGGAGGTCGTGGAGCAGACCGGCGGCGATGGCGACCTCGTCGAGCTCCATCTCGGCGAGGATCCAGGCCACGGTCAGCGGGTGGGTGAAGTAGGCCTCCCCCGACCGTCGCACCTGGCCCTGGTGGCGGTTGGCGGCGAAGACATAGGCGTGGCGCAGCAGGTCCTCGTCGAGCTCCGGTCGGTAGAGCTCGACCCGGTTGAGGATGTCCTCGATGCGGATCTTCGCCGACGAGTCCATCAGACCATTGTAGTTTCGGGGTCAAGGCTTGGCCGCTCTCGCCGCCGCCCGAGAGCCGTGGTCCCCCATCAATGTCGATATCAATGACGAGGGGAATTTATATTTCGCAAAATCGAACCGTGCTACGAGCAGAGTCCGATCCGGAGTCTCGGGTTCCGAGAGAGGACCTTGGCCTGCTGCACCCCCGAGCCCGGCGTCGTGGCGGACGGAGAACTGCCAGCCGGGGTCGGTCCCAGCCCCTGCCACGCCGAGGATACGGGAGAATCGAGGCTAAACGCCCGCTCTGACGGGCAGGTCGGTTTCCCCCCGCGACCAGTCGTCAGCGCCGGCCCTTCTTGCGCCGGCGCTCCCGGCGGGCGGCGAGCATCTTGTGGATGGCCAGCGCGACCGGGGAGGCGATGAAGATCGACGAGTAGGTCCCGACGATGATCCCGACCAGGAGGACGAAGGCGAAGGTGTTGATGACGTCGCCGCCGAAGACGTAGAGCGAGAGCACCACGAGCAGGGTGGTGCCCGAGGTGATCACGGTACGCGACAGGGTCTGGTTGATCGCCCCGTCCATCACCGGCTCGAGGGCCTCGCCGCGGTGCAGCTTGAGGTTCTCGCGGACGCGGTCGAAGATGACCACGGTGTCGTTGACCGAGTAGCCGACCAGGGCGAGCAGCGCGGCGATCGTCGAGAGGTTGATCTCGCGACCGGTGACCGCCAGGGCGCTGAGCGTGATGAGCACGTCGTGCAGGGTGGCGACCACGGCGCCGATCCCGAACGGCAGCTGGAAGCGCAGCCAGATGTAGACCAGCATCCCGAGCAGCGAGAAGAGGATGGCGCCCTGAGCCTTGCTCTGCAGGTCGGCGCCGACCGACGGACCGACGCTCTCGGCGCCGAGCAGCGCGAACTCGCCGAGCACGGCGCGGTCCTTGATGAGGGCGCGAGCCGGGTCGGAAAGCCCGCCGATGGCGTCGAGCTCATCGAGCGAGCTGAAGATCCCGTGCTCCTTGCGGTAGGACAGCACCGCCTCGGCCATCGGCCCGTAGTGCTCGGCGGCGGCCTCGTCGGTGAGCCCGGTGCCGTCCGGGTCCGACGACGCGAGCAGGGCGGTCAGCGATTGGGCGCCGCGGGTGTTGAGGTCGAACCCGTCGCCGATCCCGGGGTTGAGATCGCGATGGAGGAGCTCGATGATCGGGGCGGTGAAGTCGCCCTCCTCCCCTTCCGGGTTCTCGACCCGGATCAGGATCTCGTTTTTCTCCGGCTCGTCGAAGCGTTGCAACGCGGGCGTGCCGGCGTCGAGATCGGCCATCGTGGCCCTCAGCTGCCCGAGATCGGGAGCCGAGCGGAACTTGACCGTGACCTGGGTCCCGCCGACGAAGTCGATGCCGAGGTTGAGACCGGACCCGAGGAGCTGGAAGGCCAGCCCGGCGAGGATCACGACCAGCGAGGCGCTGATCGCGACTCTCCGATAGCTCAGGAACGGGATGTTGGTGTCGCCGATGATTTGCATTCACCCACCTCAGATGCTCAGGGCTTGCACGCGGTCCTGGCCGGAGTGCGCGATCATGTACATCGTCCGGGAGACGAAGACCGCGGTGAAGACGCTCGCGAAGATACCGATGGACAGGGTCACCGCGAAGCCCTTGATCGGGCCGGTCCCGAACTGGAAGAGGAAGAGCGCCGCGATGAGAGTCGTCAGGTTGGCGTCGAGAATCGTTCCGAAGGCCCGGGAGAAACCGGTGTCGATCGCCGATCTGACGGTCTTGCCGACCTTGAGCTCCTCGCGGATGCGCTCGAAGATGAGCACGTTGGCGTCGACCGCCATGCCGATCGTCAGGATCACGCCGGCGATCCCGGGCAGGGTCAGGGTCGCCCCGAAGTAGGCCATCGCACCCATCAGCAGGATGATGTTGGCGAGGAGCGCGACATTGGCGTTGAGCCCCGAGAGCCGGTAGTAGACGAGCATGAAGAGCATCACGACCACCATCCCGGCGACCCCGGCGCGGACTCCGCGGACCACCGAGTCGTGCCCGAGCGACGGGCCCACCGTCCGCTCCTCGAGGTAGACGATCGACGCCGGCAGGGCGCCGGCTCGCAGGACCAGCGCGAGGTCCTCCGCCTCCTCGACCGAGAAGTTGCCCTCGATGATCCCCGAGTCGGTGATCCGGGCCCGGATGGTCGGCGCCGACATGACGTTGCCGTCGAGGACGATCGCCATCGGGGTGCCGATGTGCGACCCGGTGTAGTCGCCGAACTTGTCGGCGGCCGACGGGACGAGGTCGAACTGGACGATCGACATGCCGTACTCGTCCTGGCTGCGACGGGCGCTTCTGAGCTCCCGGCCGGTGATGATCGAGCTCTTCTTGACCAGGTAGAAGCTGCGACCGAGGGCCTCGCCCGAGTAGCCGGTCCGCGTCCCGGTCACCACCTCGCCGTCGGCCGGCGGCAGCCCGGCGTAGCCGGCGAGCAGGCTCGGCCGGTCGGGCGCCGGCCCCTGCATGACCTCTTTGAACTCGAGGAACGCGGTCGACTTGATGATGTTCTTGACCCGCTCCGGGTCGTCGACGCCGGGCAGCTGGATCAGGATCCGGTCGCCCTCGACACCCTGGCGCTGGATCATCGGCTCGGAGACGCCGAACTGGTCGACCCGGTTGTTGATCGTCTCGAGGCCCTTCTTCACGGCCTGGTCGCGGATGGTCCGCTCGACGTTCGGCAGGAAGGCGAAGGTCCACCGCGCGCCTTCACGCTCGACGTCGTACTCGGAGAAGTAGTCGCGGGCGACCTCGCTGAGCTGGTCGCGGTCGACCTCCGGGGGGACCTCGACGGTGAACCGCCGGCCCTCGAGATCGACCTCGGTCGGCCCGAGGTTGAGCCCCTTCTCGGCGGCGACGCTGAGCAGCCGCTGGGCCGAGTCGTCGAGCTCGGCCTTGACCGCGTCGTCGGTCTGGACCTGGAGCACCAGGTGGACGCCGCCTTCGAGATCGAGGCCCCAGCGGATCTTCTCGGACGGAGGCCACAGCGACCACAGCGCGGCCGCCAGGACCGCCACGATGAGCAGAACTCGCCACAGTACTTTCTTGTCCACTCTCGCCTCCGCCGATCAGCCTTCGCTCGTCGTGCCGTCGCTGCCGACCAGGCCGGCGACCGCTGACTTGCTGATTCGGATCTTGGTGTTCTCGGCGACCTTGAGCAGCAGGGCATCGTCCTCGACCGTCGCCACGGTCCCGAAGATGCCCCCGCTGGTCACCACCCGGTCGCCCTTCTTGAGCGCAGCGATCATCGCGTCCTTCTTCTTCTGCTGCTTCTTCGCGGGCATGATCACGATGAAGTAGAAGACCCCGAAGATCAGCACGAACGGCAGCAGCATGGACAGGGGGCTCCCCCCGGCGGCACCTTCCATCAGTTCACCTCGCTTGTCGTCACCGAGCCGCGGCCCCGGGTCGGGATTCGCGGATGCCGTCGATCCGCTGCCGAAACCGCCCGTAACAGCCCGCCATGATAGCCTCCCGAGCGCCGCGCATCAAGTGCAGGAAGAAGCTCAGGTTGTGCACCGTGAGCAGGACCACCGAGGTGACCTCGCGGGCGACGTAGAGATGGCGCAGCGCGGCCCTCGGGTAGGCGACGCAGGTCGGGCAGTCGCAGCCCGGGTCGAGGGGGCCCGGATCGTCGGTAAACCGGGCGTTTTTGATGTTGAGCTCGCCCTCGGAGGTGAAGACCTTGCCGGTCCTCGCCGAGCGGGTCGGCAGGACGCAGTCGAAGAGATCGACGCCGCAGGCCACGGCGTGGACGATGTCGTGCGGGTAGCCGACCCCCATGAGGTAGCGCGGCCGGTCGTCGGGGAGCATCGGCGCCGCCGCCGCCACCGCCCGGTGCAGCACCTCGGTCGGCTCGCCCACCGCGAGACCGCCGACCGCGAAGCCGTCGAAGGCCTCCCCGGCGAGCTCGTCCGTGCACCGGCGGCGGAGCCCTTCGTCGACCGAGCCCTGCTGGATCGCGAAGAGCCCGCCCGGCCAGCCTCGCTCGGACTCCCGCAGCCGCCTCGCTCGGTCGAGGCCGCGCCGGGCCCAGGCGACGCTGCGCGCCACCGAGGCCTCCGCGACGGCCCGCTCGACCGGGTAGGGAAGGCACTCGTCGAGCACCATCGCGATGTCCACGCCATACCTCGCCTGGGTCTCGACGACGTTGTCCGGGGTCAGGTGGTGCTCGGAGCCGTCGAGGTGGGACCGGAAGATCACGCCCTCGTCGTCGAGCCGGCGGCGCTCGGCCAGCGAGAACACCTGATAGCCGCCCGAGTCGGTGAGGATCGGGCCGGACCAGGCCATGAGCCGGTGCAACCCGCCCATCCGTTCGACCGCCTCGACCCCCGGGCGCAGCAGCAGGTGGTAGGTGTTGGCGAGCACCATCTCGGGAGCGAGCCGCGCGAGCTCCCAGGAGGCCATCCCCTTGACCGTCCCGGCGGTGCCGACCGGCATGAAGGCGGGGGTGCGCACCGTCCCGTGCGGCGTCTCGAGCTCGCCGGCGCGGGCCGAGCTCCCCTCATCGCGGTGGCTGACGGTGAATCGCAGCATGACCGGGCGATTCTACTCGTGGACCCGGGTCGTGACGAGGTCGAGCCGGGCGGCCTCGAAGAGCGGCCACTCGCGACCCGGGCCGGCCTCGCCGACCTCCGGGCCGCGGGCCAGGATGTCGTCGAGCTCGGCATCGGGCAGGTCCTTACCGGTGTCGGCGACCACCACGACCGGGGCCGTCCGGGTGCCGGCCAGCTCGAGCAGCGCGGCCGTGCCGCAGGCGTTGACCAGCCGCCTCGGGCTGACGGCGTCGGCGCCGATCAGCACCGTGCACGGTCCGGCATCGAGCCAGGCGAGCATTGCCGCATCGGGCTGCGACCGCACCCGGCCGAGGACCGCCGCCAGGACCCGGGCCTGATCCGCGCCGCGACCGGCGGGGCTGCCGTCGAGGACGACGGTCTCGCCGCGCCAGCCCCGCCGCCAGGCCCCGAGGAGCACCGCCTCGACCGCCGACGACCTCGAGATCGTGAGCACCCGGCCGGCATCCTCCAGCGCCGGCCAGGCGGCGCCGGCGAGCCTGGCGGCGAGCTCACCCAGCACCTCCGAGCGCCGCCGCAGCACACCCTCGACCCGGTCGCAGCCGCCGGCGGAGAGCTCGGCCGCCAGACGCCGGAGGTTGGCCATCACCGGCTGACCGGCGCGCAGCCTCGCCGCACCCCCGGCGAGACCCTCCTCGGTCCACCCCGGACGTTGATCGAGCAGACCGTCGATCAAGGAGCGCTCGATCTCGGTCGCCCCGCGCCGGCGGTCGGTGGCCGCCAGGTCGAACAGGAGCTCAAGCCGCTTCACCCACCCCAGAGTACAATGGCTGATCTCCTGGAGGTTTCGATGAGCGACTCCAAACCCGGCCCGCCGGCGGTCCCCCAGCTCACCGTCGACCCCGAGCTCGCGCGCGGCGAGTACGCCAACTTCGTCAGCATCGCGCACAACTTCTCCGAGGTCCTCCTCGACTTCGGACGCACGATGCCCGGCCGACCGGATATCCCGGTCGTGGCGAGGATCATCATGAACCCGTTCCACGCCAAGCAGCTCCTGCGGGCGATCAGCCACAACCTGCAGCTGTATGAGAAGAGCTTCGGCCCGATCAAGGAGCCGCCGACCCCCGGGCCGGCCGCGCCGCCGGAGAGCACCAACTGATCACCGCCGGGGCGCACCGACCGGTGCGCCCCGCGGCGATCGACCCAGCGCCCGTCAGTCGGCGAGCTTGAGGATGGCGAAGAACGACCGGCCGTCGAGCTGGGGCCGCTGGACGTAGAGCCGGACATAGCCGCCGGCCGGGACGTCGGCGACGATCGCACGGAGCTGGTCGACGGTCTCGACCTTGCGGCCGTTCGCCTCGACGATGACGTCGCCCCGCACCAGGCCCTCGTCGGCGGCCGGCGACACCGGCGTCACCCGGGTGATGACCACTCCCTCGACCTCGTCGCCGAGACCGTACACGCCGCGGATCTGCGAGCTCAGCTCGGCGACCCCGATCCCGAGCCGCTCGGCGGTGTCGTCGTCGCGCGACGGCTCGGCGTCGCGGGCCGGTCCTTGGTCGAGAGTGTCGCGCGCCTCGAGCACCACCTCGAGCTTGGTGCGCTTGCCGTCGCGGATGACCGTCAGCTCGACCTCGGTACCGGGCGGCATCGCGGAGACCGTGTCGATGAGCTGGCGGGTGTCGACGATCGGCTCGCCGTCGAGCCCGACGATGATGTCGCCGTGGCTGACCCCGCCCTTGTCGGCGGCGCGTCCCGGCGCGACCTCGGCGACCAGGGCCCCGTCGCGGCTCTCGAGACCGAAGGCCTCGGCCGAGTCCTGGTCGAGGTTGGTGACGGTGATGCCGAGGAAGCCGCGGACCACCTCGCCGTGCTCGCGCAGCTGCGGCAGGATCTGCTTGAGGATGTTCACCGGCACCGCGAAACCGAGGTTCTGACCACGCGCGTTGATCGCGGTGTTGATCGCAACCACCTCGCCCCGAGTGTTGACCAGGGGTCCTCCCGAGTTGCCGAGGTTGATCGCCGCGTCGGTCTGGATGTAGTTCTCGAAGGAGGTGCCCTCGCGGGACAGCCCGAGCACCCGCCCCTTGGCCGAGACGACGCCGACGGTCACCGTGTGGTCCATGTCGAGGGGGTTGCCGACCGCCATCACCCACTCCCCGACCCGAACCCCGTCCGACTCGCCGAGGGCGAGGTGGGGGAACTGCCGGCCGGGCTCGATCACCTTGAGCAGCGCGAGATCGGTCGCCTCGTCGCGCCCGACGACCTCGGCGTCGAAGCGCAAACCGTCGACGAGCTCGATCGTGATCTCGTCGGCCTCCTCGATCACGTGGTAGTTGGTCACCACCTCGCCGTCGGCCGAGATGAAGAAGCCCGACCCCGCCGAGCGACGGACCGAGGGCTCGTCCGACGGCTCCTCGGGGCCGAAGCGCCAGAACTCGTGGAACGGGTCGCGCGGCATCCGCCGGTCACGCTCGCCGGGGCTCTGAACATCCTTGATCGTGACCGAGACCACCGATGGGACGACCCGGTCGGCGAGCCCGGCGAAGTCGGGAGCGGCGCCGATCTCGACCGCCGGCGACGACGGCGCGACCGGCCGGTCGGCATCCGCCGGCGGCGTCAGGTCGAGCCCTCCGGCGAGGACCATTCCGAAGAGAACCGCCGCGACCACGATGGCCGCGAGCGAGAAGTAGGTGTGCTTTTCGCGGTGCATGATGCCTCCTGGGATGACGGCGTGCGACCGAGCGGTCCTCGCCCTCCCTCGTGCTAACAGCAATCGCCGTGCCAACGTTCCACAGCCGCCGGGCTCGGTGGAGCTGCCGAAATGGCACCGGGTCCTGATCAGCTCGCGACCCGGACCTGGTTCTTCCCGGCCGCCTTGGCGTCGTACATCGCGAGGTCCGCGGCCCGCAGCAGCAGGTTCTTCTTCATGTCGGTCGTTCCCTGGCGCGGCAGGTGAACCGGGTAGACCGCCACGCCGATCGAGCAGGTCAGGGGCTGACGCCAGTAGACCGGCCCCTCGGACCAGGAGAAGCTCCCCTGGAGGAACTGGGTCCGGGTCAGGGCGATCTGGATGTCGGCGGCGGTTGCCCGGGCCCGGTCGAGATCGTGGCCGGGCAGGATGACGACGAACTCGTCGCCGCCGTACCGGGCGAGCGTCGCTCCCTCGTCGGCCACGGTCTGACGGAGCAGGTAGCCGAACTCCTTGAGCACCTGCGAGCCCGCGAGGTGGCCGTGGTTGTCGTTGACCGCCTTGAAGTTGTCGAGATCGAGGAAGAGCAGCGCGACGGTGCCGTCGGTGACGTCGGCTCGCACCAGATCCTCGGTCAACCGGTGGTGGAAGAAGCGGTCGTTGTACAGCCCGGTGAGATCGTCGCGCCGCGCCATCTCGTTGGCCCGCTGCGCGTCGAGCAGGTTCTCGATCGACACCGAGGTGTAGCGGGCGAAGATCTCGAGCATCTGGAGGTCGCGCTCGCTGTAGCCGCCGTCGCCGAGCCGGTTGACGAGCTCGAGGACGCCGCACACCGTCCGCTCGATCCGCACCGGGACGGCGATCGCGCAGGACGTGGTGAAGTCGGTGCCCTCGTCGAACTTCGAGTAGAAGTTCGGGTCGTTCGCCGGGTCGTTCATCAGATAGGGCTCGCCGGTCCGGTAGACATAGCCGGCGACCCCGCGATCGGCCCTGAGGTGGCGCCCGAGGATGCTCTGCGCCGACGGGCCGAAGGTCGCGACGAAGTAGAGCGAGGTCTCGGCCGCGGTCTCGCCCCGGTCGAAGGGACGGTCCATCAGGATCGAGCCCGAATTCGAGGGCACGAAGTCGTTGGCCTTGGAGAGGATCTCGCCCAAAAACGAGGTGACGGCGAGCTGCGACACCGCGAAGGCGGAGTAGCGCCGACGATCCAGAAACGGTTCAAGATCTTCTATTGGAAGACTATAGACCCGGGGCGCCTGCATTCGGACAGTGTATCACGCGGATCGCAGGAGACGTTTCAGCCGGCTCTCGAGATCGACCACCGTGTCGGAGTGGTCGGCGCGGCCGGGGGCGAAACGGACCGCCTCGAGGTCACGCCGGAGGGCCTGCATCTCCTCCTCGAGGGCGGCGCCCCGGGGGCCCGAGCGCGCGTCGAGCCACCAGCGCTCGAGGCTCAGCTGGAGCACCCGTGCCCGGTCGGCCGGGCTCTGATCGGGCTGCCGGGGAGGCACCGCCACCCGCCCGCTGCGACGGGCCACCCACCAGGCGACCGCCGCGCCGAGCCCGAGCCCCGCCACCAGGGCGCCGACGACCAAGCCCCAGATCGGCGTCCCGGATTCGCCGATCGATGTCGGCGTCTGGTCACGGCGATCAGCCCCGGCGGCGGGCGGCGCCGGGGTGACGACCGGGGTCGGGGTCGGCGGCGGCGGCGTCACCTCGAGATCGAGCGGGCCGATCGGCTGGCTGACATAACGGCCGGCCTCGGGATCGTAGACCGCGAGCACGACGCCAGCGAGCTCGATCCGACCCGCTTCGCGGGGCACCACGGTCACCTGCCAGCTCCGCGAGCCGTGGATACCCCCGTCGTCGACCACCACGCGGCTCGACTCCTCGGGCGGGTAGCTGTCGCAGGCCGCCGACGACGGGAAGACCGGCGGCGCCTCGACGAGCGGCAGGTTGCCGCGGCCCTCGAGGGTGACGGTCAGCACCGCCGACGAGCCGAAGTCGATCACCGGCGGCTCGAGGCTGGCGCTGTAGCGGAGGTCTCCGACCGCGCCGGCGAACCCGGCGGGCGGGGCCGGCCGGGCCGACACCTCGACCTGGAGGGCCGGCGCCGAGCGCTCGACCAGCCGACCGGGGTCGAAGACGCTGCGAGAGCGCACGCCGATCGACGCCTCGACTGCCGGGATCTCGAGGCTGCCCGGCTTGAGCGGAACGAGCACCGAGCGCAAGACCCGGTAGCGGTAGAACCCGGTCCCGTCGACCTCGACGACCTCCGGGGCGATCTGCTCGGGGTTGTCGAGGCGCTGCGCCCAGAAGCCCGGGTAGGAGGGCGGGGTGCGGAGGTTGAAGTCATAGAGGGCGCTCGACGTCGAGTCGAGATACACCGTCGCCACGAGGGGCTGGCCGACCGCCGCCCGGGAGGCGCTGAGGACATGACGGAGCTCGACCTCGACCTCGGGCGCCGTCCGTCGCGGCGCGAGATCGGCGAAGGGATCGGTGAAGAAGGGCGACCGGCGGCCGCGGGGCGGGGCGACGCTCCCCTCGACGACCTCGGCGGTCACCGCCCCGGCCCGGAGCTCGACCCCGCCCGCCCGCACCGTCACCGGGCCGACGGTCGCCGACCCGGGTCGGGAGGCGCGCAGCGCGTAGGTGAAGGTCTGCGACCTCGAGGCGACGCCGTTGACAAAGCTGAACTCCGACCCGGTCGACGGCCCGCCGACCACCTCGAGGTTGTCGAGGGATCCGAGCTGGGGCGCCGCGAGATCGGCGGGCGGCTCGTTGACCCTGATCGTCAGCTGGGCGATGTCGTCGACGCCGAACCGGCGCGGCTGGAGGTGGACCTCGAGGCTCGGCCCGGCCGCCCCCGCCAGCCCGGCGAGACCGACGAGGAGCAGCGCCGCCGCCCCCGCCCGGCGTGGCCTGCGACCCGCACCGGCTCCCAGGCCGAGCATCACCAGTCCTTCTCGACCTTGCCGGCCTGGGGGGTCGGCGTCTGCATGGCCTCGCGCGCCTCGGCCTCGGCCCGCTCGAGCGCCGAGAACAGCGCCTCGTTGTCCGCCGGAGTCGGGGTCGGCGTCGGCGGGGCGCCGTCGGGCGACGGCTCCTCCGGCGGCTGCTCCGGTTGCTCCTCGGGCTTCTCCTCGTCCTGATCCTGCTGCTGTTGCTGCTGCTGTTGCTGCTGCTGCTCGAGCAGGGCGAGGGCGAGCTCGTAGTTGCGCTTGGTTTCGGCGTCGTCCGGGTCGTGGCGCAGCGCCTCGCGCAGCCATCGCACCGCCGGCTCGGCCTGCTGCGCGACCAGCGCCGCGGTGCCGAGGTTGTAGGCCGCCCCGGGCACGCCGTCGGCGTGGGCCCGCTCGAGCAGCGGCTGCGCGCCCTCGACCTCGCCCGCCGCGCCGAGCGCGGTCCCCAGGTCAAACAGGCGCGCCGGATCCTCGGGGTCGAGGGCGGCGGCCCCGGCGAACGACCGGGCGGCGTCGACGACCTCGCCGGCCCGCCACCGGGACACCCCCTCCCGCGCCAGACGCCGGCTGCCCCCGGGGACCAGCCGCTGCCAGAGCGACGGCCGGCCGTCGTCGGCCGGGCCGGCGGCGGGCGGGCCGCTGTCTGCCCCGGCCGGTGAGCTGCCGGCGCCCGGGGCCGGAGGCGCGTGGGGCGCCGCCGCCGGACGGGCGTCCTGCTGTGCGGCGGCGGGACCGGCGATCAGGCCGAGGACCATCGCCGCGGCCGCGAGGCGGCGCCACGGCGACAGCAGGAAGCCGGTGACCAGCAGACCCGCCGCCGCTCCGAGGAAGAGCGGGAACCGCTCGATCCGGTGCACCGCGCGCGTCGCCTCCGCCTCGCGGGTGCGCAGGCCCTCGACGAGCGTCGCGAGGCGGTGGACGACCTCCCGGTCGGCGAGCTCGACCGAGGCGCCGTCGACCGCGTCGGCGATCGCGGCGAGGACCTCGGGGTGGGCGCGGGTGATAACCGGCTGCCCGTTGCCGTCCCGCTTGTGGTGGATGCCCCCGTCGGGTCCGGGGACCGGGATCGGGCCGCCGCGCTCGGTCCCCGCGACCACCGTCAGCACGCCGACCCCGGCCCGCTCGACCGCCGCGACGGCGGCGTCGACGTCGCCCTGGAGGTTCTCGCCGTCGGTGACCAGCACGACCACCCGACCCTCGCCGTCGGGCGGCAGCAGCTCGAGCGAGGCGGCGACCGCCCGCTCGAGGTTGGACCCGGGCTGCCCGACCATCCCCGGCGAGACGCCGTCGAGAAAGGCCGAGACCGCGTCGAGGTCGGTGGTCAGCGGGACCAGCGGGTAGGCCTCGCCGGCGAAGACCACGACCCCGACCCGGTTGCCCTCGAGCAGCGGCAGCAGCCGCTGACCGGTCTCGACGCCGCGGGCGAGCCGGGACGGGGGCAGATCGGCCGCGAGCATCGAGTCCGAGACGTCGATCGCGAGCACCAGGTCGCGGGTCTGCACGCTCGCCTCCTGCTCGAGCTCGCCCCACTGGGGACGCGCGAGGGCGAGGACGATCATCGCCGCCGCCGCGCACCAGGCCAGCAGCCGCAGCAGCCCGGTCGCCGGCACCCCGCCCATGACCCGGTCCCACACCGCGGGCGAGGCGAGCTCGCGCTGCTGTCTCTGCCGCACCAGGTGGCGCGACACGGCGGCCGCGGCGGCCGCGGCCGGCAGCGCCAGCAGGACGAGCAGCCGGGCTTCGCCAAAGCTCACCACGGGGTCCTCCCGAGCAGGCCCTCGATCGCCGCGGCGGCGAGCAGGGCGATCAGCGCGGCCGCCGCCCACGGCTCGAAGCGCTCGCGGTAGCGGACCAGCTTGGTCGAGGTGAACTCGGTCCTCTCGAGGGCGTCGATCGAGGAGAAGACCCGATCGAGGGCCTCCGAGTCGCGGGCCAGGAACGAGCTGCCGCCGGTCAGCCGGGCGATCTCGGCGAGCAGCTCGGGGTTGATCTCCATCTCCATCTGGCGGATCTGCCGGACGACCCGGCCGGTGCGCGGGTCGCGCTCGAGCACCGGCACCGGCACCGGCCCGTCGCGGCCGACGAGCACGGTGTGGACCGTGATCCCGAGCTCGGCGGCGAGCTCGGCCGCGTTGACCGGGTCGAGCTGACCGGTGTTGTTCGAGCCGTCGGTGACCAAGATGATCACCTTGGACTCGGCCTGGGAGTGGCGAAGCCTGGCCACCGCGGTGCCGAGGCCGAGGCCGATCGCGGTGCCGTCGGGCAGGCTGCCCATCTCGACCCCGTCGAGCAGGTGGCGGGCGACTTCGTGGTCGAGGGTCAGCGGGCACAGGGTGACCGCGGCGCCGGCGAAGACGACGAGCGCGAACCGGTCGTCGGTGCGGCGGTCGAGGAAGCGGCCGATCACCTCCTTGGCGACCCCCAGCCGATCGGTGGGCTGGAAGTCGAGGGCCGACATCGAGCGCGAGATGTCGAGGGCGATGACCAGGTCGACGCCCTCGGCGTGCTCGAGGTGCTTCGACAGCACCTCCTGGGGCCGCGCGAGCGCGACCGCCAGGGGGGCGAGGGCGAGCGCCGCCAGGACCCCGGCCGCCACGGTCCGCTCGGGGATCCTCCCGGTCCGGCCGGCCGCCTTCGCGACATCCGGGAAGGGGTAGCGCTGGAAGCGACGGCGCAGCAGCCACAGCGTCGCCAGGCCGAGCGCGACCGCGATCAGGACGAGCCAGACGGGCGACGCCAGCCGGATCATCCGTCGCCTCCGACGGCCCGCTCGTCGCCGGCGGCGGGCTCGAAAAAGGCCTCGACCGATCGCGCCGCCTCGCCGGCCATCCGCACCGCCCGCCTGAGCTCCTCCTCGGCCGCCGGCCGGCGTGAGAAGCGGACCCCGTCGGCCACTCCCATGATCTGCTGGACGAGCCGCTGGCTGGTCTCCGGCCACCCCCGACGGCGGGCCAGGAGGCGGAGCTCGAACGAGGTCATCTCGGCCGCCGGCTCGCCGGTACGGCGCTCGAGGTAGCGGCGCAGCGCCGCGGCGAGCCGGTCGCAGACCCCGTCCGCCGGGTCGCGGCCGATCCGGCCGTCGAGCTCGGCTAGGGTCGCCTCGAGCTCGGGCAGGGGAGCGAGCGGCGGTCTCTCGGAGGCCGCCGGGCGAAGCCGGGCGCGCCACCACCAGGCGCCCGCCGCGACCACCGGCAGCAGGAGGAGCGCGGCCGGCAGGATCCACTCCCAGGGCACACCGCGTACGCCGATCGGGTCGCGCAGCGGCGCCGGCGCCGGGCTCTCCTCATCCGGGGCGAGGGTCGAGACCACGGTGACCACCGGCGGCGTCTCGCAACCGGCATCGGCGGTCGCGCCGTCAGCGCCCCGGGCGGTCACGGTGATCGGGGGCAGCGGCAGCTCGCCGAGCCGCATCGGCGCGAGCACGAGCTCCCAGACCGGGGGCCGGGCGCCAGCCACCGCGGTCGGCGGAGAGACGATCTCCCAGGGGCCGTCCGGCTCGACCCCGACCGCGAGCTCGCCCCACAGCAGATCCTCTCCGCCCCGCGCGGTGGCGAGCACCCGCACCCGGTCGCCGAGCCTCGCCGAGGCCGGGACGGCCTCGAGCTCGAGGGTCGGTCGGTCGGCGCGGACCGTCGTCGCGGCGGCGAGGAGCACGCCGACCAGGGTCGTGACGACCCGCGCGGTCCGTCCCGGGGCGTCAGTGGACACGCCGCACCCTCCGCTCGAGAAGCGCCCTCACCGCCGGCAGGTAGTCGGCGTCGGTGGCGAGGTCGATGGCGTCGATCCCCGGCGGCGCCGGGTCGCCGGCCGATGCCGGGCGGCCGCGAACCACCCCCGGCCGGCCCGCCTCGGCGTCGACCACCGGCAGCCGGGCGCCGGCGAGCCCGGTCCGCGCGAGCTCGTCGGAGGTCCGCACCAGGACGACCTCGTGGCGCGCCGCGAGGGCGAGCAGCTCGCGCCGCGGCAGCGGGCAGCTGCGGTCGACCACCGCGATGACGATGCCGCGGCGGTGGAGCAGGTGACCGGCGCCGCGCAGCGCGTCGGCGAAGGCGGTTCGCGAGCCGGCCGGCGCCGCGCCGAGGACCTCGCGGACGACCCGCAGGCCGTGCCGCCAGCCTAGCCGGGGCGGGATCACGGCGCGCAGCGCCTCGTCGAAGAGGATGGCGCCGACCCGGTCGCGGCGCGCCGCGGCGAGGGCGAACAGGCTCGAGACCTCGGCGATGAGGTCGTGCACCGTCATGACCCCCGAGCCGAACCGGGTCGACCCGGACAGATCGACGAGCAGCAGCACCGTGAGGTCCCGCTCCTCCCGGTAGCGCTTGACGTGGAGCTTCCCGGTCCGGGCGGTGACGTTCCAATCGATGGTCCGGACATCGTCGCCCCAACGGTAGTCGCGGACCTCCTCGAACTCGAGCCCGCGACCGCGGAAGGCGCTCTGGTACTGGCCGGTGAGCCCGGCCTCCATGGCCTGGCGGGCCCGGATCTCGAGGCGGCGCACCTGGGCGCGCAAGGCCGTCCCGGCGTCGCGGGCCGGGTCGACCGGACGGGGACGCCCGAGATAGGAGGCGAGCAGCCGCCTCACGGCACCTCCACCGCGAGCAGCATCCGGTCGACGATCTCCTCGACGCTCACCCCCTCGGCCTCGGCCTCGTAGGTCAGGACGATGCGGTGGCGCAGGACCATCGGCGCGAGCTCCTTGACATCCTCGGGGGTGACGAAGGCGCGGCCGCGGACCATCGCCTGGGCGCGGGTCGCCAGGGCCAGCGCAATCGAGGCGCGCGGCGAGGCGCCGAAGCTGATCAGCGGCACCAGGTCGCCGAGGCCGACCTCGGCCGGCCGCCGGGTCGCGGCGACGAGGCTGACGATGTACGAGCGGATGCGCTCGTCGAGATAGACCTGGCGGGCGACCTCCTCGAGGCGGGCCAGGGACTCGAGATCGGTCACCCGGTTCGGCGTGGGGAAGGTCTCGGCGAGGTGGAGCTCGAGCACCCGCCGCTCCTCCTCGGCGGTCGGGTAGCCGACCATCACCTTGAGCAGAAAGCGGTCGAGCTGCGCCTCGGGCAGCGGGTAGGTCCCCTCCTGCTCGATCGGGTTCTGGGTCGCCAGCACGACGAAGGGCTCGGGCAGGCGATGGCTGGTCTCGCCGATCGTGACCTGCCGCTCCTCCATCGCCTCGAGCAGCGCCGACTGGACCTTGGCCGGCGCCCGGTTGATCTCGTCGGCGAGCACCAGGTTGGCGAAGACCGGCCCCCGGTGCGGCACGAACTGCGAGGTCCGCGGGTCGAAGACCTGGGTGCCGGTGACATCCGCGGGCAGCAGGTCGGGCGTGAACTGGAGCCGCGCGAAGCTGCCGCCGACCACCGCGGCCAGGGTCCGCACGGTCAACGTCTTGGCGAGCCCCGGCACGCCCTCGAGCAGGACATGGCCGCGGCACAGCAGCGCGACGAGCAGCGACTCGACGAGCCGCTCCTGGCCGACGATCACCTCGGCGACGCCCCGCTGGACCTCGCCGAGGCGCGCAGCCGCACGATCCACCCGGGTTTCGAGCTCTCTGGTGTCCATCATTCCCCCCGCCGACGACGCGCCTCCAGCCGCCCGGACCGCCGGGCGGATGTCCTGCGCGGGTCTCGCGACACTTGAGGCAAGGATCATGCCCGCCTCGACCACGGCGCCCGGCCCTCCCCCGGCGTCGAAAAGGCCGGACGGACGCCAGATCGGCACGCCGAGCCCTACCGCCGGTGGTTGACGATAGAATACGGGGGTGCCCGTCACCCGCATCGACCGCTACCAGGTCGAGAAGATCCTCGGCCGCGGCGCCATGGGGATCGTCTACCTGGCCCGCGACCCCCTGATCGACCGCAGGGTCGCGCTCAAGACGCTCCGGCTCGATGTCGACGCCGCCACCGCCGACGAGTTCCGCGAGCGCTTCCTGCGCGAGGCGCAGGCGGCGGGGCGGCTCAACCACCCCGGGATCGTCACCATCCACGATGTCGGCGAGGACCGCGGCAGCGGCGTCCTGTTCATCGCGATGGAGTTCATCGACGGCCGCGATCTCAAGCAGATCCTCGCCGATGGTCACCGCTTCCGGCCGTCCGAGGCGGCCCGGATCGTCGCCGACGTCGCGGTCGCCCTCGACTACGCCCACCAGATGGGCGTGGTCCACCGCGACATCAAGCCCGGCAACCTGATCCTCACCCGCACCGGCACCGCCCGGATCGCCGACTTCGGCATCGCCCGGCTCGAGAGCTCGAACCTCACGGTCGACGGCCAGTTCATCGGCACCCCGAACTTCATGTCCCCGGAGCAGATCCGGGGGCAGTCGCTCGACGGCCGGTCGGACCTGTTCTCGCTCGGGGTGGTCCTCTTCACCCTGCTCACCGGTCAGCGGCCGTTCACCGGCGAGACGATGCACGAGGTGACGAGGAAGATCCTCGAGGCGCCGACCCCGATCCCGTCGTTGCTCGACCCGAGCCTGCCGGCGGCCTTCAACCCGATCGTCGTCAAGTGCCTCGACAAGGACCCCGCCCGCCGCTTCCAGACCGGGGCCGAGCTCGCCAAGGTCCTCGCCGCCCTGGCCCGGTCGCTGGTCCGGCGCGAGCCGGGCGACGAGGCGGGCACCTCGCTCCACGACCCCGATCTCGCCACCCGGGCCGACGAGCCGCTGCCCGGCGTCCGGCTGCCCGGGCCCCCGGCCACCCGGGCTCAGCGTCTCAGGCTGGCCTGGCGGCGGCTGCGCCGGCGCGTCGTCCTGCCCGAGCCGCTCACCTGGGAGGTGACGCCGGCCTGGTCGTGGGCGATCCTCGTCGGTTGGACCGCGGTCTGGCTCGGTCTCGCCGGGCTGATGCTCGCCCAGCGTCCCGCCGGCCCGTACCTCGCCCCGTCGGCCGGCGCCACCCGCAACCTCAGCCGGGCGGCCGGAGCGCTGCACGCGGCGCGGGACGCGATCGCGGCCGGCCGCCTCGAGGAGGCGGCCACGGCCTCCCGGGTCGCCCTCGACCAGGCGCCCGCGTCGCCCGCCGCGCGGGCCCTCTCGGCCGAGGTCGGCCGGTTGGTCGAGACCGCCCGGACCAGCGCCGCGACCCAGCAGCGGGTCGCCGAGCTGGTCGCCGAGGGCCGTCAGGCCTACCGCTCGGGCAGCTACTCGAAGGCCACCGCCCTCTTCCGCTCGGCCCTCGAGCTCGATCCCCAGAGCGAGCTCGCCGCGGGCTATCTCGAGCTCGCCGTCGACCGCTCGCGCGGGGCCGGTCGTCAGCGGTCGGCGGCCTCGCCGTCGCCG
Organism: Thermoanaerobaculales bacterium; assembly: GCA_025456145.1. GTDB lineage: Bacteria > Acidobacteriota > Thermoanaerobaculia > Thermoanaerobaculales > Sulfomarinibacteraceae > JAHECW01. Next base: position 39,409 of record JALOLD010000028.1, on the reverse strand, counting down.
GCCGGGACGCCCGAGCTCGATCTCGCCCCGGCCGACGCCCCGCTGGCCCGGCCGGTGGCCGGCAACGCGCGCCTCACGGTCTACTACGCCTCGCCGATCAACGCCGGCGCCATCACGGTCACGGTCGACGGCGAGACCCTGGCCGAGATCCCCTTCGACCACACCAAGAAGGGCTTCCTCGGTCTCAAGGTCGAGGGCGAGGGCACGGTCAAGCGGGTGCTCGTCGCACCGGCCGGCCGGCGCACCGTCGTCGTCACCTTGAGCGACCGCAAGCGGGGGGTCATCGGCAGCAAGACCTTCACCGAGAACCTGCCCGCCGACTCGGGGTGGACGCTCAAGATCGACCAGCCCGCGGCCGCGGCCGAGCCCACGTTCTACCTCGTCAAGACGAGCCGCTGAGGGGCCGGCATGGGGCTTCGCCGGCTGGTGCTCACGACCTCGTGGGGCGGGCTCCAGCTGGTCGGCGGCTCGCGGGCCGGCGAGGGAACCGTCCTCCTGCTGCCCCAGCTCGATCTCGCCTTCGACCCCGGCCGGGCGGTCCGCGGGCTGCCGCCGATGCGCACGGTGTTCGCGAGCCACGGCCATCTCGACCACATCGGCGGGCTCGGCTACTGGGCCTCGCAGCGCTACCTCAACTCGATGCCGCCGGCCGCGCTGCTCGTCCCGGCGGCGGTCGAGGACGACGTCCGGTCGCTGCTCGGGACCCTGGCCCGGCTCGAGGGGGGGCGCCCCTACGAGATCGAGGTGATCCCGGTCGACGACGGGACCCGGCACCGGCTGCGGCGCGACATCAGCCTCGGCTTCTTCTCCACCGATCACTGGGTTCCGACCCTCGGCGCGACGGTGACCTGGCACCGGCGCCGCCTCCGACCGGCGCTCGCCGGGCTCGCCGAGACCGAGATCGCCCGCCGGCGGCTGGCCGGGGAGGAGGTCACCGAGGAGGTCGCGGTCGACCTCCTGAGCTACTGCGCCGACTCCGGACCGCGGTTGCTCGACGATCGGCCGGAGATCGCGGCGAGCGAGATCCTGCTCGTCGAGTGCTCGTTCTTCGCGGCGGGCGACCGCGAGCGCGCGGCGCGCTACAGCCACACCCACCTCGAGGACCTGCTGCCCCACCTCCCCCGGATGAGCTGCCGCCATCTCGTCCTGCTCCACGCCTCGCGGCGCTACCGCCTGCGCGAGGTCGAGGCCTATCTCGACGCCGAGGTGCGGCCCCGCTTCCCGGGCGAGCTCCACCACCTCAATGTCGATTGGGAGTAGCCCGCCCGAGGCAACGCGATGGGAGCGGTGCACAGGCACGCGACATTGTTCGCGGCGAACAATGTCGGATGCCAGGCACCGAGCCCGCCTTCCCGACGGGGCTCACGCCTCCGGGCCGGATGGAGACAGCGTGCCGGCGACGGCGAGGGTCAGCTCGTCGGGCCGGATGTGGCGCCGGAGGGCCTCGATCACCTCGTCGCGGGTGGTCGAGAGCAGCCGCGCGGGGTGGTCGTCCAGACGCGAGACGTCCTCGCCGGCGGTGAGCGTCGTCACGAGCTCCCGGGCGATGCCGGCGTTGGTCGCGAGCCCGACCCGGTAGGCGCCGGCCTGGGCGAGCCGCTCGTCGTCGAGCTCGGTGTCGCTCGGCCCCTCGGCGACATAGCCGGCGGCCGTCCGCCGGCACAGCTCGACCGCCCGCTCGAGATTGCCCGCCGAGACGCTGCAGCTGATCGCCCACGGCCCGGCCAGCCCGAGGGTGCCGAAGAAACGGCTGTAGACGCTGTAGGACAGCCCGGCCTCGTCGCGCACCGCGACCCCGAGGCGGGAGGTCAGCGCCGATTGGCCGAGGCAGGAGTTGGCGAGGATCGCCGCCGGATAGTCGCCGTCGCCCCGGCGAAGCCGCCCGGCCTGGCCGAGATAGAGGTCGAGGTTGGGCCGGTCGGGCAGCTCGACCCGGATGTCGCCGGCGCCCTCGCCGATCCCGGCCGGCGGCTCGGTCGAGCCCGCCGGAGCCGCCGCCCACCCCTCGAGGCGACGGGCGAGGGCCGCCGCCACCCGGTCGGCGGCGACGCTCCCGACCGCGGCGACGACCAGCGTGTCGGGGCCGTAGGCGCGGCGGTGAAAGGCCTCGAGGTCGTCGCGTACGAGGCCCAGGAGCTCGGCCCGCCGGGTGTCGATCGGCCGCTGGTGGAGGGGGTGGCCGGCCGGGTAGAGCCGGCGGGTCAGCGCCGCGTAGGCCCGGGACGAGGTGTCCTCGCGCTCGCGCTCGAGCGCGCCGAGGATCCGGGTGCGCAGCCGGTCGAGCTCGTCGGCGGGGAAGACCGGCGACCGGAGCACCTCGACGAGCAGCGCGGCGAGACGGTCGAGCTCCTCGGCCAGCCCCTGGGCCGAGAACGAGACGGTGGTCGGCGCGCTCGAGGATGCCCTCATGCCGAGGCTCAGACCGTGATCCTCGAGCTCGCGGGCCAGCCCGAACCGGTCGTGCCCGGCGGTGCCCCGGTCGAGCATCGCCGCGGTGACCGAGGGTACGGTGAAGCGGCCGTCGGCGGCGGCGGCCAGACCGGCGCCGAGCGACCCGGCAAGGGTGACGGTCGGGGCGTGCGGGTTGTCGAGCACGGCCAGCCGCGCCCCGCCCGGCAGCTCGCGGAGCTCGACCCGCTCGGCAAACGGCGGGCGCAGGAAGCAGGGCCTTGGCCCCGACGGGCGGGCGCCCGACCCGCCGCCGTCGCCCCCCGTCGGGACGAACCAGCCGACCGTCAGGTTGCCGTCGCCCAGGTAGGCCTCGGCGACCCTCCGGACGTCGTCGGCGGCGACCGCTGACACCGCGGCGAGCTCGCGCGGGAAGCGCCGCCAGTCGCCCATCGCGACCGCCTCGGTGAGCCCGCCCATGATCTGCGCCGGCGACTCGCGGTGGAAGGCGAGATCGGTGCGGGTCTGGATCAGGGCGCGGGCGAGCTCGTCATCACCCGGCGGCGCGGCGCGGAGGGCGGCGACCTCGTCGCGGACGACCGCCTCGACCTCGGCGTGGTCGACCCCGGGCGCCAGCGACGCGACGACCTGGAGCACCCCGGGGTCGTGGAGCTCGAAGGTGTAGGCGTGGACCCCGAGGCAGCGGTTGCTCTCGACCAGGCGCTGGTAGAGCCGCGAGGTGACGCCGTCGCTCAGGGCCTGGGTGAGGAGGTTGAGGGCCGGCAGGTCGGGGTGGAGGCCCTCGGGGATGTGCCAGGTCAGGGCGAGGCTGCCGAGCTCGCCGCCGCGCTCGACGACGAAGCGGCGCTCGCCGCGCTGCCGGCTCTCCCGGGTCGCGCGCTGCGGCGGTGGCGCGGGGGCCGGCCCGAGCCGGCCGAAGCCGCGCCCGATCTCGGCGAGGGCCGCTCCCTCGTCGATGTCGCCGACCACGATGACGGTGGCGTTGTCGGGGTGGTAGAAGGTGTCGTAGAAGCGACGCAGCACCTCGCCGGTGACGCTCTCGACGTCGGCCCTCCAGCCGATCGTCGGGTGGTGGTAAGGGTGCTCGAGGTAGGCGTGGGCGAACGACCCCTTGATGAGCTGATCGATCGGCTCGTTGTCGCCGGTGTCGAGCTCGTTGAGGACCACCGTCCGCTCGCTCTCCAGATCGGCGTCGCGGACCAGCGCCCGACGCATCCGGTCGGACTCGATGGCCACCGCGAGGGGCAGGTGCTCCGCCGGCAGCACCTCGTAGTAGCTCGTCCGGTCGAGCCAGGTCGTGGCGTTGAAGACCGCGCCGACCCGGTGGAGGGAGCGGGCGATCTCGGTGCCGCGCTCGGCGTTGAAGGCCTCCGACCCCTTGAACATCAGGTGCTCGAGCAGGTGGGTGGCGCCGGTGTGGCCGGCCGCCTCGTGTCGCGAGCCGACCCGGTAGACGACGGCGAGACCGACCACCGGGGCGACCGGGGTCGGCGCGGTCAGCACGGTCAGCCCGTTGTCGGGATGCCGCCACTGCCGGATCGCGTCGAGCTCGTCGGTGAGGGTGAAGCCGTGCGCCGTCGGGTTGTCCACGCTAGCCTGGAACCACCCCCCGGAGGGCGGCATTCCGGTCCCTGCCGGGAGACCGGCTCAGAGCTCGATCTCCTCCTCCCGCGCGGGCTCGCCGGGGGCCGCGCGCTCGACCACCCTGAGGGTGATCGAGTCGAGGCGCTCGACCGCGGTCGGACGGTTGTCGAGCCCCTCGAAGCGCAGCTCGCCGCCGTTCGGCACGTCGAACCGGCCGGTCAGGGAGATGACCCGGTCCTCGCCCCCCGTGTGGAAGGCGATGTCGAGGGCGAGCTTGCCGGCACAGCCCGCGGCCTCGGCGCACGGCAGCTTGACCAGCCACGACGAGTAGTCGGGGTAGACCGCGGCGCGGACCTCGGCGGCGCCGACCGCGAGATCGGGCGATCGTACGGCGACCGCGGTCACGCCGACCCGGGTCGGTCCCTCGGGCTCGGGGGTCGCCGGGACGACGACCGGCTCGGGGCGCGACAGATACCAGACGAGGACCGCGGCCGCGACGAGCGCGACCGCGAGGAGGATCAGTAGAACCTTCGAGATCCGCACGGGTTCACCTCATGACGCCCGGCCCCGCCACGAGGGCGGCCGGCGCGGTCGCGATCACAGCTCGACGTCGTCGTCGGTTTTCTCGGCGCCGCCGACGCCGCCCCGGTCATAGGGCAGCGAGCTCGGGTGGGGCGCGAGCCGGTCGTAGTTCGGCTCGATCCTCGACTCTCCCCGCATCCACACCACGCTGACCTGGATCTGCGGCGTCCAGCCGTCGGCGGCGCCCTCGGGGGTCGCGAAGGTGTGGGTGAAGGTCGCCTTCTCGTCGGGGGCGAGCAGCCCGCTGACCGGGACCGAGGCGGTCCACGGGTCGCCGTCGGGGACCGCGGCCTGGAGGTTGGCACGGACATCGAGCACCGACTCGGTCGTCCGGTTGACGACCTCGCCCCCGACCTGCCACATCCCGCCCTCGAGCGGCGAGACCGTGACGTTGTTGAGCAGCACGTTGCCGCCCTCCTCGAAGCCCTCGGGCAGGGCGTCGGGGTCGGCCGGCGCCGCCTCGGTCTCGTCCTCGGGGCCGCTGATCCCGCTGCCCCGGACGTGCTTGACGTGCTGGTCGGTGATGACGATGCCGCCGGTCTCGCCCTCGTCGGGGAGCCGCAGCCCGCCCGCCACCCCGAGGGCGCCGGTCGTCTCCTCGACGCCGGTCTCGACGGTGGCGGCCGCCGCCTCCTCGGCCCGGCGAAGGGCCTCGAGGTCGATGTCGGCGATGTCGTAGGCGACCCTGGCGCCGTTGGCCATCTCGAGGGTCAGGTAGGACCCGTTGACGGTGTAGCTCGCGGCCTCGACCAGCGAGCCGTCGCGGAACGGGATCTCGACCGCGCCGCAGGGCACCGCGGCGAGGACGACGACAGCCACCACGAGGTTGCGCATGCTGCTCCTCCTGTACATCCCGTTGCCAGTTTACTCCTGTCGCCAGTTGGTGGTCGACGAGATGATCGCGATCGGGTGGCCCTTGACCAGACCGAGACCGCCGGTGACCTCGCCCTGCCCGGCGCCGGCGCCCGAGGTCGGGAAGACGACATAGGTGGTGTCGCCGATCGTGTAGGTCGTGATCCCGGTGACGATGTCGTTGACCTCGGTGTACTCGCCGAGCCCGCAGGTCAGCCCGAGGTCGTAGATCCGGCCGACGCCCGAGGCCTTGCACACCGGCTGGTCGCCGCCGCCGCCGCCACCGCCGCCACCGCCGCCGCCGCCACCACCACCGCCGCCGCCGCCGCCACCACCACCACCGCCGCCACCGCCGCCGCCTCCGGACGGGGTGCAGATCTCGACCGGGTTCGAGGCGGTCAGCCCCTCGCCCGACTGGAAGGTGGTGAAGTAGACGTGGCTCGCGAACACCGTCGCGTCGTAGTTGACCTTCTCGGTCCCGGTCACCGGCGTCGCGGAGAGCCCGTTGCGCAGGGTCAGGTACCAGCCCTTGGTCGGCGAGGTGAAGGCGTTGTCGATGCACACCGTCGCGCCGGGCTCGGCGGTGAAGGTGTTCTGGATACCGGTGTCGTCGTAGACCCGGTGGACGAGGTTGCTCTCGTCGTAGGGCGGGTTGGTGACGGTGTCGTTGTCGAGGTCGTCGAGGACGACGTAGAAGTGGTTGGTGATGTCGGCGGTCGCGTCGCCCAGGTTGGCGCGGTCGCCGGCCCCCATGACGATGGCATAGGTGTAGTTGGCGCCGTTGAACATCACCGGCACCAGGGTCGGCTTGGTGAAGAAGAACTGCCGGCCGTAGGTCGTGGTCAGCGTCCCGGAGACGTCGAAGATCCGGCGCAGCGTCCCGGCGGCCGGGCCGGTGGCGGCGACGAGGAAGGGCGACGGGTACTCGAGCCGCCAGATCCGGCCGTTGCTGTCGCCGAAGTAGACCCGGTCGTGGAAGCCGTCGTTGTCCGAGTCGAGGACCGCCGGGCTGCCCGGCACCGAGACCCCGATCGCCTCCTTGAGGACCGTCGTGCCGGTCGCGATGTCGACGCCGTAGAAGTAGTTGCCGGTGACGTCGTCGGTTGCCGGGCTGGCCGGGTCGAGCGAGGCGTCCCAGCCGCCCCCGAAGAAGGCGACGAAGGTGTCGTCGGGGACGACGTTGCCGCCGCCGTCGAGGGCGTAGATCCCGACCCTGGCGATCACCGGCTTCGACCAGGTCCAGCCGAGGTCCCAGTAGGGCCGGCAGAGGTCGCCCGACAGCCCGGCCGCGGCGCACCCGCCGTCGGCGTCGTTGGGCGCGCCGAGGTTGTCGACGTCGTGGAACTGCCAGAGCAGGTGCGGGTAGGACAGCCCGTCGCACTCGGCGTCGGTGCTGTCGAGGCAGCTCGGGAAGGTGCTGACGGCGGGCTGCCAGTCGGGGCTCGAGATCTCGTCGGGGGTGGTGATGTCGAGGGCGACGACGCCGCGGCCGCCGCGACGCAGGGTCGCCAGGGCGACGGTGCGCCACTGCTCGGGAGCGCTGCCGGTGTCGTCAGGGTCGATGAAGACGTCGCCGACGGTGATCTGCCCGTCGACCGTGTAGTAGTGCTCGCTGCCGTAGGTCAGCAGCGGGAGCAGCTCGGTGACCGCCTCGGGGACGAAGGCGAAGAGCTCCTTGCCGGTGCCGAGGTCGTGGCGGTCGTCGTAGTTGGTCTCGTCGCGGTCGTAGAAGCCGCCGTCCCAGGCGTGGAGCTGGCCGTCGTTGGCCCCGGCGAGGACGATCCGCCGCCGCTTCTCGTGCTTCTCTCGGAAGCTCAGGTAGTCGTGGGCCGGGCCGAGGCCGTAGTCGGAGAAGAACATGAAGTTGTTGGGCGGGTTCACGACCACGGGCTGCGAGTGATAGATGTCGCCGAGGGCCGAGTAGTCGTTGGGGCGCGCCGGGTCGCGGGGCGGCGTCCCGAGAGCCAGCGCGGCGTTGTTCTCGGGGTAGTTGATGACGAAGTTCGCCGACTCGACCGCCTCGAGCAGGGTCGCGCTGCCCGCCGAGGCCGGGTCGAGCAGATCCTGGAACTCGGTCATCAGGGTGGCGTTGGTGAAGGTGTCGCGGAGCCGGTAGCGGGTCCAGTCGCCGCTGTAGTCCGAGCCCATGAAGACATGGCGGGTCGGGCTGGCCGGGGTGTAGCTCGCGACCTGGTCGGCGAGGATCTCCCGGGCGCCGGCCGGGTTGCCGCTGAGGGTCCAGACCACCGCGCCCGAGTCGACGGTGCAGTCGGCGGTGGTCGGCAGGGTCGGCTGGGCGGCGCTGAACTCGAAGGCCCAGAGATCGCCGTCCCAGATCGAGCGCTGGTTGATCGGCACGAAGTGCGGGAAGACGGTGAGGAACTCCTCGTCCTGGGCGAGCTGGCCGGCGGCGCTGGGCGGCGGCGGCGAGACCGCGTAGGGGATGAACGAGCGGTCGGTCTCCTGCATGTCGTCGAACACGTCGTAGAGGACGTTGACGAGCTGGCTGGCGTTGGTCGCCGAGAAGAAGCGGCCGTCGGTGAGGTCGGCGACGCACTGGAGCGGCGAGGTGGCCGGGACCGACTCGGAGAAGCCGACGGTGTAGACCTTGACCGGGTCGATGCCGGGATAGCCGAAGGCCGGCGGGTCGGCGAACCTCTCGGCCGGGCCGCCCGCCTGGCAGGCCCAGTCCTGGTCGCCGCACTGCTCCTCGCCGTCGGTGATGAAGATGACGTACCACAGCCGGCAGTCGGCGAGGGGGTCGGCCGCCCACTCGCCGGTGGTCCGCTGGGTGACGTACCAGGCGAAGGCGTCGTCGAGGGAGGGCTTGATCGGGGTCGAGCCGCGGGTCGGCAGCGGGTTGGGGTCGTAGTCGGGGTTGGGGTTGCCGCTGCCGTCGAGCCGCGCGTTGTCGTAGGCGTCGACGAAGGAGAGGGTGCCGCCGTCGTAGACCAGCTTGACCGAGCTCGCCATCGGCTCGAGGAAGGCGAGCAGCTCGGGGAGGTTGCTGTCGGGCGAGGTCGGCCCGGGCAGGTCGACGATCGGCCTCTCCTGGTCGGTGTAGAGCACCGTCCAGCCGCCGCAGTTGTCGCGGACCTCGGTCGTGCCGCCGATCAGCTCCACCGAGGTCGGCTCGCTGAGCATGGTGGTGTCGATGTAGGGCCGCAGACCGCCGCCGAAGAGCTGGCCGTAGTGGAAGTCGACCAGGGTGCCGGGGTAGAGGTACTTGAGGTCGATGTCCTGGACCGCGTCGTCGAAGCTCTGGTCCCAGGCGACCGGCCACGCCGTGCACAGCGTGCCGCAGTCGTAGTCCCAGCTCCCGACGACCAGGTTGTCGACCCGGGACACCGCGTCGGCGCTCGAGGAGATGCCGCCGGCGAAGGCCCCGACCAGCCCGGGGACGAGCGGCGTCTCGGGCTCGATCCAGTCGAGCACGGTGCACCACTCGATGGTCGTCGCGCAGGCCGCGTAGTCGGTGGTCAGGCAGGTCTCGGGCGAGCCGTCGCAGTCGGTCACCGTGCAGCTCGCGGCGCCGCAGTCGAGCCTCGCGACCTGGACCCGCAGGGTGCCGCAGAAGAACTCGAGCCGCAGCCGGTAGCACTGGTTGTTGAACACCGACAGCATGTCGTCGTCGCCGGCGTCGAGGACGACCGGCCCCGCGGCGAGCTCGAGGTCGTAGCCCGACTGGCGCTTGACCAGGTGCCAGCGCGCCCGGGCGCCGTCGCTGCTCGCCTGGGCCGAGGTCGGCATCCGGTCGATGTAGAACAGGTAGCCGTGGTCGATGGTCTCGTCCGGCTCGACGTCCTGACCGCCCCAGACGACCCCCACCGCGGCGTTCTCGTCGCCCCAGAAGTCGAGCTCGAAGCGGAAGCTCTGCCACTCGGTGGGGACATAGCCGACGTTGCCGGGCATGCTCTTGTCGATCACCAGGACCGACGAGATGCCGTTCGGCGAGAGCGGGTGGGGCCGGCCGATCGTCGGCGAGTAGCCGTCGGCCCGCCCCTGGGTCTGGCGGGCGTGGTTGCCCCAGAAGCCGCTGCCGCAGGCGACCGCCTCGTTGGAGGTGTCGACCCCGGTCGAGCTCTGGGTCCACTGGTGCTTGACGATCGAGCCGAGGGCCGGCGGGGTCACCGAGCCGAAGTCCTCGGTGTAGATCACGGTCGGCTCGTCGGGCGGGAAGATGTCCTGGGCCCGCGCCGGTCCGGGCGCCGCCGCCACGAGGGCGGTCACGACGGCGGCCAGGACCGGGAGGCCGGCCCGGGCGGTGAACGGGAGTGGCTGCTGTGGTGCTCTCATGCTGTCTCTCCCCCCACCCTACAGCTCTGGGGTCGGCGTCGGCGTCCGGGTCGGCGTCCGGGTCGGCGTCGGCGTCGGCGTGAAGGTCGGCGTGAAGGTCGGCGTGTAGGTCGAGGTCGGCGTACGGGTCGGCGTGTGCGTCGGGGTGAAGGTCGGGGTGAAGGTCGGCGTGTTCGACGGGGTGAAGGTCGGCGTGTTCGACGGGGTGAAGGTCGGCGTGTTCGACGGCGTGTGCGTCGGGGTCCGGGTCGGCGTGTTCGACGGGGTGAAGGTCGGCGTGATCGTCGGCGTGTTCGACGGGGTCCGGGTCGGCGTGTGGGTCGGCGTGTCCGTCGGGGTCGGGGTGATGCTCGGCGTCAGGGTCGGGGTGTGGGTCGGCGTGTGGGTCCGCGTGTTGGTCCTCGTCGGGGTGTTCGACGGGGTGAAGGTCGGCGTGATCGTCGGCGTGTTCGACGCGGTCGGTGTGATGCTCGGCGTGACGGTGACCGTCGCGGTCGGGGTGATGGTCGGCGTGTTGGTGATGGTCGGCGTGTTGGTGGCCGTCGGGGTCGGGGTGATGGTCGGGGTGTTGGTGACGGTCGGCGTGCTGGTCCCGGTCGGGGTCGCAGTCGCAGTCCTCGTCGGGGTCGGGGTGGCCAGGTCGTACTCGGCCCAGACGTCGCAAATCACGTCGATTCCGCCGGGACCGGCCCCCGGGAGGCGGACGGTGAGGTCGACCCTGTGAAGCCCGTTCGGAGGGGCCCAGACATAGTCGAGATCCGCCCGCCACACGCGGAAGCTGTTGGCGGCGATCAGTCGGTAGTTGGGGTTCGTGCCCGGGTAGCCATCGTTGCGAATGACCGGAGTGGTCGTGGCGTTCCCGCCATAGTAGTTCGTCAAACCGTCCAACCTGATCCAGTCGACCCGTGGGGTAAGGGGCTGTGTCGGCGGCTTCGTCGGCTGCCAGGCGAATACGGTGTTCGTGATGTAGGCCGGGAAGCTCGAGTTGTTCGTCAGTCGGTTGTAGAGCTCATCGGTGTTGCCCACGTCCAGCGTGTTGTCAAAAACGATGTCGAGGCAGCTCGCTGGAACCGGCGTCGCGGTCGGCGTCGGGGTGTCGGTCGGAACCGGGGTCGGGGTCTCGGTGGCGGTCGGGGTCGCCGTCGCGGTCGGCGTCGGGGTCGCGGTCGCGGTTGCGGTCGCGGTCGCCGTCGCGGTCGGGGTCGGGGTCGGGGTGGCGACCACGTAGGTCGCGTCGACGGTGCAGACCGTCGAGTAGAAGTCGTCGAAGAGGAAGGTCAGCTCGAGGTCGAAGTCGCCGACCAGGTCGCTGTCGTCGGGCACCGCGCCCTCGAAGTCGGTCACCAGCACCGCGGTGGCGTTGGCCGCCAGGTCGGCGGTGGCGGCGACCGTGGTCGGCGAGCTCGTCGCGTCGCCCGAGTAGTACTCCTGGTCGGGGTAGGCGGCATGGGCGAGCAGGGTGAAGTCGTCGACGTAGAGGGTCGGCCAGTACTGGTGCCACACGAGGGTGGTGTTGGTCAGGGTCGCGCCGAAGCCGTTGCTGTTGGTGATGGTCCACTCGATGTCGTCGCCCGAGCCCGCGCCGGCGGCGGTGATGTCGGTGCACTCGGCGGCGGGCGGGACCGGGACGTCGCAGACCCGCGACTTGCGCTGCTCGACCATCTGGACCCGCATCAGCCAGTCGAAGCCCTCGTCGCCGTCGTAGTCGGCGTCGGCGGTGCCGTCGAGGGTGTAGTCGTCGGCGCCGGCGTCGGTCACCTCGCGGTTGCCCGAGAGGTTGCCCGAGGTGTCCTCGCCGATCGGGTGGTTGGGGTCGCCCGACACCGTGGTCGGCACCTCGAGGTGGGCGCGGCGGACGTACTGGGTGATCGTCGCCGGGGTGGTCCCGTTGTCCACCGACCAGCTGCCGAGACAGCCGCCGTCGACGCCGCCGGTGGTGCAGTTGTCGAACTGCGAGGTCCACTGGTGGAGCGCGGTGTTGCCGACCAGGTCCTTGGCGGTGAAGAAGGGGAAGACCCGCAGCCCGCAGTCGCGGCCGTCGCCGGCGACGTCGTCGGTCTCGCAGTTGCGCATCAGATAGATCGGCAGGGTCGAGTAGGGGTTGCCGCTGTGCAGGTCGGGGGCCTCGACCGGGCCGTAGCGCAGCCACGGCTCGACATAGTTGGCGCTCGCCGAGTCGGGGTCGAAGTAGGGGTCGTAGCCGAGCAGGAAGGAGCGCGCGTAGTCGGCCGGGTTGGCGAGGGGGGTCACCGCCACCGACGGCAAGTTGGTCTTCTCGGCCCAGCCGATCCGGTAGGCGAACCCTTCCTCGAGAAAGCCGAAGCGGTCCGCCGTGGTCGCCTGGTAGACCCAGTGCCGGGCCGGGTAGGGGTTGACCGGGCTGCCGGCGTCCTCGGGCATCGTGTACTGGTAGCCGGCGAGGGCGAAGTTGGCCTCGGTGATGTTCTGCAGGAAGTCGCGGAGCACCGCCTTGGCGATGCCCATCCGCGAGCGCGGGTCGTCACCGCCGCCCGGGAGCATCCCGAAGTCGATGCTGGCCGGCCCCTCGCCCTCGGTGAACTCGGGGGCGACCTCCGAGGTGCCGATCATCGAGGTCGAGGTGTCGAGGAGGATCAGGATGTTGGGCTTGGCCGCCCGCTCGCGCAGGAAGTCGCGGTCGTCGGCGGTGGCCACCGCCGCGACCCCGACCGCGAGCGCCAGCGCCGCGATCGGCCAGCTCCGTGGTGTGTGGGTTCTCATCTCGGCCCCCTCAGTAGCACGTCGTCGCCGGGAAGATGTTGTCGACCGGAATCGGCATGATCGTCACGTCCTGGGTGATCGCGGCCTGGGTCAGGCCGACCAGCAGACCGGCGTCGCGGGTCGCGGCGCTGCGGAAGAAGAAGTGGCGGGCGCGGAAGCTGGTGTCCCAGGTCTGCCCGGTCACCGGATCGACGGCCTCGGACGGCGGCTGCAGCTCGCAGACATCGCTCACCGTCACGTTGTAGTCGCCCATGAGCATCCCGGGCAGCCCGGCGTCGTCGGCGAGGACGAAGGTCCCCATCCCGACCGCGCCGGTCGCCAGGGTGACGATCTCGGCCTGGGTGCCGGCGTCGGCGGCATACAGGGCGCGCACCACCCAGCGGTCGGTGCCCGCCGCCTGCAGCCCGAGCGAGGTCTGGAGGAGCAGCCCGAGACCGAGGAAGGCGAGGACCGTCACATGAAGTTGCGCAGCGCCACCGCGACCTCCATCCGCCGCCACTTGGCGTGGCGCGGACCGGAGACCCCGGCGGTCGGCGGGGTGATGTCGCCGGCGCCGGCGAAGGTCACGGCGGGCTCGGTCCAGTCGGGCACCTCGAAGGGCGTCCGGCCGAGCACGGTGAGCCGCATCGCGAGCGCCCCGGCGCCGGTCAGCGCGGCGCCCAGGGTCGGCGTCGCGACCCACTCGGCGGCCGGGTCGAGGAAGCCGTCGGAGTTGGCGTCGACCCCGAGCTCGACCTGGAGGTTGCCGATGTTGACCGCCACCGGCTCGCCCACGCCCGGGTTGGCCGGCGAGACCCGGCGCAGGATCATCTGGTCGTCGACATAGTAGGCGAAGGCGTCGAGGATGCCGGCCCGCGACGCCCGGAAGATCGGCTCGCCGGCCGCGACCGCGGCGCCCGCCGGGTTGAGCACGTCCCAGGCGGCGTTGGCGGCGTAGGTCAGGGCGAGGGTGCGGTTGGGCGAGGTCCCGGTGACCCCGGTGCTGGCGACGATCTCGCCGACCACGTACTGACCGCCGACCTGGGCGGTGGCGGTGACCTGGGTCGCGCCCTCGCCGGTGGAAATGATCAGCCCGCGGTTGAGGAAGAGGTTCGGGCCGAGGGTCTGCCAGGGCGTCAGGTCGTTGATCACCCGCTCGTTGGGCCCACCCGGGTCGGTGTGCTCGCGGATCGTCACCACCATCCCGGCCGGGTTGACATCGGTCTGGGCGACGAAGAACGGCGCGACGTCGAAGAAGCCGCGCAGCACCAGCACGTCGGAGCCCGGCATGGTGGCGACGGTCGCGCCGAAGATCGTCTCGGTCGAGCCGACGTTGTTGCGCACCTCGCCCGCCACCCAGGCGTTGCCGGCGCCGCCGGCCCGGGCGAAGGGCATCACCGAGCCGCCCATCATCCGCGCGGTGCGCATCAGGTGGTAGGTGGCGTAACGGACGTTCTCCTGGGTGTCGGCGAGGGCCGACTCGAGCTTCGACAGCTTGGTCGACGAGTCGAGGAGGTTGAGCAGCCCGATCATCAGGATCGTGAAGACCGCGATCGCGACCAGCATCTCGATCAGGGTGAAGCCCGAGCCCGAGGGGCGGCGGTCGAGGGTGGCCATCGTCAGCCTCCCACCTTGAGCGCGCTGACCACGAGCTCGCGCCGGCCCTGGAGGTTCTGCGCGGTCGACTGGACCCGGACGGTGATCCGCTTGACGTTGCCGGGGTTGCCGCCGGTCGGCGCCGGCCACGTCCCACCGAGATCGGTCCAGTTGACGATCGCGAAGTCGGTCACCGCGTAGGTGGCGGTGAAGTTGCGGTTCGAGTAGGCGAGGTTCTGCGGCACCCAGGCGGTGCCGGTGGTCGCCGCGAGGGTCGGGTCGTTGAAGGGCCGGGCGCGCAGCTCCTCGAGGATGAAGCGGGCCTGCGAGGCGAGCCGGGCGTAGTCGTAGCCCGAGGCGTTGACCACCATGGCGTGCGAGAACATCCCGGCGATGCCGAGGGAGATGATCGCCAGGATGAGCAGCGACACCAGGACCTCGACCAGGGTGAAGCCCTCGTCCGGCGGGCGCTGGGGAGGGAGGCGGTTCATCAGTAGTACTCCCAGTAGGCGAAGTTGTCGTCGAAGGCGCCGGCCGCCGGGTTCCACATCTGGACCCGGACCGTCCCGGCCCCGCCGAAGACGCTGAACTGAAAGGTGTTCCACTTGCGGGCGTCGTACCAGACGTAGTACTCGAAGGCGCCCTGGCCGACCCCCGGCTGACCGGCGACCGCGGTCAGGGCCATGCCGTTGGGCAGGTAGACGACGCCCCGGTCGTCGCCGCCGCCGGCGGCGTTGAGGATGTACATCGGGAAGGTCGCCGAGTCCTCGAAGGACCACTCGTCGACGTTGCGGATCTGCCAGCTGCCGACGAGCTCCTCGCCGGCGTCCTCGACCTCGTTGGAGTTGTCGTCGAACCACGAGCGGAACTCGCTGAGCTGCTGCCGGCTGTCGTCGTCGAGCACCCGCAGGCAGACGTTGGTCCCGCGCTTGATGGCGTTGATCCGCGACACCGCGGTGGCCTGCTGGAAGGTCCGGACCGTGTCGAGCATGGTGGCGCGCATCCGCGAGCGGCGCAGGCTCGGGATGCTGATCGCGACGACGATGCCGATGATCCCGACCACCACGAGGGCCTCGATCAGGGTGAAGCCCCGCTGGCGAAGACGTCCTCGCCGCATCACGCCACCTCCTCGCGGTCGATGGGCCCATTCCATCCACTTCAGCATGCGAGCCCCCCTCGGCAAGGGTCAAGGGTCCCGGTCACACCTTCAAAGAGCTTTGACAATGGCCGCGACCCCCGCCGGGACCGCCGTTTGTCGTTGATCATTCATCCTTCATCGATCCGCCAGCGTCAGCGCCCACACCCGGCCGCGCAGATCGCCGATGTAGAGCTCGGATCCGCGCCGGGCGATGCCGGCCGGCTCGATCCCGTCGCCCGCCAGGTCGAGACGCTCGGGGGTCGTCCCCTGGGCCGGGTCGACCAGCCAGAGCGAGCGCGCCGGGGGGTCGGTGGCGAGCAGCCGGCCGTCGCCGAGCAGCGCGACCTGGGGCCGCGAGTAGAAGTCGGTCCAGCCCCCCGGCAGGTCGACGACCGCGAGGGCCGCCCCGGTCCGGTCGACGATCTGCAGCCGGTGGTTGCCGGTGTCGCACACCGCGAGGCGCTGGTCGTCGAGCCAGACCAGCCCGACCGGCTCGGAGAAGCGGCCCGGCCCGTCGCCCGGGCCGCCGATCAGCCGCAGCTCGAAGCCGGCGCCCTCCTCGGGTAGGTACAGCACCACCCTCTTGTTGCCGGTGTCGGCGACGGCGATCGTCCCGTCCGGCGCCACCGCCACCCCGCGCGGGCCGAACCAGCCGCCCTCCGGGGCGGGCAGCTCGGTGACCCCGGGCTCGCCCGGGCGCTCGAGGAGCACCCGGTGGTTCCAGGTGTCGGCGGTCGCCAGGATTCCGGCCGGCGCCCAGGCGACGCTCTCGGGCCGGTCCATGGTCCTGCCGAGCTCGATGAGGAGCGGCCGGCCGTCGGCGTCGAACAGCCGCACCCCGCCGAGCCCCGGGTCGGCGACCGCCAGCCGGCCGTCGGCGTCGACCGCGAGCCCGCGCGGCTCGGTCAGCCAGCCCTCGCCGACCAGCCGCGCCCGGGTCGCGCCGAGAGCGTCGGCGAGCAGCCGCGGCGCCTCCACCTCGACCGCCGGCTCGGCCTCGCCGTCGCTGCGCCGGAAGACCATGATGTCGGTCGAGCCGATCGGGTTGAAGGGGACCCGGGTGAGAAGCCAGCGGGCCAGCGAGGCCGGCGTCAGGGTCGCCTCCTCGATCACCCACCAGGCGCGCAGCGGGATCCGCTCGCCGCGGTAGCTCGGCCCGAGGATCGTCCGGACGCGCTGCTGGTCGTCGGCGTCGCAGATCACCAGCGGCGGCCGCAGACCGGGCGGCGGGTCGGACCAGCGGGTCGGCGTCCTCCGCCAGTACCAGGTGAGCGGCCAGCCGGCGTCGCCGGCCACCGCCGCCACCGTCGGGTGGCCCTCGGCGGCGAGGGCCACCCCCTCGCGCGCCAGCTCGGCGACCTCGGGGGAGGTCTGGACGTAGACGATCATCTCGGCGCGCTCGAGGTTGGGCGAGATCTCGTCGGTGACGAAGCTCGCCGTCAGGCTGACCAGGGCGGTGGCGGCGAGGCCGGCGCCGGCGAGGGAGCGGCTCCACCAGCGGCCGCGCGGGCCGAAGGTGCGGGCGAGCTGGAGCCCGGCCAGGGGCAGGAAGGCCCACACCTGGTGGACGCCGAGCCAGGGCACCTTCTCGCCGAGATAGGCGTACATGCAGACCGACGAGATCGCGAAGAGCAGCAGCGACACCTCGAAGAGCCGCATCCGGCGGCCGCGCCGGAGGGCCCAGGCGAGGGCGGCGGCGATCGGCAGGAACTCGTAGGCGGCGAGCCGCGGCAGGTGGAACCAGGGCGGGCCGCCGACCCGCTGCTGGTTGTGCTGGCCCCACCAGTAGCCGATCGCCTTCTTGGGGAAGAGCCAGTCCTCGGGGTGGGTGAAGCCGACCGTGAAGAGCGGCACGACGACGACGACCGAGACCGCGACCGCGGTCAGGACCCCCCAGCGGTGGCGGGCCAGCCAGGCGATGGTCGCCGGCACGCTCCGGCGCAGCCCGCTGACCACCGCGAGCACCATCCACACCGCGACCACCAGGGCGCCGGTGACGTAGGAGTTCTCCTTGGTCGCGAGGGCCGCCCCGACAAACAGGCCGAACCACGCCCAGGCCACGGTGCTGCCGCGGGACGCCCGCCAGGCGGCGACCCCGGCGGCCGAGGCGGTGAGCATCTCGAGCACGTCCATGCGCAGGAACCGGCCGTAGTAGAGGGTGATCGGCGAGAGCGTCGCCAGCAGACCGGTCCACCAGGCGGCACGGCCGCCGAGGGGACGCCGCAGGGCGTAGGCGACCGCGACGAGGAGCACCCCGGTGAGGGCCACCGGGAGCCGGGCCGAGAAGTCGGTGTCGCCGAGCGGGCCGAGAAAGGTGGCGGCGACCAGGTAGTAGAGCAACGGGCCGTGATAGGTCGGGTCGTAGCGGTAGATCCCGTTGGTCGCCAGGTTGTAGGCCGAGTGGGCGTGGATCGACTCGTCGTGGTGGTAGGAGCGGTCGCCGAGCTCCCACAGGTGGAGGGCGAGCGACAGCCCGACCAGGGCGATCCACGGCGCCCACCGGCGCAGCCGCCGGGCGCGCCCGTTCTCGGGGTCCGGTCTCACCGGCCCAGGGTAGCGCGGCGGGGCGGCGTCGTCTCCGCTCACCCGATCTCCGCCGCCCCGGCGAGCTCGGCGAGGCGGGCGAGCACCGCATCGGTCGCCGCCGCGGTCGGCGGTGCGGTCACCAGGGGAAGCCCGGCGCCGACCGACCACTCGGCGGCCGCCCGGTCGTCGGGTCGCGCCACCACCGCCGCCGGCGGCCACCCGGCGGCGATCCGGCGCGCGGCGCCGACCCCGGGGGCGTGACGGACGTCGTGGCCCGCCTCGGCGAGCCGCTCGAGGATCGCGGCCGCCGCCCGGCCGTCGGGCTCGACGAGCAGCACCCGGGCGCCCCGACCGGCCTGCGCCGCGGGGTCGTCGTGGTCCGCGCCGGCGAGCTCGGCGATGTCGCCGGGGGGCAGCCGGACGACGAAGCGCGCCCCCTCGCCGGCCCCCGAGACGAGCTCGACCTCGCCGCCGTGGGCCGAGGCGACGGCATAGACCACCGCCAGGCCGAGCCCGGCGCCGCGGCCCCGCCGGCGCAGGGTGAAGAAGGGCTCGAACAGCCGGTCGCGGATCTCGTCGGCGATGCCGGGACCGGTGTCGGCGACCTCGAGCTCGGCCCGGCCGCCGCGGCGGCCCACCGACACCGTGATCGTCCCGCCGTCTGAGGCCACCGCATCGCGGGCGTTGACCACGAGGTTGAGCAGCAGCCGGCGCAGCGCGACCGGGTTGCCGACCACCGGAACCGGGGCGCCGTCCCCGGTCTTCACCTCGAGCTCGACCCCATCCGGAAGCAGGTGGTTGAGCACCGTCCGCTGCTCGCTCACCAGCGAGACGAGATCGAGGGTCTGGGGGGCGGCGCTCGAGTCCGAGCGGGCGAAGAGCAGGAGCTCGCTCACGACCTCGCTGCCCTGCTCGGCGAGGTCGCGGATCGCGGCCACCGCCTCGCCGGCCCGCTCCGGCTCGGCCTCGATGAGGCGGAGGTGGAGCTGGACCGCCGCGAGCAGGTTGTTGAAGTCGTGGGCGACGCCGCTCGCCAGGGTCGCCACCGCCTGCATCTTGCCGGCCTCGCGGAGCCGGGCCTCGGCGCTGACCGCCTCGGTGACGTCGCGGACCACGAGGATGGCGTGCTCGAGCCCGCCCGGCCGGCTCAGGTTGCACTCGAGCAGCCGGTCGAGGCTCCGCGTCCGCCAGCTCCCCTCGGCGGCGGCCCGCGCCAGCACCTCGGGGCCGAGCGCCGGCAGGTGCGGCGCCAGGGCGCGGTTGGCGACCACCACGCCGGCATCGTCGGCGACCAGCGCCACCCCGTCGATCATGGCGTCGAAGGTCCGCTGCCAGCGCTCGCCGAGACGACGGACCCGGTCGGTCAGGTCGTGGATCGAGGCGATCAGGTGGCCGGCGTCGCCGGCCGAGCGGAGGTGGAGCTCGACCTCGGCCAGATCGCCGTCGGGCATCCGCCATCGGGTCTCGACGACGCTCTCGCCGGCCGATGTGGTCGACCCGGCGAGCCGGTCCGGCGCGTCGACCGTGAAGGCGCCGAGCGGCCGCCCGGCGACCGCCCCCGGCTCGGCCCCGAGAAAGGCGACCGCGGCCGGGTTGGCGCCACGGATCCTCGTCTCGCGGTCGAGCTCGAGCAGCGGGGTCGGCGAGGAGGCGAAGAGCTCCCGGAAGCGACGCTCGCTCGCGACGAGCGAGCGCTGCTGCTCGCTGAGCCGCCGGGTCATCTCGCGGAACGCCGCCGCGAGCTCGGCGAGCTCGGCGACGCCCCGGCCGACCGGCGAGACCTCGAGCGGCTCCCGCGGGTCGAAGCTGCGCGACAGCTCGGCGAGCTCGGCGAGGGGCTCGACCACCCGACCGACCATCCACAGCCCGACCGTCATGGCGATCGCCAGGGCGAAGGCGAGGGCGACCACCAGTCGAACCGCGGCGCCGGCGAGCGAGCCCTGGAGCCGCGATCGCGACATCAGCAGGCTGACGTCGAAGGCCTGGCGCTGGCCCCACGGCCCGGCCGCGACCTCGACCCGACGGTCGACCCGCAGCTGCGGTCCGGCGATCGGGGTGATCTCGTCGAGGGGCGGGCCGTAGCGCCACATCACCTCCCCGTCGACCGAGCGCACCTCGCCCGCCGTGAGATCGGTCATGGTCAGGACGGCGAGGTACTCCGGCGAGCCGCCGTCGGCGGCCGACAGGGCGAGGAGCCGGGCGAGCAGATCGCCCTGCACCTCGAGCTCGTCGTTGAGCACGCGGTGCTCGTGCCAGAGCACCAGGGCGCTGACCGCGAGCAGCGTCAGCACGAGCACGCCGAGCAGCCAGAGCAGGAAGGACCGGCCGAGGCTCAGCGGCCGGCGTCGCGACCCGGCGCCGCCGCCGTCTCCCGGGCCGCTCAGGGCCCCTCCTCGTCCAGCCCCTCGAGGGCCTCGAGGGCGAGCTCGAAGCTCTCGAGCGGAACCTGCACCGTCAGCTCGCCGGCCTGGCGGGAGGGGTCGGAGCGACCGGCACGGCTCAGACGAACCGGCACGCCCGCCCGTCTGAGGCGGTCGGCCACCGCGGTCGCCAGCCGCTCGTCGGTCGCCTCCTCGACGGTGACCCACTCGGAGGTGACGGGATCAGTCGGCATCTCCTCTCCTCGCCGGGCCCGGAGACGATCAGTAGTCGAAGAAGTCGCCCTCGAACACGTCGGAGAGCTGGCGGACCATCGCCGCCGACAGCCCGGCGGTGAGCCCGGACAGGATCATCGCCCCCTTGGTGCGGCCGACCAGATAGCCGACCAGCCCGACGCACAGCATCGACCCGATCGGGTAGCGGCGAACCGTGTCCCGCCAGTCGATGTTCTTCGGCAGCAGCGAGTCGAGGATCGAGTCGGCGTCGATCTTGCGGCCGATCGCCGCGCTCGCCGATCCGCTCCCGGCCCCGGTCTCCTCGTCGTCGAGCACGTCCTCCTCGTCGAGCACGGCGTCATCGTCGAGCACGGCGTCCAGCGGGATGTCGATCGATCGGTCCATGACCCGCCCCGGTCAGTCGCGCGGGCGCGCGATGTACCCGATCACGAAGCCCGCGGCCAGGGCGATGAGCACCGACTTGCCGGGGTTGTGACGGATGTAGTCGAGCACCTGGTCGCCCTTGGCCTTGAAGTCGACCTCGGCGACCCGGTCGCGGACCTTGCCGAAGAGCTCTCGCGCCTTCCGCACGAGGATCTCGTACTGCTCCTTGGACTTGGCGTAGAGGATCTCGGCCTGCTTGCGGCTCCTCGTCGCCAGCCCGCCCATCGCCTGGCGGGCGTCGCCGAGCGCCTTGCGGGCCTCGTCGAGGTAGAGGCGCGCCTTCTCGGCCGAGCCTGCGCCGAGCTCCGAGGCCTTGCCGACCGCGCCCTGGATCACCGCCTTGGCGCCCTCCATCGAACGATCGGCGCGGGCGAGGGACTCCTTGACCTCGTCGAGACCTTCCTCGGCCCCCTCGGCGACCTGCTCGATCGCCTCGTCGACACTCTGGGTCGTCTTCTCTGCCATTTTCGTCCTCCTCTGGTGTGGGACCGCCCCATTCTACGACGCGCCGCGGCGTGAGTCCAGCGCCCCCGCGTCCGACCCCGAGTCCGCGTCCGCGTCCGCGTCCGATGAACGGTGAGTCGTCGGTCGTACGTCGAAGGGCGTGAGACGCTCGCCAAGATGGCTGCGATGACTCGGTGCCTTCTCCCCGGCTCTCCGCCCATGTGGCGGCGAGCCGGGCCGGTACGCCGCAGCGAACTCCGTTGAAACACGGTGGACACGGGGAACCACGGAGAGGCCATGGCGCGTGGTCTGAGTCATCGCAGGATCCAACTCGTCGGTTGGGCCCGGCGATTCCGGTCAATCCCAGGCTCGCGGGACGATCCCCGTGGGATCACCGTTGTTCTCTGTGCTCCCCGTGTTTCTGGATCGCCTTCGCGGGAGACATGCCGGAAGCCTGCTCCACAGCTCCGGCACCATCATCGGGGAGAAACACAGTTCGGACGCGGACTCGGACGCGGACTCGGACGCGGAGTCGGACGCGGACTCGGACGCGGTAGGATAGCCGCCGGAGGTCCGATGAAGCTGACGGTGCTCGGTGCGGGGCGGTGCGTGACGGGCTCGAAGTACCTGCTCGAGTGGAAGCAGTTCGCGGCGATGGTCGACTGCGGGCTCTTCCAGGGTCCGGCGGAGAACCGCCGCCGCAACTGGCGGCGGCTGCCCTTCCCGCCGCGGCAGGTCGGCGCGGTGGTCCTGACCCATGCCCACATCGACCACTCGGGGTGGCTGCCCCGGCTCGTCCGCCAGGGCTTCCGGGGGCCGGTCTACTGCACCCCGCCGACCCGAGACCTGCTCCGCGTCCTGCTCCCCGATGCGGCCCACATCCAGGAGGAGGAGGCGCGCTACGCCAACAAGGAGGGCTACTCGAAGCACTCGCCCGCCCTGCCGCTGTTCCGCGCCGCCGACGCCCGCGCCGCGCTCAAGCTGCTCGAGCCGGTCGCCTTCGACGAGTGGCGACGCCTCCACCCCGGGATCCGCTTCCGCTTCCACCGTCAGGGCCACATCCTCGGCGCCGCCGCGGTCGAGCTCGAGACCAAGGTCTCGGGGGGCGACAGGAAGACCGTCTACTTCTCCGGCGACGTCGGCCGTTACGGCGTGCCGATCCTCCGCGAGCCCTCGCCCTACCCGGGCTCGGACGTGCTCTTCCTCGAGTCGACCTATGGCGACCGTTTCCACGGCGCCGACGACCCGGCGGTCGCGCTCGCCGAGGCGGTCTCGGCCGGGCTCGCCCGCGGCGGGGTGATCCTCATCCCGGCGTTCGCGGTCGACCGAACCCAGGAGCTGCTCTTCCTGCTCAACGAGCTCATCACCGACGGCGACCTGCCCGAGATCCCGATCTTCCTCGACAGCCCGATGGGGATCGAGGCGACCGCGCTCTACAGCCGCGCCCTGTCCGAGCACGACGCCGAGATGCGCCAGTACCTCGCGGACCAGGTCAACCCGATCGTCCCGCCCAGCCTCCAGTTCGCCCCGACCTCGGCCGACTCGCGCAAGCTCAACGAGCTCGACGGACCGGCGATCATCATCTCGGCCTCGGGGATGGCGACCGGCGGCCGGATCCTGCACCACCTCAAGCTGCGCCTCCCCGACCCGCGCAACAGCGTCATCTTCGTCGGCTACCAGGCCGAGGGGACCAAGGGCCGGCGGCTCGTCGAGGGCGAGCCCGAGGTCAAGATCCACGGCGAGTGGGTCCCGGTCAACGCCCACGTCAGCCAGGTCAGCGGGCTGTCGGCGCATGCCGACGCCGGCGAGCTGGTGCTGTGGCTCGCCCGGCGCGACCGCGAGCCCGAGGCGGTCTACCTGATCCACGGCGAGTACCAGGCCCAGCAGGCCCTCGCCGCCCGGCTCGCCGACGAGCTCGGCTGGCGGCCCGAGATCCCCGAGCTCGGAGCGACGATCGCGATCTGAGGGTCGGTTCGGCGAGAATGGCCGGCGACCGATCCGGAGGGTTCGCCATGCACGGTCGCTACCGCACCGCGAGTCTCGTCCTCACCCTCGCCCTCGCGGCCTCGCTCGGCCTGCTGCCGGGCTGCGGCCGGGCGCCGGAGGAGGCGCCCCCGGTCGACGAGGAGATCACGACCGTGGAGGAGGAGTGGCCCCTCGACGAGCTCGAGCTGCCGCAGAGCAACCCCGAGATCGGCATCACGCTCAAGACCGCGCCGTCCGGGCTGGTCGTCACCTACAACGGCGAGCACTGGCTGGAGCTGACCGACCGGACCCACCCGACCCTGCACTACACCTTCGTCGCCGCGATCCCCGACTCGCCGGCGATCTCGCCGGTCAGCCCCGAGACCTTCGCGGAGATGGTCGGCCGCCACCCGGGAGGCGTCCTCGGTCCGTCCGGCGAGCTCGAGACCGCGGTCGGCTCGGCGCGGTGGGCGAGCGCGACCTACCCGCAGGACGGAGCGCCCTTCGAGGACGTCAGGCTCTATGCGGTCCACCCGACGACCGGCGGGACCCTGATCCTGTTCTCGGTCGGGCCCGAGGGATCGGTCAGCCTCGAGGACCGGCTGGCGATCTTCCGCGAGCTGCTCGCCAACATCGAGCCGACCGCCTGATCGTGACACGACGACCGAGACGGCGACGCCGCGGCGCGAGCCGCGGCGTCACGATCCGTGCCCGGACGGGGCCCGGGGTATCCGGTCAGGCCTTCCCGGTCGGCGCCCCGGTCTTGTCCCCCGCGTCGCCAGCCGCGGCAACCGGCTCGGCCGAGACCGGCTCGTCGCCGGCCTCGCCGGCGCCGGCGTCGGCCGGGGTCTTGGCGGCGCCGCCGCCGAACATGCCCTTGGCCCGGTCGAGCAGCGAGCCCTTCTTGGCCTGGCCGTCGCCCGACTCCTGGTGCTCGCTGAGCTCATAGTCGACGAACTCGATGATCGCCAGCTCGGCGTTGTCGCCGCGCCGCCGGCCGAGCCGGAGGATCCGGGTGTAGCCGCCCGGGCGGTCGGCGAAGCGGGGCGCGATCTCGTCGAACAGCCGCTTGGCGATCTCCCTGTCCTGGACCACCGTGGCGACCCGGCGACGGGCGGCCAGGGTGTCGGTGCGGGCGACGGTGACCATCCGCTCGGCGAGCGGGCGGAGCTCCTTGGCCTTGGCGAGGGTCGTGACGATCCTCTCGTGCTCGAAGAGCGCGGTCAGCTGGTTGCGGAACAGCGCCTTGCGGTGGGACGACGTGCGCCCCAGCTTTCGTCCTTGAACTCGATGTCGCATCGATTACTCCGTGATTCACTCTGCCGGCGTGTGCCGACCTCGAGCTGACAGCCGAGAGCCGCCAGCCGACTGCTACAGATCCAGGTTCATCCCGAAGCCGAGCCCGAGCATCTCGAGCTTGTCGCGCACCTCTTTGAGCGACTTCTCGCCGAAGTTACGGATCTCGACCATGTCCTTCTCGCTCCGCGCGACGAGATCGCGCAGGGTGCGGATGTTGGCGTTCTTGAGACAGTTCATCGACCGGATCGAGAGCTCGAGGGAGTCGATGCTGGCGTCGAGCACGCTCTCCTCCTCGCTGTCGCTCGCGGCCGCCGCGACGCTCTCCATCTCCTCGACCGTCGACAGGCGGGCGTAGATGTCCATGTGCCCCTGGACCAGCTGCGCCGCCTGGCTGAGCGCCTCCTCCGGTCCGATGGTGCCGTTGGTCCAGACCTCGAGCACCAGCCGCTCGTAGTTGGTCATCCGTCCGAGCCGCGCCATCTCGACGCGGAAGTTGGCCCTGGTCACCGGCGAGTGGGCGGAGTCGATCGGGATGAAGCCGACGTCGAGGTCCTCGGTCTGGTTCTCCTCGGCCTGGATATAGCCGCGGCCCGGGACCGCCCGCAACGACATCTTGAGCTCGCCGTCGACCGACAGCGTGGCGATGTGGACCGAGGGGTCGATGACCTCGACCAGGTGCGAGCCGGCGAGCTGACCCGCGGTGATGTCGCCCGGACCCTTGGCGTCGAGGGTGAGGAAGACCGGCTCCTGACCGTTGATCTTGAGCGGGATCTTCTTGAGGTTGAGGATGATGTCGGTGACGTCCTCGACGACGCCGGGGACCGCGGAGAACTCGTGGTCAGCGCCCTCGATCTTGACCGCGGTGATGGCGGCGCCGGGGATCGACGACAGCAGGGCGCGGCGCAGCGCGTTGCCCACCGTGGTCCCCCAGCCGCGTTCGAACGGCTGCGCGACGAACCGGGCGAAGGTCTCGGAGCGTCCCTCCTCCTCGGGCTGGACCTGCGACGGCCGCTGAAACTCGTGCCAGATCATGCAACCTCCAGCCTATCGGGAGTAGAGCTCGACGATGAGCTGCTCTTGGATCGGGAACCTGATGTCCTCGCGGCTCGGGATCTCGAGCACCTTGCCGGTCAGCGCGGCGCCATCGAGCTCGAGCCACGGCGGGATGCCCCGCCCCTGGGCGAACTCGACCGCGTCGGTGATCGACGGGACCTTCCGGCTGCGCTCCCGGACCGTGATCACCATCGTCGGCTTGACCCGGAACGACGGGACGTCGACCCGGCGGCCGTTGACCTCGATATGGCCGTGCCGCACGAGCTGGCGCGCCTGGCTGCGCGAGGTCGCGAAGCCGAGGGAGTACACGACGTTGTCCAAACGCAGCTCGAGCAGGTTGAGCAGGTTCTCGCCGGTCACGCCGCGCTGCCGGTTGGCCGAGTCGAAGGTGCGGCGGAACTGACCCTCGAGCAGCCCGTAGATCCGGCGCAGCTTCTGCTTCTCGCGCAGCTGCAGGCCATAGGCGCGCACCTTGCGGCGGCGGTTCGCCCCGTGCTGGCCGGGAGGCACGTTGCGGCGCTCGATGGCGCACTTCTCCTTGTAGCAGCGCTCGCCCTTCAGAAAGAGCTTCATGCCCTCGCGGCGGCACAGCCGACAGACCGGTCCTCTGTATCGAGCCATTTTCTTCTCCTCAGACCCGGCGCCGCTTGCGCGGCCGGCACCCGTTGTGCGGAATCGGCGTCACGTCGCGAATGCTCTTGATCTCGAGCCCGGTCGCAGCGACCGCGCGGATCGCCGACTCGCGGCCGGGGCCGGGGCCCTTGACCAGGATGTCGACGCTGCGCACGCCGCTGTCCTGGGCCTGCTCGGCGGCGTTCTTCGACGCCAGCTGGGCGGCGTAGGGGGTGCCCTTGCGCGATCCCTTGTAGCCGATCCGGCCGCCCGAGGACCAGCACAGGGTGCCGCCGCTCGGATCGGCGAAGGTCACGATCGTGTTGTTGAACGAGGCGTGGATGTGCGCGACCGCGTGCGGCACGCTCTTGCGTTCGCGCCGCGGCTTGCGCACTGCTTTGCGTTCCTTGGCCATGGGTGCTCTCCTGCCCTACTTCGAGGCTTTCTTCTTGCCGGCGATGGCCTGGCGCCGCGGCCCCTTGCGCCCGCGGGCGTTGGTGTGGGTACGTTGGCCCCGCACCGGCAGACCCCGGCGGTGGCGGATACCGCGGTAGCAGCCGATCTCGATGAGGCGTTTGATGTTCATGGCGACCTCCTTGCGCAGGTCGCCCTCGACACCACCCTCCTCCTGAATCACCCGCTGGATCCTGAGAACCTCGTCCTCGGACAGGTCCTTCACCTTGATGTCCATCTCGACCCCGGCCTTGCCGAGGATCCGCCGGGCGCGGGTCCGGCCGATGCCGTAGATGTAGGTCAGGCCGATCTCGACCCGCTTGGTCGACGGCAGTTCAACACCTGCTATGCGTGCCACCGCTCTCCTCCCCGATCAGCCCTGACGCTGCTTGTGTTTGGGGTTCTCGCAGAGAACCCGGATGACGCCCTTGCGGCGGATGATCTTGCACTTGGAGCACATGCGTTTGACCGACGGACGAACCTTCATCGTCGCCCCCTCTCGCCTACTTGTAGCGGTAGACGATCCGCCCACGCTTGAGATCGTAGGGCGAGAGCTCTACCAGAACCTTGTCGCCAGGAAGAATACGGATGAAGTGCTTTCGCATCTTCCCCGAGATGTGGGCCAGCACCTCGTGGCCGTTCTCGAGCTCGACGCGGAACATCGCGTTGGGCAGAGGCTCGACCACCGATGCGACCACCTCGATCGCTTCTTCCTTGGCCATCCGATCACTCCTCGAGACCGAGCACACGATGGCCGTCTGGCGTGACCGCCACCGAGAACTCAAAATGGGCAGCGAGTTTACCGTCTTCGGTCCTCGCTGTCCAGCCGTCGTCATCGACCTTGACCCGCCACGATCCGGCGGTGATCATCGGCTCGATGGCGAGCACCAGCCCGGGTCGCATGACCTGGCCGCGGCCGGGCTGGCCGTAGTTGGGAACCTGGGGCTCCTCGTGCAGCTCACGGCCGATCCCGTGGCCGACGAACTCGCGGACCACGCCGAACCCGCTGCCCTCGGCCCGGCGCTGGACCGCCGCACCGATGTCCCCGAGCCGCCGACCGGGCCCGACCTGCGCGACCGCGTCGTCGAGACACTGTCTGGTCACGTCGACGAGCCGCTCGACGACCCCGTTGACATCGCCGATGCCGAAGCTGACGGCGGCGTCGCCGAAGAACCCGTCGAGCACGACCCCGCAGTCGACGCTCAGCAGGTCGCCCTCGGCGAGCCGGACCCTTGACGAGGGGATGCCGTGCACGATCTCGTCGTTGACCGAGGTGCACAGCGTCGCCGGGAAGCCCCGATAACCCTTGAAGGCGGGCACCGCGCCGGCGTCCCGAATGACCTCTTCGGCGAGCTGGTCGAGCTCGGCGGTGGTGACGCCCGGGCCGGCCGCCTCGCGGACCTTGGCAAGCGCCTGGTGGACCACCCGGTTGGCGAGGTGCATCGCCTCGAGCTCGGCGGAGGACTTGAGGACGATCATGCGACCACCCTCGCGCCGACCGACCGGTCGACGTCCTCGGCGACCAGGGCGATCGACCGGTTGCCGTCGATCACCACCAGCTGCTCCCGGTTGCGATAGTAGTCGGCGAGGCCGCGCGCGTGGGCGTGGTAGACCCGCAGCCTCTCTCGGACGATCTCGGCGCGGTCGTCGTCGCGCTTCTCGAGGGGCTCGCCGGTGAGGTCGTCGACCCCGGCGGCCCGCGGCGGGTCGAAGATCTCGTGGTACGACCGGTTCGAGCCGGGGTGGACGAGGCGGCCGCCGAGCCTCGCCACGATGACCTCGTCGGGCACCTCGAGCAGCACCACCCGCTCGATCCTGCGGCCGAGCTCCGCGAGGATCCCGTCGAGCAGCTCCGCCTGGCCGAGCCGGCGCGGGTAGCCGTCGAGGATGAAGCCGCGGGCGCAGTCGTCGCGGTCGATCCTCTGCAGGATCAGACCGCCCATCACCCGATCCGACACGAGCTCTCCCCGATCGAGCTCCGGCTGGACCTCGCCGCCGAGCCCGGTGCCGTTGGCCACCTCGTGCCACAGCATGTCTCCGGTGGAGATGTGCGGCAGCTGGTAGCGCTCGGCCAACAGCCGTGCCTGCGTGCCCTTACCGGACCCCGGAGGGCCCAGCAGCACCAGGTTGAGGCTCGAGAAGGTCGGCGTCATCAACGTCTCCCGCGGATCCTTCCGCGGCGCATGAAACCGTCGTAATGCCGCATGACGAGCTGCGACTCGATCTGGTTGACGGTGTCCATGGCGACCCCGACGACGATGAGCAGCGACGTGCCGCCGAAGAAGAACTTGATGCCGAGGCCCTCGGTGAACCAACGCGGAAGCGCGGCGTCGAGGGTCGGTCCGACATACGGGATGGTCGCCACCTTGAACCCCGAGATGAGGATCTGCGGGAGGATCGCGACCAGGGCCAGGTAGAGCGCCCCGACGAGGGTGATCCTGGTCAGGATCCGGTCGATGAACTCGGCGGTCCGCTTGCCCGGTCGGATGCCGGGGATGAAGCCGCCGTACTTGCGCATGTTCTCGGCGGTGTCCTCGGGGTTGAAGATGATCGAGGTGTAGAAGTAGCAGAAGAAGACGATCGAGAGGAAGTAGATGAGGTTGTACAGCGGCTCGCCGTAGTTGAGCGCTTCGGTGATCTTCTGCAGCCAACGGTTGTCGATCATCTGGCCGAGGGTCTGGGGGAACGACATGATCGAGGCGGCGAAGATCACCGGGATCACGCCGCCGGTGTTGAGCCGCAGGGGCAGATAGGTGCTCTGCCCGCCGTAGACCCGTCGGCCGACCACCCGCTTGGCGTACTGGATCGGGATCCTCCTCTGGGCCCGTTCCATGTAGACGATCGCGGCGACCACCCCGACCATGAACACGAGCAGGAGAGCGATCGTGATCACGCTCAGGCTGCCGGTCCGAACGTCGGTGATGGTGTTGATGATGGCGCTCGGAAGACCGACCACGATACCCGCGAAGATGATCAGCGAGATGCCGTTGCCGATCCCGCGCTCGGTGATCTGCTCGCCGAGCCACATGACGAAGGCCGTCCCGGTGGTCAGCGTGAGCACGGTCATCAGCCGGAATCCCCAGCCCTGGAGGTCCTCGGGAACGAGCGGGGCGCCGCCCGGGGCGGTGGTCCGCTCGAGGAAGAACGAGATGCCCAAGGCCTGGATGACCGACAGGACGACCGTTCCATACCGCGTGTACTGGGTGATCTTGCGCCGACCGAGCTCGCCCTCCTTCGAGAGCTTCTCGAGGTAGGGCCAGACCACGGTCAGGAGCTGCAGGATGATCGACGCCGAGATGTACGGCATGATCCCGAGCGCGAACACGGTCATCCGGCCGAGAGCGCCGCCCGAGAACAGGTTGAGGAAGCCGAGCATCGTCCCCTCGACCGCGGTGGTGAACTCCTTGATCGCCAACGGGTCGACGCCGGGGATCGGGATGAAGGCACCCACCCGGTACACCGCGAGCAGGGCGAAGGTGAAGATCACCCGCTTGCGGAGATCGGGAATGGCGAAGATGTTGCGGAAGCTCTCGATCACGAGGTCACCACCTCACAGCTGCCGCCGACGGCCTCGATGCCCGCCTGGGCGTTCTTGGAAAAGGCGTTGGCCTGCACGGTCAGCTTCTTGCCGAGCTCGCCCGCCGCGAGCACCTTGACCGGCGTGTCGTCGCCCCGCACCATGCCCCTCTCGACCATCGCCTGGATCGACACGGTGTCGCCGTCGGCGAACAGCCGGTCGAGATCGCGCAGGTTCACGACCTGGAACGAGACGCGGAAGATGTTGGTGAAACCGCGCTTGGGGATCCGACGGACGAGCGGCATCTGGCCGCCTTCGAAGCCGTAGCGCCGGCTCGCGCCGCTACGCGACTTCTGGCCCTTGTGGCCGCGGCCGGCGGTCTTGCCGTTGCCCGATCCCGGCCCGCGTCCGACCCGCTTGCGCTTGCGGGTGGCGCCGGCGGCCGGCTTGAGGTTGTGCAGCTCGTTGGCCATTTCAGCCCTCCACCTTCTCGACAGTCACCAGGTGCGAGACCTTCGCCACCATGCCGCGGATGCACGCGTCGTCCGGCCGGATCACGCTGCGTCCGATACGGCCGAGACCGAGGCCGGTGATCACCTTCTTCTGGCGACCCTCGAAACCGATCTGGCTCTTCACCTGGGTGATCCTGATCATGCCGCCCGGCGAGGCGGTCGATGTCTTCTTCGCGGCCTTTGCCTTCGGCGCGGCCTGGTCGCCCGCCGGCGTCTCGGTGGTCGTCGGCTTGGCGGTCGAGGCCTTTGGCGCGGCGGCCTTCTTGGCCGCCGGCTTCTTCGCGGCGGTCTTGGTGGCCGCGCTCTTCGTGGCCGCACTCTTCGTGGCCGCCGGCTTCTTCGCCGCCGGCTTCTTGGCCGCCGGCTTCTTGGCTGGCGTCTTCGCGTCGCCGGCCGCGGCCGTCTTCACGGTGTCCTTGGTGTCTTCGGCGGTCATTTCTTCTCAGCCTCCTCCGGCGGAACCTCGAACGCGGTCTCGTCGATCGTCGCGACCTCGGTCTCGGCCGGCGGCTCGACGTCGCCGGCCTCCACGCCGCGCAGGCGCCGCACCTGATCGTCGGTCATCAGGTTTTCCAGCGCGTTGAAGGTCGCCCGCACCACGTTGAAGGGGTTGCGGCTGCCGACGATCTTGGTCAGCACGTCCTGGATCCCGGCCGACTCCATGACGGCGCGAACCCCCCCGCCGGCGATGACGCCGGTACCGGGCGAGGCCGGACGCAGCAGCACCCTGGTGGCGCCCCATCGTCCCCAGATCGTGTGCGGCACGGTGCCGCCGACGACCGGTACCTTGACCATCTCCCGCCGGGCCTGCTCGGAGGCCTTCTGGATGGCCGGCGGCACCTCTCGCGCCTTGCCGGTTCCGTAGCCGACCCGGCCGGCGCCGTCTCCGGCAACGACCACCGCCGAGAAGGAGAAGTTCTTGCCGCCCTTGACGACCTTGGCGACCCGGTTGATGTGGACGACCGTTTCGGCGAACTCGCTCTCACGCTCTCGGTTCATCATGTGCTGCTTCCTAGAACTTCAGGCCCGCTTCGCGGGCGCCCTCAGCGATGGCACGGATCACCCCGTGGTACTGGAAGCCGCCGCGGTCGAAGACCACCGCGTCGACTCCCTGGCTCTTGGCACGCTCGGCGATGAGCTCGCCGACCCGCTTGCCGGCGGCCCGGCCACCGGTCGATTCGAGATCTCCCGCGGCCGCCTTCTCGAGGGTCGAGACGGCGGCGATCGTGACGCCGTGCTCGTCGTCGATGATCTGGGCATAGAGGTGCCGAAGGCTACGGAACACCGCGAGGCGTGGACGGCTCGAGGTTCCCCGCACCTGCTGGCGGGTCCGCCGCTTGATCTTGTCGCGACGCTGCTTGCGATCGGTGCACCGGCTCATCATGAGGCT
Source organism: Thermoanaerobaculales bacterium (assembly GCA_025456145.1). GTDB lineage: Bacteria > Acidobacteriota > Thermoanaerobaculia > Thermoanaerobaculales > Sulfomarinibacteraceae > JAHECW01. Next base: position 7,425 of record JALOLD010000028.1, on the reverse strand, counting down.
CCCTGCTTCCCGGCCTTGGTCCGGATCCTCTCGTTCGCGTACCGCACGCCCTTGCCCTTGTAGGGCTCGGGCGGCCGCAGGCCGCGGATGTTGGCGGCGACCTGGCCGACCTGCTGACGGTCGATGCCGGTCACCGTGATCCGGTTGGCCTTGCCGTCGACCTCGATGTCGATGCCCGCGGGAATCGCGAAGTTGATCGGGTGCGAGTACCCGAGGTTGAAGAGCACGGCCTGGGCCTGGCGCTCGGCGCGATAGCCGATCCCGACGATGTCGAGCGCCTTGGACCAGCCGGTCGACACTCCGGTCACCGCGTTGTAGACCAGCGCCCGGGCGAGACCGTGGGCGGCGCGGGTCTGCCGCTCGTCGTCCCGGCGTGCGAGGCTGAGCGCCCCGTCGTTCAGATCCGCCGAGATGCCGTCCATCAGATCGACGTCGAGGGCGCCCTTCGGCCCCTTGACGCGAACCACGTTGCCATCGACCTTGACCTCGACCCCCTTCGGAATCGTGATCGGTTTCTTGCCTATCCGTGACATGGTCGCCCCCTACCAGATCTCACACAGGACCTCGCCACCGACCTGCAGGCCGCGCGCCTGCTCGTCGGTGACGACCCCGCGGTTGGTGGAGATCACCGCGACGCCGAGCCCGTTGTGCACTCTCGGCAGATCGCCGACATTGCGATAGACGCGGCGGCCCGGCCTCGAGATGCGGCGCAGACCGTGGATCACCGGCTCGCCGTCGTCGGCGTACTTGAGGTAGATCCGGATGGTCCCCTGCGGACCCTCCTCGATCACCTTGAAGGTGCGGATGTAGCCCTCCTGCTTGAGGATCTTCGCGATCTCGAGCTTCATCTTCGACGCCGGCACGTCCATCCGGTCGTGGCGGACCGATGTGGCGTTGCGGATGCGCGTCAACAGGTCGGACACAGGATCAGTCATGCTCATGATCTCAACCCCTCACCAGCTCGCCTTGGTCACCCCGGGGAGGAACCCCTCGAGGGCCAGCTTGCGGAAGCACAGGCGGCAGAGCTGGAACTTGCGCATATAGCCCCTGGGTCGACCGCACTGGCGGCACCGGTTGCGATGGCGCACCTTGAACTTGGGCTTGCGAAGACACTTGGCAATACTCGACTTGCGGGCCACGGCTTGCCTCCTAGCGCTCTCTGAACGGCATGCCGAGACCGACCAGCAGGGCTCGTGCCTGGTCGTCCGTGGGCGCCGTCGTGGTGATGGTGATGTTCATCCCGAGCGTCCCCTCGACCTTCTGATAGTCGACCTCGGGGAAGATCAGGATGTCCTTGACACCCAAGGTGTAGTTGCCGCGTCCGTCGAACGCCGTCGGCGAGGTGCCGCGGAAGTCGCGTACCCGTGGCAGCCCGATCGAGATGAGCCGGTCGAGGAACTCGTACATCCGCTGGCCCCGCAGGGTCACCTTGCAGCCGACCGGCATGCCCTCGCGCAGCTTGAACGCCGCGATCGACTTGCGGGCCCGCCGGATCACCGGCTTCTGACCGGTGATGTTGGTCAGCTGCTCGACCGCGACGTCGAGCATCTTGGCGTTGCGAGAGGCCTCGCCGACGCCGATGTTGCAGGTCACCTTCTCGATCTTCGGCACCTGCATCGGGTTGGTCAGACCGAACTCCTTCTGGAGCGCCGGAAAGACCTTTTCCTGGTATGTCGTGAGCAAGCGCGCCATCGTCCCTCCTATCGGTCGAGAATCGCGCCGTCGACCCGGGCGACGCGGACCTTCCGTCCGTCGTCGAGCACCTTGTAGCCGACTCGGGTGGGTCGTCCGCTGTCGGGCGAGACGACCATGACATTGGATGCGTGGATCGCCGCCTCGCGCTCGACGATGCCACCCTGGATCTTCTTCTGCGGGTTGGGCCGGGTGTGGCGCTTGATCATGTTGACGCCCTCGACCACGACCCGATCGCGATCGCGATCGACGCGCAGCACACGACCCCGCTTGCCGGCGTCCTTGCCGGAAACCACCTCGACGCTGTCGCCCTTCTTGATCTTCATCATCGACTCCTAGATGACCTCGGGGGCGAGCGAGACGATCTTCATGAACCGACGCTCCCTGAGCTCGCGTGCCACCGGGCCGAAGACCCGGGTCCCGACCGGCTCGCGCTCGGCGTTGACGAGCACCGCGGCGTTCTCGTCGAAGCTGATGTACGAGCCGTCGCGCCGCCGCTTGCGCGACCGCGTCCGGACGATCACCGCCTTGACGACCGCACCCTTCTTGATGTCGGACTCGGGGGCGGCCTCCTTGACCGAGCACACCAGGATGTCGCCGATCCCGGCGTAGCGCGGCGCCGACGAGCCGCCGAGCTGACGGATCGCCTGGAGCTTCCGGGCGCCCGAGTTGTCGGCCACGTTGAGCATGGATCCCATCTGGATCATCTGAACCTCCGACCCTACTGGGCCCGCTCGATCACCTTGCGCACGCGCCACTTCTTGCGGCGCGACAGGGGACGGCACTCCTCGATGAGCACCCGGTCGCCCTTGTTGCAGGTGTTGGTTTCGTCGTGAGCCATGAACTTCGACGTCGACCGCACGAACCGGTGGTACAGCGGGTGCATGACGAAGTTCTCGACCTTCACCACCACCGACTTGTCGGCGGCCGCGGAGAGAACGAGGCCCACCTTCGTGGTCTTGCGGGCAGTCTTCGCTGTGTCGGTCATCGTGCACTCTCCTGCGCCTGCCGCTCGTTGATCAGCGTGAGCACGCGGGCGATGTCCTTGCGAACCTCGCGGATCTTGATCGGGTTCTCGATCTGTCCGGTCGACTTCTGGAAGCGCAGCTTGAACAGCTGCTCCTGGAGATCCGAGAGCGTCTTGGAAAGCTCGTCGGCCGACCGCTCGCGCAGCACCTTGGCCTTCATGACCGCTCCCTTCTCGACACGAACTTGGTCTTGATCGGGAGCTTGTGCGCCGCCAGCCGCATCGCCTCACGCGCGATCGGCTCGGCCACCCCCTCCATCTCATAGAGGATGCGGGCCGGCTTGATCACCGCCACCCACTCCTCGGGGTTGCCCTTACCCTTGCCCATCCGGGTCTCGAGCGGCTTCTTGGTGACCGGCTTGTCGGGGAAGACGCGGATCCAGATCTTGCCGCCGCGCTTGACGTGACGGGTCATCGCGATACGCGCGGCCTCGATCTGCCGGGCCGTGATCCAACCGCGCTCGACGGCCTGCAGACCGTAGTCCCCGAACGCGATCGTGCTGCCGCGCTCGGCAACGCCGCGGTTCATCCCGCGCTGCTGCTTCCTGTACTTGACCTTCTTCGGCATCAACATGATGACGACTCCTCACAGACGCTGGCGGTGCGAGCGCGCACGGTGGCGCTCGCCCCGGTAGACCCAAACCTTGACGCCGATGACGCCGAAGGTGGTGAACGCATTCTCGAATCCGTAGTCGATGTCGGCCTTGAGCGTGTGCAGCGGCAGGCGACCCTGCTGATACCACTCGGCCCGGGCGATCTCGGCGCCGTTGAGCCGGCCGGCGCAGCGGATCTTGATCCCCTGGGCGCCGAAGCGCAGGGCGTTCTCGATCGCGCGGCGCATCGCACGCCGGAAGGCGATCCGGCGCTCGAGCTGGCGGGCGACGTTGGCCGCGATGAGGTGCGAGTCGATCTCCGGCCGCTGGATCTCCTGGATGTTGATGTGGATGTCCTGACCATAGCGCCGCATCAGGTCATCGCGCAGCTTGTCGACCTCGGCCCCCTTGCGGCCGATGATGATCCCCGGGCGGCCCGACAGGATGTTGACCCGAAGCTTCGACGCGGTGCGCTCGATGTCGACGGCGCTGACCGCGGCGTTCTTCAACCGGTCCATCAGCTCGGTCCGCAGCTGGAGATCCTCGTGCAGCAGATCGGCATAGCTCTTACGGTCGGCGTACCAACGCGAGCGCCAGGTGTTGTTGTAGCCGAGGCGGAACCCGTAGGGGTGCGTCTTCTGTCCCACTGCTGCCTCCTAGTTCTCGCGCACTGCCAGCTCGACGGTGATGTGGCAGGTCCGCTTGAGGATCCGGTGGGACCGCACCCACTTCGAGGCCGGCCGGGCCCGCTTCAGGCTCGGCCCGCCGTCCACCGTGATCGAGCTGATGTACACCTGGTCGACGTCGACGCCCGGTCGCGCCTGCTCGAGGTTGGCCAACGCGGACTTGACGAGCTTGGCGACGTCGGCCGCCGCGTACTTTCGGCAGAGCTGGAGCGAGGTGAGCGCCGGCTCGACCGACTTGCCGCGGACCAGATCGGCGACCAACCGCACCTTCTGCGCCGACGAGCGATAGTATCGCAGCGTTGCGTGAGCGTCCATGGCCATCCCCTATCGCGCGCCGCGGTCGGACTTGCCGCTGGCGTGGCCGCGGAAGGTCCGGGTCGGCGCGAACTCGCCGAGCTTGTGCCCGACCATGTTCTCGGTGATGTAGACCGGTACGAACTTGTGTCCGTTGTGCACGGCGATGGTCGTGCCGACCATGAGCGGGGTGATGGTCGAACGCCGCGACCAGGTCTTGATCACGCGGCGGTCGCCGGCCCCGGAGACGGCCTCCACCTTCTTCATCAGGTGGTCATCGACGAACGGTCCTTTTCGGATCGAGCGAGCCATCTTTCCCCCCTACTTCCTGCGCCGCGACACGATCAGGCGGTCCGACGTCTTGCGGCCACGGGTCTTCGCGCCCTTGGTCGGCCAGCCCCACGGCGACACCGGGTGGCGGCCCTTGTTGCGGCCCTCACCCCCGCCGTGCGGGTGGTCGACCGGGTTCATCGCGGTCCCGCGGGTCTGCGGACGGACGCCGAGCCAGCGCGCCCGTCCGGCCTTGCCGATCTTGATGTTCGAGTGGTCGGCGTTGCCGACCTGACCGATGGTCGCGATGCAGACCGACAGCACCATGCGCATCTCGCCGGAGGGCATGCGCAGGGTCGTGTACTTGCCCTCCTTGGCCATGATCTGCGCCGAGGCGCCGGCCGAGCGGACGAGCTGGCCGCCCTTCCCGGGCTTGAGCTCGACGTTGTGGACCAGCGTCCCGAGGGGGATGTTCCCGATCGGCATGGCGTTGCCCGACCGCACATCGACCTTGGTACCGGCGATCACCTCGTCGCCCACCTTGACGCCGTTCGGCGCCAGGATGTACCGCTTCTCGCCGTCGGCGTAGTGGAGCAACGCGATGTAGGACGACCGGTTGGGGTCGTACTCGATGGTCGCGACCCGAGCCGGCACGTCGAACTTGTTGCGTTTGAAGTCGATCACCCGGTAGCGGCGCTTGTGGCCGGCGCCACGGTGTCGCGAGGTGATGTGGCCGTCGGAGTTGCGACCCGACGACCGCATCCCGCCCTTGGTCAGCTTCTTCTCGGGCTTCGACGTCGTCACCTCCTCGAAGTCGAGGTGGGTGACGAAGCGTCGTCCCGCGGAGGTCGGCTTGTGGTTCTTGATCGCCATGATCTACCTCACACCCCCTCGAAGAACTCGAGGGTCTTCGAGCCCGGCGCCAGCTTGACGTACGCCTTGCGGGCCGCCGGCCGGTGGCTGGCGACGCGCCCGTAGCGCATGATCGGCTTGCCCTTGCGGTTGACGATGTGGACCGACTCGACGACGACGCCGAACAGCTCCTCGACCGCGTGCCGGACCTGGATCTTGTTGGCCCGCCGGTCGACCTCGAAGCAGACGGTGTTCTCGCGCTCCTGCATCATCGTGGTCTTCTCGGTGAGCAGCGGGCGGCGGATGATCTCGCGCGCCTTCATGACAGCACCTCCGCGAGCGACCGGACCGCCGGCTCGGAGGCGACGATCCAGCGGTGGTTGAGGACCTCGTACACGTTGAGCGACGTGGCGTCGAGCATCGTCAGCTCGGGCCGGTTGCGGCTCGCGAGGTGGAGGTTGAGGTTGTCCAGACCGTCGACCAGCAGCACCTTTTCGCCGCCCACTCCGAGGGTGGCGAGGTGCCGCAGGAAGTCCTTGGTCCGGGGCTCGTCGATCTGCATCGACTCGAGCACGACGAGACGCCCCTCGGCCAGCCGCTGCGACAGCACACCGCGGAGGGCGGCCCGCCGCGCCTTCCGGTTGACCTTCTTGGCGTACGACCTGGGCTGTGGACCGTGGACCGTGCCGCCCGAACGCCACAGCGGCGACTGCTTGGCGCCGGCCCGGGCTCGCCCGGTGTGCTTCTGTTTCCAAGGCTTGATCCGACTGCCGGTCACCTGGGACCGGTCCTTGGCGTGGTGCGTGCCGCGGCGACGGCTCGCCAGGTACGCGTTGACGACCTCCCACACGAGGTGGTCGCTGACCTCGTGGGCAAAGACGTGGTCGGGGAGCTCGACCGAGCCGACGACCTCGTTGTCCCAGTTTCTGACGTCGATCTTCATGGCCCTACTCCCGTCTCAGACCTTGACGATGCGGATGTAGCTGTTCCGCCCGCCGGGAACCCCGCCCTTGAGGAAGAGGAGGTTCCGATCGCTGTCGACCTTGACCACCGTGACGTTCTTCACCGTCACCCGGCGGTTGCCGGTCTGACCGGGCATCCCGGCGCCGGGGTAGACCCGCGACGGATCGGCCGAGGCGCCGATCCCGCCGGGGGCCCGGTGGAACATCGAGCCATGGGTCGCCCGGCCGCCGCTGAAGCCGTGCCGCCGGATCACGCCCTGGAACCCCCGCCCCTTGGAGCGGCCGATCACCCGCACCTGCTCGTCGGCATCGAAGATGTCGGCGAGGACGGCGTCGCCGGGCTTCGCCTGGTCGTCGGCGTCCACCGGGACCTCGCCGAGGAGGCGGGTCGGAGGGACGCCCGCGGCGGCGAAGTGGCCCTGGATCGGCTTCGGAGCGTCGCGCCGGGGGCTCGACTCGACGAGGCCGAGCTGTACCGCGTCGTAGCCGTCGCGGTCGGTCGACTTGCGCTGAACAACAACGCACGGCCCGGCCTCGACGACCGTCACGGGCACCGCTCGCCCGTTGTCGTCGAAGATCTGGGTCATGCCCACCTTCTTGCCGAGAATGCCGCGTACCATGTCAACCTCACCGGGCCCCGTAGGCCTTGATCTGGACATCGACGCCGGCCGGCAGCTCGAGCTTCATGAGAGCGTCGATGGTCTGCTGGGTCGGCTCGAGGATGTCCAGAAGCCGCTTGTGCGTGCGGATCTCGAACTGCTCGCGGGACTTCTTGTCCACGTGCGGAGAACGCAGCACGGTGAACCGCTGGATGTGGGTCGGCAGCGGGATCGGCCCGAAGATTCGGGCGCCGGTCCGCTGCGCGGTGTCAACGATCTCGGTCGCTGACTGATCCAGCAGGCGATAGTCGAAGGCCTTGAGCCGAATGCGGATCTTTTCGCTGGCCATGTCTACTCCAGAATGTCGGTGATGGAACCGGCGCCGACCGTCCGGCCACCCTCACGAATCGCGAAGCGCAACCCCTTCTCCATCGCGATGGGCGTCAAAAG
>JALOLD010000118.1 GCA_025456145.1 Thermoanaerobaculales bacterium | reverse complement strand
AAACCGGCGCCGGGTCGGCGTGGTGATCGCCGACGTCTCGGGGCACAGCATGACCGACGCGCTGCTCGCGGCGATGCTCCACCAGGCCTTCCTGGTCGGGGTGCTCTACGAGCTCGAGCGCCACGGCGAGGTCACCGCCGGCTTGTTCGACGTGCTCAACACCCGCTTCTTCCAGTCCTCGAGCGTCACCAAGTTCGTCACCATGATCTACGGCGAGATCAGCCACGACGGCCGCTTCCGCTTTATCTCGGCGGGCCACCCGAAGCCGCTGGTCTACAGCGCCGAGTACCGCCGCTTCGTCGACATCGACCCGTCGCGGTTGATCTCGGTGCACCCGATCGGTCTGTTCCCCACCGAGGGGGACGTCGACCGGGCGGTGGTCGAGCGACCGGCGGCCGAGAGCCCGCGCTCGCGGGTCAACGAGGTCAGCCTGATGTCGCCGGGCGACGTGCTGCTCCTGACCACCGACGGCGCCTGGGACCAGGCCGACGGAGACCTCGCCGGTCGCCTCGAGCCGGCGATGCGCGAGGTCGCCCAACGTCCGTCCCGCGACATCGTCGACCGCCTGCGCGCCGAGCTCGTTCGCGACCGCCCGGCCGAGGACGACATGACCCTGGTGGCGATCCGGCGCCTGTAGCCCGGACCATTCCTATCCCCTTGGGTCAGGTTGGGGGTGTTTTCGTTCCCGATCCGGCCCCCGATCCCGTCCCCGATGCGGAGTTCCGTAAACCGTCGCAAGCGCGAAGACGCGAAGGCGCCAAGGAATCACGAAGACGTCGCAATCAGATCAGGGTCGTCGCAGGGGATTGGCAGAGGGTCGGGGGCGTTCGTAATCACCACAGAGGCACAGAGACACAGAGACACCGCACCGTCGCAACCACGAAGACACGAAGACACGAAGGCGAACACCAAGAGGATGGTGGTGTGGGCGTCCCGCCCGCAGGTTCGCGATCGATTGGATCGAGATACCGATGGCCGGGGCGAACGTGAGTCGGGACCGGGGTCGGTGAGAACCAGAGCGGAGGGGATAGGCATGGCCCGGACTACTCGTGAGCCGTCTGCTGCGGCCAACGGTGGATCCGCGTCAGCCGCGTCTTCTTACCTCGGGGTGCTCGACGTACCGTCGGTTACATGCCGCGCCCCAAGCTGAGGAACTTCGGCTGCCATCGGCGCCTCGTTGCCCTCGCGACGAAACCTCATGAAGAGTCCGGGCTCGCCCGGTTCAGGACCGCCGCCGGCGCGCCGGTGGCCGACGGTCGCCGCCCTCGTTTCTCCTTTCGAGGTGCGACCAGGGCACGCCGACCGGCGCCGGAGGGGGCAGCGCCCGCGGCTCGCCCGGGTACCAGACCCGCTCGAGGAAGAGCCCCGCGGCGGGCGCCGCGGGCTCGGGCGGCGGCGCCGAGCCGTCGAGCCAGAGCGCCACGTCGTCGGGGCCGGCAGCTCCGCGGCCGACCGCGGCCAGGGCGCCGACCATACGCCGCACCTGGCCCCAGAGGAAGTGGCTCGCCACGACCCGGAGCAGGATCAGCTCACCGAGCTCCCACAGCTCGCACCCGTCGACCACCACGATGGTGCTCGGCGCGCGATGGCCGGGACGGGCGAAGGCGGCGAAGTCGTGACGGCCGACGAAGCGCGCCGCCGCCGCCCGCATCGGCTCGGGATCGAGCGGGTCGGCGATCCACCAGGTGGCGCGCTTGCCGAAGGCCGAGCGGCGCCGGGCGATCTGGTAGCGGTAGCACCGCGCCACCGCGTCGTGGCGGGCGTGGAACCGGTCGGCAGCGGGGCGCAGGTCGAGCACCGCGAGATCGGCCGGCAGGGCGCGCTCGAGCCGGGCCAGCAGGCGGTCGGCGACGAGGCGCCGGGCGCAGCGAAGCGATGCGACCTGGGCGAGGGCGTGGACGCCGGCGTCGGTGCGGCCGGCGCCGTGCAGAGTGAGCTCGTCGTCGCCGGTGAGCTCGCGCAGCACCTTGAGGAGCACGCCCTGGACGGTCCGCTGCTCGACCTGGGTCTGCCAGCCGGAGAACTTGCTGCCGTCGTACTCGATGGTCAAACGATAGGTGGGCATGACGCTCCGATCAAAGGACGGGCCGAGCCCGGATGATACCTAGCCGAATCGCTCGGGTTCCAACCGATCCCCTTCCCGACTCACATTTGCCCAAGCCGTCGGATTCTCGGTCCAGTCGATCGCGAACCTGCGGGCGGGGCGCCCACACTACCATCCCCTTCGTGCCCGCCTTCGTGTCTTCGTGCCTTTGTGGTTGCGACGGTTCACGGGACGTCTCGTCGGGAACGGGATCGGGATCGGGAACGGGAACGAAAGCACCCGCAACCTGACTCAAAGGGAAAGGCATACTCCGGGCGACGCCTGCCGACGCCACCATGGGAGCTGGAACCTGTCGCGCCGACACGTCGTCGTGGTACGGCCGGGCTCGGCGTCGGCTTGAAGCGGGTCCGTTCGTGGCGCAAGATGGGCTGGGAGACCGAGCCGTGAGCACCGCGACCACCCCTGCCGATCCGGGTCGAGCGGCCGCCGGGAGGCGCCGGTGAACCGCGACCGCTGGGCCCGCCTCAAGGAGCTCTTCGCCGCCGCGGCCGAGCTCGAGACCGAGGCGCGGGCCGCCTTCCTGGACCGCGAGTGCGGTGGCGACGGCGAGCTCCGGGCCGAGCTCGAGTCGTTGCTCGCCGCCGGGTCGGGGGCGGGCGGCTTCCTCGAGACGCCCGCCACGGCGGAAGGGCTCCTCGCCCCCGAGGCGCCGTCGCCGGTCGGCCGCCGGATCGGGCCCTACCGGGTGGTCGCCGAGATCGGGCGCGGCGGGATGGGCGTGGTCTACCGGGCGGTGCGCGACGACGACGTCTTCCACAAGGAGGTCGCCCTCAAGCTGCTCGCCGGGGAGGCGGGCTCGGCCCCCTTCGAGGAGCGCTTCCGCCGCGAGCGTCAGATCCTCGCCACCCTCGACCACCCCGGCATCGCCCGTCTGCTCGACGGCGGCGCCGACGGGACGGGCCGCCCGTTCTTCGTGCTCGAGCTGGTCGACGGGACGCCGATCGACCGCCACTGCCGCGAGCGCGGGCTCGGTCTGCGCCCTCGGCTCGAGCTCTTCCGCACCGTCTGCGGCGCGGTCGCCTTCGCCCACAGCCGGCTCGTCGTCCACTGCGACATCAAGCCGGGCAATGTGCTGGTCGCCGACGACGGGACGGTCAAGCTCCTCGACTTCGGCATCGCCAAGCTCCTCGCGGTCGAGGGTCCGGGTTCGACGCCGGCCGCGACCGCCACCGGCTGGTGGATGACCCCCGAGTACGCGAGCCCCGAGCAGGTCCGCGGCGAGCCGGTGACGACCGCCACCGACGTCTACGCCCTGGGAGTGATGCTCTACGAGCTGCTCACCGGGCGGACGCCCTACGACCTCGCCTCCCGCGGCGCCGACGAGGTGGTCCGCGCGATCTGCGAGCGCGAGGTGACCCGGCCGAGCCTGGCGGCGACCCGAAGGCTCGCCGCGGGCGACCCGCGCTCGGCGCCCGAGGCCGGGGCCGGGCCCCCCGACGGCAACCCGCGCCGGCTCGGACGCCGGCTCGCCGGCGACCTCGACACGATCGCCCTGCGCGCCCTGGCCAAGGACCCGCGCCGCCGCTACCAGTCGGTGACCGAGCTCTCCGAGGACGTCCGTCGCCACCTCGCCGGTCTACCGATCCGGGCGCGACCCGACGACGTCGGCTACCGCCTGCGCAAGTTCGTCGGCCGGCATCGCGCCGGGGTGGTGGCGGCGGCGCTGGTCGTCGCCAGCCTCGCCGGGGGCCTCCTGGCGACCGCCCGCCAGGCGCGGATCGCCCGCGCCGAGCGGGCGGTGGCCGAGCGCCGCTTCGACGAGGTGCGCGAGCTCGCGAGGACCTTCATCTTCGATGTCCACGACGAGATCGCCGGCCTGCCCGGCTCGACGCCGGTGCGCGAGCGGATCGTCGCGCTCGGCCTCGACTACCTCGAGCGCCTGAGCCGCGAGGCCGCCGACGACGCCGGGCTCCAGCGCGAGCTGGCCGAGGCCTACGAGCGGATCGCGGCGGTCCAGGGCGGGGTCGGACAGGCCAACCTCGGCGATCTCGAGGGCGCGATCGCCAGCCAGCGCCGGGCCCTCGAGCTGCGCGAGCGGGTCGCGGGTGCGGCGCCGGAGGACCTCGCCGCGATCCTCACCCTCGCCCGAGCCCACGCCAGGCTGGGCGACCTCCTCGGCGGGGCCGGCGACGACCGCGGGCGGCGCGACCACGCGGCGGCGGCCTTGGCGATCCGCCGGGACGCCGCGCTGCGCTTCCCGGACGACCCGGCGGTCCGCCGCGCCCTCGCCTCGGGCCTGTGGGACGCGGCCCAGCTCCGGGTCGACTCGGGCGACCTCGCCGGCGGCCTGGCCGGCTTCGAGGAGGTGCTCGGGCACTACCGGGTGGCCGCCGCGGCCCCCGCGGCGACCGACAACGACCGCCGCAACCTCGCCCTGACCCTCAAGAAGATCGGCGCGGTCCGCTCGGCGTCCGGCGACCAGGAGGGGGCGCTCGAGGCGATCGGCGAGGCGCTGGCCATCGACGAGGTGAGGCTCGCCGCCGACCCTGGCCGGCCGGCGACGATGCTCGACGTGTCCTTCGACCACGGCGATCTCGGCTATGTCGAGCTCCAACGCGGCCGTCCCCGCGAGGCGGTCGGCCACTACGAGCGGGCGGTCGAGCT
>JALOLD010000071.1 GCA_025456145.1 Thermoanaerobaculales bacterium | reverse complement strand
GCCCTTGATCGGTCTGCTGCGGGGCGCCGGCCGACCCTGGCTCGAGCGGCTCGAGACCGGCTTCGTCGCCGGCTTCCGGGCAACCCGCCCCGAGACCGGAACGATGGTCGTCCGCGGCGCCGGCGGCCCCTGGGAGCTCGCCTCGGCGGGCGTCCGCATCGCGCTGTACTCGACCGATCGCGCCGACCCCGAGGTCCTCGCCGCCGCCCACGACGCCGGCATCCGGCTGATCGGAACCGACCCGGACCTGTCGTCGCCGCGGTGCTGATCGACGTCGCCGAGGCGATGCTGCGGGTCGCCCGCGAGGTCCACGACCGCAGCTTCCGCGGCCAGGTCTACACCTTCGACCTCGGCTCTGGGGCCCTCGACGTCGTGCTCGGCCCGGGGCTCGTCAACGCCGATCATGCCGGCGACCCGATCGGGGCCCTCGAGAGGGCGAGATCCGAGATCACCGCCGGCTGGGTCGAGATCGAGGAGCTCGGCATCGGTCGGCCGGCGGCGCCCCGCCGCTCGAGCTCTGCGAGCTCTCCGGAATGACCGGTGGCCCCGGGTGGGGCGTACGCTACACTTCGACCGTGCCACCCGACGAGCGAGCCCCGACGCCGCGGAACCTTTACTCGTTCTCGCGGGTCAAGACCTATCACCAGTGCCCGCTGCGCTACCGCTACCGCTATCTCAAGGGGCTCAAGGAGGCCTTCCGGTCGATCGAGTCGGTGATGGGGACGGTGGTGCACGGCGTCCTCGAGTGGCTGTACGGGGAGCGCGAGGGTCGGGGAGCTCCGTCCCTCGAAGCGACGATGGAGGCGCTCGCCGAGCGCTGGAGCGCCGGGCTCGGCGACGATGTCGCGGTCGTCCGTGACGGCGACCGCGCCGAGGACCATCACCTCGCGGCCCGCGAGATGCTCGAGCGCTTCCACCGTGGCGCCTTCAGCCGCGACCGTTCGACGACCCTCGCCCTCGAGCAACGGCTGAGCCGCCGGCTGTCCGAGGAGATCGTCTTCACCGGCTTCGCCGACCGGGTCGGTCGGACCAGGAACGGCGGTCTCTTCGTCATCGACTACAAGACGTCGAAGAAGGAGGGGGACTCCTCCGAGTTCTCCGAGGGTCTCCAGGCGCCGCTCTACGCCGCGTGCGTCCTCGAGCGCCACGACGACGGCGAGGCTCTGGCCGGCTACCACTACCTGCGGCACGACCGGACGAGCTGGCAGAAGGTCGAGCGGGGCCGCGCCGACGAGCTGCTCGGGCGGTTCCGCCAGCTCGCCGAGGAGGTCGCCGGCGCCTCCGAGTTCCCGGCGCGACCGGGCGTCCTCTGCGCCTGGTGCGGCTTCAACGCGATCTGCCCGTCGGCCGAGGTGCCGGCCGGGCTCTCGGGCGGGCTCGAGCGGGCGCGCGAGCTCAGCGATCGCACCCCCTCGCTGTACGAGACCTGATCTCGTTCGTCCCGCCCGGCAGGCTGCCTTTTCGCAGGAAGCTCGGGTACAATCCGGTCGCTGATCAACCACCGGACGAGGAGGAGACCATGCCGCACGAGCTGCCCCCCCTGCCCTACGGCCCGTCGGATCTCGAGCCCTTCCTGTCATCGGAGACGCTCGCGTTCCACCACGGTAAGCACCATCGGGCCTATGTCGACAACCTCAACCGGCTGATCGCCGGCACCCCCGACGAGACCGTCTCGCTCGAGGACCTGGTCCGGAGCGCGACCGGCGGCGTCTTCAACAACGCCGCCCAGGTCTGGAACCACACCTTCTACTGGCGCTGCCTCAAGGCGGGCGGCGGCGGACAGCCGAGCCCTGCGCTGGCGGCCCGGCTGACCGCGGCCTTCGGCAGCGTCGCGGCGTTCGAGACCGAGTTCAGCCAGGCGGCGGCCGCCCGCTTCGGCTCGGGCTGGGCGTGGCTGGTGCGCGACCCCGACGGATCCCTCGCCGTCACCACCACCGGTAACGCCGATACGCCCCTTCGCGACGGCCGCACGCCGTTGCTGACCTGCGACGTCTGGGAGCACGCCTACTACATCGACTACCGGAACGCCCGTCCGAAGTACCTCGCCGAGCTCTGGAGCTGGGTCGACTGGGACTTCGTCGAGGCCAACCTGACCGGCTGAGCCTTCAGGGTCGCTCGGCGGCGCAGGTCCGTCACTCTTCGTCGCCGGCGGCGACAGTCTCCTCGACCCGGGCGATGTCGAGCCAGGCGAAGCGCCCGACCGGCGGCTCGATCTCCGTCGTCGCAGGGGGATCGGCGGCGGCGAGGCGGCGCTGCATGATGACGAAGGCCCCGGCGCGCGCCGGGGCCTGATCGAACGGAACGCCGGTCGACGGCTTCCGACCCGGGTTACGAGGTCGCCACCTTGACCTTGACCGAGCGCGGCTTGGACTCCTCACGCTTGGGCAGGGTGATCGACATCTCGCCGTTGACGAACCGGGCCTCGATCTTGGACGGGTCGACCGAGTTCGGAACCGTGAAGCTGCGCTCGAAGCTGCCGTACCAGCGCTCGACGCGGTGGTAGGTCTGGCCCTCGGAGGCCTCCTCGAAGCTGCGCTGCCCCTTGATGGTCAGCACCCCGTTGTCGACGGTCACCTCGACATCCTCGGCCTTGAGCCCGGGGAGATCGGCGCTGATGACGATGCCCTCCTCCTTCTCGAGGATGTTGACCGCCGGCGACCAGGCCCCGCTGGCCGAGGTCTCGTCCGCCATGCCGCGCAGCGACCGGCCCATGAACTCGTTGAACAGACGCTCCATGCCACGGTTCCAGGTTGACAGATCGTTGACCGGCTGCCACCGAATCAAGCTTCTCATGGTGAGTACCTCCTTATCACTTTCGCTCACGCCAACAACATAATACCTGCGTGTAGATTTGTCAAGTCCATCGGCCCGAAATTCAATCGAAGATCTTAGCGACTCAATGTGAGGTACGCTCGTAAATCAATCAATTCAGTGATTTATCCCCACGAGCCTGGGATCCTTGAGCCGTCACCCGACCCCAGGGCCGCCCGCGTTCACTGAAGCTACCGCTGTTCCTGTCGCTGCCGCTGACCGTGCCCCTGGCGCTGCAACGGGTAGGGCCGGGGGCCCGCAGCCGATGGCGTCGGGGCGGCGCCTCGGCGGCACAGCGCCTGCTACACTCGACAGCGGCTCAGCCGGATCGGCCGAAGGGTGTTGCAAAGACCTCGGTTTTGGGGGAGGGGGGTTGCGCCGATGAGATTCGTCGACTTCGAAAACGTCCACGCGATGCTGTCCCACACCGTCGAGCGGTCCCCGGACCGGACCGCCTACACCACGATCCTGCCCGACGGCGGCACCGAGTCCCGCACTTGGTCCGAGTTCGCCGCCGAGGTCCGGCAGGTCGGCAAGAGCCTGATCGCCCTCGGGGTCGGCAAGGACGACAAGGCGAACATCGTCAGCTACTCGTGCTACCGCTGGGTGCTGACCGACATCGCCCTCGCCTCGATCGGCTCGGTCACGGTCGGGATCTACCACTCGCTGCTCGCCAAGGACATCGGCTACATCGTCGAGCACTCCGACGCGGTGCTGGTGTTCGCCGAGGACCCGGTCCAGGCCGCCAAGCTCGTCGAGCTCCGCGACCGCTTGCCGGCGGTCCGCAAGGTCGTGCTCTTCAAGGGCCCGGCGCCCTCCGACGACGGCTGGACGATCACCTACGAGGACTTCCTCGAGTTCGGTCGCGACGTCGCCGACGAGGCCCTCGACGCCCGGATCGCCGATGTCGGCCCGGCCGACGTCGCCGCCATCGTCTACACCTCGGGGACCACCGGCGTCCCCAAGGGCGCGGTGCTGACCCACGACAACATCACCTTCACCGCCCAGTCGGTCTTCGGCTCGGCGAGCATCCACGCCGACGACATCGCCCTGCTCTTTCTGCCGCTCGCCCACATCTTCGCCCGGACCTGCGTTTTCACGGCGCTGTTCGCCGGCTGCACCACGGTCTTCGCCCGGGCGATCGACACCATCGCCGACGACTTCAAGATCGCCCGGCCGCACTGGTTCCCGAGCGTGCCGCGGATCTACGAGAAGGTCCACTCGAAGATCCTCGCCGGCGCCCAGGCCAAGGGCGGCGTCGCCCTCAAGCTCTTCAACTGGGCGTGCGCGGTCGGCGACCGGGTGAGCGACCACCTGCTCGCCAAGCAGCCGATCCCGCTCGTCACCCGGTTGCAGTACGCCCTGGCCACCAAGCTCGTCTTTTCGAAGGTCCAGGCGGCGCTCGGCGGCCGGGTCCGCTGGTGCATCTCGGGCGCCGCCCCCCTCGACCCGTCGATCGGCAAGTTCTTCCACGCCGCCGGGGTGCTCATCCTCGAGGGCATCGGGATGACCGAGAACACCTCGTTCACCAACGTCAACCGCGAGGACGACTACCGCTTCGGCTGGGTCGGGCCGACCGGGCCCGGGATCGAGCAGAAGACCGCGGCGGACGGCGAGGTCCTCTACCGCGGGCGGAACGTCATGCGCGAGTACTACAAGATGCCCGAGGAGACCGCCGAGACGATCACCCCGGACGGCTGGCAGCACACCGGCGACCTCGGCGAGATCGACGACGTCGGCTTTCTCAAGATCACCGGCCGCAAAAAGGACCTCATCGTCACCGCCGGCGGAAAGAACGTCGCCCCGTCGGCGATCGAGGGCCTCGTCGCGACCTCGCCCTACATCTCCCAGGTCTGCGTCATCGGCGACCGGCGCCGCTACCTGACCGCCCTCATCACGGTCGACGAGGCGAACATCCGCGCCTTCGCCACCGAGCGCGGCCTCGCCGCAGCGAGCCTCGGCGAGCTGCTGGCCCGGCCCGAGGTCCGCCAGCTGATCCACGGCATCGTCGAGGAGAAGAACCGCGAGCTCGCCTCGTTCGAGACGATCAAGGACTTCCGCCTGCTCGAGGAGTTCTCGATCGAGAACGGGCTGCTCACGCCGACCCTCAAGGTCAAGCGAAACGTCGCCATGGAGCGCTTCGCCGACCTCATCGAGGAGATGTACGCCGAAACCTAAACGGCTCGCGTCACTCTTTCCGGACCCCGGCAAGCAAGCCTGCCGGGGTCCGGAAGAAAGCCCCCTGCACCTTCAGTCGCGGTAGATGTAGACCTGTAACGACACCCACTCGATGGGCGTCAGCCCGCCGCCGGGATCGGTGTTCTCGTACTCGGTGCCGTCGGCGAGGCGGATGTCGAAGTCCAGGATCGAGGTCTCGCCGGGCGTCACCAGGTCGGTGACGTCGATGGTGTCGCCGATGGTGATGGCCCCGGGGCACCAGCCGTTGCGGTCGTAGTTCCAGGTGCCCTGCTGGTTCCTGACCGGGTTGTGCTCGCAGTCGGTGCGCCACGGCACCACCGACCGGCGCTCCCCGTCGAGCCACAGGTCCTGGCGCATGACGCAGAACTCGGCGCAGTTGAGGGCGTTGCCGAAGCTGTGCCCGGTGGTGATGAGCCTCGCCTCCACCCGGGTCGCGTCGGGCGGGACCGCCAACGCCACCGGCTCGGTCTGGTCGTCCACCCTCCGGCCCGGCTCGAGGTTGCCGACCTCGAGGCTGCGCCGGCCCCAGACGTTGACGACCTCGTCGGCGCTGCGGTCTTCGCCCGGGTAGAAGACGAAGTCCCAGGTGATCCGCCAGCCCTCGCCGTCCGAGTGGCCTGGCCCCACCCAGGTGTCGATCCACGACACCAGGGTCTGCCGGCCGGCGAGTAGCGGAGCGAGGGGCGTGATGTCGACGTACTGGCACATCCCCACCCGGTAGGGGGTGATGTGCCGCATGACCTCGAGGTACTCCCACTCGCCCTCGGGATCGTCGGGGTTGAGCACCAGCTGCAGGCTGCCGGTGCGATCCCAGTGGTCGCACAGGCCGCTCGCCGGGCACTCCAGGTGGAGCCTCAGGCCGACCTGGTTCCAGGCGGTGCCGGTCGGGAAGTCCACCTCCCGGACGACGCTGCGGTGGTTCTCCGAACCGAACCAGTGCTCGGCGCGGTCAAAGGCCCGCACCACCGTGGCCTCGTCGGGGGTCGGCTCGTCAGGACAGCGGTACCAGGGCTCGTCGGTGGAGAAGTCGACCCACTCGCCCTGGCCGCCGGCTCGCGCCGGCGTCAGCCGGACCCCCTCGATGTGGGTCGGGTCGTTGGTCGCCCGGTCGATCCGGGAGCCGTAGGCGAAGAACACCGGCTCCCAGGAATCGCTCGGGTGGAACATGAGATTCTCGGACGCGACGAGGCTGACCACGGCGGTGAAGCCCGCGCCCTCGAGACCGATGCCGTCGAGGACCGCGTCGAGCTGCTGGTGCGACCAGGGCTCGAGGGTGACGGTCGCGCTGCCCCGGCGCAGGCCCGCGGCGTCGTAGAACTCCACTTCGAGCACCTCCCGGAGATTCTGGGAGGTATTGACCAGCCCGAGGTTCGTGCGAAAGCCCTCGGACTGCTCGAGCCCCGGGATCACCACCGGGTCCGCCGACGACCGGCGCGGGATGCCCGGGATCCCCTGGCCCATGGTCGCGCCGCCGTCGGCGGTCGGCGTCCAGGTCCGCGAGGCGACTCTGAGGTCCGGCAGGGCGCCTCCGCCGGCCAGACCCTCGACCACCAGCGCCGCGAGCTCGTGGCCGGCGAAGCGCGTGCCGACGATGTCCTCGAGCAGCTTGGTCTGGCCGCCTCCGATCGACGTGACGTAGCGCTGGGGGGACCCGGCGCCGATCCCCTGGCCGCCGGTGGGCACGAGCTCGACGACCAGCGCGGTGACCCCGCCGTCGGCGGCCGAGTGGATCACGACGTCGGTCTGCCACGACGAGGCGTCGGCGCCTTCGGTGTGGGCCGCGGCGGGGATCACCCGGTGCTTCGGGAGCCCCGATTGGGGCGTCATCGGCGCCCCGGCCAGGTAGGTCGGGTCATTGGACCGCCGGTCGACCTTGGACCCGTAGACGACGAAGTCCGGCGGTTCCGACGCCGAGCCGGCTTCCCCGCCGATCTCCTCCCACCGGGTCAGCCGGACCCGTGCCGTGTAGCCCGATCCTTCGAGCCCGAGCTCCCCGAGGAGATCGTTGTGCTGGACGTGGGCCTGGGGGCCGAGGCGGGTGTAGCGCCGACCCGCCACCGCGCCGGTCGCGTCCAGGATCTCGATCAGGAAGGTCTCCTCGAGAGAGTCCGTGGGGTTGACGAGGCCGAGGTTGCTGCGGAAGTCGGCCGACGACTCGAGGTCGAGAACCACCAGGTCGTCCGCAGCCAGGGCGCCGTCCCGGCCCCACGCCACCGCCGGAATGCCCTGGCCGTAGCCGCCGCCCCCTCCTGCCGGGCTCCAGGTCCGCGAGCCCGCCACGATGGCGACCGGCTCGCCCGCCGGGTCGCGGGCCTCGACCACGAGCGCACCGGTCCGAGCGTCGGGAAAGTGGGCGGCGACCACGTCGGGTACGACCACGGTCTGCATCGGGCCCAACGGCGAGACCAGCTCGGCGACGGGGGCCGCACCACCGGCACCCTCGAAGCCGCTAGGCAGAAGCACCAGTCGCACGAGCGCCGTGCGGTCCGACGGGTTGGCCAGCACCAGATCGGTCTGCCAGAACGAGCCGCCGACGCCCTCGGTGTGGGCCACGGCGGGGACGACGTGGCGGTGGCTGTGCTCGGGCTCGGCGGCCGCCGGGACGGCGGCGGCCAACAGGATCAGTGCGGTGACGGTGCTTCGCATGCTTGTCCTCCGTTGCCCCGGACTTTACAACCCCGGCGGAGGTCGGGCCGGGTCCCGGACCTCAGGCGGCGCCGGCCGGCTGCCGTTCCCGGCCGCCGAGGAACCAGAGCCAGCGTCCGAGCTTCTCCTGTGCGGCCTCCATGTAGATGTAGACCACCGGGGTGATGAACAGGGTCAGGGACTGCGACACCACGAGGCCGCCGACCACGGCCAGGCCGAGGGGTCGCCGCGCCTCGGCGCCGGCGCCGAAGCCGAGGGCGATGGGCAGGGTCCCGAAGAAGGCCGCCATGGTGGTCATCATGATCGGCCGGAATCGGACCATGCAGGCCTGGTAGATGGCCTCGGCCGGCGCGATGCCCTGGGTGCGCTGGGCCTCGAGGGCGAAGTCGATCATGATGATGCCGTTCTTCTTGACCAGGCCGACCAGCATGATGATCCCGACGAAGGCGTAGATGTTGAGGTCGACGCGGAACAGCATCAGCGTCGCGAGGGCGCCGAGGCCGGCCAGGGGCAGGGCCGACAGGATGGTGACCGGGTGGATGAAGCTCTCGTAGAGGATGCCGAGGACCATGTAGATGACCACGATCGCCAGCGCCAGCAGCAGACCGAGCCCCTGCATGGAGGCCTCGAAGGCCTGGGCGGTGCCCTGCAGGGCGAGATTGACCGTGGCGGGAAGGGCCTCCCGTGCGAGCCGCTCGACCTCGGCCGTCGCCTGTCCCAGCGACACACCCGGCGCGAGGTTGAAGGACAGGGTGACCGACGGCACCTGGCCCGAGTGGTTGACGCTCAGGGGCCCGACCGTCGCCGTCTTGGTGACCAGGGAGTCGAGGGGCACGAGCCCACCGTTGGACGAACGGATGTAGAGCAGCGACAGGTCGGCAATGTCGGTCTGGTACTGGGGCAGGAGCTCCATGAGGACGCGGTACTGGTTGTTGGGCGCGAAGATGGTCGAGATCTGGCGGTTGCCGTAGGCGGTGTAGAGGGCGTTTTCGATCTGGTGGGCGGTGACGCCGAGGGCGGCGGCCTTGTCCCGATTGATGTCGATCTCGATCTGCGGGTTCTTCAGCTGGAGGTCGGTGGACACGTCCAGCAGCATCCGGCTGGCGCGCATCGCGGACTCGAGCTTCGGCGCCGCCTCGTAGAGCTCGTCGGTGTCGGGCCCGGTGAGGGTGACCTGGTACTGGCTCCGGGTCTGGCGGCCGCCGACCTGGATCGACGGCGGGGCCTGGATATAGACCCTGACCCCGGGAATCCGGGCCAGCTCGGGGCGGAGCTCGGTCACGACCTCGTCCGCCGACAGCTCGCGCTCGCCGCGCGGCACCAGCCGGGCGAAGAAGAAGCCGGTGTTGGAGGCGCCCATGCCGCCTCGGCCGCCGGCCGAGGACATGAAGCTGTCGACGTTCGGGTTGGCCGCGAGCACCGCGGCGACCTCCTTCTGGTGCTCCGCCATGGCGGCGAAGGAGATCCCCTCGACGGCCTCCACCTGGCCGAAGATCCGGCTGGTGTCCTCGGACGGCACGAAACCCTTCGGGATGACCATGAACAGGATCACCGTCCCGGCCGTGATCGCCACCGTCACGAAGACCATGGATCGGCGCTGGCCGAGGGCCCACCTGAGACCGGCGCCGTAGGCTGAGAGCAGCCGTTCGAAGAAGCGCTCGAAGGCGTTGTAGAGCGCGTGGTGGGCGACCTCGCGGGGCGGCAGGATGAAGCGGCTCGCCAGCATCGGCGTCAGCGACAGGGCGATGAAGCCCGAGATCAGGACCGCGACCCCGATGGTCACCGCGAACTCCCTGAACAGCCGGCCGATGATGCCGCCCATGAACAGCACCGGGATGAAGACGGCGGCCAGGGACAGGGTCATGGAGACGATGGTGAAGCCGATCTCGCGGGCGCCGTCGATGGCGGCGTCGAAGGGCCGCTTGCCCATCTCCATGTGCCGGACGATGTTCTCGAGCATGACGATGGCGTCGTCCACCACGAAGCCCACCGACAGGGTCAGGGCCATCAGCGACAGGTTGTCGAGGGAGTAGCCGAGCAGGAACATCACCGCGAAGGTACCGACGATGGACATCGGCATGGCCAGCGACGGGATCGCCGTCGCCGACAGGTTGCGCAGAAACATGAAGATCACCAGCACGACCAGGAACAGCGTGACCAGCAGGGTGAGCTTCACGTCCTGCACCGAGTCGTGGATGGACTCGGAGAGGTCGAAGAGCACCACCAGGCTGGCGCTCGCCGGGAGCTGGCGCTGGAAGGTCGGCAGCAGCGACTTGACGGCCTCGGCCACCGCCACGGTGTTGGTGCCCGGCTGCCGCTGAACGGCGAGCACGACCGCCCTCTGGTCGACGAACCAGGCGGCGGTCTTGTCGTTCTCGACGCTGTCGGTCACCGAGCCGAGCTCGTCGAGCCGCACCGGGCGGCCGTCCCGGTAGGCCACCACCAGCGGCCGGTAGGCGGCGGCGTCGGTGAGCTGCCCCTTGGCCTCGAGGGTGTAGGCCTTGTCGGGTCCGTAGAGGACCCCGCTCGGCAGGTTGACGTTGGCCGCCTGCACGGCCCCCGAAACCTCGTCGATGCCGATCTCCCGGGCGGCGAGGGCGGCGGGGTCCAGCTGGATGCGGACCGCGTACTTCTGGGAGCCGTAGACCATCACCTGGGCGACGCCGGAGACGGTGGAGATCCGCTGCGCCATCATGGTCTGGCCGTACTCGTCGAGCTCATAAAGGGGCAGGGTCGGCGAGGTCAGGGCGAGGTAGAGGATCGGCTGGTCGGCCGGGTTGACCTTCTGGTAGGTCGGCGGGCTCGGCATGTCCTGGGGCAGCTGGCGGTTGGCGCGGGCGATCGCCGCCTGCACGTCCTGGGCCGCCGCGTCGAGGTCCCGGCTGAGGTTGAACTGGAGCACGATGCTGGTGTTGCCGAGGGAGCTCGTGGAGCTCATGGAGTCGATGCCGGCGATGGTGGAGAACTCCTTCTCGAGGGGGGTCGCCACCGACGACGCCATGGTGTCCGGGTTGGCGCCGGGCAGGGAGGCCGACACCGAGATGGTCGGGAAGTCGACGTTCGGCAGGTCGCTCACCGGCAGCAGGCGGTAGGCCATGGAGCCGAAGAGCAGGATGCCGCCCATGACGATCGTGGTCATCACGGGCCTGCGGATGAAGAGCTCGGAGATGCTCATGACTCGACGCTCGCAGTACCCGCTGCGGGCGGCCTGACCTGGACGGCAATGCCCGGTTTGACGCGCAGCTGACCGTCGGTGACGACGGTCTCGCCGGCGGCCAGGCCGCTGTCGATGACCGCGTCGTGCTCGTCCATGCGGTCGACCGTCACCGGGCGCAGCTCGGCGGTGCTGTCGGCGCCGACCACGTACACGTAGTGGCCCTGCTGTCCCGTCTGCACCGCCGGGGCGGGGCAGACGACCCGGTCGGGCTCGGAGCCCAGGATCGCGGTGACGTCGACGAACTGACCCGGCCACAGGCGTTCGTCGGGGTTGGCGAAGGTGGCCTTGAGGAGGACCGTGCTGGTGCGGCTGTCGACGGCGTTGTCGACGAAGCTCAGGGTGCCCTCGGAGGGCGGGCCGTCGTCGCCCGGCAGTGCGGCGAGGACGCGGATACCGTCCGCCCGCCGCGCGAGCACCTTGGGCAGCAGCTGCGAGGGCACGGTGAACGCGACGTAGATCGGCTGCGTGCGGTTGATGGTGACCAGCGGGGTGTCGTCGTTGGCCTTGACGAGATTGCCGGCCTTGACGTTGACGGCGCCCGTGCGCCCGTCCACCGGCGACGAGATCGTGCAGTACTCGAGGTCGAGCCGCGCCGTCTCGACGCTCGCCCGGTCCGCCGCGACGGCGGCCTCGAGGGCCGCCGCGTCGACCTTTATCTGGTCGTACTGCTCGCGGGTGACGAAGTCCTGCTCGACGAGGCCGGCATAGCGCTCGATGTCGGCCTCGGCCTTGGCGAGCAGCGCCTGGTCGCGGGCGAGCAGGGCCTCGGCCTGGTCGAGGGCGGCGCGGTGGGGCCGGGGGTCGATGGCGAACAGCGGCTGGCCGACCCGAACGGCGTCGCCCTCGGTGAAGAACACCCGCTGCAGCTCGCCGCCGATCCGCGCTTTGACCGCCACGGTCTCGGTCGCTTCCACGGTGCCGATGGCGCGGAAGCTGACCGGCATGGTCCTCTGCTCGACGGTTGCGACCGTCACCGGAACCGGCGCGTTACCCCCGGACGGGTCGCCGCCGCCGCCGCAGGCCGCGAGGGCGAGCTCGACGGCGACCACGGCCAGCAGGCGCCGACCGGGGCCGCGCCCGGATCGGGCCTTCCGGGGAACTGGACGCGTACGTGACGGGGATGCGTGGACAGTCATGGGGTGCTGCTCTCCTGGGTCGTGACGGCGACCGCGGCCTTGAGGGTCGGCGAGGCGACGCCGGTGTCGCGGGCGAGCTGGGCGAGGGCGGCGAACCAAGCGGACCGGGCGAGGATCTCCTGGGCCCGGGCATCGGCCAGGGCGGCCTGTGCCGCCAGCAGATCGAGGATCGTCCCCACCCCCTCGCGGTAGCGACCCATGGCGACCCGCTCCGACTGCTCCGCACTCGCCAACAGGTCGCGACTGGTGCGCACCAGCTGAGTCGCGGTCTGGAGTCCGTAGTAGCTCGTCCAGACCTGCAGGATCACCTCCTGCTCGAGGGTGTCGGCCCGGGCGGCCGAGGCGGCGGCGTCCTGCCTCGCCTGGTCGGTGTTGGACCTCGTGGCGAAGCCGGTGAACAGGGGCACGTCGAGCATGAGCCGCGCCGACCAGGAGTCGCCGTAGTCGGCGTAGCGGGCGGGGTCGAACCAGGTCCGGGTGGCGCTGGCTCCGAGGGACAGGCGCGGCAGCCCCTGGGCCCGGAAGGAGCGGATGCGGGCCTCGCCCCGCTCGGCCTCGAGCCGAGCGGCAGCCAGGTCGGGCCGCACAGCCCGAGCCTGCTCGATGAGCTCCTCGACGGTCTTCGACGCGAAGTCCAGAGGGAGCTCGTCCGGCAGGTTGCCGACGTCGTAGGGAGTCGTTGCCGGCAGGCCCATGGCGGTGGCGAGAGCGCCGCGCAGCGCGAGCACCTCACCGGACAGGCGATCGACCGCGAGCTGGGCCTGGGACAGGGCTGTCTTCGCCTGCAGCACCTCGGCGATCGTCGCCACCCCGGCCTCGTGGCGGACGGTCGCGGCGTCGTTGGCGGCCTGTGCCTGCGTCACGCTGGTGCGCGCCGCCTCGAGCTGGGCCCTGGCGTTGAGATAGGCGACGAAGGTCTGCTGGACGCCGAGGATGACGTTCTGGACGGCCGCCGTGTGGGACCAGTCGGCGGCCAGCAGGGCGAGCCTCGCCGCCTCGGCATCGGCCGCACGGCCGCCCAGGTCGAGCACCAGCCAGCTGAGGTCGACGGTCGGTCCGTAGCTCGTCTGCTGGAAGTCGAACTGGCCCCCGAGGGCGCTCTGCTTGGCGCGGGAGACGTCCGCCGTCAGGTCGAGGCGCGGGTAGTAGGCCGAGCGGGCGCTGCCGAGATCGGCCGCGGCGGACAGCGCCTCGAAGTAGGCGACCCGGGTCACCGGGTTGTTGCGCAGGGCGATGTCGACCACGTCGGCGAGGGTGAGGGTGGCGCCGTCCTCGAGCAGGTGGGCGGGCAGCGACGGGGCCGGCGTGGGAATCGGCGTCGGCGGCGCCAGCGCCACGGGTCGTTCCGGAGCTTCGGGGACCGGGGCGGGCGCGGTCAGCCCCTTCGGCCCGACGGTGGAGCAGGCGGCGGCCGCAACCGCTGCCACGACACTCAAGACGAGGCGTTTCGTCATCGGTCTCTCCGATGGGGGCGATCTGCCGGAGCGGGGCGGCTGCGGCCTCGCCGAGGGCCTGGCTCGTGGCGCAGCCGCGCCACGCCGGCGACCGTGAACCGGACGATGTGGTCCGCGATCTCGACGATCGACAGGGCTTCGCCCGGGCCTTCCAGGTCGGTGACCGCGAAGCGACGGGCGTGCATCGCGTGCAGCAGCTGCCCGACGAAGGACTGCACGCACAGCCGGGCCTCGCGCTCGGACAGCTCGGGCGCGGCCCGCGTGATGGCCGCCGCCAGCGCGCGGTTCACCGGCAGGATGAGCTCGCGGTGGAAGAAGTCCTGCGGCAGCAGGGGATCGACGATCTCGCGCAGCATCAAGCGGAGCGGATGCTGTCCTTCCGGGTTCGTCTGCAACGGGGCCAGAAAGGTCTCCGCGTAGGCACGCAGGGTCGCCTCGAGGTCGCCGCCGCCTCCCGCCGCCCGGGCCGCGTTCGCGACCGCCGCCAGGCGTTGCTCGCGCATGACGCCGAGCCGCCGCCGGAGCACCTCCTCATACAGCTTGTGCTTGCCGCCGAAGTGGTAGTTGACCGCCGCCAGGTTGCAGTCGGCGGCGGCGACGATGTCGCGCACCGAGGTGCCCGCGTAGCCCTTGCGGGCGAACAGATCCTCGGCCGCGTCGAGCAGGCGCTCGCGCGTGTCCGACATCCCGCCGTCGCTGACGGGCTCCTGATCCGGGTGGGGAGGCATCGGCTCGCTCATGACGAACGATCGTATGAAACGATCGTATGAGGTGTCAAGCCAATTGTCGGCCGGGCTCGCTGTGGCATCATCGAGCCGTGCCCGCGATCGCCTCCCCCTCCGGCTTCACCGTCACCGACAAGCGCTCGCGCTTCGTCGCGCTCGCGGCGCCCGCGGCCACCCTCGCGGAGGCCGACGCGGTGGTGGCCGGGCGCCGGCAGGCCCACCGTAAGGCGCGACACCACTGCTGGGCATGCCGGGTGCGCGACGGCGACGGCCGCCTCGTCGAGCAGGCCCGCGACGACGGCGAGGTCGGCCGGCCGGGCCTGAAGCTCCTCGAGCTGCTGCGCCGCGACGGGCTCGAAGGCGTGCTCGTGGTGTCGCGGTTCTTCGGCGGGGTCAAGCTCGGGCCGGCCGGGGTCGGCCGCGCCTGCCGCGCCGCCGGCGAGGGCGCCCTGGCGGCGCTGAGGGCTTGAGGGCTTGAGGGCTTGAGGGCTTGAGGGCTTGAGGGCTTGAGGGCTTGCCGCGGCAGCTGCCGCTGCCGTGGCGGGCGGGTCGTTGCCGCTGTCCCTGCCGCTGCCGCTGCCGCTGCCCCTGATCGCTGACGCTGCCATCGGGCACGGACGCGGATGCGGACGCCGGCACGGGGGACGCC
>JALOLD010000027.1 GCA_025456145.1 Thermoanaerobaculales bacterium | reverse complement strand
GTGATCCACCACGAGGGGGCCCTCGGCGAGGAGGTCGTCCGCTACACGCCGGAGCTCGACACCGGCGTCGCGGTCCAGACCGGGAGCTGGACCATCACCTCGAGCCAGGACCCGGCCTACGGCGGCGGCGGGCAGCACCCGCAGAGCTGCGCCCGCAAGAAAAAGCTGAACGGCCACGCCCAGATGGAGTGGGTCGGCGGCGACTTCCGCTACGAGTCCACCTACGAGCACTGGATCTACCTCCGGCTGCCGAGCCCGATGCAGCAGGGCATGAGCTACACCGTCGGGATCGCCCCTTCGACCCACATCGACGCGACGTCGTCCTCGGTCACCTTCGACGTCTTCGCCACCCGCTCCGAGGCGGTGCACGTCAACCTGGTCGGCTATGCCCCGGACGCGACCCACAAGGCCGCCGACCTCTACCACTGGATGGGCAGCGGCGGCGCCCGCAGCTATGCCGGCTTCGAGGGCAACACCGTGTACATGGTGAACGCCGCAACCGGTCAGGCGACGCCGGTCGGGGTGGTCAGCTTCTGGATGGCGAACGGGAGCGATGTCTTCTGGTACAACCTGACCCGCTCCGACGTGTGGAGCATCGACCTCTCGCCGTGGACCGAGCCCGGAACCTACCGGCTCGCGGTGGAGGGGGTCGGCTGCAGCCGCGAGCTCGAGATCGCCGACGACGTCTACGCCGACCCGTTCCGGGTCGCGGTCCTCGGCTACTTCTACATGCGGATCGGCGAGGCCAACCCGAACGGGATCGTGCCGCCGCCGCGGACGCCGCTCTACATCCCCGGCGTCAGCCCGCCGTCGACCACCGTCTTCCTGACGACCATGCACCCCTGGCACCCGGAGTGGGGCACCTTCTCGAGCGGCGACTGCTGGGACCGGCCCGACGACTGGATCCCCTACCGCAAGCCGGGCAACCCGACCAACCCGAACGCCTGGGGCGGCCACTCCGACGCCGCCGACTGGGACCGCCACCTGGCCCACGTGGTCAACATCTACGACCTCCTCCTGCCCTACCTGCTCACCGACGGCGCGATCGGCGACGACGACCTCGGGATCACCGAGAGCGGCAACGGCATCCCCGATCTCCTCGACGAGGTCCGCAACGAAGTCGATTTCTGGTTGCGGCTGCGCGACGGCGACGCCTACTCGCACGGGCTGACCAACCCCAACGGCAGCAACCAGCTCTTCCAGGCCGGGCCGACCGCGATCGCCGCCTGGGCCAACGCCGCCAACGCCGCGATGCTCGCCGACGCCTTCCGGGTCGCCGGGCTGACCAGCCTGATGAACCACTACCGGGACGAGGCGATCACGGCGTTCAGCTTCGCCGGCGCCCTCGCCGACCCGATGCTCGACGAGGGTCTCGAGGTCGACACCGGGCTGATCCGGGGCCGCGACCTCAGGATGACGGCCGCCGCCTTCCTCTACAACGTCACCGGGGACACCGCGTGGGAGGACATCGTCCACGCCGAGAGCGTGTGCGCCTCCGGCCCGGCGACCCTCAACAACCTCGACCGCAACCAGGTCTGGGCGACCGCCGGATATCTGATCACGCCGCGTACCGTCCACTACCCGGCGATGTGGGGCCACATGAGGACGGCGATCGTCGCCGAGGCCGCGAGCCAGGAGGCCGACCTGGTCGACGCCCGGCCGTCACGGCGCGCCACCGACCACGTCCCCGCCTACTTCCACACCGGCCAGAACGTCGACCGCACCCTGATCGCCCACGCGGTGACCGACGACCCCGCCGAGCGCGAGCACTTCCGCAGGGCCCTGACCTTCGAGGCCGACTGGGGTCTCGGGCGGAACCCGATGAACCGGATCCAGATGACGACGGCGTTCACGCCGCTCGCGGCGAAGCCCGGGCTGCCCGAGGCCTACACCTCGGGCAGCGACGACGGCGTGCCGGGGGTGCACCCCGGCCACACGCCCTACATGAACCTCGACGACTGGTACCCGGCGATGACCATGGGCCGGCCGTCGGCGCTCTATGAGAACAGCTACCCCGGCAACGTCCCGAGCACCTGGCCGATCGGTGAGTGCTACTTCCCGTCGCGCTGGGTCTGGGCCCACAACGAGTTCACCCCGCGTCAGACGATGCGCGGCAAGACGGCGCTGCTCGGCTACCTCTACGGCCTGGCCGGCGCGGCGCCGCCGCCCAACCCAGTGCTCACCGTGACCAACACCGGCATCGCCGGAGGCGTCGGCACGGTGACCTCGTCGCCGCCCGGCATCGACTGCGGCGCCGACTGCACCCAGGCCTACCCCAACGGGACCGTCGTCACCCTGACCGCCGACCCGGCCGCCGGCTCGGCCTTCGCCGGCTGGAGCGGCGCCTGCTTCGGGTCCGACCCGAGCTGCCAGGTCACCATGACCCTGCACCGCTCGGTGACGGCAACCTTCGAGCCCCTCGGCTTGACCTACACCCTCACGGTCACCCGCGACGGCACCGGCGACGGAACCGTGACCTCGACGCCGCCCGGCATCGACTGCGGCGCCGACTGCAGCGAGGCCTACCTCAGCGGCACGGTGGTCGAGCTCGAGGCGACACCCGACGGCGGCTCGCTGTTCACCGGTTGGGGCGGCGCCTGCTCGGGCGCCGGCCTCTGCACCGTCACGATGAGCGCCGCGCGCTCGGTGACCGCGAGCTTCCGGTCCACCGCGACCCCGGTGGTGACGATCTACGACGACGCGCTCGCCGCCGGCTGGGCCGACTGGTCGTGGAACGCGACCATCGACCTCGAGGGCACCTCGCCGGTCCAGTCCGGGAGCCACGCGGTCAACGCGACGCTGGGGGCCTGGGGGGCCTTCTCGCCGGCGATGACCTCCGGTGCGGTCGACACCGCCGGCTACCACGCCTTTGTTTTCTGGGTCCACGGCGGCGTCGGGGGCGACAAGGTCATCCGGTTCTACTCCGAGGGCGACGGCGGCCAGAGCGACACCGTCGACGTGACCGCGGTCGCGGGGACCTGGACCGAGGTGACGGTCACGCTGAGCGAGCTCGGGAGCCCGGCGACCGTCTCGCGGCTCGACTTCATGAACTTCTCGGGGTCGGCGATCGGGATGGTGAGCTTCGACTCGATCCGGCTCGAGCCCGAGCAGGTCTTCGACGGGATCTTCGAGGACGGCTTCGAGTCCGGGACCACGGCGGGCTGGGACGTCACCGTTCCGGCGCCGGCCGGTCGCGGCGGCGACGGCCCGTCAGTCGGGTAGGGAGCGCTCGGCGTCGGCGAGCAGCCCGAGAGCGAGGGCCGCCAGCTCGTCCTCGTCGTCGGGCGCCGGCCGGGTCTGCCAGCGGACCAGGTAGAGCTCCTCGGGGCGCAGCCGGGCGCGGAGCTCGGCGGCGACCTCGGCCGCATCGGGCGGGGCGGCCCAGCGCCGGGGCTCGGCGGCGAAGATCGCCGGGTCGGGGTCGGGCTGGGCGCTGTCGGGACCCGGCGCGACCATCGCGGTGACGAGATCGGGGGCGAGCCAGCGCCCGGTCAGACCCTCGAGGGCGCGCCACAGGTCGACCGGCGGGCGCTCGACGAAGGTCGGGTGCTCGACGAGACCGGCGATCTCGAGCACCGGGCCGTCGACGGTGATGGTCAGCCGCCCCTGGAAGGTGTCGTGGACCAGCCGCGACAGCTCGTTGAGCGAGTAGGCCTGGCCCTCGTCGATGAGCAGCACGGCGGCGACCGCCTCCATCCGCTGCTTGACCGTCTCGACGAGCCTCTCCTCGCCCTCGCCGAGCGGCCCCGAGCCCTCCGGCTGGTCGTCGAAGAGGTGGGCGAGGCAGGGCAGCGCGCGGTCCGGGGCTCGGTCGAGGTAGGCATAGAGCGCGGTCGCGGCCTCGAGATAGGCCGCGACGTCGGCCGACCACTCGTCGACCGCCGCCGCGAGGTGCTCGCGCTGCTGACGGCTCGCCTGACCGGTTGAGGCGGGCCGCAGCTCGAGGACCCGCTCGCCGGCGCCGCGGTCGTCGTAGAACGTCTCGAGGCCCTCGTTGGCGAGCAGCCGCTCGAGGGGCCGGAAGCTCTCGAGGAGGGCGCTGTGGATTCCCCGCCGGGTCTCGCCGCCGTGCCGCTCGACGGTGGTGCGGTCGGCGACCGCGCCGAGCTCGGCGAAGCCGCGGCTCCACCGGTCCCACCCGCCCTCGATGTCGGTCCGGGCCTCGTCGAGCCGGTCCTCGACCGCCGAGTTGTCCCCGGCCGTGCCGTGCGCGGCGATGTCGCGGACCGCGGTGACGACGATCGGCGGTCCGGGGCTGAAGACGAGGTGGAGGTGATCGCGCACCGGCTCCTCGTAGCAGCCGAGGATCGGCAGGCAGAGCACCACGGTGGCGAGTCGCAGGATCTTCATGCGTCGACAGGGTACCTCAGTGCCGGCGCCCGCGGGTTGGCGGGCCGCCGGTCGTCGGTTATGCTGACGCCACCGCCGACAGTGTGGGTCCGCGGGGGCGCGGGCCGATGGGGAGGATGCAGTGAGACGTGGGCTGCTGGCACTGCTCGTGATGACCGTGGCAACCGGCGCCGCCGGTCAGGGGGACGGCGGCTGCCTCCGCCAGTCGGAGCTCTGGGGTGGCGACGGGCCGGCCGAGCACCTGGTCGTCGTCGACGGCTACGCGTTCTTCGGCGGCTCGACCCTGCGGGTTGCGGATCTCGCGGATCCGGCAGAGCCGGCGGTGGTCCACGATCTGCGCGTCGAGAGCCGGGTGCTCGATCTCGAGAGGCTGGAAGACCGGCTGCTCGCGGTCGACGGCAGCGCCGAGCTCATCGTGGTCGACGCGACGGTGCCCTACCAGGCGGCGATTGCCGGCCGCTTCGTCCCGGTGAGCCCGGCCTGGCGGCTCGAGCAGCTCGCGGTGGACCACGAGCTCGCCGTGATCGGTGGCCCGATCGGGTCGGGGGGGAGCCCAACGAGCTCAGGCCTGGCCCTGCTCGATGTCGGGGCCCCGACCTCGGGGCCGACCGTGCTCTGGTCGACCGAGCTCGACGGGGTCGTCGAGCGTCTCGCGCTGGGCGATGGCGCGGTCGTCGCGACGACCCGCGAGGGGCGGCTGCTGCTCGTCGACATCCGCATCCCGACGGCGCCGGTGCTCGCCGCCGACCGGGCGG
The DNA here is from genome assembly GCA_025456145.1 of Thermoanaerobaculales bacterium. Classification (GTDB taxonomy): domain Bacteria; phylum Acidobacteriota; class Thermoanaerobaculia; order Thermoanaerobaculales; family Sulfomarinibacteraceae; genus JAHECW01. Next base: position 35,308 of record JALOLD010000027.1, on the reverse strand, counting down.
TCTCGGACTTCCTGCCATCGGGCGAGGTCCACGACCTGGCGGCGCAGGGCGATCTGCTGGCGATCTCCGACGACCGCGGCCGGGTCGTCCTGGTCGACGTCTCGGATGCCTCGGATCCCGGCTTCCTCGCCCTCGTCCAGGATGTCGGCCTCGGTCCGCTCAGCCTCGGCCTCGACGGCGACCGGCTGCACGGGGGCGGCTCGGGGTGCACCCCGCTCGGGGTGTGCGGCGGCTATGTCCTGATCGACATCTCGGCGCCGACCCGCCCGGTGATCGTCGGACACCTCGACGGACCCGAGATCGGCCGGCCGTCGGCGTTCGGCGGCGTCGCCGTGGCGCCCGGGTCGCGGGCCGGGCTGCGGGTCGTCGATCTCGGTCAGCCGGCGGCGCCGCAGCTGCTCGAGGTGATCATCCCGGAGCGGGTCGCCGGACCGGTCGCCTCGGCCGGGACCCTGGTCCACGTCGTCGACACGACCGACCTCGGCGAGCCGACCGCGCCCGACCGGAACACCCTGCGCGTCCTCCGGAGGGGACCCGACGGCGCCCTCGGCGAGCTCGGCGCCTACCGGCCGGAGGGCGCGATCTGGGCGCTCGCCGGCGCCGGCGACGCGGTCGCGGCGGCGGTCTACGACGAGGCGACCGAGTTCCACTCGGTGGAGGTCGTCGACGTCGCCGACCCGCGCCGGCCGAGCCGCGGATCGCGTCTCGGCGCCCGTCTCTCGGTCGAGGACGCGACCGGCGCCCCCCACCTCGCGATGAAGGGCGAGAGGATGGCGCTGAGCCTCGAGGGCTCGGACCGGGTGCTCGTCTACGAGATCCGCGCCGGCGGTCGCGCCGTCCAGGTCGGGGACTACCTGCCGACCGGCGATCTCGTCAGCCTCGCCCTCGTGACCCCGGAGCTGATCGCGGTGGCGTTGCGCCAGGGCGAGCACGGGTGGGTCGAGCTGGTCGACGCCGCCGAGCCGCCCGCGGTCCACGCGGTCGGGACCTTCTTCCCGCCGGCGCCCGCCGATCTCGCGGTGAGCCTTGACGGCGAGGGTGCGCGGCTCGCGGTGCTCGTCCACGATCTCGACGGCGGGGTGGTCCCGTCGCCCTCCACGATCCTCGTCGATGTCGCCGACCCGTCGGCGCCGGCCCTGGTCTCGGACGACCTGCCGGGCGGCGAGTGGGTGGGCCTTGGCGGCGGCTATCTCCACACCGTCGGTGACACCGTGCCGCCGTCGGGGGCCCGTCACACGGCGGTCAACGTCGCCGGGGCGCCCGACTGGAGCGAGGCGCCGAGCCTCGGGTCGCTCGACATCGACCGCCGCCGGGTCGATGTCGACGGGCCGTACCTGGTCGTCGGCAACGGCCGGCTCGAGTCGCACCGCTGGGGCGTCTGCGGGTCGTTCCCGGCGGTCCTCCCCGCCGAGGCGGGTGCCGACTGAGGGCCGGCCGGCGCCGAGCCCCGCCTACCAGAACGAGGTCTCGACGAGGGGTCGCAGCTCGGCGGCCGGGACCATGACGTCGAACGACCCCATCGAGTAGGGGGCGATCTCGTAGGGGTCCCAGTGGACGAGCAGCCCGTCGGCGGTGACGCCGATGTTGTCGGGGATCTGGAAGCCGTCGTCGGGGAGCCAGAAGCCGGCCGCCTCGAGGTCGTCGTCGGGGTCGAGACCGCGGTCGGCGCGCAGCCGGTGCTCGACCAGGGCGGTCAGCCCGGCGACGTCGCGGGTCAGGTCGTCGACCCCGAGGAGGCGTCCGGTCGCGACGTCGAACGAGACGAGGTGGCGGCGTGACATCGGGTGGGCGCCCCCGGTGTAGGCGATCTCTGAAATGTCGAGGGTGACCACCGCCGGGGTGCTGTGGAGCACCGCGGTCGCGATCTCGACCCGCCACTCGGCGTGGGCGTCGGGAAAGGCGGCGACCAAGGCGCGGTGCTCGGCGAGGATCGCGGCGGCCAGGGCCTCGGGTCTGGTCTCGCGAAGCCCGACCTCCTCGGGCAGATGCGAGCGCAGACGGCTCGTCACGTCCGCCGAGAGGAAGGTGTCGATCGCCTGCCGGACCGCCTCGCTGCCGCCCCGATCGGGGAGGAGGGTGGTGACGCTCACCCGGGCGCAGCGCGACGGGTCGTCGGCGCAGCCGGTCGACTCGGCGGTGATCTCGCTGATCCGGAAGACGAGGGACCCGCCGTCGGGGCTCGGACCGACCGGCGGAGCGCCGCAGCCGATCGCCAGGGCGACGACCGCGACGGCGAACGGAAGGATGGCGGGCTCGGTCATGGCGCCTCCTCGAAGGGACGGTGGAAGTCTACTCCGGACCATGCCGAATCCCTCGAGTCAGGTGGGGCGTGTTTTCGTTCCCGATCCCGGTCCCGATGCTATGTCCTGGCAACCGTCGCAACCACGAAGACACGAAGACACGAAGGCGAGCACGAAGGGGATGGTGGCGCGGGCCTCCCGCCCGCGGGTTCGCGTTTGATTGGATCGAGATTCCGATGGCTGGGGCGGGTGTGAGTCGGGATCGGGCAGGATCTGGACGATCCGGATGGGCGTTCACTGGACCATCCGCGTGCGGGTGACCCTGCTCACCCGGTGGGCGCGGAGGCGGGTGTAGAGTGTGAATGGTCTTCAACCCGCCGTCCCGTCCGGGCCGTTGCCCGGGGGGGGTCCGACCAGGAGGTGGCGTCATGGGCGAGCGGACGCTCAAGCTGGTGGTGCTCGTCGCGGCCTCGGCGGCGGCCGTCACCGCCTCCGCCCAGACCTGCGACTGGCGCTGGGTCAACCCGATGCCGCCGCGGACCGACCTGTACCGGCTCAAGCACGAGGTCAACGCCTTCGTCGGTGTCGGGGCGGCGGGAACGATCGTCCGCAGCACCGACGGCTACACCTGGCAGGCCGTGGCGAGCGGGAGCGAGGGCGATCTCTTCGGCGTCGACTGGGGCGCCGGGTTCTTCGTCGCGGTCGGCGAGGGGGTCGTGCTGAGAAGCCCCACCGGGCAGGTCTGGACCACCGTCTACACCGATCCCGACGCGGTCCTGGTCGATGTCGAGTTCAGCGCGTCGCGCTTCGTGGCGGTCGGCGACGGTCTCGAGGGCAACCTGCTGACCAGCGCCTTCGGCGCCGAGTGGGAGCTCGTGCCGGCGCCCTGGACCGGCGCCGCCGATGCGATCACCGGCGCCGACGTCGGCTTCTACGTCGCGGTCGGCGTCGAGATCTGGTACAGCCCGAACGGCTTCGACTGGGAGCTCGAGGGCGCGGTGCCGGCCTCGGGCTCGGCGATCCCCGGAGCGGCGAGGGGCAAGAAGACCGGCGGCGACCTCTTCGACCTCGACCGGATCGATCTCGGGTGGACGGGGAGCCGGCTGCTCTGGTCGAGCGGCAGCGAGCTGTGGTCTCGCGACGAGAAGGGCGAGTGGTCGCTCGCCGCGGCCCTCGGCGGCTGCCCGCCGTGGAGCGACTGGCTCGGTCTCGCGTCGGGCAGCGGCTGGGTGGTGGCGAGCGGCATCTCGGGCTGCCCGACCCCGTACCTCGACCCGGCGGCGACGATCCTCGTCAGCGTCGACGGCGGCGTGACCTTCCGGCCGCCGTGGGAGGACGAGCTCGGCGGCTTCCCGGCCCTCGGGCGCTACGGCTCGCGGTGGGTCGCGGCGGGTGCGTACGGGGATGTCGTGACGAGCTCCAACGGCTCGACCTGGGCGTGTCTGAGCGGCGGCTGCTCGTCGCTGGCCTGTGCCGACGACCTCGTCGACATCGCCCTCGACGGCGACCGCTGGCTGGCGGTCGGCGGCCTCGGTCTGTGCGAGAACGAGCTCAAACGCCGATCGGGCGGGACCACCGCGAGCCGCCTCCCCGCCGGGGGATGGAGCGTCCATCCCCAGTCGACCGACCGCTTCTACGGCGTCGCATCGACCGGCGACGGCCTCATCGCGGTGGGCGACGGGTGGATCGGGCACAGCGACGACGGCGCGAGCTGGCTCACCGAGGCATCGCCCGAAGACGCGGTGCTCCACTCCGTGGAGTCGGGCGGCGGCTGGGTGGTGGCGGCCGGAAACGGCGGCGACCTCTTTGTCAGCGACGGCGGCGGGACGTGGTTCAAACCCTTTCTCTACCTGACCGAGGATCTCGAGCGGGTGGTTTGGGACGGCGGTCAGTTCGTCGTCCTCGGTCGCGGCGGGGTCATCCTTCGCTCGCCCGACGCGATGAACTGGTCCGAGGCTCTCACCGCGACCGGGGCCGACCTCTGGGGGGCGGCCAGGGGGCCCGACGGGTGGATCGCGGTCGGCGAGGCCGGAACCGTGCTGGCGAGCCCCGCCGGCGAGGTCTGGCTGCCGCGCCGCTCGGGGGTCGGATCCGAGCTGCGCGACGTCATCTGGGCGGGCGACCGCTTCGTCGCCGTCGGTTGGGACGAGGCGGCCGACGGCAGCCGTCCGGCGGTCGTGCTGGCGAGCGCCGACGGGGTCCGATGGACGAGCTTCGGGGCGCCGGGTGAGGCCCTGCACCGGATCCGGAAGAACGGGGCCTCGTGGATCGCCATCGGCGGCGATCGGACGATCCTCGAGACCGACTGCCTCGGGACGATGCTCGCGGTCGAGCAGGAGCTGCTCCAGATGCGGGTCGGGGAGTCGGCCGATCTCGAGGTCGTGCTGTCGGCGCCGGCCCCAGCCGCGTCCTCCCTCGCGGTGACCTCGTCGCACCCGGGCCGGGCGGGCGTGCCGGCATCGGTCGCCATCGCCGCCGGCGCCGACCGGCTCTGGGTCCCGGTCTCGGGTCTCGCGGTGGTGTCGGGCGCGGTCGTCACCCTGACCCTGCCCGCCGGGCTCGGCGGCGGCGTGACCACCGCCCTGGTGTCGGTCCAGCCGCCCCTGTGGACGCCGCGGAGGCCCTCCGGCCGCGTCGAGCCGTGACCCTCGGCGGGATCGAGCCGTCCCCGGACGATCCGGGGGACGGTAGAATCGACGGGTGACCGGTTCCGCCCTCGTCCGCAGCCTGCGACCCGAGCAGTGGCTCAAGAACGGCTTCGTGCTCGCGCCCCTCGTGTTCTCGGGCCGTCTCGACGACTCGGCCGCGTGGGCGCGGGGGCTGCTCGCGGTGGCGGCGTTCTGCGCGGCCTCGTCGGCCGTCTACCTGGTCAACGACGTGCTCGACCGCGAGTCGGACCGCCGTCACCCGACCAAGCGGGACCGTCCGATCGCCGCCGGCGAGATCTCTGCCGGCGCGGCCCTCGCCACCGCCGTCCTGCTCGCGGCGGCCGCGCTGGCCGCGGCGGCGGCGGTGGGCGGCTGGTTCCAGGTGGTTCTCGGGGCCTACCTCGCCCTCGTCGTGCTGTACTCGGCGGTCCTCAAGCGGGTGGTCTTCATCGACGTCCTGGTGCTCGCCGCCGGCTTCGTCCTGCGGGTCGTCGGGGGTGCGGTGGCGATCGACGTGCCGGTGTCGCGCTGGCTGCTGCTCTGCGCCTACCTGCTCGCCCTCTACCTCGCCCTCGGCAAGCGGCGCTCCGAGCTCGCCCTGCTCGGCGACGACGCGGGGAGCCATCGCGAGGTGCTCGGCCACTACACCCTCGCCCTGGTCGACCAGGCGATCGGCGTGGTGCTCGGGGCGACGGTCCTCGCCTACACGCTTTACACCGTGGCCCCCGACACCGTCGCCAAGGTCGGCTCGGAGGGCTTGATGGCGACCGTTCCGATCGTCCTGTACGGCCTCTTCCGCTACCTCTTCCTGCTCCACACCCAGGACCTCGGCGGCAGCCCGACCAGAGTCCTGGTCACGGACCGCCCACTGCTCATCACCGTGGTGGTCTGGCTCGGCGTCGCCGCCGTCGTGGTCGGCACGAGCTAGCACCAGTTCTTAGTTTTTGGTTCTTGGTTATATCGAGGCAGTAAAGTCAGCATTTTAACTTAAAACGAATAACTAAACACTAATAACTGACGTCTGGTCTCAGGATGTCGCGGCCAGCCGGCCGGCGGCGGCGCGCGCCTGGCGGATGCAGTCGTTGACCGAGACCCCGCGGTAGGGCGAGCCGGCGAGCTCGATCCCCGCGGCGCGGGCGGCCCGCTCGGCGGCGGCGACCCGGTCGAGGTGGCCGATCGTGTACTGGGAGATCCCCTCGGCCCAGCGCACGATCCACACCCGGTCGGGATCCGGGTCGCGACCGAGGATGCGGGCGTGGGCGGCGCGCACCGAGCCGACCAGGGCGTCGTCCCCGAGCCCGGCCAGCCCGGGCTCGCGAGCGCCGCCGATCATGGTGCGCAGGAAGAGCCGCGGGGCCGGCGCCTGGCCGGGGAAGATCGAGTGGCAGTACAGCGTGCCGAGGATGCCGGCGTTCTCGGCTCGCGGGACGAGGAAGCCGAAGCCGTCGACCGGCCGGCCGAAGGCCCCGGGATCGGCGTAGGAGGCCATGACGACCGCGATCGGGACCGTCGGGATCGCGGCGAGGGGCTCGGCGGCGTCGGGCGCGAGACCGGCGAGCAGCCTCGCCGCGCGGTCGGCGGGCAGCGCGAGCAGCACCCGCCGCGCGCGGACCGGGCCGCTCCCGGTCTCGAGGATCAGGCCGGTCGGATCGCGGCCGATGCCGAGGACCGCGGTCTCGCTCCGGAGCCGGTCGCCGAGCCGGTCGGCGAGCCGCCGGGGTAGAAGCTCCATCCCGCCGTCGAAGGTGTGGAGGGTGCCGCCCGGTCCGGCGGGTCCGGCGCTCCGGCCCCCCGAGCGGCGGGCGGCGCGCATCCTCGCCACGAGGGCCCGGGTCAGCGAGCCGTGCTCGGCCTCCATCGCCGCCATCCGCGGGAAGGTCGCGGCGAGGGAGAGCCGGCGGGAGTCGCCCGCGAACACCCCGGTCACCATCGAGTCGACGAGCACCTCGGCGGCGACCCGCCCGATCCGCCGCGCGGCGAAGTCGAAGACGCTCTCGTCGCCGTCCGGCCGTCGCCGGGCGAAGGGCTCGGCGAAGACCCGGAGCCGTCCTCCGAGGGGCAGCAGGTCGGAGGTCGCGAAGGAGACCGGGGAGGTCGGGACCGCGCGCAGCCGGCCGGCGCGCAGGATGAAGCGGTCGGCCGAGGCGTCGGCCGCCGGGACGAGGGCCCCGCCGAGCCCGACCCGCCGGGCGAGCTCGAGGGTGTCGGGGGCGTTGTCGAGAAAGCCCTGCGGGCCCCCCTCGACGGTGTGGCCGGCCTCGAGCTCGCTGCGGATCTTGCCCCCCGCGCGATCCGACGCCTCGAGGACCACCGCGTCGTCGATGCCGTGGTCGAGCTCGAGCCAGGAGGCCGCCGCGAGCCCGGTGATCCCGCCGCCGACGATGGCGACCCGGGTGTCGATCGAAGGGCTCATGGTCCCGCAGGGTAGCACCTTACCGCGGGTGTGAAGGGTGGCGGAGAGGTCGGACCTGGTCGGCGGAAGGGTCGTCGGTCAGACCGCCTCACGCCGCTCCGGTCGCCAATCTCTCCTGGATCCCGTCGCCGAGGAGCGCGAGCGAGATGACGAGCAGCGCGATGGCGAGCCCGGGCAGGGTCGCCAGCCACCAGCCGTCGACCATCACCCGATGACCCTCGGCGACCATCCCTCCCCAGGTCGGCAGGTCGGGCGGCAGGCCGATCCCGAGAAAGGACAGGGTCGACTCGGCGAGCACCAGGTCGCCGAGCCGCAGCGCGGCGTCCTGGGCCAGCGGGCCGGCGATGTTGGGCAGGTAGTGGCGCCGCCAGATTCGGCCCTCGGTGGCGCCGGCGGCCCGCGCGGCGAGCACGAAGTCGCGGCCGCGCAGCGCCAGGACCTGGCCGCGGACGAGCCGGGACAGCCCCATCCACGAGCTCAGGCCGAGCACCGCGACGAGGACCGCGGGTCCGGGCCGGAAGAGCGCCGCGAGGAGGATCAGCAGGAACAGGGTGGGGAAGGCGAGCAAGGCGTCGACCAGCCGCATGATCGCCGCGTCGACCGCGCCGCCGGCGGAGGCCGCGGCGAGGCCGACCCCGGTCCCGACGACCAGGGCGACGAGGGCGGCGAGGGCGGCGACGGCGACCGAGATCCGGCCGCCGGCGAGCAGCTGGCCGAGCACGTCGCGGCCGAAGCGGTCGCTGCCGAGCCAGAGCCTGACCCGGCGCATCGAGGCGACGTCGGTGCGGGCGAGGACCTCGTCGCGCCGGGGGCCGGCCACGGTGACGGTCTCCCCTTCGACCTCGACCTCGGGGGAGACGTAGGCCCGGCCGTCGATCGTCGTCACCTCGGTGACCACGGCGCCCGGCGGGAGCAGCGCCGCTCGCGCCGGGTCGGCGGCCGGCGCGACCGGCAGCACCCAGGGGCCGGCGAGGCAGGCGACGACGAGCAGGCCGAGCGAGCCGGCGCCGACCCTCAGGCGTCGCGGCGCGCTCACCGCAGGTCCTCGCGCGCCCGCGGGTCGGCGGCGGCATAGCCGAGATCGGCGATCAGGCTGCCGACGAGCACCGCGACCGCGCCGAGCATGGTGATCGCCATGATCACCGGCAGGTCGCGGGCCTGGGCCGCCCGGAGCAGCGCCAGACCGACCCCGGGCCACGAGAAGACGGTCTCGATCACCACCGACCCCGAGACCAGCACCGGCAGCGACAGACCGAGCAGGGTGATCGCCGGCAGCAGCGCCGGCCGCAGCGTGTGGACCCAGAGGACCCGGCGCTCGCTCAGGCCGCGCGCCCGCGCCGCGAGGATGAAGCGCTCGCTGCGGATGTCGAGCAGCGCGGCGCGGAGGTAGCGGGCGGTGCCCGCGGCCCCGGCGAGACCGAGGCAGGCCGCCGGGAGGACGAGGTGGTGGAGCAAATCGGCGAGGCGGGCGCCGCCGCTCATCCGGTCGGCGCCGGCCGACAGCATGTGCGACGCCGGGAACCAGCCAAGGAGCAGCGCGAAGACCAGCACCGCGAGACCCGCGACCCAGAACGACGGCAGCCCGGCGACCCCGAGACCGACGACCGTGCTGACCCGGTCGAACCAGCCGTGCGGCCGCCGGGCGGCGGCGACGGCGACCGCGACGCCGAGCAGGAAGTCGAGCAGCAGCGCCGCGCCGCCGAGCAGCAGCGTGGGGGGCAGGGCGCGCCCGAGCAGGCGGGTCACCGGCTCCTTGGTGACGAACGAGACCCCGAGGTCGCCGCGCAGCACCGCACCGAGCCAGCTCAGGTACTGGCGGTGCAACGGCTGGTCGAGACCGTAGCGGGCGCGCAGCGCCTCGCGCTGGGCGGCGTCGAGCCCCGGGTGGTCGACCGCGTCGGCGTAGGAGCCCGGCGCGGCGACGACCACGGCGAAGGTCAGGGTCGCCACCAGCCAGACCATCGGCGCCAGCAGGAGGAGGCGGCGGGCGACCAGCCGGCGCATCGGCTCAGCGGGCGGGCTCGCGCCCGACGGTCCACCGCTCGAGGTTGAAGTACGGCGTCGCCGAGTTGATCTCGGCGCCCCGGATCCGCGACGCGAGCGCGGTCAGCCGGGTGTTCTCGACGAGGAAGGTGTAGGGCTGGTCGGCGACGATCAGCCGCTGGATCCGGTGGTAGAGCGGCCGCTGGGCGGCGAAGTCGGCGAGCCCCGCGACCTCGTCGAGCAGCCGGTCGACCTCGGCGTTCGAGTAGCGCCCGAAGTTGAAGGTCGGCTCGTCCGGGGCCGGGGTGCGCCAGAGCCCCTCGAGATCGATCTGGGTCGGCTCCTCCCAGCGGTTGACCACCCCGTCGAAGTCCCCGGCGTCGACCGCCGCGACCAGCGTGCCCCACTCGACGAAGCGCGGCTCGACCGCGACGCCGACCCGTGCGAGGTCGGCCTGGACGAGGAGCGCGATGTCCTGGCGGAGCTCGTTCTCGGCGGCCGCCAGCAGCTCGATGGTGAATGCCTCGCCGGCGCGGTCGAGGACGCCGTCGCCGTCGCTGTCGCTCCACCCCGCGGCGGCGAGCCCGGCGCGCGCCGCGGCGGGGTCGTGGGGCGCCGGCTCGAGGCCCTCGTCGAAGGCCCAGAAGCTCGAGAGGATCGGGCCGACCCCGAGCCGGCCGAAGCCGCCGTAGACCACGTCGACCAGGGTCTGGCGGTCGATCGCCGCGGTCAAAGCGCGGCGCACCGCGGGGTCGGCGAGCCGCGGGTCGGTGGTGTTCCAGCAGAGGTGGGTGTAGGAGCGGTCGTCGTAGATCACGAGCTCGATCCCCGGGTGGGCGCGGACCCGCTCGAGATCGGCGGGCGGCAGCGAGGGCAGCACATCGATGTCACCGGCGAGGAGCTGGTTGACCAGGCTCTGCTCGGACGGGGCGATCCTGAAGACCACCCGGTCGAGGGCGGGCAGCGGCGCGTCCCAGTAGCCGGGGTTGCGCTCGAGGGTGATCTGCTGCTGCGGGGTGTGGCCGGCGATCCGGAACGGCCCGCCGGCGACGCTGCGCGGCAGCCAGTCGGTGTCGCGCCAGTCCGCGAACGGGATCGAGGACCAGAGGTGCGCCGGGACGATCGGACCGTCGTTGAGGTCCATCAGCTGGTAGGGGTAGACCCGGCTGAAGCTGGCCCTCACGGTGTGGTCGTCGACCGCCTCGACGGCGGTGATCGAGCCCTTGGCGTCGCTATGGAGCCAGTCGATGTCGTCCGAGGTCTGGACCTCCCAGGTGAAGACCACGTCGCGCGCGGTGATCGGCACGCCGTCCGACCAGCGCGCCCGGGGGTCGAGCTCGAGCTCGAGGACGAGGTGGTCGTCGGACCAGGTCCAGGCGCGGGCGAGCGCCGGGGCGAAGGACGGCGGGTGGCGGTGGTAGTCGGGCTGCTCGATCGCCAGCGTCGGGTAGACCAGGGCGAGCAGCTGGGCGGTGTCGAGGTCGTCGGCGAGATAGGGGTTCCAGCCCTGGACGTCGCTCAGCAGACCGATGACGACGGTGCCCCCCGAGGGCAACGCTGCCGCGTCCGAAGGACCCGGGGGAGGCGACGCGGGCGGCCCGCACGCCGCGGCGGCCGTGACCAGGAGGGCGACCGGCAGGAGATTCTTCGTCATCTCGATGACCTCGACGCCATGGTATCGCGTCATCGGCGCCGATGCCCGCGCCCGGGCCCGGATTGCGCCCGGCCGGCCGTCCCCCCGGCGCCGGCCGAGGTTTGCCGTCATCCCCCGCCACGGTAGAATCCGCCGGTCGACGGAGGCACAGATGACCAAGCTCGCCCTGATCTCGGTGTCCGACAAACGGGGGCTCAACGTGCTCGGGCCCCGGCTCGTCGCGCTCGGCTGGACGCTGCTGTCGACCGGCGGCACCGCCCGGGCCCTCGCCGATGAGGGCTGCGAGGTCGTCGCGGTCGGCGACCACACCGGCTTCCCCGAGATCCTCGACGGCCGGGTCAAGACCCTCCACCCCCGCGTCTTCGCCGGGATCCTCGCGGCACCGGTCGCCGACCACCTCTCGCAGCTCTCAGAGCACGGCATCCCGCCGATCGACCTCGTCGTGGTCAATCTCTACCCCTTCCGCGAGACCGTCGCGCGGGCCGAGGTCGGGCTCGCCGAGGCGGTCGAGCAGATCGACATCGGCGGCCCGAGCCTGATCCGGGCGGCGGCCAAGAACCACGCCCGGGTCACGGTCGTGGTCGACCCCGCCGACTACCCGGCGCTGCTCGCCGAGCTCGCCGCCGGAGCGCCCTCCGAGGCGACCCGTCAGCGGCTCGCGGTCAAGGCCTTTGCCCACACCGCGGCCTACGACGCGGCGATCTCCGCCGCCCTGCCCCGGCTGCTCGGCGGCGCCGACGCCGACTCGACCCCCGCCGCCGTCGCCGAGGAGCTCCTCTCCGGCGAGCGCCGGGGCCTGCGCTATGGCGAGAACCCCCACCAGTGGGGGATGCTGGTCCGCCGGCCGGGCGCCACCGGGCTCGCCGGGGCGAGCCAGATCCAGGGCAAGGAGCTGTCCTACAACAACCTCGGCGACGCGACCGGCGCCTGGCGGCTGGTCTGGGACCTCCCGGCGGCCGGCGTGGCGGTCATCAAGCACGCCAACCCCTGCGGGGTCGGTCTCGCCGACGACATGGCCGAGGCCTTTCGGATCGCCCGCGCGACCGACCCGCTGTCGGCGTTCGGCGGGGTGATCGCGGCGAACCGACCGGTCGACGGCGCCTTCGCCGCCGCGGTCGTCGAGCAGTTCGCCGAGGTGGTGGTCGCCCCGGGCTTCGACCGGGCGGCCCTCGAGACCTTCGCCGCCAAGAAGAACCTCCGGGTGCTCGAAGCCTCGCCGGCGGCGCCGACCGGGACGGTGATCCGCGACGTCGACGGCGGTCTGCTGCTCCAGCAGCGCGACGCCGGGTGGCAGGGGGAGGAGCGCCGCGTGGCGACCGAGCGCGCCCCCACCGCCGACGAGAGCGCGGCCCTCGAGCTCGCCTGGCGGGTCGTCAAGCACGTCGGGTCGAACGCCATCGTGGTCGGCGCCGCCGACCGGATCCTCGGCATCGGCGCCGGCCAGATGAGCCGGGTCGACGCGGCCAAGATCGCGGTCGCCAAGGCCCTCGAGCACGGCCACGACCTGTCCGGTAGCGTCGCCGCGTCGGACGCCTTCTTCCCCTTTCCCGACGGGGTCGAGTCGCTGCACGCGGCCGGCGTCCGCGCCGTCATCCAGCCGGGGGGCTCGATCAAGGACCCCGAGGTGATCGCGACCTGCAACGCCCTCGGCATCGCGATGGTCCTCACCGGCCGGCGCCACTTCCGCCACTGAGGGGCGGGGCCGGCTGATCGGTCGCCGGCCGGGGGGCCGTCCCGGTGGCGCCCGACCTCCGCGTGGTAGCATGGTCCGCGACCGCCGCTGGCACTGGAGGGAAGGCCATGTGGGATGCAGAGAGGCGCGAGGTCGTCCTCCACTTTCGGGACGGCACGACCCGCCGGGGCCGGCTCCGGCGCGAGTTCAGCCCGACCGACCGGGCGGTCGAGGTCTCGACCGACGACGGCGAGCAGCTCCGCGCCGAGTTCGGCGGCCTCAAGGCGGTCTTCTTCATCAAGGACCCGCGGCGTCGCGACCTCGAGGTCCAGGTCTCGTCCCTCGACATCCTCCGACCGACGACCGGCGCGACCGCCAGGGTCGAGTTCTTCGACGGCGAGGTGATCCACGGCCGGGTGGCTCAGTACTCGGTGGAGGAGCACGGCTTCTTCCTCTTCCCGACCTCCCCGGAGAGCAACAACGAGCGCATCTTCGTGGTCATCCAGGCGCTCAAGACCCTGTACGTCGAGACCCTCGCCGAGGGCGAGGCCTGACCCTGCGGCCGCCCGTCCGCCTCGTCGGCGCGGCGATCGTCGCCGTCGCGGGCCTGCTCGGCGGTCAGGTCGGCGTCGCGCGGGCCGACGAGCCCGGTCTCGAGCGCCTCGAGACGCTCAACCGGGCGCTGGCGAGCCAGCCCGGTTGGCAGGCCGACTTCGAGCAGGAGTACATCGCCGCCGGCATGACCGGAGGCGAGCTCGCGGACGGCCGGGTCTGGCTGGCCTGGCCCGACCGGGCGGTCTTCCACACCGGCGACCCGCCGGTCCGGCTGATGGGCCTGCTCGGCCGGACGGTGCGGCTGGTCGACCTGGCCGACGAGACCTGCGACGAGCGGCTGCTGACCGATCGCGAGTGGGAGCGGGTGCCGCTCGCCGCGGTGCTCGACCCGCGCGGCGCGATGGTCCAGTTCTCGGTGGCCGCCGAGGGCGCCTCGGCGATCGTGCTCTTGCCGAGGGAGCCCGGCGGCGTCGACCGGGTGACCCTGGTGCTCGGTGACGACGGCCTGCCGGCCTCGGTCACGATCCGCGACCCGCAGGGTGCGGTGAACCGGCTCGACTTCAGAGGGTGGCGCAGATCGACCGAGCCGCCGCGCGGCGCCTGGCTGCCACCGCCGCCCAAGGGCGTCGAGTGCGTCACCGACCCGGGACCGCTGGAGTGATCCGACCCGGACTGAAGGGCCCGGGCAGGCCGCTCGGGCGTGCTATCCTGCGCGGACGATGAAGGCGGTGTCCTCGCTCCGGCGCGCCGAGCAGATCCGAGAGATCTTCTGGCCGATCCTCGGCCGGCTCGACGACGTCGAGGCCTTCTTCGACCGCGAGTTCGCCCACGCCGAGCCGATGGTCCGCGACCTGTGCACCTACGTACTCGGCAGCGGCGGCAAGCGGCTCCGCCCGGCCCTCGTCCTGCTGATCAGCCGGATGCTCTCCTACAGCGGCGAGCGGGACGTCCGCTATGGCGCAGTGGTGGAGATGATCCACACCGCCACCCTGATCCACGACGACATCATCGACGGCTCGGACCTCCGCCGCGGGCGGCCCACCGCCAACAGCCGGTGGGGAAACCAGACGACGGTGCTGGTCGGGGACTGGCTCTACAGCCGGGCGATGGATCTCTGCCTCGAGCTCGGCGACGTCGAGGTCATGAGGCAGCTCGTCACCGCCACCCTCAGGATGACCGAGGGCGAGATCCTCGCCGACCAGGAGCGCGGCCGTCTGGCGATCGACGAGGCGCGGTACATGGACATCACCCGGCGCAAGACCGCCGAGCTGTTCGCCGCCGCCTGCGCCATCCCGGCGCTCTTCCAGCCCTCGACTCTCCACCTCACCGAGCCCCTCGCCGAGTTCGGGCGCGACATCGGGATCTGCTTCCAGCTGGTCGACGACCTGCTCGACTTCACCGCGGCCTCGGTCAAGGTCGGCAAGCCGGTGATGGCCGACCTGCGCGAGGGCAAGGCGACGCTGCCGATCATCCTGCTCATGCCGCGGCTCGACGGGCGCCAGACCGAGCGGCTCCAGTCGGTGGTCGCCACCGGGCGGTTCGACGAGATCACGGTCGACGAGGTGCTCGAGCTGGTGCGCACCTCGGGGACCCTCGAGGAGACCCACCGGCGGGCCCGCCGTTTCGCCGACCGGGCCCTCGAGCGGACCAGGTCCTTCCCCGACAGCCCGGAGCGGGACGCGCTCGCCAAGGCCACCCAGCTCCTCCTCGACCGCGCCCTCTGACTCCCGTCAGCCTGTCGTTCCCGGGCTAGCCCGGGGCCTACCTGTCCGGATCGCTCAGGTTCTGCCGATTCCGATCCCGTTCCCGATGCGACATCCCGTCGACCGTCGCAACCACGAAGACACGAAGACACGAAGGCGAGCACGAAGGGGATGGTGGTGCGGGCGTTCCGCCCGCAGGCTCGCGATCGATTGGATCGAGATACCGCTGGCTGGGGCGGGCGTGAGTCGGGATCGGGAACCGGGACACCCCCGACCTCACTCAAGGGGATAGGCATGCCTGGGGCTGGTCAGCCCGACGTTCCCGGTGGTCGTGGACCGGGTCGGCCACCGAGGCGACGCCAGGCTGGGCCGTCCGGGTCGACGGTCCGCCGTATCGCGCGTTCGGAACGGATTTCTAGGGGTTGTTTTCGCTTCGAAAAACGCAGCCGATTGCCGCGTCAGATGGTCTGGGCTCAGCCCCAGACCGTCATCAGTCTCCCGAGAGATGCGCGCGCCCTTTGTGCATGGGGATGCCCGAGCTGCTCGCCGCAAAGTCGGATGACTTTTCGGTAGCAGTTGGCCGCGGTGTGATCATCTTCTCGACAGTACTGTCGGAGGAGACCCTTCATCAACCATGCCTCGGTAAGCTCAGGATCGACATCCAAAATCCGGTCGAAGAAGATCTCGGCGACCTCCCACCTTTCCTCGGAAATCGCGCGCGCCGCATGGCGCCGGTACACACGGATGATCGAGTGTTCGTCCTGTGTTTTCTTCGGCTCCTGGTCGGCGGCGAGCTTGAGCTTGCTGAGCATTGACAAGCTCACGATGCGGGATTGACGGAGGAATGTCAAGCGATTTTGGAAAGAAAATCGAAATTATTTTCACCGGCGACTTGAAATCGATTGTGTTGATTCTCGGGCCGCGGGTTGATCCTCGAGCGGATCGTAATCTCTCGAACGACGGGCCGCCCGACGGGCCCCTTTCGGGAGCCACCGCGGCGGGCGCCCGGGCCGGGTTATGATGACCGCATGGCGCCCCCAGGGGACGGCGGTTTCGTCCACCTTCACGTTCACACCCACTACTCGCTGCTCGACTCGACGATCAGCATTCCGGAGCTCGTGCGGCAGGCCTCGCAGCTCGGGATGCCGGCGCTCGCCATCACCGACCACGGCAATCTCTTCGGCGCCTTCCAGTTCCACCGCGCCGCCCTCGAGGCGGGTCTGCGACCGGTGATCGGCTGCGAGGTCTATGTCGCGCCGGGCGACCACCGCGACCGGACCCCGGTTTCCGGCCAGCGCAAGCCCTACGACCACCTCGTGCTGCTCGCCGAGAACGACAGCGGCTACCGCAATCTCGTCCGGCTGGTCAGCGAGGGCTTCCTGAGCGGCTTCTACCACAAGCCGAGAATCTCCCGGGAGCTGCTCGCCGAGCACGCCGAGGGCCTGATCGGGCTGTCGGCCTGCCTGTCGGGCGAGGTCGCCCGGCGGCTGCTCGACCGCGACCCCCGGGGGGCGCGGGCCGCGGCGGAGACCTACCGCGAGATCCTCGGCCGGGACAGCTTCTTCCTCGAGCTCCAGAACCACGGGCTCGCCGACGAGGAGTTCGTGCGCCAGGGCGTCGCCGAGATCTCCCGGCTCACCGGGATCGAGATGGCGGCGACCAACGACTGCCACTTCCACCGCCGCGAGGACCTCTTCGCCCACCGGGTGCTGCTCGGCATCGGTCTCAACCGGACCCTCGAGGAGCTCCACCGCAACGCCAGCTACAACGCCGAGTTCTATGTCAAGAGCGGTGAGGAAATGGCCGCTCTTTTCGTCGATTTTCCCGGGGTCTGCGAGCGGACGACCGAGATCGCCTCTCGCTGCCATGTGAGGTTCGATACCGACCGGCTTCACCTCCCAAACTACCCGGTTCCCGAAGGGTCTTCGATCGAGGCATTTCTCGAGCAAAAAGCCCGAGAGGGCCTCGAACGACGCCTGGAAAAGGGGAGGGCGAGGAGGCACGATCGCCAGGATTACTTCAGCCGCCTCGAGGACGAGTTGGCGATCATCCGGCGCATGGGTTTTCCCGGGTATTTCCTGGTCGTCTGGGACTTCATACGGTATGCAAAAGAGCGGAATATCCCGGTCGGACCGGGTCGAGGATCGGCCGCCGGCTCGGTCGTTTCCTATGCGCTCGGCGTCACCGATATCGACCCTCTCGAGTACGACCTCCTGTTCGAGAGGTTTCTCAATCCCGAGCGGATATCCATGCCGGATATCGACATCGATTTCTGTCAACGACGGCGCGACGAGGTGATCGCCTACGTGCGCGACCTCTACGGCCAGGAGTCGGTGTCGCAGATCGCGACGTTCAACATCCTCAAGGCCAAGTCGGCGGTCCGCGACGTCGGCCGGGTCATGGGGATGCCCTTCGGCGACGTCGACCGGATCGCCAAGCTGATTCCGGACGACCTCAACATCACGATCGAGAAGGCCCTCGACGAGTCGCCCCAGCTTCGCGAGCTCGTCGAGGGCGACGAGGACGTCCGCACCCTGGTCACCACCGCGGCGAGGCTCGAGGGCAAGGCGCGGCACTGCGGCGTCCACGCCGCCGGGGTCGTCATCGCCCCCGAGCCGCTGGTCAACCTGGTTCCCCTGACCCGGACCTCGCACGGCGATGTCGCGACCCAGTTCGACAAGGACGACGTCGAGACCCTCGGCCTGCTCAAGATGGACTTCCTCGGCCTGCGCACCCTGACCGTGCTCGCCGACGCGGTCGAGTCGATCCGACAGAGCGAGGACCCGGCCTTCGAGCTCGAGGGGCTGGCCCTCGACGACCCGGCGGTCTACGAGCTGTTCTCCGCCGGCGACACCGACGGGGTCTTCCAGTTCGAGTCGTCGGGGATGAAGGACGTGCTGCGCAAGGTCCAGCCACGGGTCTTCCTCGATCTCGCCGCACTCAACGCCCTCTACCGCCCCGGCCCGATGCAGTTCATCGACGACTACTCCGACCGCAAGCACGGGCGCCGGGCGATCAGCTACATCTTCCCCGAGCTCGAGGCGATCCTCGGCGAGACCTACGGCATCATCGTCTACCAGGAGCAGGTGATGCGGATCGCGGTCGAGATCGCCGGCTTCTCGATGGCCAAGGCCGACACCCTGCGCAAGGCGATGGGCAAGAAGAAGCAGGAGATCATCGACCGCGAGGGCCAGAGCTTCATCGACGGCGCGATCGCCAAGGGCTTTCCCAAGGCCAAGGTCCGCGAGCTGTGGAACCAGATCGTGCCCTTCGCCAAGTACGGCTTCAACAAGTCGCACTCGGTGGCCTACGCCCAGGTCGCCTATCTCACGGCCTATCTCAAGGCCCACTACCCGGCCCACTTCATGTCGGCAATGCTGACCTCCGAGGCCTCGAACACCGACAAGCTGAGGCAGTACCTCGCGCGCAGCCGGCAGATGGGCCTGGCGATCCTGCCCCCCGACGTCAACACCTCGCTGAGCTCCTTCTCGGTCGAGGGCGGCGGCATCCGCTTCGGCCTCGGCGCGGTCAAGGGGGTCGGCGACTCGGTGGTCGAGCCGTTGCTCGAGGCCCGGCGCGCCTGCGGCGCCTTCGAGTCGCTTTCGCACTGCCTCGGCTCGCTGCCCCCGCGGGCGATCAACCAGAAGGCCCTCGAGTGCCTGGTCAAGGCCGGCTGCTTCGACCTCTTCGGGGCGCCCCGCAAGGGTATCCTCGACAACCTCGACCGGCTGCTCGAGATGACCTCTCGCGAGCGCGAGCAGCGCGAGCTCGGGCAGGGCTTCCTGTTCGCCGATCTGCCGTCGGAGAGCCTCGAGGAGGAGATTCGGGGGGCCGACCGGGCCACCCCGCAGGAGCGGCTCGAGTGGGAGCGCGAGGTCCTCGGCTTCTACCTCAGCGGCCACCCCCTCGACGGCTACCGGGAGCAGCTCGAGCGCTGGGCCGACAGCTCGATCGCCGATCTGCCGCGGCGCTTCGCCGACGGCGCCGAGAACGCCACGGTCGGCGGTCTGGTGTCGGGGCTCAAGGTCATCCCGATCAAGAAGGAAGGCCGCAACCAGGGCCGGCGGATGGCGGTCTTCCAGCTCGAGGACGCCACCGGTGCGGTGCGCGCGGTGGCCTTTCCGGACGCCTTCGAAAGCTGCGAGAGGCTGATCGCCGACGGCCGGCCGGTGCTCGTCGCGGCGACCCTCAAGGGCGAGGGCGAGCACGTCGAGCTGATGGTCGAGAAGGTCTCGGACCTCGACGCGATGGACTCGGCCCGGGCCGCCGCGCTCAAGATCGTCCTCGACCTCGACGCGGTCGACGAGGAGCGGCTCGAGTCGATCCGCGAGTACCTCCTCGGCCACCCCGGCGACATGCCGGTCCGCTTCGAGCTGCGCCGCTCCGGCCGCTTCCGCGCCCGGCTGGTGCCGCCGCCGGCGCTCAGCATCGAGGCGAGCCCGGAGGTCCGCGAGGGCCTGGCCGCCCTCCTCGCCGGCGGCTGGTGCGAGTTCGAGTTCGACACCACGACGCGCAACGGCCGGGGGGACCACCCGCCGCCGCCCGCGGACGCGATGGCGAGCACCGAGACCGGGCTGGTCAACTGAGGGGACGGCCGACAGCTGGCCGTCGCCGGTCGGCAGTCGACCGGAGGCAGAGCCGTCACCACGTCGCAACCACGAGGTCACGAAGACACGAAGCCATCACCGAGCTGTTCCCTTGCGATGGACCGTCAGCTGTCGACTGTCGACTGTCAGCTGCGGTGCCGGATCGTCTTGTACCCGCCGCGCAGCCAGCGCGCGACATCGGTGGTGTACCAGCGCGAGAAGCGCCGGCCCGAGGGGCCGCCGGCGAGGGCGGTGTGGACCTCGTCAGCGCCGAGATCGGCGATGTAGCGCCACGAGGGGGCAAAGGAGGTCAGCCGGCCGTAGGCGGTGAAGAGGCCGCCCTGGACGATGGTGGCGCGTCCGCCGGGCAGCTCGATCGGGCCGTGGTCGAAGCCGAGGACGCGGGGCAGCCGGCCGCCGAAGAAGATGTTCTCCATCATCACCCGGCGGCGCCGTCCCCAGGGCATCAGGTCGAAGGGGTCGGCCTCGCCGAGGGTCTCCTCGAGGACGGCGCGGAGCACTCCCTCGCGCCCGGTCTCGCCCCACCAGAACGGGTCGTCGTCGAGCAGCACCGCGTCGAACAGGTGGTAGAAGTCGGCGACGATGGCGGTCTCGTCGACCAGCGCCTCCCAGGCCTCGGGGGAGAGGAGGCGCCGGCCGAAGAGGCGGCGGAGCACCGCGTGGTAGACCGCCTCGAACAGCGTGGCGCCGCGCGACCCCGCGTCATAGCGGCCGTCCCAGCCGGCGAGCAGGCGACCCGCCAGGGTGTCGGGCAGCAGCGGCCGCCAGAGCTCCATGATCCGCACCGCCTGGAGCGACAGCAGGTCGTTCTGGATCGCCATCATGCTGGCGATGTCGTGGTCGTCGCGCGCGGCCAGTAGCTCGCGGATCCGCTCGACCCGGTAGGGGCCCATGGGGAGGTTGACCGCGAGGGGCCCGCCGGGCGGGTTGAGCTCGTCGTTGGCGGTCGCGACAAAGCCCTCCGGCGGGTCGGCGAAGGACAGCAGGAGGTCGGGGTCGACGGTGTCCCGCCACACCAGGTCGTCGCGCCACGCCGGGACCGGGTAGAGCCCCGAGTGGCGGCGGGCCGGGAGGAGGCCCGACTGCTGGTAGCCGATGTGCCCGTCGGTGTCGGCGATGACCCAGTTGCCCGAGATCGCGACCCGGCGGAGCAGCCGCTGCGCCTCCTCGACGGTTCGCGCGCCGGGCAGCCGGCGGATCGCCTCGAGCGACCCGGCGGCGCCGCCGCGGTGGCCCGGCCAGGCGCGGACCAAGTAGAGCCCGTCGGCGAGCTCGGCGGAGAGCGGGTCGGCCTCGACGACGCCGAGATCGGTCGCGCGGAGGGTGATCTCGACCTCGGGCCCGCCGCGGCGGCGGACCACCTCGCGCCGCGTCTCGATCGGGACGAAGCCGTCGCCCCTCCGGCAGGCCCCGCCGCGGATCTCCTCGACGAAGTAGTCGACCATGTCCATGAAGCCGTAGGTGAAGCCGAAGGACAGGGCGGTGGTCCGGCCCATCACCAGCCCCGGCACCCCGGGCATGGTGATCCCGGTCTGGTGGCTGCCCGGGGCGTGCATCTCGGCCTCGTACCACAGCGCGGGCAGCCGGTTGACCTCGAGATGCGGGTCGTTGCACTGGAGGGTGGCGCCCGAGGCGGTCCGGCGCCCGGCGACCGCCCAGTTGTTGCTCGCCACCGAGCGCGGCGCCGCCGGGTCGAGGCGGAGGGCGGGCGGGAGCAGCGGCGCGACGTAGGCGAGACCCCGGATCAGCCCGACCGTGGCGTCGTCGAGCCCGTCGAGGTGGGGCGCGAGCAGCCGACGGAAGGCCTCGGGGTCGGCGCCGCCGTGGATCGCCTGGATGACCAGCTTCTCCATGTCCTGTTGGGACTGGGCGAGGCCGAGATAGGAGAGGAGCTTGACGGTGAGCAGGGTGTCGGCCGGGCGCCACGGCTCGGGCCGGTGGCGGACGAGCACCAGCTCGAGGGGCCGGCCCTCGGTTCGCAGGACGTGGTTGACGCCGGCGGCGTAGGCCTCGGCGAAGCGCCGGCCCGCCTCGCCGAGCGACGCGACCTCGTCCTCGGCCTGCCGGTGCAGGCCGAGACCGCGCATCACCAGGTCGACCGCGAGGGTCGTCTCGTCGTCGCGCAGGATCTCGGCGATCCGCCCCTGACCGACGATCCGCGCCAGCACCATCTGGGCGAGCCGGTCGTGGGCGTGGGCGGCGCCGAGGGCGCAGGCGAGGCCGTCGGGCCCCTCGGCCCATAGCCGGGCGACGCCGTCGGCGGTGCGGGCGGCCTCGAAGGACCGGCCGTCGATCCGGTAGCGGCGCCGCCGGCGGTCGAGCCTCATCCCGTGACCTCCCCCACAGCGCCGGTAGGATAGTGCAGCCGCCGCCGCCGAGAAAGCCGACCGCCCGACCTACAATGGCCGTCGGGCGGCGGCCTCCGAGCCGCCGCACCCCGGGAGAGCATCGTGAAGCACCTGTCGAGCGCCCTGGTCCTCCTGCTGGCCCTTGTCTCCGCAGCGCCGGCGAACGCCGACGACCGTCTCGATCGGGCCCTGCGCTCGGTCGCCGCGGCCTCCGACCCGCTGCGAGCCGCCGCCGAGCGCGGCTTCGCGGTGCGCGACGACCGGGTGCAGGTCGTTGCCCTGACCTCCGAGGCCGAGGCCGACGCCCTCGCCGGCTGGCTCGAGCGAAGCGGGGCGCGGTTCGTCGTCGTCGCCGGCGGCCGGGTCCAGGCCTTCGTCCCGCCGGCCCTGCTCGGCGAGCTCGACCGCCGGCCCGAGGTGCGGTTCGTCGAACGCCCGCTCTACGCGGTGCTGCCCGAGACGCCGCCCGCCGCCGCGCCGCGCAAGCTCACCACCCTGGCCGTGACCTCGGAGGGGCTCGAGCCGATGAACGCCGGCGCCTGGCAGGGCGCCGGGTTCGCCGGGGCGGGCGTCCGGGTCGGCGTGGTCGACATCGAGTTCGGCGGCTGGGAGGAGCTGCTCGGCCTCGAGCTGCCCCCGGCCGATCGGACGACCTACCGGTCCTTCGGCGGCGCCTCGTCGACCGCCGACCAGGTGCACGGCACGGCCTGCGCGGAGATCGTCCACGACGTCGCGCCCGAGGCCGACCTCCGGCTCGCCCACATCCGGACCCTGACCGATCTGTTCGCCGCCCTCGACTGGTTCGCCGCCGAGGGCGTCGACGTCGTGAGCATGTCGATCGGCTGGTACGGGGCGGGGCCGGGCGACGGCACCGGCGACGCCGCCGACTTCATCAACGCCTTCGTCGCCGGCGCCGACGCGCCGTTCCTCAACTCGGCGGGCAACGACCGCCGGTCGCACTGGCAGGGCGCGAGCGCCGACGGCGACGGCAATGGCTGGGTCGACTTCGCGCCCGGGGACGACCTCAACGAGCTCACCCTCACGATGTCCGAGGGCGACCGGGTGGGCATCGCCCTGGTCTGGGCCGACTGGGTCGCCCCGACCTCGGACTACGACCTGCGTCTGTACCGGCTCGGCGGCGCCGAGCCCGAGGAGGTCGCGGTGTCCGACCGGCCGCAGACCGGCCAGAGCTGGCAGTCGCCCTACGAGCAGATCTCCTACACCGCGCCCGAGGGCGGCACCTTCGCGGTGCGGATCGGCCGCACCGGGGTCGCGGGCTCCCACGACATGGAGCTCTTCAGCCTCGACAGCGACATCTCGAATCGGGTCGGCGAGGGGTCGGTGACCCTGCCCACCGACGCCGCCGAGGTGATCGGCGTGGCCGCGGTCAACTATCTCTCGCCCTACACCCTGCGCAGCTACAGCTCGGCCGGGCCGACCAACGGGCCCGGCGGGACGCTGAGCGGCGGCGTCGTCAAGCCCGACCTGGCGGCCTACGACGGCGTGTCGACGGTGTCGTACGGGACGCGGAGCTTCTTCGGGACCTCGGCGGCGGCGCCGCACGCCGCGGGGGCGGCGGCGCTGGTGCGCAGCGCCGAGCCGGGCTGGGACCAGGCCGAGGTCCGCGACTTTCTCGAGTCGCGCGCCCTCGACCACGGCCCGAGCGGCAAGGACAACGACACCGGCTGGGGCCGGGTCTTCCTCGGCGAGGCCCCGGGCTCGAGCTGCACCTTCTCGCTGTCGCCGACCTCGGCGACGATCGCCGCGACCGGCGGTGGCGGCACGATCCAGCTGACCACCGGCGAGGGCTGCCCGTGGAGCGCGTCGAGCCCGGTCGAGTGGATCAGCATCGCGCCGTCCTCGGGCGCCGGCCCCCGGCTCTTCGGCTTCACCGTCGACCCCAACCCCGGCCCGCCGCGCACCGCCACCCTGACCATCGCCGGGCTCGGCTTCGTCGTCGACCAGGCCGCGGTCGCTGTCGAGCATGTCGTGGTGGTGGCGGGGATCGCCGAGACCGAGGGCCTGGCGGGAACCCGCTGGCGGTCCGATCTCGCGATGCTCAACCCGGGCCCCGGTGCGGCCGAGGTCGAGCTGACCTACCGCCACGGCTCGGGCGCCGAGACGGCGAGCCTCGAGATCGCGGCCGGCGCTCTCGTCGAGCTGGTCAACGTCGCGGTCGACACCTTCGGCGTCGCCGACAGTGGGGGCGCGGTCGAGGTCCGTTCCGACGCGCCGCTGGTCGTCACCGCGAGGACCTACAACGACACCCCCGACGGCACCTTCGGCCAGTTCCTCCCGGGGGTCGGCGCGGCCGACGGTCTCGCCGGCGCCGAGGTCGCGGTGCTCTCGCAGCTCACCGAGGGCGACGACTTCCGGACCAACATCGGCTTCTCGGACCTCGGCGGCGGCGGCGCCCAGCTCCGAGTCCGGCTGCTCGACGGGGACGGGGCGGCGGTCGGCTCGCCGCTCGTCGAGACCGTCCCGGCGGGCGGCTGGGCCCAGCGCAACCGGGTCTTCCGGGCCGCCGGGGCGGGCGACTGCTCGGGCTGCTACGCCCTGGTCGAGGTGATCTCCGGCGGGCCGGTGTGGGCCTACGCCTCGGTGGTCGACTCGTCGAGCGGCGACCCGACGACGGTACCCATGGCCCCCGACGGCGGCCCGGACGCCGAGCGCTTCCTGGTCGCCGGGGTCGCCGAGACCGACGGCGCCAACCAGACCCGCTGGAAGACCAACCTGGCGCTGCTCAACCGGACGGGCGGGGCGGTCGGCGCCGATCTCGTCTACCGGTACGCCGGGGGCAGCGCCGAGACCTCGGTGGTGCTCGGCGACGGCGAGCTGCGCGAGTTCCTCAACATCGCCGGCGACCTGTTCGGCGAGCCGGGATCGGCCGGGGCGGTCGACGTCGAGGCCGACGGCGCGCTGCTCGTCACCGCCCGCACCTTCAACGACTCGGCGGACGGGACCTTTGGCCAGTTCCTGCCCGGGCTCGACGTCAGCCACGCCCTGAGCCACGGCAGCGGCGGTCTGCTCAGCCAGCTCAAGAGCACCGACGCCTTCCGGACCAACATCGGCTTCACCAACTACGGCGAGACCGACTGCACCGTCCGCACCTTCCTCAACGACGACGCCGGCGTCCGCAAGGGGGTCGTCCACGCGACCGTGCCGGCGGGCGGCTGGACCCAGCTCAACCGGGTGTTCGACCTGGCCGGGGTCGGCGAGTGCCCGCTCGGCTGGGCCGAGGTCGAGGTGCTGACCGGCGGCTGTCGGGTGTGGGCCTACGCCTCGGTGGTCGACAACGGCTCGGGCGACCCGACGACCATCCCGGTGGTGCCGCGATGAGCCCGCGCCGGCTGGTCCGCGTCGAGGTCGATGGCGGCGCCCGCTGGGGCGAGCTTCGCGACGGCGAGGTCCACGACCTGCGCGACGGGCCGTTCGGCGATCCGGCCGGCCGCCGTGGGGCGCCGCTCGGCGAGCTCTCCCGGCTGCGGCTGCTCGCGCCGGCCGCGCCCTCGAAGATCGTCTGCGTCGCCCGCAACTACGCCGCCCACGCCGCCGAGCACGCGGTCGAGGTGCCGGCCACGCCGCTGCTCTTCCTCAAGCCGCCGAGCGCGGTCATCGGCCCGGGCGACGCCATCGTGCTGCCCCCCGAGTCGGAGCGGGTCGAGCACGAGGCCGAGCTCGCCCTGGTCATCGGCCGGCGCTGCCGGCGGATCGACGAGGCGGCGGCGTGGTCGGCGGTGCTCGGCGTCACCTGCGCCAACGACGTCAGCGCCCGCGACCTCCAGCGCGCCGAGAAGCTGTGGACCCGGGGCAAGGGCTTCGACACCTTCTGCCCCCTCGGGCCGGTCGTCGTCGCCGGGCTCGCAGCGGAGGCGATCGCCGACCTCGAGGTCGCCTGCACGGTCAACGGCGAGCTCCGGCAGCGGGGGAGGACCTCCGAGATGGTCTTCTCGGCCGCCGCCCTGGTCTCCTTCGCCTCGCAGTTCATGACCCTGGTCCCCGGCGACGTCCTGCTCACCGGCACCCCGGCCGGCGTCGGGCCGCTGACCCCGGGCGACGAGGTCATCGTGGAGATCGAGGGTGTCGGCTCGCTGACCAACCCGGTGCGCGCCGAGGTTGGCTGAGAGGCGCCAGACCCCGAATAACAAGAACGAAAACTGTTCACATGATGTAGGATCGAAGTGCGTGTGGGACCGATCAACTGACCATGCGTCCGACCAACGGGCGGTACGAGGCCGCGGTGCGGCCGGGGCCCGGCCCGGGGAGGCCGGGGTCACCGTGGTCGAGCTTCTCATCGTCGTGGCGATCATCGGGACGCTGTCGACGATCGTCATCCCGAGCTTCACCGACCAGCTCCAGGGCGACCGGAACCGGCAGGCGATGGCCGACATCGCGGTCATCGACGTCTTGATCCGGAACTACATCGTCGACTACCACCAGCCGCCGGACAACCTGTCCCAGGTCGGCATGGGCGGCAAGCTCGACCCGTGGGGCCGGCCCTACCAGTACCTCAACGTCTTCAGCGACGGACCGGGCCCGCCCCACCCCCGCAAGGACCACTTCCTGGTTCCCCTCAACTCGGACTACGATCTCTACAGCAGCGGTCCGGACGGGGTGAGCAAGTCGCCCCTGACCGCCCATCAGAGCCGTGACGACATCGTGCGAGCCAACAACGGCGGCTTCATCGGCATCGCCGCCGAGTACTGATCGGCCGCCGGATGGCGATCGACCGGAGGCTCTTCCGCAGCAGGCTCGCCCATCGGATGTTCGTCGCCTACGTCCTGTGCGCGCTCGTGCCGATGGTCCTCATCGGCGTGGCGTCCTACCGCTCGGTGACCAACGAGCTGGTCGACCAGGCCTCGGCCCGTATCCACCAGGCGTCGAAGGCGCTCGGCCTGTCGCTCTACGAACGCCTGCTGTTCGCCGAGGTCGAGCTCGCCGGGATCTCCCGCTCGCTGCAGCTCGAGCCCGATACGGGCCTCGACGCCCTCGGCGGCGAGCGGCTGGCGCGGGTCGCGATCGTGGGCGACGGCGCCGCGGCAACGGCGCCGGCGCCGAACGGCGCCGAGGATGAATTTCGCCACCGTCAGCGAGAGGTCCACCTGCTCGCCGGCCGCTCGATCCTGCTACCCATCGACGTCGGAGGCGGGGCGCCGGCGATCCGCATCGCCCGGCGCGTCGACCCGGAGGATCCGGAGTCGGCGCTGCTCGTCGGCGAGGTGAGCCCGAGCTACCTGTGGGGGCTCGACGGCGGCAACTCGGTGCCGGCCGACGCCGAGTTCTGCGTCTTCGACGAGACGGGCGGGCTGATCTTCGGCTCGTTCGACGGCTGCGTCGACGCGTGGACGGGGGTGAACGCCGACCACCACGTCGCGGCGGATCGCGAGACCGGCGCGATCTTCCCGGTCGAGTCCTTGCGCGGCGACCTCTTCGTCGGCGGTCACCGCGATCTGTTCCTCGAGGCGAGGTTTCTCGCGTCCGGCTGGGTCGTTACGGTGTGCGAGCCCTACCGCTCGGTGGTCGCGCCGCTCGCGCGCTGGCGGGTGGTGTACCCGGCGCTGGTCCTGCTCGTGTCGTGGATGGTGCTGCTGGTGATCATCGCCGCAATCCGCCGCAACCTCGACCCGATCGACCGGCTGCGCGAGGCGACCGAGCACCTCGGCCAGCGAGACTTCAAGGTGTCCGTCGACATCAGGTCGGGCGACGAGTTCGAGCAGCTGGCCGACGCCTTCAACGAGATGTCCTCGAGGCTCCGCCGTCAGTTCGGAGCGCTTAACGCGAGCGCCAACGTCCACCGGGCGGTGCTGGCGTCTTTCGACGTCGCGGAGGTGGTCGATGCCGCTGTCAAGGGGATCCACGACTACTTCGAGTGCAGCCTCGCATCGGTCGCCGTCGTCGACGGTGACGGCGCCCGATCGAGCCGGACGACCTTTGGAGACTCTGACGCCGAGCCGGTTCGGGAGGCCTGCCCCACGCCGGGCCCGGATCTCAGGTCGCAGCTCGAGCGTCTCCACCCGGGATCGGTCATCGGTCAGGATGTGGCGGCCCCCGGCGCCCTGGTGGCGCTGCTCGGGCTCGGCGCGATGGACACCGTCGCGGCCGTGCCGATCCGTGTCCGGGGGGAGCTCCGGGCGGTGATCGGTTTCGGCCACCGGGACCGCCGGCCGCCGATCGACGACGACCTCGAGCACCTGACCCAGCTCGCCGATCAGGTCGCGGTCGCGCTGTCGAACATCCGCATGCTCGAGGAGGTCAACAGCTTCTCGGTCGGCAGCCTGGCAGCGCTCGCGAGGGCGGTCGACGCCAAGTCTCCGTGGACGGCCGGTCACTCGGAGCGGGTGACCCGGCTCGCGGTGATGATCGGCGAGGCCTACGGCCTCGACTCCTTCGAGCTGGCCAGGCTCTATCGCGGCTCGATGCTGCACGACATCGGCAAGCTCGGGATCTCGCAGAGCCTGCTCGACAAGAAGGCCCGGCTCGACCACGACGAGTTCGAGATCATCCGGTCGCACACCCTGATCGGTGAGCGGATTCTCGAACCGCTGCCGGCGATCGGGGAGATCATGCCGGTGATCGCCCAGCACCACGAGCGCTACGACGGCAGCGGATACCCGAACGGCCTGATCGGTGCGGAGATCGACGTCAAGGCGAGGATCCTCGCGGTCGCCGACGTCTACGACGCGATGACCAATCCCAGACCGTACCGCGACAGCGTCGACCCGATGGAGGTCGTCGGGATGATCCGCGAGCAGGCCGGGAGCGAGTTCGACCCGAAGGTCGTCGACGCCTTTCTCCGGGTCATCGACGCTCGCGGCGGTATCGAGAACCTCGAGATCCTCAAACAGGACTTCTCGTTCTTCCGACGCCCGGCCGCCGAGCACGGCGTGGGCTGGGGCGAAGCCCAGGGGAGAGAGCGACGATGAAGACACGCAACGTGCTCCTCGCGATCCTCGCCGCGACGTCGATCGTCGCGGTCTACCGATTCGTCGCCAGCAAGTCGCCGGGGGCGCTGCGGACAGTCCCGGTCGAGCTGCACGGCTCCTGGGTGACCGACGACGCGAGGTACAGCGACCGCTACCTCCAGGTCGGCCCGGACTTCGTCGCCTTCGGGACCGGTGGAGTCGACGTTCAGCGATTCCGGGTGGAGGGCTGCGACCGCGAGAGCGGCGCCGTCGGAGAGCGTCGCTACACCGTCTTCTTCAGCGGCGCCGACCGCGAGGTCATGAGCCGCGGGCTCGTCCTTTCCGACACGGGCCGTCTGACGTTCGCCAGTCAACCCGAGGTCGAGTGGGTGCGAGACTGAGCCCGCCCTCCGGGAGGGGTCGCCTCAGACCAGAGCGACCGCTTCCATCTCGATGACCGCGCCGAGGGGAAGGGCCGCGACCTGGACCGCCGACCGGGCGGGCGGCGCGGTCGGGAAGTACCCGGCGTAGACCGCGTTCATCCGCTTGAAGTCGCCGAGATCGGTCATGAACACCGTCATCTTGACGACCCGGTCGAGACCGGTCCCGGCGGCCTCGAGGACCGCGCGGATGTTGTCGAGCACCCGCCGCGCCTGGTCCTCGATCGGGCCCTCGACGAGCTTGCCGGTGGTCGGATCGAGGGGGATCTGCCCGGCGGTGAAGACGAGGCGCTCGGTGCGCACGGCCTGGGAGTAGGGCCCGACCGCGCCCGGCGCGCGATCGGTGGCGATGATCTCTCGGGTCATGGTGGGCTCCCTTTCAACGGAGGGTGAGCAGGCACAGGGCGGCGATGGCGACGAACACCACCCACGAGAGGTGGCGGGCGCGGGTCAGCAGCAGGGCGAGGACCGCGCTGAGGACGAAGGTCTGGGCGACCGCGAAGACCAGGGCGTCGCCGACCCCGAGGACGGGAAAGGCGCCGCCGACGACGAGCAGCACCGAGGCGAGGCCGAGCCAGGCGACGGTCGTCAGGTGCCAGGCGTAGCGCACGGTCTGGCGGGTGAACGAGTCGTCGCCGAACAGCGCCGGCAGGTCGTCGCGGCGGAGCAGGCGACGGATGATGTAGCGCTCGCCAAGCCACGAGTGGGCGAGACCGGTCGCGATGATCAGGACGGCGGCGGTGATCAGGAAGAGGTTCACCGGTCGGTCTCCTTCAGCGGGCGCGGCGGGTCGTCACAGCCACCCCAGCCCGAGGCCGAACACCAGCACCGCGACGGCGACGACCCCCCAGATCGCGCCGACGGTGATCAGCTTCGCCCGCACGGTCTTCATGTCGTGCACCCAGTACGAGACGAGGAAGAAGTGGAGGTAGCCGAAGACCACGATCAGCCACGGCGAGTCGGCGTCCCAGAACGACCAGTCCCAGGTCAGGGCGTCGACGTGGTTGAGCCAGATCTCGACGATGACGCAGAAGATCGAGTTGGCCAGCGCGAGGACGAGCCGGTTGGGCAGGCCGAGGATCTTCATCCGCGGGTCGGCGGGGAGCATCTTGCAGAAGGCGATCCCGGCGACCGCGAACATGAACATGATCTCGATGTTGAGGCCGATCAGGATGAGGAAGGCGGTGTCGTCCGGCGCCCCCCACATCGGCGCCCGGCCGTTGAGGTGGAAGAAGACCGAGTTCCAGATCTCGTTGAACCAGTCCATCCCCCAGAAGGCGAGCCCGGCGAGGACCAGGCTCCACTTCCGTCGCTCGATCTCGACCGCGTAGACGTAGACGACGAAGGCGAAGATCGGGATGACGTACCAGCTGAACTGGCTGCCGTCGCGGAGGATGCTGAGGGCTTGCTGCGCGGCCTCGGTCACGGGTCACCTCCCGCCGGTCTCGTTGCCGGCATGGTAGCGCGCCGGGGCTCAGCCGGCCAGGACGACCAGGGTCTCGACGGTGGCGACCAGGTTGACCAGGAGGTGCATGGCGATCGGCGCCCACAACGACCCGGAGCGCAGCCGGGCCGCGCCGAGGAGAAGGCCGAAGAGGACGATCGTGGCGACCTCGTAGCCGTCGTACTGGAGGTGGATCGCGGCCCAGGCGAGGGAGGTGACCACCACCGCTCCCGCCGCCCCGAGCCGGCCGCGCCGCAGGCCCTCGAGCAGGAAGCCGCGGAAGAGCAGCTCCTCGAAGAGCGGCGCCGCGACGACGATGGCGAGCCAGAGCAGGGCGCGGACCCGGGTCGCCTCCACGAGCTCGGTCATGAAGTCCGGCACGAGGGGCCGTCCGAGCGCGATGGTCAGCAGGTCGCTGGCGACCACCAGGACGACCGTTGCCGCCAGCCAGAGCGCGAGCTGGCGCGCCGTCAGCGGCGCCAGCGCGAGGGCCCGGGCGGCCTCGCCGCGCGCCTTGAGCGCCGTCGCCGCCCAGATCAGCGGGATGCAGATCGCGGCGGTCGCCAGGGTCGCCACCGCGAAGAGGTCGCCGCTCAGCGACGCGGCCTGCACCGATTCGAGCTCGTGCAGCCCCGCCGTCGCGGCGAGCGCCCACACCGCCATCACCACGAGCTGGGCCGCGACAAAGACCGCCGCCACCAGCAGGCTCCAGCCGACCGTCGCCCAGGGCGACCAGAAGGGGGCGGCCGGGCTCGCCTGCAGGTCGGACGCGATCGGGTCGTCGGGTCGGTCGGCGCGCCCGGTGTCCGGGTCGGTCGTCTCGAGCATGGCCCAGCCTACACCGGACGGGGTGGGGAATAGCCGGACCCACTCGCCGGTCTCAAGTGGCAGCGAAAGGGGAGAACCCATGAGCGCTGAACGTCCCGAGATCGGCTCGATGGTCTGGATCGACCTGACGGTGGCCGACGCCCCGGCGGTCCGCGACTTCTACCGCGAGGTCGTCGGCTGGACGGTGACCGAGGTCGAGATGGAGGGCTACGCCGACTTCGCGATGGACGCGCCGTCGAGCGGCACGACGATCACCGGGGTCTGCCACGCCCGCGGGATCAACGCCGACCTGCCGCCGGTCTGGCTGCCCTACTTCACGGTCGCCGATCTCGAGGCGAGCCTGGCGGCGTGCGCCGCGGCCGGCGGCGAGGTCGTGGTCGCTCCGCGCGCCCTCGGCGAGGGCCGCTTCTGCGTCGTCCGCGATCCCGCCGGCGCCTTCGCCGCACTGTTCCAGATGTGACCTGCTACTTGTTGAAGAAGAGGTAGCCGGCGAGCCCGAGCAGGACGACCGCGAAGACCTTCTTGAACTGGCCGGTCGAGACGTGCTCGAGCAGCCGCGCCCCGACCTGAGCGCCGACGATGCCGCCGAGGCCGAGCAGCAGGCCGAGCTTGAGATCGACGTTGGCGAGCTTGTTGTGGGCGACCAGCGCCGACAGGGCGACCACCAGGATGGCGACGAACGAGGTGCCGACCGCCTTCTGCGCCGGGTAGCCGAGGAAGAGCAGCAGCGGCACGACGAGGAAGCCGCCGCCGAGACCGGTGAAGGAGGCGGCGATGCCGACGACGACGCCGATGACGACGAGCAGCAGGGGGTTGGGGGCCACGGGTCGACTCCTTGGGTGGGGTGCGGCGGCGGCTCAGCCGGCAGGCAGGCGCTCGCCGGTGGTCAGGAAGTGGTTGAGCTCGTTCTCCCAGACCGCCATGAACTCGTCGAAGTGCGCCTGGGTGAACTCCTTGACGACCCGGTCGCCGTCCGGACCGAGCGAGGTGAAGCTGTAGCTGATGTCGGCGGTCGAGCCGTCGCCGGCGTCGGCCAGGGTGATCACGATCTTGCCGACGACGATCCCCGGGATGACCTTGACGATCTCGAGGCGGTGGCGCGCCGGGTCGTGCACCGTGACCACCCAGATCGCGTCCTGGGGCCCGGAGGCGGTGACGAACAGGCAGTCGGGCTCGACCAGCCCCGACGACGAGACGACCAGCCGCGGGCGCCAGCCGTTGACCCACTCCGCCTCGCGAACCGGGCAGAGCAGGGGAAAGACCTGGTCCGCGGGAGCGACCAGCGTCTGGGTGTAGCTCCGGGTCACCCGGTGGGGCTTGACGATCTTCATGGCGTCACCTCGGGTCGATGCTCTCGCTCGTCTGCGGAGCGATCCGCACGCCTCGAGTGTAGCGTGGCAGGCCGCCGGCGCGTCCGTCGCCCGCCGGCGCGAGCGCGTTCGCCCGGAATATGCCTATCCCCTTGAGTCAGGTAGGGGGTGCTTTCGTTCCCGATCCCGATCCCGTTCCCGATCCCGACTCCTGCGCGCCCCAGCCGTCGGCATCTCGATCCAGTCGATGGCCGAGCTGCGGGCGGAAGGGCCACGTCACCAGCTCCTTCGTGCCCGCCTTTGTGTCTTGGTGTCTTCGTGGTTGCGACGGATTACCGGACGTCGCATCGGGATTGGGATCGGTCAGAACCTGAGCGATCCGGTTGGGTATCGTCCGGGCTAGCATGGTCGACGTGACCTGTGCCGATGCCCCGACCATCTCCCTGGTCATCCCGGCCCGCAACGAGGCCGCGCTGCTGCCCCGGCTGCTCGACACCGTCGACGTGGCGCGGTCGCGCTACCGCGGCGGCGCGGCGGCGGTCGAGGTGATCGTCGCCGACAACGGCTCGACCGACGCCACCCCCGAGATCGCCGCCCGGCGGGGCTGCCGGGTCGTCGAGGTGGTGCGCCGGTGCATCGGCGCGGTGCGCAACGACGGCGCCGGCGCGGCCTCGGGCGCCGTCCTCGCCTTCGTCGACGCCGACATCCGGATCCACCCCGACACCTTCGACGCCGTCGCCGCGTCGCTGGCCACCGGCCGGGTGGTGGGCGGGGCGACCGGCGTCCGGCTCGAGCGCTGGTCCCTAGGCATCGCGGCGACCTATGCGGCGATGGTCCCCTTCGTCTGGCTGACCGGGATGGACACGGGAGTCGTGTTCTGCCCCCGCGCCGACTTCGAGGCGGTCGGGGGCTACGACGAGAGCCTCCGCGCCGGCGAGGACGTCCGGCTGCTCGTCGACCTCAAGCGGCTCGGCCGGCGGGATGGCCGGCGCCTGGTCCGGCTCCGCCCGGTCAAGGCCGTCGCCTCGATGCGCAAGTTCGACGCGCACGGCGACTGGCACTACTTCACCCTGATGCCGAGGATCGCCCTCGGCGCCCTGTTCGGCAGCCGCCGCGCCGACGAGCTGGTCGACGCCTACTGGTACCGGGCCCGCGGCTGATCGCTTCGCCGCGGGATGGCGTAGACTGACAAGGTGCGGCATGCGCCACCGAGCCGGCTGCTGGCGTCGATCCAGGGCGCCCGGGTCTGGACCGACGTCGTCGGCGCCGGCACGACGCGGATCCGGATCGCGAGCCGGTGGGCGCGGATGCTCGGCTTCGACGTCTCGGCCTACCTGGTCGGCGACCTCCTCGTCGACACCGGCTTCGCCCACGTCCGGACCCAGGTCCTCGAGCTGCTCGAGGGCCGCCGGATCGCCGCGGTCTGCTGCACCCACAACCACGAGGACCACACCGGCAACTGCGGGCCGATCGGCGACCGCCACGGCTGCCCGGTCTACCTCCGCCACCACCGGCTGCGCTGGACCGAGGGGGTGCGTCGGCTCAAGCCCTACCGGACGTGGTGGTGGGGCTCGCCGGGCGACTACCCGGCCGAGGAGATGCCCGAGGCGGTCGGCGACGGCGAGCGGACCCTGCGCGCGCTGCCCGCGCCGGGCCACTCGATCACCCACGTCGCGCTGTGGGAGGAGGAGACGGCGACGGTCTTCACCGGCGACCTCTTCATCGCCCCCGGCGCCTCGGCGGTGATGGTCCAGGAGAACCCCTACGACCTCGCCGACTCGCTGCGCCGGGTGGCCGCGGTCGAGCCCCGCTGGATGCTCACCGGCCACGGCATGGTCGTCGCCGACCCGGTGCCCCGGCTGCTCGCCAAGGCGGTCAAGATCGAGGAGGCCGCGGCGCTCGCCGTCGAGCTCCACCGGGCCGGGATGGCCGACCGGGCGATCGTCCGCGAGGTGTTCCCGGGCAACCACCGGCGCGACCGGATGATCGAGGCGCTGACCCAGGGCGAGTTCTCGCGGCTCAACTTCGTCCGCGCCGCCCGCACCCACCTTCGCGACGCCTGAAGCCGGGCTCTGCCACAATGCCCGCCATGGCCGACGTCGCCGATCTCCGCCGGGCGCTGCGCTCGCACACACCCCAGCCGCTCGACCGCACCGCGAGCGAGCTCAAGGTCGCGGCGGTGGCGGCGATCGCCCGCGACGGCGCCGACGGGGCCGAGCTGCTCTTCATCCACCGCGCCGAGGACCCCCGCGACCCCTGGTCGGGCCACATGGCCTTTCCGGGCGGCCGGGTCGACCCCGCCGACCGCGACCCCCTCGCGGCGGCGGTCCGCGAGACCGTCGAGGAGATCGGGCTCGACCTCGAGCGCGACGGCGAGCTGATCGGCCGTCTGTCCGACGTCGCGGCGGTCGGCCGCGGCCGGCCCCTGGCCCTGGTCATCGAGCCCTACGTCTTCGCCGTCGGACCGGCCGCAGAGCTCTCGCCCAACCACGAGGTCGCCGGTCTCGTCTGGGTGCCGATGGCCTACCTGCTCGACCGGGGAAACCGCTCGACCCTGCCCT
>JALOLD010000117.1 GCA_025456145.1 Thermoanaerobaculales bacterium | reverse complement strand
CATGAGGGCATTATGGCAGCTCGCTCGCTGAGCCTCGGGGGTCGAAGCGCCGGTGAGGGCATCGCGGCTCGGGTGGATCGCGGCGTAGGCGTTGAGGTAATCGGCGGCGTCCACCTGACTTCGGGGGATCCCTCGACTCCGCGGCCTCGGAGGCCGCTCCGCTCGGGATGACGGTTCTTGGGCGGGTCGCTCGCTCCCCCACCCCGTCACCCCGAGCGAGGCCGCCCGGCGGCCGAGCCGAGGGGTCTCCCGCGGGTCGGTGGGGCGTCCCGGCTCGGGCGCGACGCGCGACCTCATGCGCAGGCCCAACCGTCCGGGCCGGCCGCGTGACGCCGACGTCGAGCGCTGCTCGCTGTGCGCGTCAGCGCGGCGGAACCGTCCAGGCGCCGAGATCCCCGGACTCGAAGCCGTCGGCGAAGAGCAGCGTCGGGTCGACGTCGCCGACGATGAAGGTCTCCTCGGCGGTGGGTCCGGCGTTGAGGGCGCTGTCCAGCGCCTGGAGAGTCCAGGTGTAGACGCCCTCGGACAGCCCCGCGAGGTTCCACTGGCCGACCGCGCTGAGACCGCCCGGCTCCGGCAACGCGTCGGGCAGAGAGGCCGGCGCCCCGTTTCGGTACAGGCGCAGGTCGTAGGTCAGCGCCTGCTCGGGGGTGAGGTCGTCGGTTGCCGGGCTCCACCAGAGCGCGACGTCGCCGGTGTCCGGGTCGACGGTCGAGGCCAGGTCCGACGGCGCCGACGGGGCGTCGTTGGTGCCGCCGGCGTCGTTCCGGTAGGCGTGCATCTGGGCCTCGACCAGCCCGTTGCCACCGGGGACGAAGTACTGGCCGGCGATGAAGTAGTCGAGATCGCCGTCGTTGTCGAGGTCGAGCCAGGTGAACGAGCCGCCGCGCGATCCCGAGGCTCTCGGCGCCGGCAGCTGGTTGCCCGAGTCGGAGAAGACCCCGGCCGTGTTGTCGTACACCTTGGCCCGGCCCTCGATCTGCGAGCCGGAGTTGTAGTTGCCGGCGAGCAGGATGTCGACATCGCCGTCGGAGTCGTAGTCGGCCCAGGTGGCGGCGGTGAGGTCAATCCAGCCCTCGCAGGCGGGGCAGGCGATGACCTCGACCGGGGTGTGGCTCCCGGCATCGTCGCGGTAGATCCGGAGCGTGGTGTTGAACGTGCCGTCGGCCTCCCGGATCAGCCCCGCGATCAGGATGTCGAGGTCTCCGTCGTCGTCGTAGTCGCCCCACTGCGCCTGCCCGTGCTCGATGCTGATCGATCCGAGGATGTCCTCGCCGAGGAAGACCCCGCCGCCGTCGTTGCGGTAGCGGCGGATGAAGCCGTCGCTGGTCAGCGGCGCCAGGTTGACCAGCAGCAGGTCGAGATCGAGGTCGCCGTCGAAGTCGGCCCAGAGGCTCTGGGCGTGGGGGGTCGGCGCGAGCGCCGTCGGCTGCTCGGTGAAGACCCGGCCGCCGGTGCCGTTCGGACCGTCGTTGAGCATCAGGGCGGTCCGGAACTCGAACAGCCCGCCGTCCCACACCGACGGGAGGAGGAGGTCGAGGTCGCCGTCGTTGTCGACATCGGCCCAGCTGATCGACTGGAGATCGAACTCGGCCTGGTCGTTGTCCTCCCAGTAGGGCGGGAGGACGGTGTCGGTCTGCGTCAGCACGCCGCCGTCGTTGCTGTAGAGCACCGTCAGGTTGTCGCTGCCGACCACCAGGTCCTGGTCGCCATCCCCGTCGACGTCGCCCCATGCGAGGTCCGATGCGCCAGCGGTCAGGTCGCCGAGCGGGAGGTCGACATAGGAGAACTCCCACTCGTCGGGGCCGAGGGGGCCGTCGTTCCGGATCAGGACGAGCTGCTCGACGACGCTGACGTTGTACACGACGTAGAAGCCGAGCACCGCGATGTCGAGATCGCCGTCGCTGTCGTAGTCCGCAGCCGCGGTCGAGGCGACCCAGAAGTCCTCGTCCTGAGGCGTGACGAACAGCGGATCGAGCGGGGTCACCTCGGTGAAGTCGCCCCAGGTGCCGCCGGGGCCCGGCTGGACCACGATGAAGCGAACCGCCGAGCCGGTGTCGCCCACATCGTCGGTGACCGTCAGCCGGACGATGTAGGTGTCCGCTCCCGGGAACAGGTGGCTGGGATGCTGGACGGTCGATGTGGCGCCGTCGCCGAAATCCCACAGCCAGCTGACGATCGTGCCGTCGGGGTCGCTCGAGGTGTCGGTGAACTCCACCGAGAGCCCGGTCGTCTGGAAACCGAAGGAGGCCGCCGGGGGCCGGTTGACCGGCGGCGGCGGCGGCCCCGCGAAGTGCTGTATCTCGCCGAACCAGCCGGCCATCCAGGCGTCGCCCGCCGGCGACGCGGCGATGGCGGAGAACGAGCCGGGGCCCGCGGTTCCGGTGTCGATGACCGCCCAGCTCTGGCCGCCGTTGGCCGAGTACAGCGCGACGCCGCTGTTGGTGCTGACCCAGAGCTCGTTGGGTCCGATGAGGTCGATGTCGGTGAGCTGGTGGTCGGGATCGGGGGTCGGCAGCACCTGCCAGGTGAGACCACCGTCATCCGAACGGACGGCGTAACCCCACCACCCGACCGCGTAGCCGATGCTCACGTCGAAGAACTCCATGTCCTGGATCTGGAACACGGATCCCGGCAGGTTCCCGAGCTCCCAGGTCGCACCGCCGTCGATGGTGCGGTAGTAGATCCCGCCGACGTTCGCCGCCCAACCGCTCTGGCCCTCGAAGTCCACCGCGACATAGGCGCCCGAGAACCCCGCCGCCGGCGTCCAGCTCGCACCCCCGTCGGTGGTATGGAAGACCGCGCCGCCGGCGCCGCCGAACCCGGCGAGCCAGCCGTCGAGAGGGGTCGAGAAGGCGAGGTCGCTGGCGTCAAGGCTGGCCGGCGCGGCCGGGGCCGCGACCCAGGTCGCGCCCCCGTCGGCGGTGGTGTAGACCCGGGCGGTCTCGTCGACGGCCACCGCCTCCTGGGGCCCGATGACCTCGACCGCGACGATCGAAGAGGTGGTGAACCGCTCGCGGAGGATCCACGGAATCGCCCCGGTGCTGGTCAGGAGGGCGCCGTTGTCGCCGACCGCCACCAGGCTGCCGTCGGCAAAGCGGTCGATGGCGTTGAGCGGCTCACCGACTCCGCTCGAGATCTGCTGCCAGGAGACACCGCCGTCGCTGGTCTTGACGACGAACCCAGGGCCGAAGGCGAAGTAGCCGGTCTGCGGGTCGCCGAACGCCGGCTGCGCGCTGCTCAGGAAGCTGGGGAAGGGACCGGGCGAGGTGAAGACCTGGGACCAGGTCTGCCCACCATCCGGTGAGTGGTGGAGGTTGCCGGCGAGATCGGCGGCGACCACGGTCGGCGCCGCCGGCACCGCGAAGGCGAAACCTCCGAGGTCCATCACCTCGCCGAGGTCGCTCCAGGTCGCGCCGCCGTCGGCCGAGCGGAAGACCCGGTCGTCGTAGGCCGGCGGGCTGCCGCTGCGCCCCCAGGCGAGGACCACGGTCGGGGACACGACGGTGAGGTGGCTGCGTCCCTCGGCGGATGAGCCGGGGGTCCAGTTGAGACCACCGTTGGTCGAGCGGACGAAGGTGTCGTCGACGATCGCCACAGCGACGCTCGGCGACAGGAAAGCCACCGCGGTCGCATCGCCCGCGTACACCGGCGCGAAGGTCGCGCCGCCGTCGGCGGTTCGATACAGACCGGTGCCTGAGATGCCGACCCCGGTGAGGGCGTCGGCGAAGTCGAAGGCGAACATGTCGTTGGGCGAAGGGTCCCAGGTCAGCCCACCGTCGGTGCTGACAAAGGCGCCGAAGTTGCCGGTCGTCACACCGAAGTCAGGCGTCGAGAACTCCATGAAGTAGGCCGAGCCGAGAAACGGCAGCTCGGTCCAGGTGGTCCCGCCGTCGGTCGTCCGGTAGTTGGCGTTGCCCCATGCCCACCCGTGGAGGCTGTCGAGGAAGAAGATCCCGTTGAGACCGTCGCCGAGGCTGAACGGTACGTCCCGTTGCGTCCAGGTGGCCCCGCCGTCGGCCGACTCGAAGAGCGCGCCGCCGTCGTCGAAGGGGTCGTCGGCGGTGGCCAGGAAGACCCGATCGGCGGCCGGCGCCGCGACACCGTGGACGCCGAGCCGGGTCGGAATCGGGCTCTGCTTCGTCCACTGGGCCGAGGCCGGCGCCGCGAGCAAAAGGATCGCGAGCGCCACGGGACCGCCCAGGCGACGATCGAGGCCGGGTTGAGCTGAATCGGTAATGACGGCTCGGTTGCTGCTCATCGTGTACCCGTCCTTCGTCAGATGCGATCGTCGATCGAGCGGCCGTGACCACCGCCGGTGGGGATTCGGAATGGGAAGATGACGCCCAAAGGTGATCTCCAGGGCCTGAACAGCGGCGGCTGGTGCCGACGAGGCGCCGTGAGTCAGCGACCGCACCGCCTTATACGGAATGAAACCTGGACCGTTTCGCAATTAATCCTCGGGCTCCGGGTGTCTCCGCGACCCGCGAGGGGCCGGTTGCGGGCCCCTGGTCCGACGGTCGGACGGTCGTCGTCCTTCGCGCGCAGCGCGTCGCGACAAGCCCAACCGAGAACCGATCTCCCCGACCGGACACTGTCACCCGGGCGCGGTCGCCCTTGCCCGTCGCACCTTCGGGCCCCCCTCTACCCCGTCACCCCGAGCGAGGCCGCCCCCACCCCGTCACCCCGAGCGAGGCCGCCCCCACCCCGTCACCCCGAGCGAGGCCGCCCCTGTTCCGTCACCCCGAGCGAGGCCGCCCGGCGGCCGAGTCGAGGGGTCCCCCGCGGGTTGGTGGGGCGTCCCGGCTCGGGTGGATTGCGCCTCAGGCGTTGCGGTGACCCGGGACGT
>JALOLD010000116.1 GCA_025456145.1 Thermoanaerobaculales bacterium | reverse complement strand
TCGGCCGTCTGGGCGAAGCCCGTTATGCCGGTCACCCAGTCCGTGTCGTTGGGGATCTGGTCAGCGTCGCCCTCGTCCACCGTGCTCGGAAGAACGCTCCAGGCGAACAGCGTGGTGACCGATGGGAGATTCAGGATCGGTACCGTCACCACGTCGAAACCGCCGCTGCTGTTCGCGACGAGATATGACACCGTGTACCCGCCGTACTCGGTGTTCCGATCGTAGGTGTAGCTGTCAACCAGCGCGACCAGCTCATCTGCCACCCCGAGGAACTGGCTAACGTTCATGACGTAGTCGACCGTCATCGTCCCCGTCTTGTCAGACGCCGCCGCAAGCAACGAGGCTGCGAGGTCCAGGCGCTCGTCGACCGGTACCAGAAAGGTGTCCTCTCCGTAGGACACCTTGACGCAGCTGGTGGTCCCGCAGCTCACGATGGTGTTGGCCTCCAGCACGGCCTTGTACAGCGCCAGGTTCTCGAGCGGTGAGTCGATGGTGTAAGTCACCCCGTCGACGACGTAGGTGAGACGCCCGGCGGGATCGGTGGCCGTCGGGTCGTAGGTCAACCCGTCGACCTTCGCGAGTGCCTCGTCGAGGGCGTGCGTGATCACCTTGGAGGGCGAGCGCGCGACGTTGGCACGGCCGATGTCGACTTCTTCCGGCGCGTCCTCGTAGGTGACGAGCACGTTTGCCTCGCTGCCGTCCTGGTAGACCACCAGCGGCTTACCCTCGGCGTCGAGCGGAATCAGGTCGGCGACGCCGTCTGCGCCGGCACTGGGAACCTTTCCGGAAATGGCGTCGTAGGAGATCGTCCCATCCGCCGCGAGGGGTTGGACGAACCAGCCATCGAGCTCGTTCACGACGCCATCGCCGTTGACGTCGCAGCCGACGGTGCAGAACCCACCGAACGACACCTCGCCCGCCTCGACGATCTCGTCGCCATCGTCCGTCCAGATCCACTTGACGTAGATCGGCGATCCATCGTCCGCGCGCAGGATCACCCACAGGTCACCAAAGAGATCGCCCATCTTGCTGCCGGGCACCCGCGGCTGCTCGCCCCTGTGCGGGTTCGCCTCCTTGTTGCCCTGCGCCCACGCGGGCCGGTCGGAGTCCGGATCGCCCGCATTCGGGGGGCCAGGCTCCTTGTTGCCCTTCGCCCAGTCCGGCGGACCGTCTTCTTCCTCCTCGTCCGCCAGCACGTCGGTCATCGACTTGCCTCCGCGGCCGCTCTCTCGGCCGCCCTGCTTCATTCCGCTGCCGCGAGCATCCCCCGCTCCTGGAGCCCTCTCGCCGCGCCCGCCACCCGGCTGGGCCGCGTGGGCGTCCGGGACAATGCCAATGCCGAAATCGACGACGTCGGCGACCGTCCCTGCGCCCAGCACCAAGGCCAAGGCGGCGGAGGCGCAAAACGTCTTCGGAAGCTGTCTGGTCTCACGGAACATGGCGCCCCTCCTCCCCCTGGATTGTCCTCAGTCTGTCGATTCCCGAGCGGGTGCCCGCGTGCGCCGCTACGGATCGCGGCGACGTTTCCTCCGCCCTCGATTAGAGCTAAGAACAGCTGGTGGATCGCCTTTGTTACCAGGTGTTACCGAATGTTTTCGATCATGGGAGAGAACTCGAAGGCGCCGCTGCAACCGACTGATCTGGCGCCACGTAGAATCTTTTTACACCGATCTCGCGATTGATCGCGGTCAGGTTGAGCCGGAGTGCGCTTTGTGCTGCCTCCGAACTCGCAGGGGGTCGCGCCCAGCGACTGGGCCCCGCACGTCCCAGGTGAAGCGAGAGGCACCGCCAGGCGGTAGGGGGCGCCGAGCGGTACGCGATGCGCGACTCAGAAGTGGTAGACAGCGCCGAGCCGGAACAGGCTCTCGTTGCTGGCCAGTACGACCTCGTCGAAGTTTCGTTGCGGCGTGGTGAAGGCGAGATCGTCGTAATCCGTGTAGCTGTACTCGAGTCGGAGGTACAAGCCCTCGGACAGCGGTAGCTCGGCGCCGACGCCGAACCGCGTGCCGTCGAGACGGTCGCTGCGGGCGATCCAGGTGTCGCGGTTCTCGCCTTTCTCCCAGGTGCTGGCGAACCGGGTCTGCACCAGGCCGGCGACGCCGTAGAGCAGTGGGCCGTTGCTCAACTGGTAGCCGACGCGGGCGCCGACACCCCAGCTCTCCTTTCGCGCGACGGAGAAGCCTCGCCCGCGGTCCGGCTGGCCGCCCGCACCTTCGCGCGGCTGCTTCCACTCCGTCGTGGCGCCGTCCGCACCGACCTCGATGCCGACGTACCAGCGGTCACGTTCCAGACCCCAGCCGGCGAAAACGCCGCCGACGCCGCCGTAGTCGGCATAGTCCGCGTCGATCGGAAAGGGGATGCCGCCC
The DNA here is from genome assembly GCA_025456145.1 of Thermoanaerobaculales bacterium. Classification (GTDB taxonomy): domain Bacteria; phylum Acidobacteriota; class Thermoanaerobaculia; order Thermoanaerobaculales; family Sulfomarinibacteraceae; genus JAHECW01. The sequence goes on along the minus strand of JALOLD010000116.1, from coordinate 2,526 downwards.
GAGGACCCCTCGCGCAGCGTGCCCGACACGTCGGTGTGCAGGCCCAGCTGTCCGACTGCGCCGCCGACGTACCAGCCTTCCAGCGATCGCGGCTCGGTGTTCAGGGGCACCGGCTCTCCCCCGAAGCGCATGCCGACACCCAGGCGGAACACCCCGCTGCGCGGGTCGAGCTCTTCGGTCGCCGCCCGCAACTGACCGCTCGCGGATTGGCGCAGGAAGTCGACGTCAAGCTCGTCGTAATCCGTGTAGACGTAGTCCATGCGCAGGAACCAGCCATCCCGCAACGCGATCTCCGACCCTACGCCGGCCCGCCAGCCGTTCTGCGTGGTCGAGTCGCGCGTCGTATCCGCACCGCCGGTCGCCGAGTAACCGACATCGAACTCGGCTCGCGCGACCCCGATTCGGCCGTAAAGCAGGTTGGAACCGGGCAGGGCATAGCCGGCGAGGCCGCTCAACGCGTAGTCGGCGTTCTTCTGCAGCGAGACCGATTCGCCCCGGTCGACGGTGGTGCCGCCGCCACCCTGTCCGCGCGCCCCCGTCGCCGGGCGGTCTTTGTCGAGCGCCCAGCTCTGGCCGCTCGCGCTCGCTTCCGCCTCGATCCCGAAGTACCAGCGTTCGTAACGGGTGCCCCAGCCGGCGAAGGCGCCGCCCTCCCAGCCGAGGTCGCCGTGGTCGCTTTCCTCCCTGCCAACGCCTTCTCCGACCGGTGTCGCAGTGGTCGAAAGGAAGCCGTGGCCGGCCTGGGCGCCGACGTAGAAGCCGCTCGCCGGCCGCGCGGAGGACTCACCCGAGGCGGTGCTGCCCGGACTGTCGTCCCCGAGGTCCAATGACTCGGGGTAGCCCAGCACGCCGATCGTCAGGAACACCTGCTGGCGGTCGTAGTCGTAGAGGTCGAGCTCCGAGGGATCGGTGCCGACGGTGTCGTTGGAATCCCGGATCGCGAGCCGGTAGCCGCCGGTCACGTACACCTGTCGGTTCAGCATGTACTTTGCGGTGACGCCGGCACTGTAGATCCAGTCGTCCCGGCCCACGTCCTGGTACGCGGCGAGGCCGGCGCCCAGGTTGGCACTGAGGGTGGTGCGGTCGCTGAGCTGGTGTGAGACGGATCCACTCAGGGTGGTGTAGAGGTAACTCGACGAGCCGGCCAGCGTGGTCTCGTTCACGCTGCGCTCCAAGGTCAGGCGGCCCCGCGTCCGGTCGGTGGCGCGCCAGCTGAGCTTGCCCCCGATGTCGATGCCATCGACCGTGTCGAAACGCGGGTCGTCGTAGTTCTGGTATAGGTAACCGATGTACCCCTCCGCTTCGACGCCCGGCGCCAACTGGTCGTTGATCCCCACCGCCAGGCGATAGCCGTCGGAATCCCGGTAGTAGCCGTCATCGTCGGGAGTGAACCTGTACTCGCGCCGGTCCCACAGCGCCTGAACGAAGACGTCCCGGGTGCCCTCGAGCCGTTGTGACACGCGCAGACCCAGGCCGAGGACATCGCGGTCGCGGTCGTCGTTGTTGATCTCCGTGCCGACGATGCTGGGCGTGTTGTCGTAGTCGAGGCGCTCGAAAGTGCCGCCGGCACGCAGTGCCAGGTCGCCGAACCGGTGGGTGACGCCGAGGTGGGCGTTGAGCGAGGTGTAGACCGTGGGCTTCGCCGGAATGGCCGCGGGCAGGTCCCCCGTCACGGTCGCGTCCTCCGAACCGCGCTCCTCGTGCTCACGCGCGAATCCGAGTCCGCCGAAGAGGTTGCTGCCCGGTGCGAGATCGAAGCGGCCGTCGGCGTTCACCCACCAGTCGTCGTAATCCTCGCTGCCGTACTCGTCGTAGCGGCCGAAATCACCGCCGGCGTCGAAGCGGATGCGGTGCCGATCCCACTGGGTTTCGCCGCTGAGCGTGGGCGAGAGGGTCCAGATCCAGTCGTGGACCTCTGCCGTGGGGGTCGCGAAGATGTTGGTGTCGTACGTCGGCGTCAACGAGATCTGCGGGCGCCAGAGCAGGTCACCGGTGAGCACGCCCGGCTTCCCGGCATCGGCCGGTCGCTGGGTGGCTGCCGTTGGCTCGGCGGCCAGAGCGTCCGCTGCGAGCGCCGCCAAGACGGCGGCGGCTACGAGGCTTTGCCGGCAATCAGCGCTGTGCAAGGTGCTCTCCTTCAGCGTCGGGTATCGCCCGTGCGGCGGCCAAGCCCTGGCCGGGACGGTAATTTTTTAATCATATATCTCGAAAGGCCATTCAGTTGAAGACCTGACCGGGCGGGCCGCCTCGGGCCGACATCGTCGCGGCGAAGCGTCGCTCCCATCACCAACCCCCCTCCTCATCCCGCGGATCGGTTGCGTTTGACGCTCTCGAACCGCTCCAGCGCCCGCGCCCGACTGGCCTGCAGGTCGACGATCGGGGCCGGGTAGTCGCGGCCGAGGGCGACGCCGGCCGCGGCGAGGGCGCTCGCGGGCGCGTTCCAGGGCGCGTGGACGTGGTTCGCCGGCAGCCGCGCGAGCTCCGGCACCCAGCGGGCGACGTAGCCGCCGGTCGGGTCGAACCGCT
>JALOLD010000026.1 GCA_025456145.1 Thermoanaerobaculales bacterium | reverse complement strand
GTTTCATCGATCCACCCCCTACTTGAGCAGCAGCGGCGACGTGTTCGAGCCGTGGACCGCGACGTGGCAGGTGGTGCAGTTCCGGTAGCGCGGGCTGCGCAGGTCGTGGAAGGACGGCGGCTGGGAGCCGAAGGTGCCGCCCTCGATGGTGCTGTGGCACTCGAGGCAGAGCTGGTCGACCCGCGGGCGGGTCAGCGCCATCGGGTTGGTCGAGCCGTGCGGCTCGTGGCAGCTCATGCAGTCACCGGCGACCCCGGCGACGTGCGGGAAGGCGAACGGCCCGCGCTTCTCGGCGTGGCAGGTGAGGCAGGCGGGCTCGCCCGAGCGGTCGATCTTGAGGCTCTGCTCGCCCGAGCCGCCATGCGGGTTGTGGCACGACACGCACTCGAGACCGCCGCGGTCGAGGTTGTGGCCGAAGGGCTTGGAGAACGAGCCGGCGACCGAGGGGTGGCAGCTCGCACAGAGGTCGTTCCGCGCGTCGGCGGTGAGGTTTGGCGAGCTCTTCCCGGTCGGGTGGGGCGGGTGGCAGGTGATGCACCGCACCGACGCGTCGGCGTGGGCCGAGCGGCTCGAGAACATGCCGCCGGCCTCACCGTGACAGAGCCGGCAGAGCTGCTCGCTGTCGCGCCCCTCCGGCCGGATGATCAGCGTCGGGTCGCCGCCCTCTTCCATGTGGGCGAGGCCCCGGCCGTGGCAGGTGACGCAGCTCGGGCCGCCCCTGTCGCCGATCGCGTGCACCGTGAGCGCGAAGCTCGCACTGATCTCCTCGTGGCAGGTGGCGCAGTCCTCGGAGGTGTCGGTCCCCTGGGCCATGGCGGGAATCAACCCGCCGAGCGCGAGCGCCACCGCCGCGACGCCGACCGCAAGGGTGGGAGTGAGCTGTTTCATACCCGTTCGTCCTTTCGAGATCGCGCGCGACCCGCCGCCGCTGCGGCGGGTCGCGTCGCCACGGGTCTAGTGGGCATGGACGGCGTCGACCGAGAACTCGCGGTTGGCGCCGTGGCACGAGGCGCACGACTCGCCGAACGGCGCGGTCTGGGTGTAGGCGTGGGCCGCTGCGTCGACCGTGCTGTGGCATGCCAGGCAGGCGGCCGCCGCCGGCATGGTCGGCGTGTAGAAGCTGCGCTCGGTGATCACCGCCTGCGACCCCTCGGGGGCCGGGACGTTGTAGGTGTCTTCGAGGTGGCAGCCCTCGCAGGTCCGCAGGTCGCCGGGATAGCCGACGTGGTTGTAGTTGTGCGGCGTACCGCCGAAGCCGTAGACCGTGAAGTCGTTGACCAGCTCGTGTCCGGTGTGGATCCGGTGGATCAGCCAGCGCATGTCGACCGACTCGGGCGGCGCCTCCTCGGGGGGCCGGCGGCTGATGTCGCTGTTGTTCGGGCGGTGGCAGAAGACGCACTCCTGGATCGCGAAGCGCTGGCCGCCGTGGAGCGACAGCACGTCGTGGCAGACGTTGCACTTGTCGATCGACACCACCTCGCGGCGCGGCATCGCCTCGACATCGGTGACCGCGGCGTAGTAGATCGGGTTGAAGGCCCCCTCGGTGACCTCGAGGCCCTCGGGCGAGCCGTCGTCGATCACCGCGGTGCGGCGGACGTCGGCCGAGAAGCCCCAGGTGCCGGTCGCGTCCTCGGGGATCGGGGTGGTGAAGGTCGCCATGTAGGCGTCGCCGACCATCGTCGCGGTGCGGGCGTCCTGGGAGATGTCGATGGTGTGGTCGATGGTGTCGCCGAGCGGACCGGCGGCACGCAGGGTCAGGGTGCGAAGCCCGGCGATGTCGGCCACCATCGAGCCGTCGTCGTTGGTCAGGCTGAAGTACACCGTCGGCATGCTGCCGGGGGCGACGTCGGTGACCTCGGTGATCTCCATGTTGATTCCGGCGAGCTGGCTCGACTTGGTCGGGATGACGTGGGCGCCGGCCACCGAGATGTCGAACTCGAACTCACCCTCGGGGAGGTGGCAGTCGGCGCAGTTGTCGTCGCTGAACTGCGGGACCGGGTGACCCTCGCCGGCCTCCCAGTCGATCAGGTCGTGGCACGAGCCGCAGGCGGCGCGGGTCGGACGGGTCATCCAGACGTGACCTTCGGGGGTCTCGGCGCTGTGGCAGCGCACGCAGTTGCGCATGTCCTGGGGCATGAGGATCTCGGAGTAGTCGTGGACCTCCTGGCGGAAGCCGATGATCTGATACGGAGTTCCGGCCTGGACGCTCGGCAGGTTGGCGCCGGTGTGGATCTTGTGGATCATCACCTTCATGTCGACCGTGTTGCCGGTGTCGGGGTCGATGGTCTGGATGTTGTGGCACAGCACGCACAGCTTGACGTCGCGCCGGCTGCCGCCGTGGAAGGCGAGCTGCTCGTGGCAGCTGTTGCAGGTGCTGTCGAGCATCCCCGCCCAGGCCTCGGTCACCGCGCCGCCATCGGGGACGAAGTCGTGGGTGACGTTGTCGTACTGGGTCGTCTCGAGCGGGGTGGCGGTGAGGTTGCGGCTGGCGTAGATGCCGAGGGTGTGGGTCGCCGACATCTCGTAGCCCGCCGGAAGCGTTGTCCCGAAGGTGTAGCGGGCCCGGCCGAGCTCGAGGTCCTCCCACGACCCGCCCGAGTCGGACGACGCCTGGATCGCCGAGACGCCGGTGATCGGGCTGGTCTGGGTCCGGACGGTGTAGGCGACGTAGTCGCGGTGCTCGGCGTCGTACCAGTCGAGGATGAAGTTCATCGAGATCGGCCCCGGCGTCAGGACGCCGGCCCGGTCGAGCGGCTGACCGAGGTCGTCGGCGAAGCTGACCTCGACCACCGGCTTGAGATCGGCCGGGATCTCGATGCTCTCGACGGTGATGTTGAGCCCGGGTCGGATGTACTTGAGCTCATCGACGGTGAGGTAGTACTCCGACTGGCTCTTGGTGTAGAGCTGATGAGGGTCGGGGTCGACCACCGGCGTGGTCCGTCCGCCCGGGGTCCGGGTCACCGCCATCGGCGCGATCGCCGCGCCGGCGGTCGCGAGCACCAGCAAGCTCCTCGTGATCGAGATCATGGTCCTGCCTCCTTACTCCAGAGGGAGTCTTCGACGTGGGGTGGGGCGCCGGTGGTCCGACGCCGATGCTCTCGGATGGGTAATGGCCGACGTCGCGGCTCGAGCCGCGCGGTGACCCGAAGATCGCCCGTCGGGCCCCGGGCCCCTCTGCTCGAACCGGGTTGCCACATATGCCGTGACAATCTCATGACGATGGAAGAATGACCCGTTTTTGTTTCGATGTCAACACAAATGAGACCTCGAGCAACCTTCGACCGTCGCCGGCGGAGGTCGCCTTCTCCGACCCCGTTCCACCGTGATCGTCATTTGTCGTGCTCTCAATGTGCGTCCCGGTTGGAGCCCCGTCAAGGAGCGAACGGCAGGACGCCGCTTGCCAGCGACCCCGGCTCGCGCGACACTGTCGCGGTGAACCGCTCGAAGCTGCTGGTCGCGCTCGTCGTCGTGCTGACGATCGGGATCGCGGCCGCCGCGGTGGTGCTGCGCGGCGGCCTGCGCTGTGCCGGCTTCGCCGGGCCCGGGATCACCCCGGCCGAGCTGCCTCCGCCCCCCGGTTCGGGGCGCCTGCGCGTGGCGAGCTTCAACCTGCGGAACTTCCCCCTCGACGAGCGGCCGGAGGCGCCCGGATCGGGCTTCAGCCGGCGGACCAACATCTGCGACCTCGAGACGGCGCTGGCCGGGCTCGGGGCCCAGGTGATGGGCTTTTCCGAGGTCTGCGACACCCGCCGCTTCCCGCCGATCCTCCGCCGCGCCGGCGGCGGCCGGCCGATGCGGATCCTCTTCTCGGCCGACGGCGGAGGGGCCGGTCAGCACCTCGCGGTAGCCTGGGACGGCTCGGCCCTCGAGCTGGTCGAGGGCCCGATCGAGATCGCCGGGCTCGTCGTCAAGCCCGGGTTGCGACCCGGCCTCGCGGTCCGGCTGCGGGAGACCGCCGGCTCGGCGCGCGACCTCCTGGTGGTCGTGGTCCACCTCGACGCCGGCCGCGACGACCTCGAGCACCGCCTCGAGCAGGTCCGGGCGCTCGCCGCTTTCGTCCGCGGCGAGGTCGAGCGGACCGGCGACCGCGACGTCGTCGTCGTCGGCGACTTCAACACCGTCGGCGGGCCCGGTCTCGAGCCGCTCGCCGAGCTCGGGCTGGTCGACGCGATCCTCGCCGGCGCGGGCCTCGAGCGGCTCGCCAACGCCACCGGCTGCAGCCAGTACTGGGAGGGGCCGGGCGAGCCCGACGGGGTCTTCCGCGCGTCGTTGCTCGACCACGTCTACCTCGGCGGGGTCCGCGCCGCGGCGCCGGCCCGCTCGTGGCTCCACTGCGCGAGGCTCGGATGCGGCGAGCTGGTGTCGCGTCCCGGCGCCGAGGACGGCACCTTCTTCGATGTCTCCGACCACTGCCCGGTGACCTTCGAGGTGCAGGCGGGTGAGGAGTGAGGAGGTCAGCGCTCGCTTCGCTCGCAAGTGAGGAGTGAGGAGTGAGGAGTGAGGAGTGAGGAGCGAGAGGTCTTGGACGGGGAAAAGGGCGAGCGCGGCTCCGCTTTCTGTCTCACCGGAGTACGGCAAGTTGCGCGGGCCCTGACCGCGACCGGGGGAGCCCCCTCCCCTCACTCCTAACTCCTAACTCCCAACTCCTAACTCTTCACCCCTCACCTCTAACCCCTCAATCCCGACAACGTCCAGAAGCGACCTGTCGGCTCCCCGTCCGGCGTTTCCGCGGTATCATCGCCGCCGAACGATGCGAGCCCCGACCACCCTCCGGCCCGAGTGCGAGTTCCACGTCTCCCGGCGGGCTCGCGAGCGCTATGGCTTCGACCTCGGGCTGTTCTCCTCGACCGGCAACGTCGTCTTCGCCGACTTCCACGCGGCGCGGCTGTTCGCCGACCGGATGAACGCCGCACGCGATCTCGCGAGCCACCCCGAGCTGGCGGTCAGGGCGAGCGAGATCAACGCCCTGGGGCTGATCGACGAGATGCTCCACGTGATCCTCGCCCGCTACCGCGAGCGCGTCCGGCCGCGGCTCTTCGCCGACGCCCTCGCCGAGCTCGAGGCGGAGCTCGGTGCGGCGGCGGTCGACCGGGTCCTCGCGGTGTTCGTCGACGAGTTCCCGCCGCTCGCCGTCTACCGCGGCGAGCTGGATGTCGCGGCCTACCTCGCCGGGTCGAGCGGCGGACGGCCGCACCGCGAGGTCGCGCTCGAGGAGCTGACGCTGCTCCGGCTGGCCAACACCAACCCGGCCTTCGGACCCTTCCGCGAGCTCTTCGACGACGACCGGCTGCGCCGGGACAGCGCGTACGAGACCTGCATCCGGAGGCTCGAGGCGAGCCTCGCGCAGCGCTCCGGCTTTCCCGGCGACGGTCAGACCCTGCTCGACCTGCTGCTCGGTCCGGTCCGGGCGGCGCCGACCAGCCTCGAGGGCCAGCTCGCCTTCATCCGCGGCGCCTGGGCGGCCCACCTCGGCGGGGTCGTCCTGCGCGTGCTGACCAGCCTCGGCTTTGTCGCCGAGGAGTCGAGACCGTGGTTCGGGCCCGGGCCGGGCCCGGTCCGGCCGCCCGACTGGGGCGATCTCGGCGACGCGCCCGAGCGCTACTCCGCCGACCGCGACTGGATGCCGCGGCTGGTCCTGCTCGCCAAGAACGCCCACGTCTGGCTCGCCCAGCTGTCGCGACGGCACGGGCGGGACATCGCGACCCTCGACGCGGTACCCGACTCCGAGCTCGACCGGCTCGCCGGCTGGGGCTTCACCGGGCTGTGGCTGATCGGCGTCTGGAAGCGCAGCCGGGCGTCGGAGACGATCAAACGGTGGATGGGCGACCACGACGCCGTGGCCTCGGCCTACTCGATCGCCGACTACTCGATCGCCGACGACCTCGGCGGCGAGGCGGCCTACGACGACCTCCGGTCGCGGGCATGGGCGCGCGGCATCCGGCTGTCGACCGACATGGTGCCGAACCACATGGGGATCGACTCGCGCTGGGTGATCGAGCACCCGGACTGGTTCATCGGTCTCGACCGGTCGCCGTTCCCCGGCTATCGCTTCACCGGCGCCGACCTGTGCGACGACGGTCGGGTCGGGGTCTATCTCGAGGACGGCTACTGGCGCCGGAGCGACGCCGCGGTGGTCTTCAAGCGGGTCGACCACTGGACCGGCGCCGAGCGCTTCATCTACCACGGCAACGACGGCACCTCGATGCCGTGGAACGACACCGCCCAGCTCGACTACCGCCGCGCCGACCTCCGCGAGGCGGTGATCCAGACCATCCTCCACGTCGCCCGGCGCTCGCCGATCATCCGCTTCGACGCCGCGATGACGCTGGCCAAGCAGCACTACCACCGGCTGTGGTTCCCCGAGCCGGGGACCGGCGGCGACATCCCGTCGCGCGCCGAGCACGGCATGACCCGCGCCGCCTTCGACGAGGTCATGCCCGAGGAGTTCTGGCGCGAGGTGGTCGACCGGGTCGCCGCCGAGGCGCCGGACACGCTGCTCCTCGCCGAGGCCTTCTGGCTGCTCGAAGGCTACTTCGTGCGAACCCTGGGGATGCACCGGGTCTACAACTCGGCCTTCATGAACATGCTCCGCGACGAGCGCAACGCCGACTACCGGCTGCTCATCAAGAGCACCCTCGAGTACGACCCGCAGATCCTCAAGCGCTATGTCAACTTCATGTCCAACCCCGACGAGCGCACCGCCATCGACCAGTTCGGCGCCGACGGCAAGTACATCGGCGTCGCGACCCTGATGGCGACCCTGCCCGGGCTGCCGATGTTCGGTCACGGGCAGGTCGAGGGCTATGCCGAGAAGTACGGGATGGAGTTCCGCCGGCCGCGCTGGGAAGAGACACCCGACGACGGCCTGGTGAGTCGACACGAAAGGCAGATCTTCCCGCTGCTGCGCCGTCGCGGCAGCTTCGCCGAGGTCGACCGCTTCCTGCTCTTCGACCTCGAGGATCAGACCGGTCGGGTCGACGAAAACGTCTTCGCCTACTCCAACGAGGTCGGCGGTGTCCGCAGCCTGGTGATCTACCACAACGCCTTCGCCGAGACCGCGGGCTGGCTGCGCCGGTCGACCGCCAAGCTCGTCCGGTCGGCCGACGGCTCGGAGCGCCTCGAGCGCTTCGACCTGGCGGTCGGGCTCGGGCTCGCCGACGGCGATGGGAGCTTCGTCGCCTTCCGCGATGTGGCGAGCGGGCTCGAGTACCTGCGGTCCTGCCGCCGGCTGCGCGACGAGGGGCTGTTCGTCGAGCTCGACGCCTACCGCTGCCACGTCTTCGTCGACTTCCGCGATCTCGCCGACGACGCCGAGGGCCGGCTCCGCCGGCTCGAGGCCGAGCTCGGCGGCCGCGGGACCGACGGCATCGACCTCGCGCTGCTCGAGCTCGAGCACCGCGACGTGTTCGCACCGCTCGCCGAGCTGATCGCCGCCGAAGGCGTGCGCTCGCTGGTCGACGCCGCGACCGGCGAGGGCGATGCCGCGACGGCGATCGGCGGGGTCCTCGACTCCCTCGCCGCGGCGGCGACGGCGGTGGCAGCGCGCTTCGGGCAGCCGGGCGACCCGGACGAGGTGGTGCTCGCCGTCCGCCGGGACCTCGAGCGAGCCCTCGCCCTCGGCGCGACAAACGACGCCGGTCCGCCACCATCCGGCGAGACCGGCTGGTGGACGAGTCTCCTGGTCTGGCTCCTGCTGCGCCGGCTCGGCGATCCGGCCGGCCCGGCCGGGCCGGGATCGGTGGTGGCACGCTGGTTCGACGAGTGGCGGCTCGACCGGATGGTCTCCCGGCAGACGGCGGATTTCGGGCTCGGCGCCGACGGTGCGCGCCGGGCAGCCGAGACCGTACGGCTGCTGCTCGAGCTCGAGGGCTGGTGGGTCGCCGACGACCACGGCGCCGTCGACCCGGGCCCGGTCGTCGCTTGGTTGCTCAGCAGGGATCCCGGCGCGAGCTTCCTCGGAGTCAATGTCTACGACGAAGTGACCTGGTACTCCGCCGAGGCCTTCGCCGAGCTCATCGGCTGGCTGCGCGCGGTCGCCGCGATCGAGAGCTGGTCCGAGCCGCTGCTCGCTGACCGGATCGACGACGCCCTCGCGCGGCTCGAGTCGGCAAGCGCCGGGTCGGGCTTCCGGGTCGCGACGCTGCTCGCGGCGCTGGAGGGGCCGTGACCGCCGTGCCGCCGAACCCCGACCTCCGCGCCAGCCGCTGGCTGCCGGCGACGGTGATCTCGCTCTTCGTCCTGATCCTCGTCGCCGACGTGGCCGCGGCGCTCCTCTACGGCGGCTACCGGAACCTGGTCGAGGGAGACCGGATCGCGGTGGCTTTCGCCGCGGCGGCGGCCGATGGCGCGGTCGCCCGGCCGGTCGAACCCATCCCGGGAGGCCGGCTGGTCGGTGCGGACGGGAGCATCGTCGTCGAGTCCCAGGGCGACCGTCTCGTGGTGCGCGCTCCCGGCGAGCTGACGATCCGCTTCCGCTCACCCGATGCGGGGGCCCATGTCGAGCTCGACTACCGGTTCACGGGGCGATCCAAAGGCGCCGGCTGCGAGATCGCCCTCGCCCGAGTCGCAAGCCGCTACGGGGTCGACACCATCAACCGGCGGCGGGTCGACGGGGGGCGGAAGGCGGGCGGCCGCTATCGCCACTACCTGGCAGATCACGCCGGCTGGTTCGAGCTGCGCGTGAGGGTCGGCGCGGCGGCTGCCGAGGCGGGATTCGAGGTCACGCTGCCCGAGATCGTCTGGTACTGACGATCGACCGCCCAACGGTCAGCGGGGCTCGCCCCCCGGCGGTAGCACGTCGGCGTCGTCGGCCGGGGTGACGTCGACCGGGGGCGAGCGCGGTTCGTCGCGCCGGGTCCGCCACGAGGCGACGAGCACCGTCAGCAGCGCGAGGACCGCCTCGTCGATGAACGGGATCGGGTCGGGCAGCACCAGGTCGATGGCCAGCAGGCCGGCGAGAATCGCGAGCAGCCAGGGGTGGCGGATTCCCGGCGCGAGCCGGTCGACGATGGCGGTGATCGGCGAGAAGGTCTTGGCCACGTTCCACCTCGGTTTCGAAGACGGCTGCGGCTCTTACTTGCCCTGGAGGAGCTCGCGCGCGACATAGCTCGGGTAGGGCTCGTACGGTTCCTCGACGGTCTTCATCTTGATCACCAGGACCTGACCATCGGGGGCGGACGAGATCCAGCGCAGCAGGCGCTCGAGGAACTTCTTGCGGTTGTAGTAGCTGAGCTGGATCTGCCAGGCGGTGAGGAAGTCGTCGGCGAGCTTCTCGCAGGTCGGGGTGAGCTCCTTGCGGCCCTGGAACTCCTGGATCAGCGGCACCTCCTCGGTGTCGTCGAGCACGAGCTGGCGGGGGGGTGGGTTGGCGGGCGTTCCCCCTGGGCCGCCCGGGTTTCCGATCGCCGGCGCGGCATGCGGTCCGACCTGGGGCGAGCCGGGCCCGGCGGCCGGCGCGGCGGGGGGCGGTACGGCCACCGGCGCCGCGACGGGCGGTACGGCCAGCGGCGGCGCCACCTCGGCGGTGGGTCGCGCGGCGCCGGCGAGCTGGAGCGTCATCGCACCGACCAGCCCGCTCATCTCGGAGACCAGCTCGACCTCGTCGGGCTGGGAGGGCGGTACGGGCTGGGCCGCGAACCACCCCTCGAGGTCCTGGAGGTAGGCGGCGAGCTTGGTCAGACGACCCGTGTCGAAGACGTCCGGATCGAGCACGGCCACCGCCGGCGCCGCCGGCCGGGCCGGCCCGGCGCCGCAGGACAGCAGGATGCCGTCGAGCCGGGCGCGCAACCGGTTGGTCGCGGCCTCGAGGTCGGCGAAGACCGATCCGGCGTCGGCGGCCGGCTGCCAGTCGCGTCGGGCGACGAAGAACTCGCACAGCTTTCGCACGTTGGCGGCGGCGTTGGCGAGCTTCGCGGTCAGGGGTTCCTGCGCCATGGTGTGCGTGGCTCTCTCCGATCGGCCTCGATTCTAGCGTACCCGGGGCGACTCAGACAGCCGGGTCGAACCGCTTTCGGATGTACTCGCCGACCACGTCCCGGGCGTAGCCGAGGACCGCCTCCGGCCCCTCGTCCGGGCCGGCAAAGTCGGGGGTCTCGAGGATCTCCTCGACCATCTCCGGCCACCACGACGAGCCGAGCACCCGCCGCGCGGTCTCGAGCCCGACCCCCGCGCCCGCCAGATCGTCGGCGGAGGGCGGGTCGAAGACGATCAGCCGGCCCGCGGGGTCGGCGAGCGCGACCCGCTGCTCGAGGTGGGTGATGAGGCGGCGGATCTCGTCGGTGGGGGCCATCGTTCCTCCTCCGACGAGGGTAGCGCAACCGGGCGGTCCGGGGGCCGAGGCGCCTCGGCCGGGTGTGTGCGATCATGAGCGTCATGCAGATCGAGCTGACCAGACCCGACGACTGGCACCTCCACCTGCGCGACGGCGCCGCCATCGCCGATGTCGCGGCGGCGACCGCGGCGGTCTTCGGACGAGCGGTCGTGATGCCGAATCTCAGGCCGCCGGTGACCACCACCGCCGCCGCCCTGGCCTACCGCGAGCGCATCCTGACCGCCCTCGGCGGCGCCGCCGGCTTCGAGCCGCTGATGACCCTCTACCTCACCGACCGGACGACGCCCGGGGAGGTGGCGGCGGCGGCCGCGGCCGGGATCGTCGGCTGCAAGCTCTACCCGGCCGGCGCCACCACCAACTCCGACGACGGGGTGACCGACCTCGAGGCCCTGTCGAGGACCCTCGAGGCGATGGAGGAGCACGGGCTGCCGCTGCTCGTCCACGGCGAGGTCACCGACCCCGAGGTCGACATCTTCGACCGCGAGGCGGTGTTCATCGAGCGGGTGCTCGCGCCGGTGCTCGGCCGGCACGAGGGCCTCCGGGTGGTCTTCGAGCACGTCACGACCAGCGAGGCGGTCGAGTTCGTCGCCTCCGCTCCGGCGCGGGTCGCCGCGACGATCACGCCCCAGCACCTGCTGCTCAACCGAAACGCGATCCTCGCCGGCGGTCTCCGGCCGCAGAACTACTGCCTGCCGGTGCTCAAGCGCGAGAAGCACCGGCGGGCGCTGGTGGCGGCCGCCAGCGGCGGCGACCCGAGCTTCTTCCTCGGCACCGACAGCGCGCCCCACCCGCGATCGGCCAAGGAGAGCCGCTGCGGGTGCGCCGGCTGCTACTCGGCGCCGATCGCGCTCGCCCTCTACGCCGAGGTCTTCTCCTCGGCGGGTCGGCTCGACCGGCTCGAGGCCTTCGCCTCGTTCCACGGCGCCGACTTCTACCGGCTGCCCCGCAACCGGGACCGGGTCCGGCTCGTCCGGTCGCCGTGGCGGGTCCCCGACGCCTACCCCTTCGGCGACGACGAGGTGGTGCCGCTTCGCTGCGGTGAGGAAATCGGCTGGCGGGTCGAGCGGGTTGAACCATGACCGGGGCGAGAGGTGCGAGAGGTCGGGCGACCGGGCTCGCCCGACGCCGGCGCCGCGCCGTCGAAAGTCCGACGACTGACTGGAGCAACCGATGGCCAACCTCAAGAAGCACAAGGGCACGATCGGGATCCTGACCGGGGGCGGCGACGTGCCGGGCCTCAACCCGGCGATCCGCGCGGTCACCGTGCGGGCGCTCCGCGAGGGCTACCGGGTGCTCGGCATCCGCCGCGGCTGGGCCGGGCTCATCGAGCCCAACCGGGACGAGCCGGTGACCGACGACATGGTCCTCGACCTCACCGAGCAGGTGGTCAACAAGGTCGGCCGCACCGGCGGGACCTTTCTCCACACCTCGCGGACCCGGCCGAGCCACGTGCCGCCGACCGGGGTCCCCGACCACCTCCGCGACCGCTACACCGACGAGCTCAACGACCTGACCCCGGAGGTGCTGGCCAACCTCGAGCACCTCGGGATCGACATCCTCATCCCGATCGGCGGCGACGACACGCTCAGCTATGGCGTCCACCTCCACGAGCGAGGGGTGCCGGTGATCGCGATCCCGAAGACCATGGACAACGACGTCCCGGGGACCGACTACTGCATCGGCTTCTCGACCTGCGTCACCCGGACGATCGCGATGACCCACGCGCTGCGGACCTCGGCGGGCAGCCACGAGCGCTTCCTCGTGCTCGAGGTCTTCGGTCGGTACGCCGGTTTCACCGCGCTGCTGCCGACCATGGCCGGCGCCGCCAACCGCTGCGTGATCCCCGAGCACCGGTTCTCGATCGACGACCTGTGCGAGCTGCTCACCTTCGACCGCGACCGCAACCCGTCGAAATACAGCGTGGTGCTGGTCTCGGAGGGGGCGACCTTCACCGGCGCCGACGAGATGGTCTACGAGGACCAGGAGACCGACATGTACGGCCACAAGAAGCTCGGCGGGGTCGGCGACCGGGTCGCCCGCGCCCTCAAGGAGATCTCGCCGAAGCACAACAACGGCCACCGGGTCAATGTCATCAACCAGCGTCTCGGCTATCTGGTCCGCTGCGGCGACCCCGACGCGATGGACTCGATCGTCCCGATGGCCTTCGGCAACCTGGCGATGGACCTCATCCTCCAGGGCTCGTCGGGCCGTCTCGTCAACATCCGCAACGGCCGCTACGACAACGTACCGATCGGGGTCGTCACGAGCCGCAAGAAGACCGTCGACATCAAGAAGTTCTACAACCGCGAGCGGCTCCGGCCGACCTACGAGCGCTTCGAGGGAGCGCCGGTGTTCATCATGACGAGTGATTACTGATGGCTTCAATGCCGGAGCTGACTACAGGTTCTTTTCTGCAGCCCGATTCTCGGAATCGGGCTGCAGAAAAGAAAAACGGGGAGAATCAGAAGCCGTGAGACTGCTGCATACGATGATCAGAGTAGGCGATTTGGAGCGGTCGATCGCGTTCTACACCGAGGCGCTGGGGATGACCCTGCTCCGCCGCCAGGACTACCCCGAGGGGCGGTTCACCCTCGCCTTCGTCGGCTATGGCGACGAGGCGTCGTCGGCGGTCATCGAGCTGACCCACAACTGGGACACCTCGAGCTACGATCTCGGCGCCGGGTTCGGACACATCGCCATCGGCACCGACGACATCGCCGGCGCCTGCGATCGGGTTCGGAAGCTCGGCGGTACCGTGACCCGCGAGCCCGGGCCGATGAAGCACGGCACGACCGTCATCGCCTTCGTCAAGGACCCCGACGGCTACACCGTCGAGTTCATCGAGCGGAGCTGACCGCGCGAGAGGAACGGTCCTCGGGACCGGTGGAGGGTGCCGGATGATCGACGCCGGGTCGTCGCCGAGACCGCTCGTCGCCACCTGCAGCCGCGGCCTCGAGGAGGTGCTCGCCGACGAGCTGCGCGCCCTCGGCGCCGCCGACGTCGCGCCGGGCCGCGGCGTCGTCGGCTTTTCCGGCGGGCTCGAGGCGGTGTACTCGGCAAACCTCCGGCTGCGAACCGCGGCGCGGGTCGTGGTTCCCCTGGCCAGCGGCCGGGTCGCCGACCGCGACCAGCTCTACGGCCTGGCGTCGACGGTTCCGTGGCAGGACATGCTGGTACGGGGGCAGACCATCGCGGTCGAGGTGGCCGGCCGCTCGCCCGCCTTCGCCAACACCGTCTTCGCCGCCCAGGTGGTCAAGGACGCGGTGGTCGACCGGGTGCGCGACCGCCAGGGCTGGCGGCCGTCGGTCGACCGCGGCGCCCCCGATCTGGCGATCCACCTCCATCTGTCCGATCGGCTGACGGCGATCGGGCTCGACTCGACCGGCGAGGTCCTCGCCCACCGCGGCTACCGGCCGCGCGGCGGGCCGGCGCCGCTGTCGGAGAGCCTCGCCGCCGGCGTCCTGCTGCTCGCCGGGTACGACGGCACCGAGCCCCTGCTCGACCCGCTGTGCGGTACCGGGACGATCGCCGTCGAGGCCGCCCTCATCGCGACCCGGACGGCGCCGGGGGTGCGCCGCCGCTTCGCCTGCGAGCGCTGGACCGGTCACGACGCCGGGCTGCTCGCCGAGCTCAGGCGCGCCGCGGATGGCGAGCGGCGCGACGCGCCGGCGCCGATCGTCGCCCGCGACCGCGACCAGCGGGCGGTCGAGGCCGCGGTCCGCAATCTCGAGGCGGCCGGAATGAGCCGGTGGGTCGCGGTCGAGCGCCGCGACGCCCTCGATCTCGAGCTGCCCTGGGGCTCGGGCGGGCTGATCGTCGGCAACCCGCCCTATGGCAAGCGGCTCGGCGAGACCGAGCAGCTCGGCGGCTTCTACGAACGCCTCGGCGACCAGCTCAAGCAGCGCGCGGCGGACGCGACCGCGTGGCTGCTCGTCGGCAACCGCGAGCTCGCCAACCGGATCGGTCTCAGGGCGGCGCGGCGGATCCCGCTGTTCAACGGTCCGATCGAGTGCCGGCTGCTCAAGTACGAGCTCTACCGCGGCAGCCGCAAACCGTCGCAGAGCTCTTAGTTTTCAGTTTCAAGTTCCATCGCAGCGTGTTCCCATCGCGAACGTGGTCATGTGCGATGGCAACTCAACACTCAAAACTCGACACTATGCACTGATGGTCTCGAGTGCCCGCTCGAGCTCGCCGACCAGCCGCTCCATCGTCGCCACCAGGGCGTCGACCGGCTCGCCGGTGGAGAAGTCGACGCCGGCGCGGCGCAGCAGCGGGATCGGGTGGTCGGCGCCGCCCGCCCGCAGCAGCTCGAGGTAGGAATCGACCGCGGTGGCCCGCTCGGCCGCCGACCCTTCGGTCATCCGGCGGTGGAGGAGGCTCGCCGCGGCCTTCGACGTGGCGTACTGGAAGACGTAGAAGGGCGAGCCGTAGAAGTGCGGGATCTGAGCCCAGGTGTTGCGGTAGAGGTCCTGGTCGTCGAGCGAGTCGCCGAAGAAGTCGCCGAGCACGCCGAGGTACAGGCGCTGGAGCGCCTCGGCGGTGATCGGCCGCCCCTCCTCGACCGCGCGGTGGGCGCGGTGCTCGAAATCGGCGAACATCGCCTGGCGGTAGAAGCCCGCGCCGATGTCGTCGATCGCGTGCTGGAGCAGCGCCACCCGCCGGGTCGGGTCGGTCTCGCGCTCGAGCAGCAGGTCGAGGAAGAGGTCCTCGTTGGTCATCGAGGCGACCTCGGCGACGAAGATCGAGTACGACGAGGTGGCGTAGGGCTGGCTCTCGTTGGCCAGCACGGTGTGCATGGTGTGGCCCATCTCGTGGGCCACGGTGAAGGCGTCGTTGAGAGTGTCGGCGTAGTTGAGCAGCATGTAGGGGTGGACGCCGTAGACCCCGGCCGAAAAGGCGCCCGAGCGCTTGCCCTCGCTCTCGTAGACGTCGATCCAGCGTTCGGCGAAGGCGCGCTCGACGGTCGCGCGGTAGGCTCCTCCGAACACCGTGACCGACTCGGCGACGAGCGGCGCGACCTCGCGGTAGGGCAGGGTCCAGTCGACCTCGACGAGCGGCAGGTAGGCGTCGAAGTAGCGGTAGCGCTCGACGCCGAGGGCGCGGCGCCGGAGCTGGTGGTAGCGGCGCAACGGAGCGACGCCGGAGCGCGCCGCCTCGACGAGCCGCTCGTAGACGGTGAGCGGGATCGCGTCCTCGTCGAGGTCGGCCTCGAGGCACGAGCCGTAGCGCCGGGCCTGGGCGAGGAACCAGTCGCGCTGCAGGATGCCGTTGTAGATCGCGCCGTAGGTGTTGGGGAAGGCGTCGACCACCGCAACGTGGCCCTTGAAGAGGGCCTCGCGGTCCTCCTGCCGGCGTCGGGTGAAGAGGCCGTTCATCAGGGCGGCGTGGCTCGCCACCACCTCCTCGCCGGTCGACAGGGTGACCGTCGGGAAGTCGACATCGGCGTCGGCCATCATGCTGAAGGTCGTCGCCGGCGTCGAGTCGAACCGCGAGGAGTAGGCGAGCAGCCTCTCGCCCTGCTCGTCGAGGACGTGGCGCTGCCGCCGGTAGCTCTCCTCGATGCCGAATCGATAGGGGGCGAGCTCCGGGGTCGCCTCGAGCCAGGCCCGCATCGTCTCCTCGGGAATCCGCAGCAGCTCGGGCTGGTACCAGGCGGTCGCCTGGTGGAACTCGGCGAGGACGATCCTGACCCGTTCGAGCCGCGCCTGGACGTCGTTGTCGCGCGTGTCCTCGGCGCGCATCAGGCTCGGGTACTGGTAGACCCGGTAGACCAGCTGACCGAGCTCGTCGGAGAGCAGCGACGCCGCGAGAATCCGCCCGGGTCCCTCGGCCAGCGTGCCTTCGAGCTCCTGGTAGCGGGCCATCAGCGCCTCGAGCTCGCCGAGGGCCGCCTCCCAGGTCGTCCAGTCGGGGAAGATGTGGCTGAGGTCCCAGGTCAGCTCGGCCGGGATGGCCGAGCGGTCTCGGGTGGTCGGCTTGAGGCCGGTCGGATCGGGCATCGGGGTCTCCAGATCGCGCAGTCAAGCACCCTATCGTGGCGGCGTCGCGGTGTCCACCCGCGTCGCCGCTCTTAAAACAGCGCGCTCCCGGTGAGGATCACCACCGGTCCGGAGCCGTCGTCGGGCCAGGCGATCTCGACCCGGAGCAGGTTCGTCGTGCTGAAGCGCGACAGGTCGAACAGCAGCCCGACCCCGGCGTCGGCGCGGACCCCGTCGGTGTCGCGCCCGACCCGCGGGTTCCAGGTCTGGCCGGCGTCGGCGAACACCACGCCGCCGACCGAGAACAGCTTCAGCACGTCGCGCGCCAGGATCGTCCGCCACTGGCCGTTGACCACCCAGCGGCCGGTGCCGTCGAAGGTGTCGGGGTCCCAGCCGCGCAGCCCGATGTCGGCGCCGAGGGTCAGCTGCCGGTCCAGGTCGAGCTCGTGCGACGCCTCGGCGAGCAGCCTGACCTGGAAGCCTCGCTGGCCGATCTGGGCGGCCGCGAGCTGGAGCCCGGCGACCACGTTGTGCGGCGAGCCTTCGTCGAACCGTCCGGAAAGCCAACCGTCGCCGAGCAGCAGCCAGCCGCCGCGGTGGCGGCCCACCGAGACCTCGCCCTCGAAGAGGATCCGGTCGACATCGCCGCCGAACGCCGGGGCCGAAAACGTCACGCCGACCCTCAGGTCGGGACCGAGCCCGACGTCTTCCTGGGTCGACCAGGCCCGGAAGCCGTGCAGCACCTCGAAGTTGTCGGCGATCTGCTCGAAGCCGAGATGGAGGCCCGACACGTCGAGGTCCTCGGGCGTCGGGTAGGGGGCGCCCGTGTCGACCCGGATCCAGTCGGCCTGACTCGTCTGGAGAGTGTCCCAGCCGAGCAGCAGCCGGTGCGACGATCTCACCGTCGAGCCCAGCCGGAGGCCGTACCAGCCGCGGGCGAGCTCGCTCGATCGCCGGCCCTCGACCACCGACTCGCCGTCCGACCAGAGGTGCACGGTGAGCTCCTCGGACTCCCACCAGCCGCCCCAGGCGTTGGTCGTCTCGAGGGCGTAGAAGGGGCGCTCGACGCGCACCCGTTCGAGCGATCCGTCGCTGCGGTCCTCGTAGATCAGATCGGCGGTCCACCGCGAGCCGGCGATGTTGGGATCCTGGTAGCGGACCAGGGTGGTGTCGCGTTCGACATCGGACTCCCATCCGAGGGTCAGGGTCTTGCCCCAGCCGAGGAGGTTCTCCTCCTGGATCTCGAAGCCGTACCCCGAGCGGCTGCCGGCGACCCCGGCCTCGGCGCCGATCTGGAGCGACCACTGGTCGTGGGTCTCGACCGTGACCTCGACCCCACCCTCGACCGCCCGCGCGGTGATCTCGACCGGGTTCATGAAGCCGAGCGACCGAAGCAGGCGAGCGCTCTCGGCGGCGACAGCGGGGTGGTACGGATCGCCCTCCGCGAACAGCAGCACCGACCGGATGAGGTCCTCCCGCGACCTGATGTGAAGCGAGTTGGCCGCCCGGTAGAACCACGCCGAGGTCGCCGGGTCCGAGGTGTCGAAGACGTTGAAACGGGCGCAGACGATGCGGACGATCGGCAGGCCCTCGAGCTGAGCGTCGTCGGCCGTCGCCGGAAACGCTCCGACGAGCACCATGGCCGCGGCCACCAGGCCGGCGCGACGGGCGGATTGAGGTCGGCGCCGGGGGTCGGTCGCCGGGATCACCTCGCGCGCCGCTTGCGCGCCTTCTCGCGGTCGCGGACGAGCTCCGCGACCTGACGGATGCGCTTGCGTTCGCGCGCCTCCTTCATCTTCTCGGCGCGGCGGCTGACCATCTGCACCGCCTGGCTGATCTTGAGCAGGACGGTCCAGTGTCCCATGTTGGCGGGGAGCTTGGTCGCCTTGACCTTGCAGCCCCAGAGCCGGGCGGTGGCGATGTTCGCCTTGGTGAAGTCGGCGTTGCGGAGGTCCGACCAGCGCAGGTCGGCGCGGTCGAGGTCGATCCCGACCGCGTCGGCGAAGCGCAGATCGGCGCCGTGCAGCTTGGCCCGCGGCGCCGAGACGAGGATAAGGCTGGTCCCCGAGAGGTCGGCCCCCGAGCCGAGACAGCCGCCGAGATCGGCCTGCTTGAGGTCGGCATGGCGGAAGGTCGCGTCGAAGAGTTTGGCGCCGCGGAAGCTCGCCCCTTCGAGGAAGGCATGCCGAAAGTCGGCCTGCTCGAGGTTGGCCTCCTTGAAGTTGACCGAGCGCAGCTCGCACCGCGTGAACACCGCCTTGCGCAGGTTGGCCGAGGCGAAGGACACGCGGCCGAGGCTCGGCGAACGGAAGTCGAGCTCGGCGAGGTTGGCGCTGTGCAGGTCGCAGCCGTCGAGGACCGCGCCGATCAGGCTCGCTCCGCGCAGGTCGGCGGACGACAGGTTGGTCCTGACGAACGAGGTCTTCTCGAGGTCGGCGTGGGCGAGCGCTGCGCCCTCGCACTGGGCCTCGTCGAACACCGCCTCGGTGAGCACACAGCTGTGGAAGTTGGTGTTGCGCAGCGCCGCGCCGCGGAAGTTGACCCGGCTCATCCGCGAGTTCTTGAACTGGGCGTTGTCGGCCTGGGCGTTCTTGAACGAGGCGCCCTCGAGGCTGACGTCGACGAGCTCGACGCCCTCCATGACGGCGAGCTCGGCGTCGATGCCGCGCAGGATCGTGCCGCCGAAGCGGGCGCCGCGCAGCGACGCGCCGACCATGATCGCGCCCGAAAGGTCGGCGCCGTCGAAGATGGCGCTCTCGAGGTTGGCGCGCGAAAGGTCGGCCCGGCGGAGGACGGCGTTCGACAGGTTGGCGCCGCGGAACGTCGACTCGCGGAGCGACGCCGAGGACAGGTCGAGGTCCGTCAGGTCGAGGAACTCGAGCCGGACGTGGTCGAGCTTGGCGCCGACCAGCCGGGCGCCGTGGAGCAGGGCGGCCTCGAGGATGGCCCGGCTGAGGTCGGCGCCCTCGAGGTTGGCCTCGGAGAAGTTGGCGCCTCTGAGGTGGGCCTTCCTGAAGTCGAGGCCGCGCAGGTCCATCCCGGCGAGCTCGGCGTCGATGAGGTCGGGCGCCAGACCGGGGTTGGCGGCCCGCCACTCGTTCCAGCGGCCGGCGCGGAGCTGCGCGACGTGATCCGGGTTCGCCATCTGCCGTCTGATCCGTCCCTTCGGTATGCCTCGGGTTCCGCGGGCATTATATCCGGCGCGCCCGAACCGGGCGACGGCTGAGGAATCCCGACGGTGCCGTACCATGGAGCGGATGCCGGTGTTCCACCCCCGTCCCTCCGTGACCCGGGCCGCCCTCGCGCTCGCCGCTCTCGCGACCGTCGGACTGGTCCCGGCGCGCTCGCCCGCCGCCGCGCCGGGTCGGTCGGCCGGGGCGGCGCCCGATCTGGTCGTGCTCGAGGTCCGGCCGCGCCGGGGGGCCGAGCTGCGGGCGGCACTCGAGGCCGTCGAGGCATCGGTGGTCGCCTACCTGGCGCCGGGTCGCTGGCTGGTCGCCGGCGACCGCGGCCGGCTCGGCTCGCACCCCGCCGTCTCCGGGGCGACCGCCTGGCGCCCGTCCGACGGGATCAGCCCCGAGCTGCGGTCCCTCGCCGCCTCGGCCAAGGCGGCCTACCGCGACGAGCTGCAGGTCATCGTCGTGCTCGCTCCCGGCGCCGATCCGGTGACGGTCGCCGGCCCCCTCGCCGCGACCGGCGCCGAGGTCGGCTGGCTCGACGGCGCCGCGCAGCCGGGGCCGCAGGTCGGGCTTCGGGTCCCGGGGGAACGGCTCGCCGCGCTCCTCGTCGAGCTCGAGCGGACGCCGTCGCTGGTCGTCGCCGAGGCCCAGGCGCCGATCCGGCTGCGCAACGCGGCGTCGGCGGGACGGTGCCAGTCGGGCGAACCGGGCAGCACACCGATCTTCGATCGCGGGCTGCACGGCGAGGGCCAGGTGATCGGGATCATGGACACCGGCCTCGACGTCGACGACTGCCGCTTCGACGACCCCGCCGGCCCGCCGGCGCTCAACCCGGCGATCGGGACCGAGGTCAGCGCCGAGCACCGCAAGGTGCTCGCGGTCGACTTCCACTGGTCGGCCGACTGGCCGCCGCTGCCGGAGAGCTGGGACAGCCACGGCCACGGCACCCATGTCGCCGGCTCGGCAGCCGGGGACGAGCTCGCCAACGGGCGCCACGACGGGGTCGACGGGATGGCCCCGGCGGCCCGCCTCGTGATCCAGGACGGCGGCGCGCTGACCGACGACTGCGCCGATCTGCCCGGGCTCGGCTGCCCGGTCAAGCCCCTCGAGCCGGTCCTCGCCCAGGCCTGGGCGCAGGGCGCGCGGATCCACAGCAACTCGTGGGGCGACGAGGAGAACCTCCTGCCGTTCGGCCGCTACACCGAGCGGACCGCCGACGTCGACCGCTTCGTCTGGAACCACCGCGACACCCTGGTGGTCTTCGCCGCCGGCAACGGCGGGCCCGCCGACGACACCATCGGGTCGCCGGCGACCGGCAAGAACGTCCTGGCGGTGGGGGCCACGGTGCACGGCAGCGCCGACCCGGCGTGCGTCGCCCTGTACTCGTCGCGCGGCCGGACCCGCGACGGCCGGATCAAGCCCGATGTCGTCGCGCCGGGGACCTTCGTCGTGTCGGCGGCGACCAACTTCGTCGTGCCCAGCCCGTCGTGCTCCGACGCGGAGAGCTCCGGGACCTCGATGGCGGCGCCGACCGTCGCCGGGCTCGCCGCTCTCGTCCGCCAGTACTTCAGCGACGGCTTCCACCCCTCGGGCACGGCGCGCGCCGAGGACGGCTTCGAGCCGAGCGCGGCCCTGGTCAAGGGGGTGCTCATCGCCTCGGCGGTGGACCTGAGCACCGAAGGCTGCGCCGACCGGCCGATCCCGTCGCCCGACCAGGGATGGGGGATGGTCCGTCTCGACACCGCCCTGGCCTTCGCCGGCGGCGAACGCCGGCTGGTGGTCGACGATCATCGGGAGGGCTTCGTCTCGGCCGCCGACCCTCCGGTCCGGCTCGGGGTCGTCGTCACCGAGCCCGGCCCGCTCAAGGTCGTGCTGGCGTGGACCGATGCCCCGTCGAGCAGCCTGGCGAGCGCCAACCTGCTCAACGACCTCGACCTGGTGGTGAGCGGTCCGGGCGGGCTCTACCGGGGCAACCGCTTCGCCGCCGGGGTGTCGGTGACCGGGGGGACCGCCGACCGGCTCAACAACCTCGAGGTCGTGTGGCTGCCCGACGCCGGGCGGGGCGCCTGGACGATCGACGTCGTGCCCCATGCGGTCCCGGCGCCGGGCCAGGACTTCGCGCTGGTCGTCACCGGCCCGGTTCGCCTCGAGGAGGGCCCGCGTCAACCGACCGGGCGGCGCACACCGTAGGCGGCGGCAGCGTCAGCTGCGGTGCCTCGAGCCTCCAAGCCCTCAGGACCCCGAGACCCCGGCGCCCGTGCCCGCGGCGACGACCTCCCCCAGGTACTCGAGCGGGACGCCGCCGGAGCCGAGCACCGCGTCGTTGAAGGCCCGCGGGCGGAAGCCGTCGCCGAGCCGGGCCCGCTCCCCGCGCCAGGCGTCGTCGAAGGCCCGGAAGCCGACCATGTAGGAGGGCAGCTGGATCGGCGTCAGCAGGGTCCGCTGCCAGAGGTTGTCGGCGAACTGGGGCGGCAGCAGACCGGTCTCGACGGCGAAGGTCCGGACCTGTTCGCGGCCCCAGCCGCGGCAGTGGACCTGGACGCTCACCCAGGCCCGCCCCGCGTTCTCGAGCCGCTTGCGGAGGTGGGCCATCCGGGTCAGCGGCCGGTCGTCGTCCCACCCCGCGTCGAGGGTCATCTGCTCGCAGAACGAGGCCCAGCCCTCGGTGAAGTCGTCGCCCGCGAAGAGCGCGCGGAGCGGGCTCGGGTGGCGGGCCGCGAGCTTGAGCTGGAGGTAGTGCCCCGGGTAGATCTCGTGGGTGATGATGGTGGTGTTGAAGGCGGTGTTGAACGACCGGTAGAAGCCGTCGCGGACCGCCTCGGGCGCGCTGTCGGGGACGCTGGGGAGATAGAACAGGGTCTCG
The DNA here is from genome assembly GCA_025456145.1 of Thermoanaerobaculales bacterium. Taxonomy (GTDB): domain Bacteria; phylum Acidobacteriota; class Thermoanaerobaculia; order Thermoanaerobaculales; family Sulfomarinibacteraceae; genus JAHECW01. The sequence goes on along the minus strand of JALOLD010000026.1, from coordinate 18,909 downwards.
GCCTCGGGGTCGAAGGGGCCGGCGCTGTAGACCCCGCCGACCGCCGCGCCCGCGAAGTGCTCCGGCGACAGCCCGGTGACCAGGGTCTCGCTCTCCGGCAGGTCGGCCAGGTCTTGCTCCTCGACGAATCGGCGGGAGCGGTCGACGAGCCCGAGAAACTCGTCGAGGAGCTCGCGCTGGCTCCCGGCGCGGCGGCTCTCCATCTCGTCGAGGATCGGGCGGAGGAGGTGGTCGAAGCCGGTTCCGCTCGCCGGCCACTCGCGCCGGGCAAGGGCCTCCATCAACCCGCGCGCCGTCTCGATCTCGTCGGTGGCGAGCCGTTCGAGGGCCTCGGGGGTCAGCCCGTCCCCGTAGGCGAGGGCGAGCCGGCGGGCGTAAAGCTCCTCGCCCCAGGCGTCGGGCAGCGAGGTCGGAAGCCCGGTCTCGAGCCGATCGGCGAGCCCCCGGAGGGCCGCGGCGGCCGAGCCCGCGGCGGTCGTCAGGGTCGCGGAGCGGGCCGGGTCGTCGGCGACGCCGAGGGCCGCCGCGAGGTCGGCCTCGACGAAGTCCGCGGTCGCTCGGAGATCGGCGATGGCGGTCGCGGTGGCGAACGGCCGTCCGTCGACCAGGTTGGTCTCGGCCGTGGCGCACAACCTCTCGAGGCCGGAGAGCCGGCCGAGGACCGCGTCGAGCCTCGCCGCGTCGTCCAGGTTGCCCCGGACCAGGATGGTCGTCAAAGCGTGGTTCGCCAGGTCGGCGTAGACGCGGGGGTCGACACGGTGGGCCTCGGTCTCGCCCCACTCGGCGAGCTCGAGCCGGATCTGACGCTCGAGGAGCCGCCGGTCGATCCGCTCGTCGAGGCTCGCCGGTTCGGGCAGCGCGGCGAGCCGGTCCAGGGCGCTGCGGTTGACCTCGAGCCAGGCGTCGACCGCGTCCCCGGACCGGTCCTCGAAGCGCGGGGCGGCAGAAGCGTCGCCCGCCGACAGGGCTCGTGACGGGTGGAACCCGGCCCAGCTCGCGAGGTAGTCGCCGACCAGGGCGGCCTTGTCGTCGGCGCCCGGTGGGTCGGCGGCGGGGCCCACGCCGCCGCAGCCGATGGCGGCCGAGGTCGTCAGGGCGACGATGGCCAGCACCACGGCGCGGTGCGCGCCATGACGCCCGGGGTTGATGAGCGCCTCCATTTACAGCAGGGCCCGGATCGCGGCCTCGAGCTCGGAGGAGTCGAGGCCCTGGTACCCCATGTGCTCCCAGAGCCCGCCGCAGCCCTCTCGGTGGGTGCCGACGTGGGCGTACCTCGGCGCCAGCCCGCGCTCGAGCAGCCAGCTGCCGAAGCGGCTGCCCAGCCCGGTCCGCCGGTTGAGGCTCTCGGCGACGAGCACCCAGCGGCTCGAGCCGATCTTGGCGAGCATCGCCTCGTCGACGACGTTGAGGGTCGGCTTGTTGACCAGGCCGACGTCGAGGCCCTCGGCGCGCAGCCGCTCGACCGCGTCGAGGGCGCGGTAGAGGGTCTCGCCAAAGCTGACGACGAAGCCGCCTTCGGCCGAGGCGTCGCGGATGAGCTCGTCGCGCCCCGGCTCGAAGACATAGCCCTCGCCGTGGATCGGCTGGCCGTCCTCGCCGAGGATCGCCGGAACCTTCGAGCGGGTCGAGAAGACGAAGCGCAGCCCGGAGTCGTGGAAGATCCGCTTGACGCAGGCGGTCATCTGGGGGCCGTCGGCCGGGAAGTAGAGCCGGGTCGGCGGGTCGGCGTCGTCGAGCCCGTTGTCGGCGAACAGGTTGTTGAGGCCGAAGTGGCAGGTGTTGTCGGCCATGTCGTCGACGCCGGCGTGGGAGAAGTGGCAGAGCAGGTTGCACCGGTTGAGCCGGGCCATCGTGATCTCCGAGACGCACATCTCCAGAAAGGCCGAGAAGGTGCCGAAGATGCCCTGCTTGCCGGGGGCCATCCCGAAGCCCGCGGCGGCGGCCAGGTTCGACCGCTCCATGATCCCCGAGCTGACATAGACCTCGGGGAAGGCCTTGCGGATGTGGACCAGACCGCACGATCCCTCGAGATCCGAGTCGAAGACCCGGACCGACGCGACCCGGGTCGCCGGATCCATCTCGCCGAGGGCCTCGACGACGGCGTGGCCGAAGAGGTTGCGGTTGGAGGCCTTGTCCGGGGCGACCCCGAGGTAGACGCGCGGGTTGGGGCTCTTGCCGAGCGACTCGAGATAGGCGACGGCCTCGGCGTGGCCCCTGGCGCTCAGGTACTCCTTGGCGACCTCGACCGAGACCACGTCGTGCGCCTTCGGCGTTCCCTCGACCCCGGGGATCCCGGGCGCCATCACCCGGCGGTTGACGACCGCGACCGGACCCGCCGTCCGCAGCGCCCGCGCCATCCTGACGTAGAGCCCCGCCAGGTCCTCGCCATCGCCCTCGTCGACGGCGAGGCCGTGCCCGGCGAGGGTTCTCGCCACCGAGAAGCCCTCGAGGTACTGGCTCGGGTGGCCGGCGATGGTGACGTCGTTGTCGTCGATGAGCAGCTTGACCGCGAGCCGCTGGGCCACCGCGATCCGGGCGGCCTCGGCGTCGTTGCCCTCCTGCTGCGAGCCGTCCGAGCCGAAGCAGACCACGGCGACCCCCGGGTTGGCCATGGCGACGCCGTTGACGTGCGGCCACATGTGTCCGAGCCGGCCCGAGCTGAAGCCGACGCCCGGGGTGTGGCCGAGCTCGGGATGGCCGGGCAGGTGGGCGTGGGCCTCGCGGTAGTGGAGGATCGCGGTCGCCGGCAGGTGGCCGTTGAGGACCGACATCAGGTACTGGATGGCGACCCGGTGGCCGGCCTCGTCGAAGGTGGCGGGGTAGACCGACCCGCCGCGGATGAAGCCGTCGGCGATGAGCACCTCGGGGACGATGTCGTAGGCTCCGCCGGTGTGGCCGCCGACCCCGCGCGCCGCGCCGGTCGCGGTGAAAAAGACGATCGCGTCGCGGCACAGCCGGACGTTGGCCGCGAGCTGCTCGAGCTCGGCCGGACCGAGCGCCTCGGTCGCCGGGTCGAGGGTCAGCGGGCGGAACCGGTCGAGGTCGATGGGAAAGGTCTCGGCGGTCATGGTGCGGCTCCCTGACGGTTGGGTGGTTCGATCGCGAGGCCCGGGGGTCGAGTCATGCACACGGCGAGGATAAGGGAGCCCGCCGCCGAGGGGAAGGCGGCTCACCGGCGGTCGCGGGCGGCTTCCGAGCCCTCGGCGTCGCGCGGGCGCTCGGACCGGTGGTGACCGATCGTCGGTGCGATCACGCTCGCGGAACGACCGGGGGGGTGAGCTCTCGAGAGTCGCCGCTTGACACGCGAGACGATCGAACGTAGCGTGCGATGAGTTGCGTTTTCTTGGTCATGAGTTCGATTGATTTGGAGATTCAGTCGTAAATCATGGCGTTCGACAGAGGGGGGTGGATCATGTCGGGTCACCGTTGCGTCGCCTTCGTGTTCTTCGTCCTGGTCGCGGTTGCCGTCACGGCGGCGGCCGACCCACCGGCAACCAGTCAGCTCGGTTGGGCGAGCGGAATCGGGGAGAAGCTGGTCGGCAACGTCGTACCTCCGCCGCCCGATCCCGACGTCATTCTGCAGGGGGGCGACACCTGTGGCGCCGCCACGGTCATCGGCTCGTTGCCTTACACCGACAACGGCACGACGGTGGGCTACACCGACGACTACGACGAGGTCTGCCCCTACTCCGGCAGCCTGTCGCCCGATGTCGTCTACGCCTACACGCCGGCCGCGAACGTCGCCGTCGACGTCACCCTGTGCACCGGCACCACCAACTACGATACGAAGCTCTACATCTATCAGGGGTCCTGCCCAGGCGGCGGGGCGGTCGCCTGCAACGACGACGAGTGCACGGCCCCGCTCTATCCGTCGAGCTATGTTTCGGCGCTGACTAACGTGCCCCTGACCGCGGGCCAGACCTACTACTTCGTGGTCGACGGCTACGGCGGAGACTCGGGGCCGTACACGATCGAGATCACCGAGTGGCAGCCGCCGCCGCCGCCGCCCGAGTGCGCCGGCCCCGACCTGCTCGTCTACCACACGCCGGACGGCCCGGCCGATCCGTGGAACGCCTTCACGAGCGGCCAGACCCCGAGCTTCAACTACACCGTCTATGACAACTTCGACAGCAACATGTTCTCCATCACCGACTTCCACTGGTGGGGTCTGAGCCTGTTCTGGACCGGGGCGGGATGGTCGGCCTGCGACCCGACCGGGATGACCTTCGACGTCACCTTCCACCCGAACAGCGGCGGTCAGCCGGGCGCCGCCCTCTGCACCTTCGCCGGTCTCTCCCCGACGGCGGTCAACACCGGACTGTCGTACGCCGGCTACCCGCTCTACTACTGGGAGGTCTCGGGTCTGACACCGGCCTGCCAGCCGACCGGTGCGACCTGGGTCGGGGTTCACAGCTATCCCAACGCGGGCGGCTGCGCCCTTCTGTGGATGAGCGGCACCGGCGGCGACGCGTCGTGCCTCCAGTACGACGGCTCCGCCTACACTCCCCAGGCCTACGACGTGTCGCTGTGCGTCACCGGGAGTGCGGGAAGCCAGGGCGACGCCGACATCGAGGTGAGCAAGACCGCGCAGACCACGAGCCTGACCACCGGCGTCTACACGATCCGGGTCGAGAACCTCGGACCCGACGATGCCACCGGAGTGACCGTCACCGACCTCCTGCCCGCCGGCGTCAGCTATGTCAGCGACACCTGCGGCGGCACGCCGGGGTCGCCATGGACCTGGAGCATCGGCGCTCTCGCGGCCGGTGCGTTCGAGACCTGCAACATCACGGTCGACATCCTCGACCCGGCGAACACCGTCAACGTCGCGGATGCGGTAGCCGACCAGACCGACCCGAACACGGGCAACAACACGTCGACCACCCAGCTGCCGCCGTTCGGCGGACCGATCCCGACCCTCGGGACCGCGGGCATCCTCGTCCTCATCGCCCTGGTTGCCGGAGTCGGGCTGTTCTTCATGCGCCGCCACTTCTAGGGCGGTTTCTTCTTCGAGTTCAGGCACCCCGCTCCGGCGGGGTGCTTGCTTTGAGGGGGGCTCGGCCGCCCCGCAAGACCGGCGACCGAGGCCGGTTGCGACTACGTGCCGGTGCGATCCGGGAGTTGCGAGCTTGATTGGTCGAACGGAACGGTGGTTTGTCTGGTCCGGACGGCGGCCATCGGGGCGTCAGCGCGAGGCGGCCGCACCACCGACGATCTCGAAGACCTCCGCCGGGTGGCGGACGATCCGCTGGGCGCCGCTCGCGACGAGCTCGTCCTCGTCGCGGAAGCCCCAGGTCACGCCGATGGTCAGCATCCCGGCGGCCAGACCGGTGCGGATGTCGATCTCGGAGTCGCCGACGAAGGCGCAGCCCGCGGGCTCGGTGGCGAGCTCCGAGGCGAGCTCGAGGGCGGCGGTCGGGTCGGGTTTGAGGGGAACCCCCGGCCGCGCCCCCCGGACGCGGTCGAAGACGTGCGGCGAGAGCAGCTCGGAGGCGATCTCGCCGGCCGGGCCGTCCGGCTTGTTGGACAGGATCGCGGTCCTCAGGCCGCGCTCGGCGAGGGTGCGGAGCAGCTCGGGGATGCCCGGGTAGGGCCGGGTCCTCGCGGTCTGACGGCGGCTGTAGGCCTCGCTCATCCGCCGGGTGAAGAGCTCGACGACGTCGTTCTGCCGGGCATCGGCGGGCAGCGCGCGTTCGACGAGCTGAGCGAGGCCGTCGCCGACGAAGAGCCGGTAGGCCTCCTCGGGGTGGGTCGGGTGGCCGTACGCCGCAAGGACCTCGTTCATCGAGTCCGCGAGGTCGGCGAGCGAGTCGACGAGGGTGCCGTCGAGGTCGAAGATCACCAGGCGAACCGATCTCGGTCTGTCCACCGGGAGATGATCTCACGGTCGCCGCCCGGCCGGGCGGTGGGTCGTCCGTGCTGCTACCATCCGGACGGGAGACCGCTCAGTGAAACCAGAACCAGCCACGACGACCCTGCCGACCCGGGTGCTCATGGGCCCCGGCCCGAGCGACGTCAGCCGGCGCGTCCTCGCCGCCCTCGCCCGGCCGACCCTCGGTCACCTCGACCCGGCCTACCTGGAGGTCATGGACGACACCGCGAGGCTGCTCAGGGCGGTGTTCCGGACCGCCAACCGGCTCACCCTGGCGGTGCCGGGCACGGGCAGCGCGGGGATGGAGGCGTGCGTCGCCGGTCTCGTCGAGGAGGGCGACGAGGTCATCGTCGGGGTCTGCGGCTTCTTCGGCAACCGGCTGGCCGAGATGGCCGAGCGCCACGGCGCGCGGGTCCACCGGGTCGAGGCCCCGTGGGGGGAGACGATCGACCCCGGAGACATCGAGCGGGCGCTCGCGGCGCACCCGTCGGTCCGGCTGGTCGGCATCGTCCACGCCGAGACCTCGACCGGCGCCCACCAGCCCCTCGAGGAGATCTCGGCGGTCGCTCACGCCGCGGGCGCGCTGCTCCTCGTCGATGCGGTGACCTCGTTGGGCTGTGTCGAGCTCGAGGTCGACGGATGGCGGGTCGACGCGTGCTACAGCTGCAGCCAGAAGGGGCTGTCGTGCCCGCCCGGGCTCGCCCCGGTGACCCTCTCCCCGGACGCCGAGGCGAAGATCCGGGGCCGGTCGGCTCCGGCCGACAGCTGGTACCTCGACCTGACCCTGCTGTCCAGGTACTGGGGCGGGGAGCGGCTCTACCACCACACCGCCTCGTCGAACCTCGGCGTCGCCCTCCGCGAGGCCCTCCTGATGGTGTCCGAGGAGGGTCTCGAGGCGCGCTGGGCCAGGCATCGTCGCCACCACCTCGGGCTGCGCGCGGGTCTCGCGGCGATCGGCCTCGGCTACATCCCGCGCCGGTCGCTGCCCAACCTCAACGCGGTCCACGTCCCGGCGGGGGTCGACGAGGCCGCGGTCCGCCGCCAGCTCCTCGACCGGCACGGCATCGAGATCGGCGCCGGCCTCGGTCCGCTGCGCGGGCGGGCCTGGCGGATCGGCCTGATGGGCGAGTCGTGCATCGCGGGCAACGTCGTCGCGGTGCTCGCCGGGCTCGAGTCGATCCTCGAGGAGATGGGGCTGCCGATCACCCCCGGCGCCGCGGTCTCGGCCGCCGGGAAGGTCCTCGCGACGACCTGAGAGCCGCCATCGCCGGCGGTCCCCCAGCCGGCCCACCTCTGGGCGATCGCGACGATCGTCAGCTGCGTGGTCTACGGCGTCGCGCTCGCGGCGGTCTACCGGCCGGCCGGGGCGTAGCCCAGCCCGGGGTCGCCGGCGGCCCCCTCGGCGCCGGCGGGCGAGCCCGCCGACCGCCGCCACACCCGGCGGAGCCAGCTCGACACTCCCTCGGTTCCGAGCGAGATGTAGGGCAGGACGAGCAGCGTCAGCAACACCGAGGACATCAGCCCGCCCATCACGGTCCTCGCCATCGGGTAGTAGAGCAGCCCGGAGACGTTGACCCCGCCGATCGCCAGGGGCAGCAGCCCGATGATGGTCGTCGCCGCGGTCATCAGGATCGGCCGGAGCCGGTCACGGCCGGCGAGCAGGATCGCCTCCTCGGCGGGCAGGCCCTGCCGCCGGAAGTGGTTGACGTGGTCCATCAGCACGATCCCGTTGTTGACCACGATGCCCATCAGGATGAGCAGTCCGATCTGCGCCATCAGGTTGAACGGGGTGCCGGTGAGGGCCAGCATCCAGGCGGTGCCGGGCAGCGCGAAGGGGATCGCGAAGAGGATCGCGAAGGGCTTGGTCAGGCTCTCGAAGAGCGACGCCATGACCAGGTAGACGAGGATCAGGGCGAGCAGGAAGTTGACCCCCATCTCGGCGTCCTCGTTGGCCTGCTCGACGATCCGGTCGTTCCAGCTCCAGGAGTAGCCGGCGGGCAGGTTGAAGGCGTCCATCATGGCGGCGATCGCCTTCTGGGTCTCGTCCCAGCTCTCGCCCTCGTAGGTGCCGCGGACCGCGACCCGGACCTTGCGGTTCTCGCGCTCGATCTCGCGCGGTCGCTCGATGATCTCGAAGTCGGCGACGTCGCCGAGCAGGACCGGCTTGCCGCCGGCGTCGGCGATCGGGATCTGGCGGAGGTCGTCGAGCCGCGAGCGGTCCTCGAGCCGGAGGGCGAGCCAGGTGACGATCTCGCGGTCGCCGGCGTTGAAGCGCTCGAGCCGGACGCCGCCGAGGGTGAAGGCGAGGAGCTCGGTGACATCGGCGGCGCTGCGGCCGAGCTCCGAGATCCGGTCGCGGTCGAGGCTGACCTGGATCTCGCGGCGGCCGCTCGAGCGAGGCCGCGACACGTCCTCGACCCCCTCCATCGACTCGATCCGGCGGGCCGCCTCGTCGGCGAGCCGGTACAGGGTCGTCGTGTCCTGGCCGAACAGCTTGACCGCGAAGTAGGTCGTCGAGCCGCCCTCGTCGGCGTCCTCCTCGAACCGGACCCGGACCCCGGGGAGCTCGGGCAGGTCGTCCCGGATCGCGGTGCGGAGCTCGGTCATCTCGTCGTCCGACAGGTCCTCGCGGGTCAGGCTGATCGTCGTTCCGGCCTCGTTCTCGGTGTAGTAGGAGTAGACGGTGTCGACCATGAACCGCTCGGCGTTGGCCTCGAGGTAGGCCTCGACCTGCTCGACGACCTCCTCCGACTGGCTCTTGTAGTGGAAGTCGTCGAACTCGTAGTCGAGGTAGAGCCGGTTGTTGAGGGTGCCCGAGAAGATCGCCGACTCGACCCAGCCGACGAAGAAGGGCAGGAAGCCGATGGCGAGCCCGACGACGAGCAGCCCGAAGGTCTTGACCCGGTGCTTGAGGGTCCAGCCGAGCACCCGGACATAGCGCTCCTCGAGCCACTCGATGAGCCGGTTGCGGCCGTTGGTCTTGACCTTGAGCAGGTGGGCCGACATCAGGGGGATCAGGGTCAGCGATGAGAACAACGAGCAGGCCAGGGCGATCGAGATCGTCACCCCGACCTCCTTGAGCCAGGTCGTCATCTCGGTGCCCGAGCCGACCACCAGCGGCAGGAAGACGATGAGCGTCGTCGCGGTCGAGGCGGTGACCGCCATCAGGACCTGACCGGCCCCCTCGAGGGCGGCCCGGCTGCGGTCGCCGTCGGTACGCATCCTCCGGTCGATCGACTCGAGCACGACGATGGCGTTGTCGACGAGCATCCCGACCGCGAGCATCAGCCCCATCATCGACAGGATGTTGAGGCTCGAACCCATGAAGAACATCACCCCGCAGGTGGCGATGATCGAGAAGGGGATCGACAGCGCGACGATCACCGTCGAGTCGAGGCGGCGCAGGAAGAACCACAGGGTCAGGGTGGCGAGCAGGGCGCCGCTGAGCCCGGCCTTCTTGAGGCCGTCGATCCCCGAGGTGATCTCCTCGCCCTGGTCCTCCCAGACCCAGAGCTGGATCCCTTTGAGCAGCGGGTCGTGGTTGATCTCCTCCTCGACGAGCCGGTTGACCTCGTCGACCACCTCGACGGTGTTGGCGGTGGACTCCTTGTAGATGTCGAGGGCGACCGCGTACTTGCCGTCGAGGTGGCGGCCGAAGGTGAGCGGCGGCTCCTCGTAGGTGATCTCCGCGATCTCGCCGAGGCGCAGGCCGCGCTCGTCGACCACCAGCCCCGACAGGGCCTCGATCGAGTCGAAGGACCCGAGCGAGCGGACGGTGTAGCGCAGGCCGCCGGTCGAGGCGCGGCCGAGCACCATGTTCGACGACACGCTCTGGAGCAGCCGGGCCAGCGCGCCGACGTCGACCGAGTGCTCCTTGACCTTGTCGAGGATGAGGTCGACATAGAGCTCGCGCGGCTCGACCCCGTTGAGGTCGACCCGGGCGACGCCGTCGATCCGGCGCAACGGGTTGAGGATCCGCGCCTCGAGCAGCTCGTAGTTCTGGCTGAGGTCGACCCCCTCGGCGGCGATCCGCCCCTGGACCACCGGGATGTCGCTGGTGTTGAACGAGAAGATCAGGATCGGCCCGATGTCGGGGGGCAGGGTCGGCTCGACCTGGTCCATCTTCTCCGACACCTTCATCCGGATGACGTCGATCTCTTCACCCCAGGTGAACTCCATGAAGAACTGGGCGCCGTCGGCGTCGGTGGTCGAGTTGAGCTTCTTGACCCCCGAGAGGGTCGAGAGGATCTCCTCGACCGGTTTGGTGATCTCGCGCTCGATCTGCTGCGGGTGCGAGTTGGGGTAGGGGATCTGGACGAACATGAAGGGCGCGTCGAGCTCGGGCAGAAAGGCCAGCGGCAGCCGGTTGAAGGCGATCGACCCGACGAGCAGCACGCTCACCAGGATCATCGCGGTGGTGATCGGCCGGCGGACGGCGAGGTTGGGCAGATTCACGAGCGCCTCCCGAGCCCGTCGCAACCACGAAGACACGAAGACACAAAGGGGACCACAAAGGAGCTTCTTGGTGAACTTCTTCGTGCCTTGGTGTCTTTGTGGTTGCGACGGTGCGATGGTTGCGTCGTCATTTCGCGGCCCCCTGGCTCTCGGTGGGTTGGATGCGCCCGACGGCGACCTGGAGCAGACGGAGCGGGCCTCCGGCGGCCCGGTCGGGCTCGGCCGCTATCGCCATCGACCGCCCGCCGGCGAGCAGCGAGTAGACGACCGGGATGACGACCAGGGTCAGCGCGGTCGCCACGGTCAGCCCGCCGATCACCGTCACCGCGAGCGGCGCCCGCAGCTCCGCGCCCTCGCCGAGCCCGAGCGCCATCGGCAGCAGACCGAAGATCGTCGTCGCCGAGGTCATGAGGATCGGCCGCAGCCGCGTCAGTCCGGCGTCGACGAGCGCCTCCTCGAGGGCGGCGCCGTCGCGCCGTCGCTGGTTGACCGCGTCGATCAGCACGATGGCGTTGTTGACGACGATCCCGGCGAGCATCACCGCCCCGATGATCGCCACGACGTTGAGGGTGTGGCCGGTCAGGAGGAGGGCGAGGACGACGCCGATCGCGCCGAGCGGCAGGGTGAAGATGATCACGAAGGGGTGGAGGAAGGACTCGAACTGCGACGCCATGACCAGGTAGACGAGGAAGATCGCCAGCCCCATCGCCAGGGTCAGCGAGCGGAAGCTCTGCTCGAGCTCCTCCTCCTGGCCGCTCAGCGCGGCGGTGACGCCAACCGGCAGGGTCAACGTCGCCAGCCGGCGGCGGACGTCGTCGGCGACCGCGCCCATGTCGCGGCCGGAGAGGTTGCCGCCGACCACCGCCGCCCGCTTCTGGCCGATCCGCCGGACCTCGGTGGGCCCCTCGGTCAGGTCGATCGCCGCCACCGACTTGAGGAAGATCGGCCGTCCCTCGACGTGGCCGACGATGAGGTCGCGGATGTCCTCGACCCGGGCGTCGCCGTGGGTCAGGGCGTGGACGCGGATGTCGATCTCACGGTCGCCCTCGGTGAAGCGGGTCGCCACCTCGCCCTGGACCTTGGTCCTGACGATGCTCGCCACGGTTCCCAGCTCGAGCCCGAGGCGGGCGAGCTGCTCGCGGTCGAAGCGGACCTGGACCTCGGGGTTGCCCATCTCGACCGACGACCGCAGGTCGACCAGCCCGGGGATCCCGGCCAGGGCGGCGAGCACCTGGTCGGTGGCCGACTGGAGCTCGTCGAGGGAGTCGGAGTAGACCTCGACCTCGATCGGGGTCCTGAAGGAGAAGAAGTTGGCCCGCTCGAAGTCGAAGCGGAGGTCGTCGGTGAGGGCGAGCCGCGAGCGCAGCCGGGCGATCACCGCCTCCTCCTCGACCGGCCCGGTGCCGGGCTTCATCCGGACCTGGATCCGGGCGACGTTCTCGCCCTCGGTGCCGGTGGCGGCGAGCGACATCCCCGCCCCGCCGGCGATCGACGAGAACGACTCGACCCTCGGGTCGGCGGCGAGCTCGTCGGACAGCGAGGCGATGAAGCGGTCGGCGACCTCGAGCGGCGTGCCCTCGGGGAGCGAGACCTTGAAGGCGAACTCGCCCTGGGCGAAGGGCGGGATGAGGTCGACGCCGAGAGCGGGGACCAGGGCAACCGCGCCGGCGAACGCCGCGAGGGCCAGGGCGACGACCGCCGGGCGGTGGCCGAGGGCGGCCCGCAGCACCCTTGGGTAGACGGCCACGAGCGTCGCCAGCCCCCGGTCGAAGACCGCCGTCAGCGGCCGGGCGACGAAGACGATCCCCTTCAGCACGTAGGCCGTGGCCGAGCGGACGACCCGCAGCGCGAAGCCGGGGAGGACGACCAGGAGAAACCGACCGGTACGCCGGATGCGGCCCGTCGGAACCGTCTCGGCCGCGGGCTCGGCGAGAGCGCGGCCCGTCATCGCCGCCATCATCGGGATCAGGGTCAAAGACACCGCGAGCGAGGCGAGGAGCGAGAACGAGACGGTCAGGGCCTGGTCCCGGAAGAGCTGCGCCGCCACCCCCTCGAGAAAGACCACCGGCAGGAAGACCGCCACGGTGGTCAGGGTCGAGGCGACGACCGCGTGCCCGACCTCCGAGGCGCCGCGGCTCGCGGCGGTCACCGCGTCGTCGCCGGCCTCGCGCCGCTTGACGATCGCCTCGAGGACGACGATCGCCGAGTCGACGAGCATCCCGACGCCGAGAGCGAGACCGCCGAGGGACATGATGTTGAGGGTGGTGCCGGTGCGGTACATGAGGAAGAAGGTGGCGACGATCGAGATCGGGATCGAGACCGCGACGATCAGCGTCGCCCGGAGGTCCTTGAGGAAGAGCAGCAGCACGAGGACGGCGACGATGCCGCCGAGCGTGGCGTTGGACAGGACCTCGCGGATCGAGGCCTCGATGAAGCGGCTCTGATCGGCGCCGGCGGTGATCGAGACGTTGTCGGGCAGCTCGTCAGCGATCCGGTCGAGCCGCGCGTGGACCGAGCGCGCCACCTGGACCGTGTTGGCATCGCCCTCCTTGTAGACCGCGAGCTCGACCGCTTCGACTCCGCCGAAACGCGTGATGACCTCGCGTTGGCGGTGGCTGCGCACGACGTCGGCGACGTCGCTGACCTTGACCTGGCGGCCGTCGCGGCTCAGCAGCACGGTCTCTCGAATGTCGTCGAGATCGAGGAACTCGTTGCGGGCGCGCACCAGGTACCGGGCCTCGGCCTCGTACAGGCTGCCGCCCGCCTGGTTGAGGTTCTCGGCGAGCAGGCGGGCGTTGACCTCGTCGACCGACAGGCCGAGCAGCGCCAGCCGGCCCTCGTCGATGTGGACCTGGATCTCCTCCTCGTAGCCGCCGTGGACCTTGATCGCGGCGACGCCCTCGGTCGACTCGAGGTCCTTCTTGATGAGCTCCTCGGCGATGTAGCGGAGGTGGTAGAGGCTGTCGCCGCCGGTGACATAGAGCCGCACCACCGGGTCGTTGGCGGGGTCGAAGCGCAGCAGCACCGGCCGCTCGGCGGTTCTCGGCAGCGCTGCGAGGTCGAGCTTCTGACGGACGTCGAGCGACGCGAAGTCCATGTCGCGGCCCCAGCCGAACTCGAGGGTGACCTGCGAGATGCCGGGGCGGGAGACCGAGCCGAGCCGCTGGACGCCGCCGGCGATCCCGACCAGCTCCTCGATCGGCCGGGTGACCAGCGCCTCGACCTCGGCCGGCGCGGCGCCGGGCAGCCGGGTCTCGACCGTCAAGCTCGGGTAGGAGAGGTCCGGCATCAGGTTGAGGGGCAGCCGGGTGAAGGCGACGACCCCGAAGAGCAGCAGCGCCACCGCGGTCATCGAGACCGTCACGCGACGGCGGAGCGAGAAGTCGACGATGCGCATACCATCCCCCAAGAGGTCAAACGGACCGGATCGGTACGAGAAATCTGAATCGAGCCATGAGCCAGGGGTTAGGAGTTAGGAGTTAGGAGTTAGGAGTTAGGAGTCGAGTGCTGCCACGTCTCACGCCTGACTCTTCACTCCTCACTCTTGACTCTCAACTCTCAACTTGCGACGGTCAGAGAATCTTGATCTTCTGACCGTCGTCGAGCCCGCCCTGGCCGGCGATTACCACGGCGTCGCCGGCGGAGACGCCGTCGAGCACCTCGACGAGCTCGCCCTCCTCGAGACCCAGAGTCACCGCGCGCTTGACCGCGGCGCCGTCGTCGGCGACGAAGACGTGGGCGGTGCGGAGCTCGCGGATCACGGACTCGCGGGGCAGCAGCACCGCGCCCTCGTGCCGCTCGCGGACGATGCCGACGCTGACGAAGGCGCCGGGCCGCACCCCCTCGGGCGGGCTCACCGCCTCGACGGTCACCTTGACGGTGCCGGTGGCGGTGTCGACCACCGGCGCGATCTGCCGGATCCGGCCGGCGAAGGCGAGGCCGGGTTCGGCGGCCGGGGTGATCCGCACCTCGCGGCCCTCGGCGAGCTCGACGACATCGCTCTCGGGCAGGTAGATGCGGGCGATGAGGGGGTCGTAGTCGGCGACCGTGAAGAGCTCGTCGCCGGGGCGCAGGTGCTGACCGAGGTTGACGAAGCGCTCGGTGACGCGGGCCGCGAAGGGGGCCCGGATCACCGTCTTGGCGAGCCGCCACTCGGCCTCGGCGAGCTCCTGGCGGGCGACCGCGGCGTCCATCTCGAGCTTGTCGAAGGCCTCGGAGGAGATCAGGCCCTGCTCGTACGAGTTGCGGGCCCGCTCGAGGGCCGCCTCGGCGTTGGTCGACTTGAGCTCGACCTTGGACTTGGCGATCCGGGCCTCGTCCTGGTCGAGCACCGCCAGCACCTGACCCTGCCGGACGAGGTCGCCCTCCTCGACCTCGAGCCGCTGGACCCGGCCCTCGGCCTCGGCGAGCACCTTGACCTGGCCCTCGGCGACGAGGTTGGCGGTGGCGGTGATGTAGGAGGCGATGACCCCGGTCGTCACCTCGGCGACCTCGACCGGCACCGGGAGGACCTCGTCCTCGTCCTTCACGTCGTCCTCGCCCTTGGCCTTGCTCTCGGCCTCGGCGCTTGCGTCGCCGTCGGCCGCCTGCTCGGAAGCCTGGTCCGCCGAGGCCGCGTCGGTCTTGCCGGCGCCGTCGGCCGACTGGGCGCGGACCCAGATGACGCCGCCGGCGGCGATCGCGACGAGGGCGACCAGGCTGAGGATGCGGAACCGCTTCTTGGTTGTCTCGGTCATCGTGCCTCCCGTGCTCACCATGCTGAACGGCGTCGCGTCAAGATGGTTAACGGGAAAGCCGGCTTTTGGTTCTGGTACGGCGGAGCGGGCTCAGCGGCCGAGCACCAGCAGACGCTCCTCGGTGAGCTCGCGGTAGGCCCAGGCCGGGCCTTCGCGGCCCACCCCGGAGCCCTTGACCCCGCCGTAGGGCATCGGGTCGGTGCGCCAGGTCGGGACGTCGCCCTGGATGATCCCGCCCACCTCGAGGCGCAGCCACGCCTCCTGGATCTTGGCCACGTCCGAGGTGAAGATTCCGGCCTGAAGGCCGTAGCGCGAGTCGTTGACCAGGGTGAGCGCCTGCTCGAAGTCCTCGTAGGGCTCGAGGCAGGCGACCGGGCCGAAGACCTCGTCGGCGACCACCGGCTGGTCGGCCGGCGCCTCCTCGATCAGGGTCGGGCTGACCAGGTTGCCGTCCCTCGTCCCGCCGGCCAGCCGCCGTCCGCCGGCGGCGACCGCGCGCTCGATCCACTCGACCACCCGGTCGGCGTTGGCGGCGTCGATGAGCGGGCCGCAGATCACCTCCTCGTCGGCCGGGTCGCCGTGGCGGACCGCCCCGGTGGCGGCGACGAGCTCGCGCCGGAGCGCACCGTAGACGTCCTCGTGGGCGAGCACCCGCTGGACCGAGATGCAGGACTGCCCGGCGTAGCCGAAGGCGGCGCCGGCGATCTTCCTCGCCACCGCCGCGAGGTCGCCGGCGTCGGGCTCGACGACCACCGCGGCGTTGCCGCCGAGCTCGAGGGTGACCCGGCGCTGCCAGGCGATCCTCTTGAGCCGCCAGCCGACCTCCATCGAGCCGGTGAAGGTGAGGGCCTTGAAGCGCTCGTCCCGGGCGAGCGGCTCGACGTCGGCGCCCGAGGAAGGTACCACCGAGAGCGCCCCGTCGGGCAGCCCGGCGGCGACCAGCAGCTCGGCGAGGATGAGCGCCGGGCTTGGGGTCTGGCTCGCCGGTTTGACGACCACCGGGCAGCCCGCCGCGATCGCCGGGGCGAGCTTGTGGGCGACCAGGTTGAGCGGGAAGTTGAACGGGGTGATGGCGAGCACCGGGCCGACCGGGACCCGGCGGACCAGGGCGAGCCGGCCGTGGCCCGAGGGGTAGCCCGCGAGATCGCGCGCCTCGACCTCGGGGTGTCGGGCGACCGCCGCGGCTTCGGTCAGGGTGTCGGCGCAGCGGTCGGCCTCGATCCGGGCGAGCCGGATCGGCTTGCCGGCCTCCTCGGAGATCGCCGCGGCGAGGTCGTCGCGGTGCTCGAGCACCAGCGCCGCCGCCCCCTCGAGGATCGCCGCCCGTTCCGACGGCGGCAGCTCGGCCATCGTCCGGGCGGCCCGCTCGGCGGTCGCCACCGCCTCCTCGAGGAGGGCCGGCCCGCCGCGCGCCACCCGGGCGACCTCGCGACCGTCGAAGGGGGATCGGATCGTGAGCATGTCGTCGCCGTCGGACCAGCGACCGCCGAGGAAGAGCTGCATCTCGCGCATGGCCTCGCCTCCGCCAGGCATCCTACCAGCCCGGGCGGCCGCCGCTTCCCGGCCGGCCCAACGGCGGACGGATGAAGCATCTCATTCCATTATGTGTTACGCTCTCCAGATGCGTCCGGTCGCGCTGCTGACCGACTTCGGGCTCTCCGACCACTATGTCGGGGTGATCCACGCCGTGCTCGAGAAGCACGCCCCGGGGGTGGTGCGGATCGACCTCGACCACCTGGTGCCGCCCGGCGACATCTGGGAGGCCTCCTATCAGCTGCGCTGCGCCTGGCCCTACCTGCCCGCCGGCTGCGTCGTGATGGCGGTGGTCGACCCGGGGGTCGGGACGAGCCGGCGCGCCCTGGCGATGGCCGTCGGCCGCCGCTTCCTGATCGCGCCGGACAACGGGCTCGCCGCCGCCCTCGGCCCGGCGACCGACGTGGTCAAGATCGATTGGCGGGCGATGGGGCTGGCGCGGCCGTCGCGGACCTTCCACGGTCGCGACGTCTTCGCCCCGGCCGCGGCGCGGCTCGCCCTCGGCGCCGATCTGTCCGAGCTCGGCGACGAGGTCGAGTCCGACCTGCTCGTCTCGTGCCCGCTGCCCGACCCCGAGCCCCTGACCTCGGGCTTTCTCGCGACGGTGATCTCGGTCGACCGCTTCGGCAACCTGGCGACCAACCTGCCCGGCTCGTCGGTCGACGACAACGCCACCGCGGCCTGGTCCTCCGACGGCCGGGCCCGGCGCGTCGCGACCTACAGCGACGCCGTGGGCGACGAGGTCGTGCTGCTCGAGGGCTCGGCCGGCTTTCTCGAGCTCGCGATGTTCGGCGGCTCGGCGGCGATGGCGACCGGGCTGCGCCGCGGCGACGCGGTGCGGGTGACCCTGACCGACGACGGAGGCGACTGATGGCCTACGGCTGGGAGGGTGAGGCGGTGCGGCTGGTGCCGCTCGAGCGCGGCGCCCACCTCGACAACGCCCTGCGCTGGTTCAACGACCCCGAGATCACCGCCTGGCTCGAGACCGGCGACTGGCCGCTCACCCGGGGCGCCGAGGAGGAGTTCTTCCGGTCCACCGAGCGACCCGACAAGGGCAGCGTCCACTTCGCCGTCGAGACCCTCGCGGGCGAGCACGTCGGTTTCTCCGGCCTGCGCTCGATCGACTGGCAGAGCCGGGTCGCGGTGTCGGGCAGCGTCATCGGTCGCGCCGACCTGTGGGGCCGCGGCCTGGGGACCGACTCGGCCCGGGTCCGCTCGCGCTACGCCTTCGAGGTGCTCGGCCTGCGCATGCTCATCGCCACGGTCATCGCCGACAACGCGCGCTCGATGGGCATGCTGACCGCGGTCGGCTACCGCCAGGTCGGCCGGGTTCCCGGACGCTACTGGAAGCGCGGCGCCTGGCGCGATCAGGCGATCCTCGTCCTCGAGAGCCCTGCCGGGTAGGTGCCGGGGTTCTGAGAAGCCCCGGCCTTCCGGTCCGTCCGGCCTGGACGGCCGCCCGGCCCGGCGTCGCGCCGCCGGCGCGGTCGCTCGTGGCGAACCGGGAAAGCTGCGACCGCGCCGGCGCCGCGAGCGGCGGCCTGCATCGTGGCGGGAGCGAATGCTCAGGGGCGCGCCCCCCGGGGGCGGATCGGCGATACGGTTAGGAGTAGCAACAGTGACAGCGGCAGCGGCAGCGACAGCGTCAGGATCAGCGGCAGCGGCAGCGCGGGGGCCGGAGGCAACCCCAGTGCCGGCGATGCGTCCGGGTCAGGGATGGAGCAGTCGCCAGGTGATCGCCCTGACCTCGTCGAGGAGCCCGAGGGCCCGCCGCGCAGCGGTAGCCTCAACGACTCCGGCTGCGAGAAGCAGCTGGAGGTGGGCGTCAGCTTCCTTGGCGGAGCCGTAGGCAATCCGCCAGTGCTGGAGCCGGTCACGGCCGGAACGGCCCTGACCCTCGGCGAGGTTCGCCGGCACCGAGCTCGCAGCGCGAATCACCTGATCCGCCACTGACCTCAGCGGAGCGGGAACCCGTAGCACGATCGAGATGGCGATGCCTGCAGCCTCCATCGAGCACGATCGAGATGGCGATGCCTGCAGCCTCCATCGCCTTGCGGTAGGCGATCAGGCCGGTCGTCGGGAGCGCGTCGTGCATGGTCACCTCCGGGGTGTTCATGCTCGTTCCCCCAGCCGCCGGCCCGGCCCCTGTCAAGGGCCGCGTTCGACGCGGTACATTTCACCCTTGACAGGGGCCGGGCCGGCGGCTACGCGTGAATTGAGAACACCCCGGAGGTGACCATGCTGCCGCTGCCGCTGCCGCTGCCGCTGCCGCTGCCGCTGCCGCTGCCGCTGCCGCTGCCGCTGCCGCTGCCG
>JALOLD010000025.1 GCA_025456145.1 Thermoanaerobaculales bacterium | reverse complement strand
CTTCGTGCTCGCCTTCGTGTCTTGGTGTCTTCGTGGTTGCGACGGATGACCGGACGTCGCATCGGGATCGGGATCGGTCAGAACCTGAGCGATCCGGATAGGTATGCCCCGGGGCTCGACCGCGCGTCAGAGCAGCTCGAGCGCCTGGTCGAGCCGCGAGACGGTGCGGTAGCCGTCGCAAGCGAAGTCCTCCGAGCGGTCGACGAGCAGCGCGGTCATCCCGACCCCCTCGGCGCCCCGATAGTCCTCGAGGGGCGAGTCGCCGATGTGGACGGCCTGCCGGGCGGCGACGCCGAGCCGCGCCAGCGTCCGCTCGAAGATCGCGGGGGCAGGCTTCTCCAGCCCCTCGATCGCCGACACCGTGATGGTGTCGAAGCACCCGGTCAGACCGAGGTGGCCGAGGATCTCGGGCAGCCGGCGGTCCCAGTTGGAGATCACGCCGAGCCGCAGCCCACGCCGTCGGGCGGCCTCGAGGGTCGGCCGGACCTCGGGGTAGAGCCGCCAGACCTCGGGCCGGGCGAAGGCGGCCCAGAGGTCGTCGAGGAGCGGCCGCCAGTCGGCCTCGTGATCGAGCCGCGCGAGCACCTCGCGCAGGAACGCCCCCCACCACATCCGCTCGCCGCCGGGGAGGGCGCCGTAGCGGTCGACCCCGGGCGGGGTCCGGGTCTGGAGCTCGGTCCAGGCGGCGGCGAAGACCGGCTCGACCTCGGCGGCGGTGACCGGGCGCCCGTGCCGTCCGAGGGCCGCGGCGTAGATCTCGGCGGGCGGCGGGTCGCACCGCAAGAGGGTGTTGCCGACATCGAAGGTGAGGGCCCTGAACCCAGTCATGGCGGTGATCGTAGCGCAGCCGGCGCGCCGGATCGGCGACGGCGCCGACCCAAACTCTGCGATACTGTCGCGGTGCTGAGGGCAGACGACCGACCGCGCTCGAGCCGGCGCCCCCGGGGGGCGGGACGGCGTTCGCTCCGCCGGCTGATCGCCGGGGCCGCGCTGGTCGCGTCGGCCGGGATCGCCGGGGCGTCGACCGGGATCGAGCGGCGGGTCCTCGACCACGTCGACCGGGCGCTTGCCGACGGTGTCGCTCCCGAGGACTTCCACCACCTCGCCCTGGTCTTCCACTGGCGCGACACCCTGCCCGACCCGAGGCTCGCCGAGCGGGCGATCGACCGGCTCGCCGCGAGCCCGCGCCTCGACCCTTTGATGGCCGACGAGCTGCGCGCGATGCGCGCCCGGCTGGCCTCCGAGGCCGGCCGGCCGGCGGCGGCGCGGGAGCTGTTCGCCGGGATGGGCGGGCTGACCAGGTGGTGGGCCGCCGGACCGGTCGGCATCGACGAGCTTGACGACTTCGACGACCTGGCGCGGCTGCCGGTCGCCGCCGACTGGCGGTCCGCCGCCGGCACCGATCCCCTCGGCTGGGTCCGGCTGTCGGGTCTGGCATGGCCGGCGCAACGGCAGATGCTGACCCTCGCGACGACCGTCGTCTCCGAGCGCGAGCAACCGGTGGCCATCCGGGTCGGCGCCGCCCAGGCGGTGCGGGTCTGGCTCAACGGCCGCGAGGTTCTGACCTCGCCGAGGCCGATCGAGAGGGCCGACGACCAGACGACGGGCGGCGGCTGGCTGCGTCGAGGTCCCAACCTGGTCGTCGCGGCGGTCGCGAGCGAGAGCGACGACTGGTGGTTGCGGGTCCGCCTGACCGCCCCCGACGGAGCCGCCCTGTCCGGCGTCGGCGAGGCCGCCGGGCCGCCCGAGGCGGTCCCGCCGGTCGACCGGGCGGTGCCCGAGGTGCGCGATGTCGAGGGCGAGATCCGGCGGGCCGTGCGCGCCGGCCGACGGGAGGCCGAGGTGGCGCTCGCCGCCTACCTCGTGCTGCGCCGGCCCCAGGCGGTCGGGGCGGGCGAGGCGCGGTCGGTGTGCCGGTCGGCCCGGGCCGCGGCCCCCGGCGACGCGCGGTTGCTCGAGTGGCTGATGACCACCGACGACGCGATCGCCTACGAGCTCCTGCGCGACGCGGTCGCCGCCGATCCCGAGCTCGCGCTGGCCCGGATCGAGCTCGCCGCCTGGTTCGGCGACCGCGGACTGTTCGACGACGCGGCGGCGGTGCTCGAGCCGCTCGGCGAGGAGCCGGCGGCGCGGGCCATGGCCCTCGACCTCGACTCCGAGCTGTGGGGCGTCGTCCTGCTCCCCGAGCTCGTCGATCTCGCGCGGCGCCATCCGACCTGCGAGGCGGTCGGGCGGGTCGCCGCCCACCGGGCGATGGACGCCCACCGGATCGACCTCGCCCGCGAGCTCGTCGCGCCGCTGCGAGGCAGCGCTCCGGGCGCCGCCTCGGTGGTCGAGCTCCGTCAGCGGCTGGCCGAGGCCTGCAACGACGGCGACGCCCTGCTCGAGGTCTTCGCCGAAGGGCTCGAGGACGACCCCAACAACACGCCGCTGCGGCTCCGTCTGGTCCGGCTCGTTGCCGGGGTCGGCGACGCCGGGGCGGCACGGGAGCGTCTCGTCGAAGGGCTCGACCGCTCGCCCTCGGATGTCGACCTGCTGATCGAGCTCGCCCGGGTCGAGCACGCGGCGGGCGACGACGGCCGCGCCCTCGAGCTGAGCCGCCGGGTCCTCGAGCTGCGTCCGCAGGATCGGCGGGCGAGCCGGCTCGTCGAGCTGATCAGCGGCGAGGTCGAGGACCTGAGCTGGCTGCGCGGGGTCGACGAGCTGCGCGCCCTCGCCGCCGCCGCCCCACCCGGCGACCCGGCGGTCACCCTGCTCGACCACGTCGAGATCCACTTCCTGCCCTCGCAGCTCATCGAGGAGAAGGTCCAGCAGGTCTTTCTGGTCACCGCGGCCGCCCGCGCCGAGGCCTTCCGGCGGCGCACCCTGCCCTATGTCGCCGAGAGCGAGAGGCTGCGGGTGCTCCGGGCGCGGGTCATCCGGCAGGACGGCTCCGAGGAGGCGGCCCGGCAGGGCGACACGCCACGTCTCGCCGAGCCGGAGTACAACCTCTACTACGACACCAGGCTGCGGGTGCTCGACCTGCCCGAGCTCGCCGACGGCGATCTCATCGAGGTCGCCTACGTCCGGACCGAGACCATCGAGAGCAACGAGACCGGACCCTACGACGGCGGGTTGCTGTCGATCGGCCGCTCGGTGCCGACGGTGCTCGCCGAGATCGCCCTGGTCGGCCCGGCCGAGACCATGCCGGCGTGGGAGCTCTTCAACCTCGAGGGCGAGCCGGAGCAGACCGACCTGCCGTCCGGACAGCGCCGGCTCGCCTGGAGCTGGCGCGATCTCGAGCCGGCGCCGCACGACGTGCCGCCGGCGCCGCCCTTCGCGCGGGGCCGCTATCTCGCCTTCTCGAGCCACCCGGACTGGGGGGAGCTGGCGAGCTGGTACGCCCGCCACGTCGCGCCGCGGGTCCGCGGCTCGCGCCAGATCGCCGAGCTCGCCGAGCGGCTGACCGAGGGGGTCGACGACCGCCTCGAACGGATCGCGCGGGTCTACGCCTGGGTCACCAACGAGGTCGACTACGTCGGGCTCGAGTTCGGCGAGCACCGCTTCCGGCCGTTCTCGGCCGACTGGGTCCTGACCCACGGCATCGGCGACTGCAAGGACAAGGCGGCGCTGCTCGTCGCGCTGTACGAGGCGATCGACATCCCGGCCCGGATGGTCATGGTGCGGACCGCCGACCTCGGCCCGGTGGTCGGCTCGCTGGCGCTGCTCGAGGTCTTCAACCACGCCATCGCCTACCTCCCCGAGGACGACCTCTGGCTCGACGGCACCGCGGCGGGCCACGCCCTGCTGCCGCCTCCGGCGATCGACCAGGGCGCCACCGTGCTCGTCGTCGAGGGCCCCGGCAGCCGGCCCCGGGTCACGCCGGTGATCGGCGCCGGGCGGTCGGCGATGACCGTCACCCTCGGTCCGGCCGGCGAGGCGGGGGTGCCGCTCTCCCTCCGCCTCGAGGACACCGGCGAGGCGGCCGACCGGCGGCGCTCGCGCTTCGCCGGCAGCAAGGACCCGCGGCCCTTCGCGGCCTGGCTCCAGGGCTCCTTTCCCGGGGCCGAGCTGACCGCCGAGCCGGTGCGCCGGCTGGTCCCGTCGAGCGACCCGGCGATCGTCGAGCTCGAGGCGGTGGTGGCCCGGGCGGCGCTGATCGGCCGCGGCGGGGTCGCCACCTACCCCGGCGAGCTCGAGCTGGCGAGCCGGGTCGTCCCGACCGGCGAGCGCTCGGGCCCCCTGCTGGTCGAGCTCCGGCCCGACATCGAGTGGACCCTCGAGGTCGATCTCGGTCGGCCGCCGGGGGACCTGCCCGAGCCGGTGACGATGACCGGCGAGTTCGGCTCGCTGCGCCTCGACATCGAGCGGCTCGACACCGGCTACCGCGTCACCGGCTACTTCCACCTCGCGCCCGGCCTCGTCCCGGCCGACCGCGCGGCCGAGCTCCGGGCCTTCCTGCTCGAGGTCGAGCGCCTCCTCGCCAGGCCGCTGGAGGCGCCATGATCCGCCGGCTCGGGCTGCTCGCGGTCGCTGTTCTTCTCAGCTTCGGCGCGCTGCCGGTCGCGGCCGACTGGTGGGAGGCCCACCGCGCCGACGCCGGCTTCGACCTCGCCGCCGCCCGCCGGGCCGCCCTCGCGGCGGTGACCGACGACCCGACCGGGGCCGACGCGGTGGCGGCGGCCGGCTGGTGGCGGCGCCAGCTCGACAACCTCCCGGACCCCGAGGAGATCCTCGCGGCGGCGGGCGAGATCCGGGACCCGGAGCTCGCCTTCGAGCTCGCCCGGATCGGCGCCGCCCTCGACGGCCTGCCGCCGGCCGGCGTCCTCGCCACCGCCGAGATCGCCGGGCCGTACGGCGTCTTCAACACCCTCGACCTCGAGCGACGGCCGGCCCCGGACGATGCCGGCCTGCCGGCGCCCGGGACGGTCTTCGTCGCGCCGTGGGCGCCGGTGCGGTTCACGATGTCGACCCTCGACGGCGCGGTGTCGCCGCCCGACGTGCTGGCCTCCCGCGGCGTCGTCGTGGTGCTCTGGTCCTTCCGGGTCGACCACGGCTTCGACGGGTACCTGGCGGTCGAGGCGAACGGCGGCTACGAGCTCGCCCTCGACGGCCGGGCGGTCGGAAGCGGCCGGATGTGCGGCCTCGAGCAGCCCCGGGTCGCCTGGTATCGGGTCCGTCTCGAGCCGGGCCTGCACCGCTTCCGCGCCGATCTCGCGGCGCCCGCCAACCCCGAGCTGCGGATCAGCCTGTATGACACGAGCGGCGCGCCGATCGAGGCTGAGATCGTCGACACCTCGACGACCGGGCCGTGGGCGGGCGCCGACGCCCGGCCCGTGGAGCCGCCGGCGATGGCTTCCCACCTGGCCCGGCTCGAGGTCGGGCCGAGCGTCGCCGGGCGGCTCCTCGCGGCGTCGATCTTCGAGCAGCGGCGCGACGCCCGGGCCTGGCGGAAGCAGGTCGAGCTCGCCGCCGAGCTCGAGCCCGACAGCCCGTGGCCCCGGCTCGCCATGGCCTGGTACTGGACGACCGCGCCGGTCGTCGACGATGCCGAGGCGGTGCGCCGCAGGGTTCGCGAGCAGCTGCGGGGCGCTCAGGACATTCCGCTGACGATGTTTCTCGAGCGCAGCCTGGCCGCCCGGGAGCGCCGGGACGAGGACGGCGACCGCTACCTCGAGGCGCTGGTCGAAGGGTTCGGGGACGACGTCCGGGTGATCCGGCTGTGGATCGGCGAGGCCCTCGAGCGGGGCTGGCTGCGCGAGGCCGAGGACGGGTTGCGCCAGCTCCGCGCCGCTCTTCCCGGAGCCCGGCAGACGGCGGTCGTCGAGATCGAGGTGCTCGAGGCGCTCGAGCGCTGGCAGGAGCGCGAGACCCTGCTCGGCGCGCTCGCCGGCGCCGAGCCGGTCGACCTGCGGCTGGTCGAGCTGCTCGCCCGGGGCTGCGCGGTGCCCGACGCGATCGCCATCCTCCGGCGGCTGCAGGAGCGGGTCGCCGATCCGGACCTCGATGTCGAGCTGGTCCGCCTGCTCTTCGCGGCGGGCGAGCTCGAGACCGCCGCCGCCGAGCTGTCGGCCCTGCGCCGGCGGTGGGGCGCCCTGCCGGTGGCGGACGAGCTCGCCCTCGCCCTCACCGCCGGCGATCGCGAGGCCAGCGACCGGGCCCTCGCCGAGGCACTGCGCAGATCGCCGGCCGCCCTCGATCTGCTCAGCCTGAGCTGGCGGCGGGGCGCGGCGCCGTTTTACGAGCCCTACCGGTTGTCGGTCGCCGAGGTCGAGGCGACGATCGCCGGCGATGCCGCCGGGGTCGACGCCGTCCTGCTGCTCGACCAGGCGGTCGAGCGGGTGTTCGACGACGGCTCGAGCCTCTACTACTACCACGGGGTGACCCGGGCGCTGACCCCGGTGGGCGCCCGCCAGGCGGGACGGCTGCAGCAGCTGCCCAACTCGCTCCGGCTCGCCCTGAGGATCCACAAGCCGGACGGCACCGTGGTGGTGCCGGCGAACCTCGGCGACGGCAACGGTCCGGCCGAGCTCGACAAGGTCGAGCCGGGCGATCTCGTCGAGGAGGAGTACGTCGCCCGGGTGGCGCCGGCGGGGGCGACGCGGCGCGGCCACCTGCCGCCGTACATCTACCGCTTCGCCGACTCGGAGCGCGCCTTCGGCCTGTCCGAGTACCTGCTGCTGGTTCCGCCCGACCTCGAGCTGCTCGTCGAGGGCAACTTCGAAGGGCTCGAGCGCAGCGAGTGGACGGTCGACGGGCTGCGAGCGATCCGCTGGCGGGCCGAGAGCGTGCCGCCGGTCCCGGACGAGCGGTTCGCGCCGCCCGACAGCGAGCTCCTGCCCTGGGTGAGCTACGGCTTCGGGATGACCTGGCAGGACATCGGAGACGCCCTGCGCGACCGGTTGCTGCCGATCCTCAGGACGACCCCCGAGCTCGAGCGGTGGGCCGCGCCGATGCTCGCCGACGCGACGCCGGTCGAGGCCGTCACCGCCCTGGTCGACGGCGTCCTCGACGAGGTCGAGGCGGGGCGCGGCCTTCTCGACTTCTCGGCCGGCGCCGGGGCGAGCTTCTCCCGGCGCGCCGGCAACCGGCTCGGGATCGTCGCCGCGGTGCTGCTCGACGCCGGGTTCCAGGTCGATCTGGTGATGGCGCGGACCCGACCCTTCGCCGGGACCCACCTCGTGGTTCCGACCTTCGACGCCTTCATCCAGCCGATGCTGCGCCTCGCCAAGGACGGCGAGGAGCTCTGGCTCGACCTCGAGGAGGAGCGACGGGGGGTCGGCCGCATCGACCCGCTGTACCAGGGCAGCGACGGCCTGCTCGTGCCGCTGAGCCGGCCGCTCGAGCCGGTGAGCATCCTCGCCGAGCTGCCGACCTTCCCCGATCTCGATCTCGCCGAGCAGATCAAGGTCGTCGCGGTGGTCGACCCGTCCGGCGACGCCCGGCTGACGATCACGCTGCCGATCCGCGGGCCCCAGGCCGAGCGGGTGGAGGAGCAGATCCGCAGCGTGCCGACCGACCGGGTGCCGATGGTCTACCAGCAGATGGCATCCTCGTTCGTCGCGGCGGCGACCGATGTCGCGGGCCGGATCGACCGGGTCCCCGGGGGCATCGAGGTCGAGCTGGCGATGCGGGCGCCCGAGACCTGTCGGCCGGAGGGCGGCGGCATGGTCTGTCGGGCGCTGGTCCTCACCAAGCCGCTGGCGCCGATTCTCGCCGCCCTGCCGAGCCGGCGCTTCCCGCTCGTCATGCCGGTGCCGGTGCTGCAGATCAACGAGCTCGTCATCGACGCTCCCGAGGGGACGACCGTGAGCCGGCGGCCGCGCCGGATCGAGACCCGGTGGGGAAGGGTCGACGAGACCCTCGAGAGCGACGGCCGCCGCCACCGCTCGGTGCTCCGCCTCGAGCTGCCGGCGCAGACCGTCGCGCCGGAGGACTACCCCGAGTTCGCGCGCTTCTGCCACGCGGTCGACGAGCTCCTGTCACGACCGCCGGTGATCGTCGCCGCGCCGGGCGGAGGCTCGTGAAGTCGGCCGACGGCACCGTCATCGCCGTCCACGGCCCCCTGGTCCGCGTCCAGATCGGCGACCGGACCCTGGTCATGGCGGCGCGCCGCCGCCTCGAGTGGGAGGGTGGAAGGCCCCGGTCGCCGCAGCTCGTCGTCGGCGACCGGGTGTCGGCCGAGATCCGGGGCGACGAAGGGGTCGTGGTCGCGGTCCGACAGCGGGTCAACGCCCTCTGCCGGGCGGCGGCGCACAGCGGCCGGCCCCAGCTCCTCGCGGCCAACGTCGACCAGGCGCTGCTCGTCTTCGCGGCCCGCCGGCCCGAGCCGAAGCGGGGCCTGCTCGACCGCTTCCTGGTCGCCTGCCACATGGCCGGGATCCACGCGGTCATCGTGATCAACAAGGTCGATCTCGGCAGCGACGAGGTCGACGGGTGGATCGAGCTCTACCAGGGGCTCGGCTACGAGGTGCTGCGGGTATCGGCGAGGACCGGATGGGGTCTCGGCCGGGTGCGGCGGCGGCTGGTCGACCGCACGACGCTGTTCTGCGGTCCGTCGGGGGCCGGCAAGTCGTCGCTGCTCAACGCGGTCTACCCGGGCTTCCGGCTCAAGGTCGACTCGATCTCCGAGGCGACCGGCAAGGGCCGGCACACGACCACCCGCGCCGAGCTCATGCCCCTGCCCTACGGCGGCTTCGTGGTCGACACCCCCGGCCTCAAGGAGTTCGGCGTTCTCGACGCGACCCCCCAGGACGTGGTGGCGGCCTTTCCCGAGATCGCCGCCGTCGCCTCCGGCTGCCGGTTCTCCGACTGCAGCCACACCCACGAGCCGGACTGCGCGGTCCGCCAGGCGGTCGGCGAGGGCGTGGTCGATGGCGAGCGCTATGAGAGCTTCCTGAGGATCCGCGACCCCGAGTAGCTCCGGGTCGTGGGCCCGGTGTCAGCGGCCGCGGCCCCTCATGGCGCCTTGTGCGGGGCCGCCAGGAAGCACCCGACATAGCCGTCCCGCCGGCGCAACGGTCCGACCGGGATGGTCGTGCCGCCATCGGTCCGGAGCACCCCGTGGTAGAGCCTCTCGAGCTCGTGGCGGTTGCGGAACAGCCAGGTCTCGATCGGCTCGTCGCCGGACTCGATCGGGATCTGCATGGGCAGCACGACGGCCTGGAGCAGCACGTCGTCGCCCGGGCGGTGGCGGCCGAAGACCCAGCGCCGCGATCCGCCGGGCTCGAGGTAGGCCAGCACCACGAGATCCTCGTCGATCGGCCCTGCGTCGCCGATGGCCGGGGCCGCCGTGTCGACGCCCCGCGCGATCCGGCGCAGCTGGGCGACCAGCGACGAGCCGTCGTCGGCGACCCGCGTCTCGACCGGCACATCGGTCCAGACGGTCGCCTCGACGAGCTCGACCGGGTCGAGGCCCTTGAGGCGCGCGACGCCGAGCAGCCGCAGGCCGACCCGGAGGGCGCCGGGGCGGCTCGGGTCGAGGGTGAGGACCAGCCACCGTCCCTCGCGGTCCGAGACCTCGGCGAAGGACCGCGACTCGAGCTCGGCGTCGAGCCGCTCGACAAAGCCCAGGGTCAGGACGATGCCCTCGTTGACCAGCTCGCCGTGCCCGTCGAGCCGCGCCGTGTAGAGGCGGCCGGCGGACGTGCCGGGGGCGCCGCGCGCCCGGGTGAGGGGAGCGAGAAAGGACTCGACCTCGGTGCCGTCGTAGCCCGCGTGGATGAGGAACTCGGCGATCTCGGCGACCTCGCGCGAGCTCTTTCCGGTGGTCAGCCGCGACAGCTCGACGATGCCGTGGCCGAAGAACTCGAAGCGACGGATCTCGCGGTCGCTGTCGAGCATCGGCAGCAGCCGGTAGACCCCGTGGTTGAGCGCCATCCGGATGCCCTGGTCGAAGGGGAAGCCGCTGCGCCGCAGCCGGTCGTACGCCTGCTGGATCTCGCAGGCGGCGGCGAGGGTGCGCAGCGCCCGGCGGGACGAGTAGAAGGCGCCGTCGCCGAGGAACTTCTCGAAGATCAGGCGGTGGTCGCTGCGGATCTCCTCGAGCCGGTTCTGGAAGACGTACATGAACTGGAGCGCCTTTTCCTCGGCGATCCGGCCCTTCTTCCGGACGCCCTCGAGGATCGCGGTGAAGGAGCTCAGGTCGTAGACCAGGCCGAAGCGGCGAACCGAGTTGTCGACCACGCCCGGGGCGGTGAAGTCGAAGGGGCGGGTGGTCGGTGCGATCGAGGCGCGGGTCGTCGGCTCGGCGAGGGCGAGCTGACCGTCTCGCACCGACATCAGGACGATCCGCCGGCGAAGCGCGGTGAGCAGCTCGAAGCGCTTGAGGCCGACGCCGATCTCGCGCAGCGTCGCCGCCTGCGACCGGCTCAGCCCGACGCTCTCGAGGATGTCGGCGCGGTCGAGCACGGTGAGCAGCCGCGGCTCGAGCATCGTCCACGGCTTGGTGAGGTCGATGGCGGTACCCGCGGCGGCGGCGAGCAGATCGCCGAGAAACACATGCCGCGCCGACAGCTGGCTGAGCCGGACGACCGCGTGCTCGAGGAGCGAGTTGAAGCTCTGAAGATCGGTGCGGTAACGGGTCCGGAGGTGGCTGTCGAGGGCGCCCATGTCGGTGCTCAGGCGGTCCTCGGTCAGCAGCAGCGGGTCGGAGCAGACGACGCTGAGCAGAGGCGTCACCCGGGGACCGAGCCGGATCTGGGCGAGCTTGCGGAGCCGGTCCGAGGCGCCGTGCGCGGCCCGCTGGACGAGCCCGCCGAGGACCTCGGCGACCGCCTGCCGGTGGCGCGCGCCGGTCGCCTCGTCGAGCGTCCGGTTGCTCATCCGGACGAGCTTCGGGACCCGCGACACCGAGTGCGCGACCTCGGCCGAGAGGAAGAGCAGGAAGACCTCGGCCATGCCGCGGCCGTAGTCGTTCATGAAGACGTTCTCGAGGATCAGCAGCAGCGAGCGGTGCACCCGGTCCCGCTCGGCGATCACGCCGCGCTTGTCGGCGCCCGGGTCGAACTCGGTGGCGAGCCGGAACTCGACCTCGGCGTTGACCAGGGTGTCGAGGCTCCGGTGGAGCTGGGCGATGCCATCCGAGCGAAGCACCGGGTAGCCATGGGTGACGACCCGTTCCTCGTCGGATCCGTAGACCGGGTAGGGGGTCGGCAGGCAGGAGGCCAGGTCGGGGAAGAGATCGCGCCAGCCCCCGGCGACCTCGTCCGGAGTCAGGAGCAGCGGCCGGCGCAGCTCCTCGGTGAGCACGCGCTGGAAGATCCGGAGGTCGGCGCTCGGCTCCACCGGATGATTCTACCCCGCGTCACCCACCGGGCCTCGTCGCGGAGCGGGGAAGGCGCGGGCGTCGTCGGGGCGCCTCCGGGCTCGCCGGCGGACCGGGGTCGAGGGAATCGCCGGTGTCCGGAGATTGTATTGTCGATGGGCGGTGGGATAATGATCGACATGCGTCAGGATGACCTCCCTCGGGCGATCGGCGAGAGCGCCTTCTTCAAGGCCATGGTCCCGGAGGTCCGTTCGGCGCTCGCCGACCACGGACGGGTCGTGGTCCACCGCCACGGAGAGCTTCTGTTCAAACCGAAGGAGCCCGCGACGGCGCTGTTCCTGGTCCTCGAAGGCGTCGTCGAGATCTGCCGCGAGGTCGAGGCCGGCGACGGCCTCCGACCGGTCGCCTATCTCGGCCCCGGAGCGGTGCTCGGCGAGAGCAAGGTGATCACCGGGACCGCGCTCAAGAGCCAGGCCCGGTTCCCCGAAGGCGGGCGCACGATCCAGTGGTCGCGCCCGTTCATCCTGCGCCTGGTCTACGAATCGCGGGACTTCAGCCTCCACTACCTGCAGAACATCGCGCGCCGGCTCGAGGGGACCTTTGCCAGCCTCGACTCGCGCGGAACCTCGAACCTCGGCGGCATGCTCGACCACTTCGACCTGCCGACCATCCTCCAGACCGTGGTCGAGGCAGGATCTGCCGGGGTGGTCGAGATCCGCGACAAGGAGGGCGCCACCTTCGGCGCCATCCACACGCGCAACCGGCGGGTCGGGCCGATCCTCTGCGGCACTCTGTCCGGCGAGGAGGCATTCATCGAGATCATGGTGTCGCCGCCGCCGGGCGGGACCTTCCGCTTCTCGGCGATGCCGACCCAGCAGGAGACCGAGGAGTCGTATCACCTGCAACCGCTGCTCTTCGAGGCGGTCAGGATCGAGGACGAGTTCAAACGGTTCGTGGGCGAGGTCCCGCAGGCGGCGGTGCTCCGCCATACCGGCCGGCTTCCCGAGGACGAGAGCCGGATCTCCGAGCAGATCCTGCGGCAGGTCAACGCCCGTCCGTCGGGCTGGGGCGCGGTCGCCGATCGGCTGCCCTACAGCAAGGGGAGGATCGCGCTCAAGGTGCGCGACCTGCTGATCTCCGAGGTCCTCGAGACCGAGGTTCCCTACCGGGTCAGCGGGACCGTCGAGCGACCGGCCTGAGCCGCGAGCCCGGGCCGGCGCCGCTCCGGGGCGCCCTCTTGCCTATACTGATGCCGTGCGAGGGCTTCGGATCCTGTTGACCCTGATCGCCGTGGCCACGATCGTGGTCGCCGGTTGGTCGCTCATCACGACGGTTCGCAGCTTCTACCGGCTCGACTTCCCGGTGCGCTGGCTGTCCGACGGGCTGGTCGTCGACCAGGTGGCCCCCGGCACCTCGGCCGCTGCGGCCGGGCTGAAGCCCGGCGACGCCATCGTCGCGGTCGACGGGATCGCGGTCGCCCGGCTCGAGGACCCCGCCTTCCTGCTCGCCGCCGGCGATGAGCGGGTGCTCGAGATCCGCTCGGCCAGCGGAGAGGGTCGCGAGCTCGCCTTCCGTCCGCCGCCGCCCGCGATCGACGCGCTCTACCTGACGCGGACCTCGGTCGGCCTGCTCGGGCTGCTGTGCGCTCTCTACGTGGTCTGGCGGACCGATCGGCGCGAGGCGGCGGTGCTGCTGCTCATCGCCTGCGCCTCGTTGATCCTCGGTGCGGTTCCCCACCGGACCGCGGCGAGCCGGGAGGTGCTGCGGGTCCCGCACCGGATGGCGGGCGCGGCCCTGCCCTTCCTGATCGCCCGGTTCTTCATCATCTTCCCCGAACGGCGCGCGTCGCTCCGGCTGCTCGCGGTGCTGACCGTCGTCTTCGTGGCGGGAGCAGCGGTCACCGCAGTCGTCCCCAACGCCGAAGGCTGGTGGCCGGTGCTCGCCTCGGTGCTGCGCGCCCTCTTCACCCTGGCCCTGGTCGGCGGCATCGCGCTGCACGTCGCACGCTGGTGGAAGGCGCTCGGCGACGCGCGGACCCGACGGCAGATCGAGTGGGCGGCGCTCGGTCTGTTCGTCGGTCTGGTGCCGTGGACCGCCGTGATGTGGCTGCCCAGCCGGCTCGGGCTGGGAGTCGAGCCGTTCTCGTGGATGATGGTGCTGCCGATGGCGGCGTTGCCCCTCGCCCTTGCCGCGGCGCTGACCGAGTACCAGCTCTGGGACCTCGAGCCGATCGCCCGCGACGCGCTGTCCGCCACCCTCGTCCTGGTCATCGGCGGTCTCGCCTTCGCGGTGACCAACCACCTGCTGCAGATCTACGCCGGCGGTCTCGAGTCGCTGCGCAACCTCTTCGCCTTTGTCATGGGGGTGACCCTCGTCGTGCTTCTCCAGCCGATCCGGTCGCGGGTCGGTCATTTCCTCGAGCGCTGGCTGTACCACGGCCATCGGCCGCCCCAGTGGCTGCTGACCCACGCCTCGAGGGAGATCGCCCAGGTCACCGATCCGCGTGAGCTCCTCGGCCGGCTCGCCATGACCCTCCACGACGGCCTCGACTTCGATGTCGTCGCGACCTATCTGCGGGTCGGCGGCGGCTCCTTCGTCCGGGTCAGCTCGACCGGCGGCGTCGTGCCCGAACGGCTGCCCGAGAAGGTCCTCGCCTCGCCGTTCCCGGCCGCCGAGGAGATCGCGCTCGAGGACGCCGGCTACACCGTCCGGCTGCCCCTCCACCGGGTCGACGCGGTGCACGGCCTGCTCTACCTCGGGCTGCGCCGGGGGCTCTTCCCGCTCGGCAGCGAGGCCGCCGAGGTGATTGGGGCGTTCACCGCCCAGGCGGCGGTGGCGCTCGAGAGCGCACGCTATCTCGACGATCTCCGCCAGCAGGCCGAGGAGTACCGGATCCTCCACGCCAACACCCAGCGGATCATCGAGTCCTCGGCGGCGGCGATCCTGGTGTGCGACGCCTCGGGCCGGATCCTCTCGGCCAACAGCGTCGCGGCCGGGATCTTCGACGTCGCGCCCCGCGACCTGGTCTCGGTCCCGCTCGAGTCGCTGGTCGAGCTCCCCGACACCTGGCGCGACCTCCTGCCGCTCCAGGCGGCCAACGCCGAGGGACGGACCCGGAACCAGCCCTCGCGGCGGGTCATCATGGCGGTCTCGATGCTCGAGCTCGACAGCGGCAGCTTCAACGGCCGGGTGGTCGTGCTCCAGGACGTCACCGAGCTGCGCGAGCTGCAGGACCGGATCCGCGACCAGGATCGGCTGGCCGCCCTCGGGCGTCTCGCGTCGGGTCTCGCCCACGAGATCAACACCCCGCTCACCGGGATCGCCTCGTTCGCCCAGATGCTCGGCGACATGACCCCCGCCGACGACCCACGCTCGAGCCTGGTGTCGAAGCTGGTCGACCAGAGCTTCCGGGTGTCGCGGATCGTCTCCAACCTCCGGCAGGCGATCCGCGGCGGCGGCGAGGAGAGGTCGGTGGTCGACCTGACGATGGTCGCCCGTCACGCGGCGACCGAAGCGGCCCGGTCGCTCGGCGCCGCCGACCGGCTCGTCTTCGAGGAGGGACCTCCGGTCACGGTCGCCGGCGCGGCGGGTCCGGTCGAGCTCGCGGTGAGCAACATGGTGCGCAACGCGATCGAGGCATCGCCGGCCGGCGAGGCCGTCCGGGTCGCCGTCAGGGAACGCGACGGGTGGGCCGAGGTGAGTGTCGACGACCGCGGTCCCGGAGTCGACCAGGCGGACATCGAGCGGGTCTTCGAGCCCTTCTTCACGACCAAGACCGAGCGCGGCGGGACCGGTCTGGGGCTCGCGATCACGCGTGATATGATCGCCAGCCTCGGAGGTGAGGTCAGCCTCGAAAACCTCGCGGGCGGCGGTGCTCGGGCCTCCGTGAGGCTGCGTCTATGGAAGGAGTCGGAAGCGTCCTCGTGATCGACGACGAGCCCGTCCTGCAGGACGTGCTCGGGACGCTGCTGCGCGGCGCGGGCTTCGACTACCACGCCGCGCGGACCGCCGCCGCCGGCCTCCAGACGCTGCGC
The DNA here is from genome assembly GCA_025456145.1 of Thermoanaerobaculales bacterium. Classification (GTDB taxonomy): domain Bacteria; phylum Acidobacteriota; class Thermoanaerobaculia; order Thermoanaerobaculales; family Sulfomarinibacteraceae; genus JAHECW01. The sequence goes on along the minus strand of JALOLD010000025.1, from coordinate 25,930 downwards.
GACGAGGAGATCGACATCGTCCTGCTCGACCTCATGCTCCCCGACCGCTCGGGGCTCGATCTGCTGCCCGAGATCAAGACCCACGACCCCCAGCTGCCGGTCGTCGTCATCACCGCCTACTCGTCGGTCGAGTCGGCCATCGAGGCGATGCGGCTCGGCGCCTTCCACTACGTGCCCAAGCCGTTCAAGAACGAGGAGGTGCTGCACCTGGTGCGGCGGGCCGCCGAGCGGCGCCGGCTCCAGGTCGAGAACCTGCTGCTGCGCAGCCGCCTCGAGGGCATGGGCGAGATCGTCGGCACGAGCCGTCGGATGCAGGAGGTCTTCGAGCTCGTCCGGCGCGCCGCGCCGGCCCGGTCGAACATCCTGATCACCGGCGAGAGCGGGACCGGCAAGGAGCTCGTCGCCCGCGCGATCCACCGCCTCAGCCCGCGCTCGAGCCTGCCCTTCGTCCCGGTCCACACCAGCGCCATCCCCGGCGATCTCCTCGAGTCGACCCTGTTCGGCCACGTCAAGGGCGCCTTCACCGGCGCGGTGTCGAGCCGGAAGGGCCTCTTCGAGGCGGCGCACGAGGGCACCCTGTTCCTCGACGAGGTCGGGACGATCAACCCGGAGACCCAGACCAAGCTCCTCCGGGTCATCCAGGAGCGCGAGATCCGGCGGGTCGGCGGGGTCGAGGCGCGACCGGTCGACGTCCGGCTGCTCGCCGCCTCCAACATCGACCTGTGGGCCGCGGTCCAGGCCGGACGGTTCCGCGAGGATCTCTACTACCGGCTCAACGTCATCACCATCGACCTGCCGCCGCTGCGCGAGCGGCGCGAGGACATCCCGCTGCTCATCGCCCACTTCCTGCGGACCTATGCCGAGGAGAACCAGCGCGATGTCGTCGGCTTCTCGCCCGAGGCAATCGACGCGCTCACCGAGTACGCCTGGCCGGGCAACGTCCGCGAGCTCGAGAACGCGGTCGAGCGGGCGGTCGTGATGAGCCGCGGCGAGACGGTCGAGCTCGACGAGCTGCCCCAGCCGCTGCGCACCCGGCCGCGCGCCGACCTCGCGATCGGCGAGATCCCGCCCGACGGGGTCGACTTCCGCTTCGTCGTCGACGCCTTCAAGGCCCAGCTCGTGCGCAAGGCGCTCGAGCAGTCGGGGGGCGTCCAGCGCCAGGCGGCGCGGCTGCTCCAGCTCAGCCCGACGACCCTCAACGAGATGGTCCACCGATTCGGGCTGGCCGACGAGCCGCGACGCGGCTGACCGGAGGGTCGGGCCAGGTCCGCTGTAACCTTTTCGGGATTGCGACGTATTCTCTGTTGCATCGCAACCTCCTCCAGTTGGCGGCCCCGTCCCACGCGGGGCCGTCAGCGTGTCCGGGGGAACCGCCGCGGGTCAGCCCGCGATGGCGCCGCCGCCGAGGCACTCGCTGCCGTCGTAGAGCACGGCGAACTGGCCGGGGGCGATGCCGGCGTCCGGCTCGTCCATCGACACCTCGAGGCCTCCGCGGTCAACCGGGGAGATCCTGCAGCCGACGGGGGTCTGGCCATGGCGGACCCGCAGCTCGAGGCGATCGCGGCGCGGAGGGCCGGCGACCCAGTGCGGCGAGGCGATGACGAAGCGATCGCGGCGGTGGTCGTCGGCGACGTCGGCGTGGGCCACCAGGAGCTCGTCGGCGGCGAGGTCCTTGCCGACCACATACCACGGCCCGCCGGCCAGGCCGAGGCCCCGGCGCTGACCGATGGTCGCGAACCAGAGCCCGCGGTGGCTCCCGAGAACCTCGCCGGTCGCGATGTCCCGAATCGCCCCCGGCCGGCTGCCCAGGTGGTGCTCGACAAAGGCGTCGTAAGGCACCCGGCCGAGAAAGCAGATGCCCTGGCTGTCCGGGCGGTCCCGGTTCGGCAGCCCGAAGCGACGGGCCTCGGCACGGACCTCGGTCTTGGTGAGGTGGCCGATCGGGAACAGGCAGCGCCGAAGCTGGGCCTGGTCGAGCTGGCTGAGGAAGTAGCTCTGGTCCTTGACCGGGTCGGCGCCGCGCAGCAGGCGCGAGCGGTCGTCCGAGTGGTCGACTCGCGCGTGGTGGCCGGTGGCCACCCACTCGACCTCTCCTCCGGCGAGATCGACGAAGGCGCCGAGTTTGATCAGCCGGTTGCACAGCACGTCGGGGCTCGGCGTCCGGCCGCGCCCGAGCTCGGCGAGGGCCGATGCCACCACCAGCTGCCAGTACTCCCGCTGGAGCGACACCACCTCGAGGGGTACGCCGAGCAGCTCACAGACCTCCCGCACGTAGCGGAGGTCCTCCTCCCACGGGCAACGTCCCAGGAAGGCGAGCTCGTCCTCGAGCCAGATCTTCAGGTAGTACGCCCGGAGCTCCGGCTCCCCGGCTTCGACGAGCCTGGCGAGCGCCACGGAGGAGTCGACGCCTCCCGACGCGAGAACCGCGATCCTGGTCACTCAGGTGCCGCCACGTTCGGTCTTCGGCTCCGGTTCCGCCGCGATGACGGGTCCGACAACAGAGCCTCGAGCCCCCACGACGCTACCGCATGTACTTCAGATGCACCAGGTGCTCCAGGTACCGGTCGGTGTGGACGCCGTGGTCGGTGAGCAGACCTTCGGCGCTGACCACGAAGGTGGCCTGCTCGCCGGCGGTCCGCGAGAAGTAGACCCGGTGGCGCTCGTCGTGGAGCCGCAGGTCGATCTCGCACAGCCCGTCCGACAGCTCGGAGACCAGGCTGTGGTCGCACACCGGGCAGCTGAAGTCCCAGACCGTCCCCGACGGCATGATCTCGCCATCGGGCAGGTCGACCTCGTAGTTGCCCGGCTGGGGGTGGAAGCCGACGAGAAAGCGCCGGCCCTCGCGCTGGGCGCGCAGCACGATCGTCTCGTTCGGGTTGAGGGTGGCCGAGCAGTGCGGGCAGGAGTAGGTCCAGATCATCATGACCTCGCCGTGTCGAGCATATCGCAGCTCGCACCGGGTTTTCGAGCCCGGGGGGGGTGCCCGGGCCGCTCGGTCACCCCGAGGCGCGAGAGCGGGCCGGCCCCGGCAGCTCGACGCCGAGCTCGGCGAGCTGCCGTGCGACCTCGTCGGCCCAGCCGCGGTTGGCGGCGGGCGAGGCCGGGCTCGGGTGGAGGATGCGGCCGACCCTCGGGCCGCCGGGACCGAGCACCGCCCGGGCGCGGGCCTCGGCGAAGCCGCCGACCCCGACCACCAGCCGCGGCTCGAGGGTCTCGACGGTCCGGCGGAGCGCCTCGTCGCAGGCGGCGAACAGCGGCTCGCGGTCGCCGGCGGCAAGCCGGTCCGGCGTCAGGTTGCGGCCGCTCGCCTCGAGGAGCTGGAGCGGGCAGTAGTTGCCGACGAAGAACGCTTCGAAGAAGCGATCGGGCGCACCGTACAGCCCCTGAGCCCATCCCCAGAGACGCCGTCCGGAGACCTCGCTGCGCCGGCAGCCGAGCCCGAGCACCGGCCGCTTCGGGTGCTCGTCGGCGGGCCGACCGATCGCCTCGTCGATCCCGAGCCAGTCGCGGACCGCGGCGACCTCGCCGAACGGCACGCCGGTCTGCGCCATGCCCCAGGGCCCGGGGTTCATCCCGAGCAGCAGGACCCTGCCCCGACCACCGCCGAAGCGGCGCAGGTACTCGGCGTGGGCCGGCCAGGCGTAGTCGAGAGGGTTGTAGACGTGGCGGACCGGAGCGGAGAAGCGCAGCCCGTCGACCGCGGCGGCGAGGGAGCGGGCGACGGCGATCAGCTCGGGGGGAGGCATCGGGCGGCATGGTAGCAGCCCGCCCGACCCCCCGATGCCCGGCGCGGATCAGACCGCCGCGAGGGGGTCGCGCTGGCGCCGCGGGGTCCCCGAGACGTAGTTGGCGCGGCGGCCGAAGCTGAGCAGCGCGCGCTCGATCTTCTTGCGACCCCGGTAGAGCCTCGACATGATGGTGCCGATCGGCACCTCGAGGGCGTCGGCGACCTCCTGATAGCTCAGACCCTGGAGGTCGACCATCAGCACCGCCATCCGGTAGTGGTGGGGCAGCGCCATGACCGCCTCGCGGATCTCGTGGTCGAGCTCGCGCCCGAGCAGATCGGTCTCGGGATCGGTGGCGACCGGGCCGGTGTCCTCGAGGCCCTCCCCGGAGTCGCGGAGCTCGTCGAAGTCGAGCATCTGCGGGCGGCTCTTGGCCCGCCGGTAGGAGTTGATGAACGAGTTCTTGAGGATCCGGAACAGCCATGCCTTGAGGTTGGTGCCCTCGGTGAACTGGTGGTAGTGGCGGAAGGCCTTGAGATAGGTCTCCTGGAGCAGATCCTCGCTCTCCTCGACCGACCGGGTGAGCCGGAGCGCGGTCTTGAACAGCTGGTCGCGGTAGGGCAGCTGGCCGGTGGCGAAGTCCCAGGCGGTGGTGGTGGTGGGCTCGTTCATGTGTCCTCCCGACCTTGAATCTATGTCTTGTCGAGATCTTTGTCAAGGTTCTTGGGGAGTTTGTCTAACTTTTTCTATATCTCATCCCAACACGGCCTCCCCCGCACCGGGCCCGCCGCCCTGCCCTGTGACCGCCGCGCCCGGCTTGCCCTCGGCCGAGCGAGCGGTATAGAGTGACCGGTGGCGCCGTTCGGCGCCGATCTGAAGGAGGACGACGTGGAGCTGACGACCATCGACCGGATTCTCGACTACGCGATCGCCAACGAGGAGAAGGCGGCGGCCCTCTACTACGAGCTCGCCGACTCGGTGAAGCGCCCGGGCATGCGCGAGGCCTTTCTTCACTTCGCCAAGGAGGAGGAGGGGCACAAGGCGCGTCTGCTCAAGGTCAAGCAGGGCGAGCTCGGCAAGCTGTCGGTGGAGAAGGTCGCCGATCTCGGCATCACCGAGACCCTCGCCGAGGCGACCGCCGCGCCGAACATGACCTATCAGGAGGCCCTGCAGTTCGCGATGAAGGCCGAGAAGGCCGCCTTCCTCCTCTACACCCGGCTTGCCGAGGCGAGCGGCGACGCGGCCCTCGAGAAGCTCTTCCGCAACCTCGCCCAGGAGGAGGCCAAGCACAAGCTCCGCTTCGAGATCGAGTACGACGACCACGTCCTCGAAGGGGTGTGACGGCAGCGGGCACGGAGCCAACGGCAGCACCCGCGTCCGCGTCCGCGTCCGCGTCCGATGTCAGTGGCCGCACCCGCGTCCGCGTCCGCGTCCGATGTCAGTGGCCGCACCCGCGCACGCGCCCGCGTCCGATGTCAGTGGCCGCACCCGCACCCGCGTCCGCGTCCGCGTCCGATGTCAGTGGCCGCACCCGCGCCCGCGTCCGCGTCCGATGTCAGTGGTCGCACCCGCACCCGCACCCGCGTCCGCGTCCGCATCCGACGTGAGCGGGATCGGCAGCGGCAACAGGATCTCTGAGCCCCGGCGTCGCGTCGCCGGCGCAATCGCTCGTGGCGAACCGGGGGAGCTGCGACCGCGCCGGCGGCGCCTGAAGTGCCGGCGCCGCGTCCGGTTCAAGGATGGAGGAACCGCCAGGTCATGGCCCGGATTTCGTCGCGAAGCGCAAGAGCCCACCGCGCAGCGGCGGGATCTACCGCGCCGGCGGCCACGCGTGGTTGTGAGCACCTCGGAGGCGACCATGCTGCCGCTGGCGATGACATCGGACGCGGACGCGGACTCGGACGCGGACTCGGACTCGGACTCGGACGATGCCGTCGTACCATGGTTGCCGACGAACGGAGGTGAGCATGAAACGGGTTACCCTGATCGCCGTGACGATCCTCTTGACCCTCGGCGGCGCCCAGGCGGCGGACCGCCCGGTCGGCCGCTCGGACGCCACCCGGTCGGTGGTGTACGCGAGGCACGGCATGGTTGCGGCGGCCCACCCGCTGGCGGTCGAGATCGGGCTCGGGGTGCTCCGCGACGGGGGCAGCGCGGTCGACGCGGCGATCGCGGTCAACGCCGCCCTCGGTCTGATGGAGCCGACCTCGTGCGGCGTCGGCGGCGACCTCTTCGCCATGGTCTGGGACCCGTCGAGCGGGAAGCTGCACGGCCTCAACGGATCCGGACGGGCGCCCGCCGCCCTGACCCCGGACCTCGTCCCGGCCGAGCCCGACGGGACGATCCCGGTCTACTCGCCCTACGCCTGGACGGTCCCGGGCTGCGTCGACGGCTGGTTCGAGCTCCACGAGAAGTTCGGCCGGCTGCCGATGGCGCGGCTGCTCGAGCCGACCATCGCCGCCGCTCGCGAGGGCGCGCCGGTCCCCCGGGTGATCGCCGCCGCCTGGGCCCGCGGCGCCGCGCGCTTCAAGGACATGCCGGGCTTCGCCGAGGTCTTCATGCCCGGCGGCCGGGCCCCCGCCGAGGGCGAGCCCTTTACCAACCCGGCCCTCGCCGCCACCCTCGAGCGGATCGCCGCCGGCGGCCGCGACGCCTTCTACGGCGGCGAGACCGCGCGGGCCCTCGTCGCCTACTCCGACGAGGTCGGCGGCTTCCTCTCCCTCGACGACCTCGCCGGTCATGCCAGCGAGTGGGTCGAGCCGGTCTCGACGACCTACCGGGGCTGGACGCTCTGGGAGCTGCCGCCCAACGGCCAGGGCATCGCCGCGCTCCAGATCCTCAACCTCCTCGAAGCGTTCGACCTCGCCGGGATGGGCCGCGACAGCGCCGATCTCTGGCACCTCCTCGTCGAGGCCAAGAAGATCGCCTATGCCGACCGCGCCCGGTTCTACGCCGACCCGGCCTTCGCCGAGGCGCCGGTCGCCGAGCTCATCGGCAAGCCCTACGCGGCCGAGCGGGCGAAGCTCATCGACATGGATCGCGCCGCCCGCAGCGTCGAGCCCGGCAACCCCCACCTCGGCGAGGGCGACACCACCTTTCTGGTGACCGCCGACCGCTGGGGCCAGATGGTCTCGCTCATCCAGTCCAACTACACCGGCTTCGGCTCGGGCTATGTCGTGCCCTCGCTCGGCTTCGGGATCCAGGACCGGGGCGCGCTGTTCAGCCTCGAGGCGGGCCACCCCAACGTCCTCGCCCCGGGCAAGCGGCCCTTCCACACCATCATCCCGGCCTTCCTCGGAGAGGGCGGCGTCCCCGACATGGCCTTCGGCGTGATGGGCGGCGACATGCAGCCCCAGGGCCACGTCCAGATCGTCGTCAACCTGGTCGACTTCGGGATGGACCTCCAGGAGGCCGGCGACGCCCCCCGCTTCCACCACGGCGGGTCCTCCGAGCCGACCGGGACCGTGATGACCTCGGGGGGCGTCCTCCATCTCGAGTCCGGGGTGTCGCCCGAGATCCGGCGCGAGCTGCTGCGCCGCGGCCACCTCATCGTCGAGATCACCCCCGAGGTCTTCGGCGGCTACCAGGCGATCCGCCGCGACCCGGTCACCGGGGTCTACGCCGGCGCCAGCGAGTCGCGCAAGGACGGCATGGCCGCCGGGTACTAGCCCTCAGTCTTGATGCACGCCTTGGAGTGGGCGCGCGAAAGCGCGTACACTCCGGACCATGCTCGACGTGATCCTGACCCCCGAGCAGCGCGAGATCCTGCGCGACGAGCGCGCGCTGCTCGGCGAGATCTCGGCGGCCCTCGAGCGCGGCGAGATCGCCGCCGCCGACCGCCGGACCCTCGCCGACTCGATCCGTCAGCTCGACGAGCTCTTCCTGGTCGTCGTGGTCGGCGAGTTCAACGCCGGCAAGTCGGCCTTCATCAACGCCCTGCTCGGCGCCGACCTGCTCGCCGAGGGGGTCACCCCGACCACCTCCAAGATCCACCTCCTGACCTGGGGGCCGACGGCCGGCCGGCAGACCCTCGACGCGGTGTCCGAGCGCCTCACCGCGCCGGTCGAGGCCCTGCGCCACCTCAGCCTGGTCGACACCCCCGGCACCAACGCCCTCGACCGCAGCCACGAGGCCCTCACCACCGACTATGTGCCGCGCGCCGACCTCGTGGTCTTCGTGACCTCGGCCGACCGCCCGTTCTCGGAGTCCGAGCGGGTGTTTCTCGAGCGCATCCGCCGCTGGGGCAAGAAGGTCGTGGTGGTGGTCAACAAGACCGACATCCTGCGCTCCCCCGGCGAGGTGTCGGAGGTCCTCAGCTGGGTCCGCTCGAACGCCATGCGGCTGCTCGGGACGACCCCGGTGGTCTTCCGGGTGTCGGCGCTGAGGGCGCGCGAGGCCCGCGCCGCGGGCGATCCCGAGGCCCTCGCGGCGAGCGGGCTGACCGAGCTCGAGGGCTGGCTGACCGCGACCCTCGACGACGCCGAGCGGGTCCGGCTCAAGCTCGGCAACCCCCTCGGGGTCGCCGCCCGGCTGCTCGACGGCGGGCTCGCCGCGATCGGTGCGCGGCTCGATGTGCTCGCCTCGGACCGGACGACGATCGCCGACATCGAGCGCCAGACCGCGACCTGGACGGCCGATGTCGAGCGCGAGTTCACGCTCCGCCTCTCCGACATCGACAACGTCCTGCTCTCGATGGAGACGCGGGGCCTCGAGTTCTTCGACGAGACGGTCAGGCTCGGCCGGATCGTCGGGCTGCTCGACCGCGAGGAGCTGCAACGCCGCTTCGAGGCCGAGGTCGTGAGCGATGCGCCACAGCGCATCGAGAGCAAGGTCTCCTCGCTCATCGACTGGCTCGTCGCGTCGGATCTCGAGCAGTGGCAGTCGGTCGTCAACCACGTCAACCGCCGCGCGGCGGCCCACGCCGACCGGATGGTCGGCGAGGTCGGCGGCCGCTTCGAGGCCGACCGCGGCCGGCTGCTCGCCACGGTCGGCCGGGCGGCGGCGGATGGGCTCGCCGGCTACGACCGCGCCGCCGAGGCGCGGCGGATGGCCGACGAGATCCAGAAGGCGGTCGCCGGCGCCGCCCTCGCCGGGGTCGGCGCGGTCGGGCTCGGCGCCGCGGTCGCGGTGCTCGCCTCGTCGACCGCGGCCGACGTCACCGGGCTGCTCGCCGCCGGGCTGCTGCTGTCGCTCGGGCTGTTCATCCTGCCCCACCGGCGTCGCCGGGCCAAGACCGAGCTCCGGGCGAAGGTGGCGAGCCTACGGCGCGGGATCATGTCGGCCCTGACCGACCAGCTCACCGCCGAGGCCGAGCGCAGCCGGTCGCGGCTCGCCGCCACGATCGCTCCCTACACCCGTTTCGTGCGCGCCGAGGCCGGGCGTCTCGAGGACGAGCGAGCCCGGCTCGACGACCTCGCCCGGCGTGTCGAGTCGATGCGGGCCAGGATCGCCGACCTCCTCTGACCCTCGATCTCCTCACTCCCCGCGAGGCAGCGGCCGGCCCGGGCTCCACGGCACCCCGGCCGCCCCGGCACGCGCCTCCAGGGCCGGCAGATCGGTCTCGAGCAGCGCCCGGAGCTCGGGCAGCAGCGCGGCGAGCTCGGCGCTCGCGATCTCGAGCGAGCGCCGGTGGCTCGCGGTCGGGCCGTAGTCCGACTGGCCGTCCGAGGTCGCGGCGACCCGCAGCCGGCGGGCGATGGTCGGGGTCTGCGGGTGGCCGAAGGCGTCCACCGAGCGGTTGCCCGACAGCCGCTCGTCGAGGACGAGCAGCCGCTGGCGCAGCGCCTCGAGCTCGCCGTCGAGGGTGCCGGCCGGGACGGTCGAGCGGGCCAGGGCGCGCTCGAGCTGGTCGATCCGCTCGAAGCCGAGCCCGACCGCCTTGACCGCGGCGGTGACCGAGCGCTGGACCTCGGCGAGGCCGCGCATGTAGGCCGCGGTCTCGACCGGCGGTGTGCCCTCGAGGCTGCCGGTGGCGACCCGCTCGACCTCGAAGCCGAGGGGGCCGGCCAGGGTCTCGACCCGCCCGTCGACCCGCTTCGCCAGGGTCACCGTGTAGGCGCCGGGCGGCGCCATGAAGCCGCTGTCCCCGGAGCGCTCCCAGGGCGGCACCTCCTCGTCGCCGCGGCCGATCGCCCGGGCGGTCGGGTAGCGGAGGTCCCAGGCGACCCGGTGGAAGCCCGGCTTGACGGGGCCGGTCAGGGTCCGCACGACCTCGCCGCCGGCGTCGTGCACGGTGAGCACGATCTCGGGATCGGGCTGGCGGCGCTCGGCCTCGAGCGCCTCCCAGCCGACGAAGGGCGTGTCGCGCCACTCCTTCTCGAGCTCGGTCTCCTCCTCCCGGCGCAGCTCCTTGCGGCTCTTCAGCCCGTCGGCGAGGTAGTAGGTGAAGATCGCGCCGAAGGGCGGGTTGTCGGCGACGAAGTAGGCGGCGCCCTGGTCGGCCTGGCCGTCCTGGCCGAGGGTCCGCCGCGGGATGTACCAGGGCGCGGTCCGCACCGCGAACAGGTTCGCCTCGCGCTCGAGCATCGCGTCGTCGACCTCGCGCAGCGGGCCGTAGTCGTCGAGCACGAAGAAGCCGCGGCCGAAGGACGCGCCGACCAGGTCGCTCTCGCGACGCTGGATCGCCAGGTCGCGGAAGGAGATGGTCGGGACGCCGCCCTCGAGCCGGACCCAGCGGCCGCCGCCGTCGATGGTGAAGAAGATCCCACGCTCGGTCGCCGCGAAGAGCAGCCCGGGCCGGAGGTGGTCCTGGACCAGCCGCCACACCAGGTGGCGGTCGGGCAGATCGCCGGCGATCGAGGTCCAGGTCCGGCCGCGGTCGGTGGTCCTGACGAGGTAGGGCAAGAGGTCGCCGCTCTTGTGGTTGTCGAGGCAGACATAGGCGGTGTCGGCGTCGAAGAGATCGGCCTTGATGTCGTTGACGAAGGCGGTCGCCGGGACGCCGGGCAGATTGCCGACCGGGATCGCGCGCCAGTCGGCGCCGCCGTTCGAGCTGACCTGGATCAGCCCGTCGTCGGTGCCCGCCCAGAGCAGACCCTCGGCGAGGGGCGACTCGGCGAGCGAGGTGATCGTGCTGTAGGCCGACATCGCGATGAAGTCCCAGGGCGCGGTGGCGCTCCACTGCCGGCCCATGACCGGCAGAAGCATCCGGTCCTGGTTGCGGGTCAAATCGGGGCTGATCGGGGTCCAGCTGTCGCCCCGGTCGTCGGAGCGCCAGACCCGCTGCGAGGCGTAGTAGAGCCGGGTCGGCGAGTGCGGGCTGATCAGGATCGGGGCGTCCCAGTTGAAGCGCTCGGGGGGATCGCCGGGCTCGGGCTGGGGCTGGATGTAGACGATGCCACCGGTCCTCCGGTCGGTCCGCACGAGGTTGCCCTCCTGCCACTCCGAGTAGACGATGTCGGGGTTGCCCGGCTCGACCGCCGGCTGGTGGCCGTCGGCGTAGAGGGTGATGAACCAGTCGGCGTTGCGGATGCCGTTGGCGCTGTCGGTGCGCACCGGTCCGCCCTGGGTGTTGTTGTCCTGGGTGCCGCCGTAGACGTTGTAGAACGGCTCGGCGTCGTCGAGGGCGAGCTTGTAGAACTGGGTCACCGGCAGGTTGGCGACGAAGCGCCAGGTCTCGGCGAGGTCGAAGCTCTCATAGAGCCCCCCGTCGGTGCCGGCGAGCAGCCATTCCGGGTCGTCGGGCCGGAAGGCGAGGGCGTGGTTGTCCGAGTGCTTGGCCTCCTCGGAGAGCTCACGGAAGGTCGTGCCGCCGTCGTCCGAGACCTGGATCCGGACATCCATCAGGTAGAGCCGATCGAAGGCGTGCGGGCTCGCGACGAGCTCCTGGTAGTAGTGCGGACCGGTGGCGCCGGACACCGTGTCCGACCGCTTGTGCCAGCTCGCGCCGCGGTCGGCCGACCGGTAGACGGCGCCGGTCCGGTTGTCGAGCTCGATCGCGGCGTAGAGCACGTCCGGGTTGTGGGGCGAGATCGCGAGCCCGATCTTGCCCATGTTGCCCTCGGGCAGACCCTCGGTGAGCTCGGTCCAGCTCTCGCCGCCGTCCCTCGAGCGGTGGATCCCGCTCTCCGGCCCGCCGTCGATCACCGCCGCGACGGTGCGGTGGCGCTGCCAGGTGGCGGCGTAGAGGACCATCGGGTCGCGCGGGTCGATGACCAGATCGGTCACCCCGGTCCACTCGCCCGCGGCGAGCACCCGCCGCCAGCTCGCGCCGCCGTCGGTGGTCTTGTACAGGCCGCGCTCGCCGCCCGGAGACCACAGCGGGCCCTGGGCGGCGACCCAGACGGTGTCGGGGTCTGAGGGGTGGACGATGATCCTCGAGATGTGCTCGGACTCGGCGAGACCGAGGTTGGTCCAGCTCGCGCCGCCGTCGGCGCTGCGGTAGACCCCGTCGCCGAAGCCGACGTGACGACCGCCGACGTTCTCGCCGGTACCGACCCAGACCACGTGCGGGTTGCCCGGGTCGAGGGTCACGCAGCCGATCGAGTACGACGCCTCGTCGTCGAAGAGCGGCGTCCAGGTGGTGCCGGCGTTGACCGTCTTCCAGACGCCGCCCGAGCCGACCGCGACATACCAGGTGCTCGGATCTTTCGGGTCGATCGCGATGTCGGCGATCCGGCCCGACATGAGGGCGGGGCCGATGCTCCGCAGCTCGAGACCCTTGAAGGTCGTGGCGGTGAGCCCCTTCCCCTCAGCGTCCTCGGCGCTTCCGGCGACGGTCGCCACGATCAGGCACAGGCACGACAGCAACACGGCCTTTCGCATCACGGCACCTCCCGGGCGGGACCGGTCTCCCGCGATCACCCAGGCTAGCAAAGAACGCCGCCGGGGTGGGTGGCCGGTCAAGCGTCGGGCGCCGCCGCCTCGGCGCGACCGCTCCGGGGTCCGATGGCCCGCCGCGGGATGCCGTATCATCGGTCCACCATCGTCACGGGAGGGACCATGACCGCCTCGTCGAGGGCATCCGAGCGCAAGGGCCTCGTCGGCTACTTCGAGTGGTTCGTCCGCTCCGAGGTCGCCGGCAGCGTGCTGCTGCTCGCCTGCACGGTGGCCGCGCTGACGATCGCCAACTCACCCTGGGCCGCCGCCTACGACCGCCTGCTCCACACCGCGATCGGCCTCTCCTGGGGCGGCGTCGCCTACACCCTCGACCTCCACCACTGGATCAACGACGGGCTGATGGTGGTCTTCTTCTTCGTCGTCGGCCTCGAGGTCAAGCGCGAGCTGGTGGTCGGCGAGCTGTCGAGCCTCGAGAAGGCGAGCCTGCCGGTGGCGGCGGCGCTCGGCGGGATGATCGTCCCGGCGGGTCTCTTTCTGATGCTCAACGCCGGCGGCGACGGCGCCCGGGGCTGGGGGATCCCGATGACCACCGACATCGCCTTCGCCCTCGGCGTGCTGGCGATCTTCGGCAGACGGGCGCCGATCGGCCTCAAGGTCTTCCTGACCGCCCTCGCGATCGCCGACGACATGGGGGCGGTGGTGGTGATCGCGCTGTTCTACACCGAGACGATCGACGTCGCGTCGCTGCTCGCGGCGGCGGTCCTCCTCGCCGCGCTGGTCGGCGCGATCCGCGTCAGGCTGCGCTTCGGTCTCCAGCTGCTGCTCATGATCGGGGTGTGGCTCGCGGTCTTCGCCTCCGGGGTGCACGCGACGGTCGCCGGCATCCTGCTCGCCATGGTCATCCCGGTCCGCCCCCGGGTCGGCACCGACCGCTTCATCGTCGAGGCCGAGGCGGTGCTCGACCGGGTCAGGCAGCGGCAGCAGTCGGGCACCTGCGTGGTCACCGACTCCGAGCAGCTCGAGGCCCTCGAGTTCGTCCACACCCGGGCCGGCGACACCCTGCCGACCGGGCTCATGCTCGAGCACGCCCTCCACCCGGTCCAGGTCTGGCTGATCCTGCCGCTGTTCGCCCTGGCCAACGCCGGGCTCACCATTGGCGGCGACGCCGGCGCCGTCGTCCTGAGCCCGGTCGCCCTCGGGATCATCGCCGGTCTGGCGCTCGGCAAGCCGGTCGGGATCACCCTGGCGAGCTGGCTCGTCGTCCGCCTCGGCCGGGGGGGTCTCCCGGATGGCGTGACCTGGCCCCAGATCGTCGGCGCCGGCTGTCTGGCCGGGATCGGCTTCACCATGTCGCTGTTCATCACCGAGCTCGCCTTCGCCGACCCGACCCTCGTGGTGGCGGCCAAGATCGGCATCCTCGTCGCGTCGCTGACCTCGGGCGTCCTCGGCCTGGTCCTGCTCGGCCGGGCGTTGCCGAGGGCGAGCGGCTAGGGTTCGGGTTGCGCTACTCTTCCCCGCGGAGCCACGACAGACCATGAGCCTGCGACCCTCTTGCCGTCGGCCGATCCCCTTGACCGCCGCCCTGGCGGCCCGCCTGCTGCTCGTCCTCGGCGCCGCCCTCCCGGCGGGCGCCCAGGACCAGCCCGCCGCCACCCCCTCGCCGACCCCGACTCCGGCGCCGACCGCCATCCCGGTCGCCGAGATCCCGACCCGGACCGAGCTGCTCGAGGCCGAGCTGAGCCGGCTCGCGGCACTCGCCGAGGCGAGAAGCTCGGTCCGGACGACCGCCGCCGGTCTCGCCGCCACCGCCGGGCAGCTGTCGGCGCTCGAGCGCGAGATCCGGCCGCAGCTCGACATCGACGGGCCCCCCGAGACCCTGCGCGACGCCGAGGCCGACATCGCCCGGCTCGAGCGCCGGCTGAGCACCGAGGTCGACGCCCTCGCCCCGCGGGTCGCCGAGCTCGACGCCGGGATCGTCGGGCTCCGGGAGAGCCGCGAGCTGTGGCGGCTGACCCTCGACGAGGCGACCGCCGACGCCCTGCCCGACGCGGTCGTCCGCGAGCTCCGCGAGGCCCTGCGCTCGATCGACCGGACCGAGGCGAGCCTCGTTGCGCGGCGCGACGAGGTCCTCACCCTCCAGGTCAAGCTGACCGAGCAGCGCAGCCTCGCCAAGGGGCTGCTCGACGACGTGCGCGCCGTCGTCGACTTCCGGCGCCACCACCTCTTCCGGCTCGACAGCCCGCCGCTGTGGCGGGCGATCGCCAACGCCGGCGGTCAGGAGGGGCTGGCGGCCGACATGGCGGCGCTGATCCGCCGCAACACCGCGACCATCGTCTCGTACCTCCGCGAGACCGCGGGCCGGGTCGCCTTCCACATCGCCATCTTCATCCTGCTGCTCGGGCTGTTCATCCGGCTCGGCAGGACCGCCGCCGTGTCGGCGGAGACCGATGAGTCGCTCGAGCTGACCTCGGCATTGCTCCAGCGGCCGTTCGCCTCGAGCCTGCTCGTCGCGCTGCTCGTGCTCGGCGACTGGATCCACCCGGCGGCGCCGTCGCCGGTGGTCAACCTCGGCGCCGTGCTGCTGCTGCCGGCGATGCTGCTGCTGCTGCCGCTGCTCGTCCGGCGCGAGCTCCGGCCCGGGGTGGCGATGCTTGTCGCGCTGGTCTGTCTCCACCTGTTCATCGACCTCATCCCGAGCGCCTACCTCCTCGACCGGTTGGTCAAGCTGACCCTCGTCGTGCTCGGCGCGGCGGCCGCCGGCTGGGTGCTGCTCAAGCTGCGGGCCCTCGGGATACCTCGGAGCGGCCGCTGGGGCCGGGTCGCGACCTGGCTCGCCGCGGCCTCGGTCGTGCTCTTCGCCCTCGCGGCGGTCGCCAACGCGATCGGCGCCGTCGCCCTCAGCACCTTTATCGGCCGGGCGACCCTGGCGGCCGGCTACGACGCCCTGACGCTGTGGGTCTACGTGGTGGTGGTCATGGGCGCGGTGACGGTGGCCCTGCGGACCGATCTCGCCCGCCGGCTGCGGATCGTCAGCCTGCACGGCGACCGGATCCGCGCGGTCGCGCTCGAGCTCGCCAAGGCGGTCGCGGTCGTCGCCTGGCTCGCCTACGTCCTCGGCAACCTCGGTCTGATGTCGCAGCTGGCCGGCTACGCCCGCCGGGTTGTCGCCTTCGAGCTCTCCCTCGGCGACTTCGCGATCTCGGTGTCGAGCGTCGTCGCCTTCGCGGTCACGGTGTGGCTCGCCTTCAAGCTGTCGCAGCTCCTCCGCTTCGTCCTCGACGACGACGTCCTGCCCCGGCTCGAGCTGCCCCGCGGCGCGCCCGCCTCGATCCTCAAGATGACCCACTATCTGGTGATCACCGCCGGCTTCCTGCTCGCCGTGGCGGCGGCGGGCTTCGACCTCAGCCAGCTCACGATCATCATCGGCGCCCTCGGCGTCGGCATCGGCTTCGGCCTGCAGAACGTGGTCAACAACTTCGTCTCCGGGCTGATCCTGCTCTTCGAGCGGCCGGTCAACCTCGGCGACCGGATCGACATCGATAGCCTCAGCGGTACCGTCACCGACATCGGCATCCGGGCGAGCGTCGTGCGGACCTGGCAGGGCGCCGACGTGGTCGTGCCCAACGCCACCCTGATCTCGAACAACCTGGTCAACTGGACCCTGACCGATCTCGAGCGGCGGATGGAGATCGCGGTCGGGGTCGCCTATGGCACCTCGCCCGAGCGGGTGCTCGAGATCCTCCTCGGCGTCGCGCGCAGCCACCCCGATGTGCTCGAGACGCCGGCGCCGGTGGCTCTCTTCACCGGCTTCGGGGCGAGCTCGCTCGACTTCGAGCTGCGCGCCTGGACCGCCGGCGACTTCGTTGGCATCGCGAGCGAGCTGCGGGTCGCGGTCAACCGGGCGCTCGCCGAGGCGGCGATCGAGATCCCCTTCCCGCAGCGCGACCTCCACCTCAGGACGGTGGCCGCCGGGCTGCTGCCGCCGGCCTGGTCGCCGAGCACCGCGGCCGCTCCGGGCGGCGAACCGGCGGCCGGGGGCGGCGGCAACGACAACGACGGGTGAGGTCGGGCTGTGACATAATGCGTCCGATTCTCAGCTCGCGGCGGGTCGACCGTCGCACGGGCCACAGGAGTTGAACATGGAAGTCACCAGACGTGAGGTCGGCGACGTCGTGATCCTCGACCTCGACGGCAAGCTCACCATCGGCCAGGGAGACGTGGTGCTGCGCGGCGCGGTCGTCGACGAGCTCGACGCGGGGAGAGGCCGGCTCGTCGTCAACCTCGGCGGCGTCAAGGTCATCGACTCGTCGGGTCTCGGCGAGCTCATCCGCTGCAAGGTCACCGCGACCGGCAAGGGCGCCGACGTCAAGCTGCTCAACGCCAACGTCAAGGCGCGCAAGCTGATCACCATGGCGCAGCTGGTCGGGGTGTTCGAGATGTACGACGACGAGCCGTCGGCCGTCGCGTCCTTCGCGAAGACCTGAGCCGCCGCTCGAGCTGTCGGACGCCGGCGCCCGTCGCCGAGGCGCGCCTCGGCGGGGCGCGCCTCCCGCCTACTTGGCGAGGGGGACGTCGCGGACGATCTCCATCATCATCGTCGCCTCGAGCTTGTTCTCGGCCTGGTAGAGCCGCACCACCTTGTTGGGCGGCAGCACCTTGTCGAAGCGCGGGGCCCAGGACATCTCGAGGTCGAGCATGTCCTTGTCGATGTCGAAGCTCTGGTCGAGGAGGATGCGCGCCATCTCGGGCGTCATGTCGTGGTAGCTCCCGAGGTAGATCTTGGCGAGGTCGATCCGCTTGCGCCAGAGCTCGCCCTTGGCCTTCTTGTACTCCTTGTACAGGGGCCAGAACCCGGCCGCCTCGTCGTCGCTGAGCTTGAGCGCGCCGCCGATCAGGCTGTCCCAGTCGGCGCTCAGCACCTCGAAGGTGAGCCTGGTCTCGTCCCGAACCTGCTGCGCCGCGATCGGGTTGGCGATGGCGAGCGCGAAAGCGAGCGCGACGGTGGCGAGGGCGATAGGTTTCATCGTCGGGTCCTCCTGGTCTCGAGGTCGGCTCATTCTAGCGCACCCGGCGAGCCGCCCGCCGCGAGACGCGACGATCTCGGTCAGCGCAGATCGAGGGTCGTCGTCTCGCCCTCGCGGGCGGTGGTCGCGCCCTCGCGCGGACCCGCCGGAGACGCCACCGTGATCCGGTACGAGTCGGCGCGCAGCGGGCCGAGCCGGACGCCCTCCGGCCCGGGCAGCGGCGGGCTGACCATCTGGAGCAGGCTCGTCAGGTCGATCCCGTCGGCGGTCGTCACCCGCAGCGCCGGCGAGCGCTCCATCGGCCCGAGCAGCACCTCGACCAGGCCGCCGCGGCCGAGGTCGAGGACGACCTCGCGCCGCTCGCCGTCGGCCAGCTCGAGCTCGGGACCGCAGCCGGTGGCGCCGCCGTAGGCGGCGGCGCACGGCCGGTAGCGGCCGGCCGCGACGCCGACAAAGCCGGCCCCGCCGAGATCGTCGGTGAATCCGGTCAGGGTCTCGGCGCCGACCAGATAGACCGGTGCGCCGGCCAGCGAGCCGCCCGCCGAACGGACGACCAGGGCGAGCTCGGCGCCCTCGGGGGGCCGCAGCTCGACGGTCACCGGGCCGACGCTCCGCCCGGCCTCGAGCTCGACCCGCACCGGCTCGGCGTCGCCGTACTCGCCGTGGACCGCGGTCACCCGGGCCGCCCCGGCGTCGAGACCGAGGAAGGCGAACCCCCCCTCGCCGTCGGAGAAGCCGTTGCCGACGGGGCGGTTGTCGTCGGCGAGGACCCACACCGCGGCGCCGGCGACCGGGCGGCCCTCGGGGTCGACGACGACCCCTTCGAGCCCGGCGTCGGGGAACTGGACGACACAGCGGTGGATCTCGGTGACCGGCACGACGAGCTCGCGGCTGACCGGCGAGGCGGCGGCCCCGGGCGGGGTGTAGGACGCGGTGTAGACCCCCGGGGTCACGCCGTCGGCGGCGAAGCGCCCGTCGCCGGCCACCACGATGGTCAGCGGCGGCCGGTCGACCCCGAAGAGACGCCGCTTGTCGACGTCGGTGCGGACCATGACGACGATCCCTTCGCCGCGGGCGCCGTCGGTGGTCAAGACGAGGTGGCCGCCGGCCGCCGGCCGGTCGCCGATCCAGACCTCGCCCTCGAGCCGCTGGCCGCCGAGCCGCAGCTCGGTCTCGACGGTCTCGCCGGCCTCGCCCTCGACCTTCGCCCTCGCCTCCTCCTCGCCGCGCCGCGCGGTCGCCGCCCAGCGTCCGGCGGGCAGCGCCGCGGCCCGGAAGAAGCCGTCGTGATCGGTCGTCAGCGTCGTCTCGGCGACATAGGCGTAGGCCGCGTCCTCGGCGATCTCGACCGCGACCCCGGTCTGCGGCCGGCCCGACCGGTCGACCACCCGGCCGACGATCGTCATCCCCGGGCCGAGCTCGACATCGCCGAGATCGGTCCCGCTCTCCTCCGGCTCGACCCCGTCGCGGCGCCATGCCGCGAAGCCGGGGGCGCGGACCACCGCCCGGCAGCGCCCCGGGTCGAGCCCCTCGAGCAGGAAGACGCCGTCGGCGTCGCTCAGCGCCTCGGGCAACCGCTCGAGCCGAACGGGCTTGCGGAACTCGTGCGGCGAGCCCGGCTCGCAGCTCACCCGGGCCCCGGCGACCGGCGCCAGGCTCGCGCCGTCGAGCACCCGGCCCGAGACCGCGAGGCCGCGGTCGGGCAGAGCGGCGGGCAGCGCCACCTCGTCGCCGAGACCGACCTCGACGACCTCGCTGATCAGGGTCGCGGCGCCGGGCAGTTGGACGACCAGCCGGTGCGGGCCGGGCTCGAGCCCGGTGGCGCGCACCAGCCCGCGCTCCGGGTCCCACATGGCCTCGCCCTCGGCGATCTCGCGGCCCTGGCGGTTGAGCCGCGACCACCACCCGCGGACCTCGTCGGCCGCGACCTCGCGGCCGGTCAGGATCGGCCACTCGACGACCGCGCCGGCGGCGATCCGGAGCACCACCTCGGCCCGGTCGGCGACGACCCGGCCCTGCCACGGCCGGAGCCCGGCGCCGCGGACCTCGAGCGCGAGCTCGTCGCCCGGGCGGACGCCCTCGAAGACCAGCGCGCCCTCGTCGTCGGCGAGACGCCGCCGGAAGCCCTCGCCGTCGAAGACCGCCGCCCCGGCCGCCGGCCGCCCCGCCTCGTCGCGGATCAGCAGCCGCAGGTCGAAGCCCGGCTCGAGCCGGAAGGCGAGCGGCGCCGCGCCGCCCGAGGCGACCTCGACCGTCGCGGTCGCGCAGGCGTGGAGCGCCGCGCAGGCTTCGACCTCGACCCCGCCGGCAAGCAGTCCGGCGAGGGTGAACCGGCCCTCGGCGTCGGTCTCGGCCTGCTGCCGGTAGCGGAAGCCGTCGAGCTCGTCGATCCGGCCGGTCGCCGTGACCCGGGCCCGCCCGAGCGGCCGCTCGTCGGCGTCGAGCACCCGTCCGCTCAGCCCGAGACCGGGCTCGAGCCCGAGGGCGAGCCGCCGCGGAAGCCCCTGGAAGCGGCCGACCAGGGGCGCCCGGCCGGGGACGACGACGACGCCGCGATAGGTCTCGGCCGCCTCGAGGTCGCGGACGACCACCGCCCCGTCGGCGCCGACGAGGTGCTCGGCGGCCGCCGCGTGGAACGGCGCGATCGCGCTGACCGCGCTCTCCGCGGCGAGCCACAGCCGACCGGCGCCCGCCGGCTCGAGCCGCAGCTCGAGATCGCCGGCCGGCTCGAGGAGCACGGTCAGCCGCCGGGCCTGGGGCTCGAGGGTGAGCTCGAGCGCGCGGTAGCCGTCGGCGGCGAGCTCGACCGGCTCGCCGCCCCGGCAGCCGATCTCGAGCCGGCCGCCCGGCGCCGCCCAGGGGGCGCTGGCGAGCTCGTCGGGGATGCCCGGCGCGGTCCATCTCAGGCTGCCCCGAACGACCGGCCTCCCGGTCGCGGCGTCGAGCACGAGCAGCCTGGCCAGAGGCTGCGGCGGCGCGCCACCGCCGCCCGGCCCGCCGAGCCCCGGCGAGCGCAGCCCGGCCTCGGCCGCGGCGCCGGCCAGGCCGAGGAGTGCGGCTGTCATGATCACGGCTGCGCGTCGCATCGTGCCCTCCACGATCCCGCGCGTCGGGTCGCGCCTCCGGCGCGAGCCCTCAGCTGTCAAGACCCTCGATCGTCACCTTCCAGGCGGTGGTCGGCGAGCCCGGCTCCCAGCTCGACTGGCCGACCACGACGAGCCGCCCCGGCCCGGCGTCGGCGACGATCACCCGGCCGCCGGCGACCCCGGGCAGCTCGACCCCGATCGCCACCGGCGTGCCGTCGAGCCGGTAGACGTCGAGCTCGTGGCGCTGGCGGAGCTCGCCGTCGGGGATGCCGATGACGAAGCCGACCAGGTCGTCGGTGAGCGCCACCGGCCGCTTGACCTGGGGCTGGGCGAGGTTCCAGCGCGAGTGGTACTCGCGCCCCGAGGCGTCGTGGACCGGCTCGTACGCCGCGAAGTTGGGCGCCACGAAGCGCGGGTTGGCGCCCCGCCAGGCGCGGACCAGCCGGTCGGTGCGGTCGAAGACGAAGACCCCGTAGGTGCGCGGGTCGACAAAGAGCCAGCCGCCCCCGGCGAGCCGCTCGACGCCGCCCGCGGTGGGCCCGCAGAAGTGGATCCGCTTGGCGA
Source organism: Thermoanaerobaculales bacterium (assembly GCA_025456145.1). Lineage (GTDB taxonomy): Bacteria > Acidobacteriota > Thermoanaerobaculia > Thermoanaerobaculales > Sulfomarinibacteraceae > JAHECW01. The sequence goes on along the minus strand of JALOLD010000025.1, from coordinate 4,753 downwards.
TCTCGGGCACCGGCATCGTCGCCGGGTACTCCTGGAGCGGCACCACCGAGCCGTCGTCGTACTGGACGAAGAGAAAGGCGACGCCGCCCCCGGTGACCTGCGGGTTGGCGACCCCGGCGACCACCATCCGGTCGGCGAAGACCAGCGGCTGACCGCCCGCGCCGGTCCGGTCGGCCATCACCTCGTCGATCAGCTCGAAGCCCTCGGTGTAGTAGATCCAGAAGTAGCGGTCGCCGAGGACGACGCAGCGGCCGTCGCCGCAGCCCAGGGTCTGCGGCCCGCTGACCTGGCCGCGCTTGGTGCCCATCGGCAGCACCGAGCGCCGGTCGGCGCCGCTGCCCAGGTCGATCTCGCGCAGCCCGCTGGTGTAGTCGGGCAGCAGCAGGCGGTTGTCGCGGACCACCGCGTTGACCACCATGTAGGCCGGGCGCTCGAGGGTCACCGCCTCGACCGAGCAGCGGATCGACGACCCGGGACCGGCCGGCTCGAGCCCGCCCAGATCGCCCACTCCCCCGGTCGCGGCGATCAGCCCGGCGACGGTCGCGGCGAGGCGACGCATCGCGGCGCCGGCGTCAGTCCGGGTAGATCCAGATGACGTAGCAGTCGTAGGGCAGCGGTGCGCACCCGCTCGGGTGGTTGGGCGTGTAGACCATCCAGCCCTGCTTTTGTACGCTGGCTTCGGCCGGCGCGGGGGCGATCAGCCCGGCCCCGACCAGGGCCAACGCCCAGATCGCGACCGCGACGATGGTGAAGCGGCGACGTTTCGTCCTCATGTGCCCTCCAAGGCGGATGATTCCTGGGTTGCATGGTAGGGCCCGGCCCGGCGAGTGTCAAGGCGCGGCGGCGGCGCCGCTGTGCGCCGCGTCATCCGGCCTCCGGCCTCAGGGCGCCGCCGATCGCTCGCCGAGCATCTCGACCACCGCCTCGGCGCACAGGGCGAACGAGATGTCCTTCTCCCGGTGGCTCGTCGTGACGACCCCGCAGACCCGGCCGCGGTCGTCGAACAGCGGCCCTCCCGACGACCCCGAGTGCACCGTCGCGTCGGTCTGCACCATGTTGCCGCGCAGCGCCGACACCACCCCGGTGGTGAAGGTGTGGTCGAGACCGATCGGCGCGCCCACCGCATAGACCGCGGTCCCGACCTCGAGGTCGCTGCACGGCCGCAGCGGCGCCGGCACCCCCCAGCCGCCGAGACCGGGCACCAGCACCACCGCGAGGTCGTGGGCGCGCGAGGCGAAGTCGAGCACCGCCGGCAGCTGGATGCCGTTCTCGAGCTCGACCTCGAAGGTCAGGCCGTGCGGGTTGGCGACCTCGTGGTAGACCACGTGGCGGTTGGTCAGCACGTAGAGCTGGCCGCCCCGGTCGGCCCCGAGCACCGAGCCCGAGCCGTGGCCGATGAGCGCCTGGTCGACCAGCACGTTGACCTTGACCACCGAGCTGCGGATCCTCGCGTAGAGCGCCTCGGTTCCGAGCCGCGGCGCGTCGGCGGCGGCCCGCGGCAGCAGGATCTCGTGGTGGACCGGCAGCTCGACCGGCGGGAAGGTCGCGGGCCGCCGGGCGAGCCACAGCGCCCCCGCCGCCGCGACCAGCGCCACCGCCGCCCCGAGCCTGAGCCAGCGCCGCAGCGGCGCCGCCCGCCACAGCGTCGCCGAGTGGGCGAGCCGCCCGATCCCGCAGCGCCGGCGCAGCTCGCCGATGAAGCCGAGCTCGCCGCGGCGCAGCCGCCGGTCGGCGGTGAGCACCGCGATGCAGCGGTCGTAGAGCCGTCTTTTCGCCGACTCGTCGAGCCGGTCGACCTCGCCGAGCACCCAGCGCCGGCTGACGTCGTGCAGCGCGATCCGCCGCAGCTCGGCGCGCTCGGCCTCCGAGGCCGCGATCCGGTCCATCAGGTGGCTGATGTGGTCGCGCTCGGCCGCCGCCATCGAGCCGTCGGCCCAGATCGCCGCGACGCAGACCTGGAAGAGCAGCACGTCCTCGGCGCCCAGCGCCTCGAGCCCGTGCTCGGTCGCCGTCGGCCCCTCGCTCGTAGTCATCGGTGCGATGGTAGCGCACACCGGCCTCGGCCGCCGGTCGCCGACGCCGTCCTACCCCCGGTCGCGACCGGTCTCGCCGGCGATCCTCGCGACCCAGCCCGGCCATCGCCACCCCAGCTCGACGAGAGGTTGCACCGCCAGCCGGGCCTCCTCCTCGCGACCCAGCCTGAGGTAGGCCTCGCCCAGGGTCAGCCGGTGGTCCGCGCCGGGCGTCCCGGCCGGGCCGGGCTCGAGCAGCCACACCGCCTCGCGCCACCGGGCCTCGGCCGCCTGGCCCTCGCCGCGTCGGCCGTGCAGGTCCCCCTCGAGAAGGGCGAGCGCGGCGAGCTGCTCAGTCGTCCGGCGACACGGGTCGACGGTGTGCTGCCGTTCGACGACCTCCCGGAGGTCCTCCAGGGCCGCCGCCGCCTCGATCGTGCGCCCCTCGATGATGAGAAGCCCGATCCAGACGAACGACGCGCGTACGAGCCCGACGCTCCATCGCGAACCGGCCTCGGCCCAGGCGGCGCGGGCCTCGTCGAGCACGGCCTCGGCGCGCCGCGGCTGGCAGTTGGCGAGCAGCGCCTCCGCCCTCGACGCGGTCAGCCACGCCTCGAGGAGGGGGTCGATCCCGCCGGCCGGCCGCGGGTCCTCCGATCGCTCGAGTATCGTCAGCGCCCGCCCGGGCTCCCCCCGGCGGAGGAGAACCGCCGCCCGGCCTACCTGAAGAAGGCTCGTCGCGAGCTTCGGGGCCAGTGATCTCTCGGGGAATATCGAATGACGCAGCCAGTGGTCAAGGGACCCCAGCCCGGCCTCCGCACCGGCGAGGTCGCCCAGCTCGAGGTCGATCGCGATCGAGACGAAGATCTGCTCAGCTACCTTGGATTCCTCACGAGCGAGAAGAACCCAGGGCGCTCCCCGGTACTGCCCGGCACGGTCAGAGTTCCCGCGGACCAGCGACAGGCAAGCCAATCGAGCCAGCATCGACGAGAGCTCATCCTCGCCCAGCAACTGGCCCCACATCCACCTGCTCGCGATGAGCGCGTTAACCGCCCCGCCGAGCTCACGCCGCCGGACGAGCTCCTCGACGATGGCCCGAACCAACGGGGGCGTATAGAGCGATGAGGTCCAGTCTGCACCGAGCGCCTCCAGCGAGCCCTCGAGCCGCCGCAGTGCCTCGTCCGTGCCCGGCGCCTCGGCAGCCGTGAGGAGCGCAATGACCGCTTCGAGCTCGGCCACTTTCACGTGATCCGGCCCGAGGACCTGCGCCGTCATCCGGTGCGCGTCGTCGAGGTGCCTCGTGGCCCCGGCCGGGTCCTGCTCGGCCCAGGCCGCGACCCCGAGCACACTGTGCGCCCGCGAGATCTCGAGGCGGTCCTCCGGTGTGTCGGTGGCGGGGATCTCGAGCGCCCGCAGCAGGGCCGACCGTGCGTCGTCGAGGCGGCCAGCCCGGATGAGCACCACTCCGGTGTCGACGAGGATCCGCCGGCGGAGCGCTTCGTCGACCGTCCCGGCCTCGCCCAGAGTCGCCATCGCCTCCGACAGCAGGGGCTCTGTCCGGCTGAAGTCACCGAGCAGGAGATGGCCGCGCGACAGCAGGAGAAGCTGGTCGCGACGCACCACCGGGTCGATCGCCAGCGACCGCTCCCTGTCGTCCAGGTTCTTCCGGAGGACCTGCCTCGGGTCAAGGTCCGGGTTGACGACCCACGCCAGCTCGTCGATCTCCAGCAGACCCGCCGAGAGCTCGGCGAGCCCCTGCGCCCGGTCGCGCTCGCGCCGGATCTGCCGGTTCTGCAGGACCAGCTCGGCCACCGCCGCCGCGGTGAGGATCCCCACCACCGCCGCGACCGCCGTCGCCGGCGCGTAGCGGCGGAGGAGCTTGCCGGCGAGATAGGTCGTCGATCCCTCGCGCGCGACCACAGGCAGCCCCCGAAGCCACCGGCGCAGGTCCTCGGCCAGCTCGTGCGCCGACTGGTAGCGGGCCTCGGGGTCGGAGCGCAGGGCCTTGAGGGCGATCGCGTCGAGGTCCCCCCGCAACCGCCTGGCGACCGATCGCGCGCCGGCGCCGGTCGCCGCCTGGCTGGGCGGGGCCGGCTCGAGCTCGAGCGCCCGCGCCATCGCGACCGGCGAAGCGTCGTCGAGCCGGCGTGGCAGCACGCCGGTCAGCAGCCGGTACAGCACCACGCCGAGCGAGAACACGTCGCTCGCGGTGCCGACCGGCCGACCGAGGATCTGCTCCGGGCTCGCGTAAGCCGGGCTCATGAGCCGCGCCCTGGTGCGGGTCCGGAGGTCCTCGTCGGCGGTCGAGCCGGCGTCGAGGAGCTTGGCGATCCCGAAGTCGAGGAGCTTCGGCTCGCCGTCGTTCGTCACCAGGATGTTCCCGGGCTTGAGGTCGCGGTGGATCACGAGACGCCGGTGGGCGTGGGACACCGCGTCGCAGACCTTGAGGAGCAGCCCGACCCGGTCCTCGACCCCGAGATCGTTCTCGTCGCAGAAGCGGTCGAGGGGACGACCGTCGACGTGCTCCATCGCCAGGAAGGGTCGCCCGTCGGCGGTGGCGCCGCCGTCGAGAAGCCGGCAGATCCCCGGGTGGTCGAGGGCGGCGAGGATCTGCCGCTCGGCGCGGAACCGGCGGAGCAGATCCCGGCTCAGCATGCCCGCGTGGAGCACCTTCACCGCCACCGTCTGCCGATACTCGCCGTCGGCGCGCTCCGCCAGGTAGACCGAGCCCATCCCGCCGC
>JALOLD010000009.1 GCA_025456145.1 Thermoanaerobaculales bacterium | reverse complement strand
GAGCTCCACCCGGACCGGGTGCGTCTGATCGACGCGAGCGGCGACGAGGACGCGGTCTTCGCGGCGGTCCTCGCCGCCCTCCCCGGGGAGCTGCGGTGAGCGACCCGACCTGGTGGTCCGAGGCCGACCTCGACCGGTCGCGCTGGGGGGCGGCGGTCGAGCCGGTGCTGCGGCGCATCGCCGCGGCCCGCGACCGCGACCGGCTGCCCCACGCCCTGCTGCTCGTCGGTCCGCGGGGGCTCGGTCGCGAGCTCGCGGCGGTCGAGGCGGCGGTGATGCTGGTGTGCGACCAGGCGCCCGGACCGTGGAGCGTCAGCTCGTGCGCCGCCCGGTTGCGCGCCGGCCACCACCCCGACGTCACCGCGATGATGCCCGAGGGCAAGAAGGGCGTGATCAAGATCGACCCGATCCGCGAGCGGGTGGTCGAGGTGGTCGCCGCCCGGCCCTACGAGGGGCGCCGCAGGGTCTGGATCTTCGACGCGGTCGAGCGGGACCACCTGCCCGGACCTTCGGCGAACGCCTTCCTCAAGACCCTCGAGGAACCGCCCCAGCACGCCGTCTTCATCCTGCTCGCCGCCAACCCCTCGGCGGTGCTGCCGACGGTGCTCTCGCGCTGCCAGCGTCTGACCCTGCCCGGGGCGGCGGCGGTCGCCGGCGATGCCGAGGGCGTCCCGCCCGGGCTCGCGGTCGCCGCCGCGGCGGGCAGTCCGATCGCCGGTCTGCTCGGTGAGGCGCGGGTCGCGCTCGAGGAGGCCTCGGCGGGCGAGCCCCGGCGCCTGCTGCGTCTGCCGTGGGTCCTCGCCGACGCGCCGAGCGCCTTCGAGGTGGTCGCCGCGGCCGCCACCGAGCTCGCCGGCAGCGACGCCGATGGCGAGGCCTCGGAGGGCCTCGTCCGTCTCGCCGCCGACTGTCTGGCGACCGAGCGGGCCTGCCGCGCCCTCAACCTCGGCGCCGACCGGCAGCTCGCCTCGTGCCTGATGCGCTGGTACCGGGAGGTCCCTTGAACGAGACCCTGCTGCCCTGGACCCTGTTCATCGCCTATGCGGTCGCGGTGGTCGGTCTGGCGGTGTGGAACCGCCGGAAGGCCGCCAGCATGCAGGGCTTCGCGGTCGGCAGCCGGAGCCTGCCGCCGGTCTTCGTCGGGCTGTCGCTGGCCGCCAACATGACCTCGGTGGCGACCTTCGTCATCAACCCCGGGCTGGTCCACGCCTACGGCTGGTCGGGGGTCGTCGGCTATGGCATCGCGGCGCCCGCCGGGATCTTCCTCGCGCTCATCGTCACGACCAAGAGGTTCCGCCAGATCGGCGACCGGTTCACGGTGCTGACCGTGCCCCAGTGGCTCGGCGACCGCTATGGCGACCGGCGGCTGACCGTGCTCTTCGCGGTGGCGAGCCTGCTCCAGGTGACCTTCCTGGTGCTCATCGTCACCGCCATCGTGCTGGTCCTGATGAGCGTCCTCCAGCTCGCGATGGGGACGGCGATCGCGGTCGTCGTGGCTCTCGCATTCACCTCGATCCTGCTCGGCGGCGCCAGCCTGCACGTCGTGTCGAACACCGTCCAGGCGGTGGTCATGCTCGTCGTCGCGGTGCTGCTCGTCGCCTCCGGCGCCGAGATCTTCGCCGGCGGGCCGGGCGCCTTCTTCGACCGGCTCGACGCGGTGGCGCCGTTCTACGGCAGCGTCGCCAACCCCTCGAGCCTGCTCTTCCGCGACCTCTTCGAGGTGGTGGTCGCCAACTTCTGCATCGGCGTGGCGATCATCATGCAGCCGCACATCATCTCGAAGTCGCTCTATCTGCGCACCGAGCGCGACGTCAACCGCTACCTGGCGACCGCCATGGTGGCGGGGACGGTCTTCACCACCGTGCTCCTGGTCGGGCTGTACGCCCGGATCGGGCTCGGCGGCGACCTGCCCCCCGACACGGTCGTGCCGACCTACATCGCGACCTCCTTCTCGCCCGGGCTCACCGCGCTGATCATGCTCGGGCTGCTCGCCGCCGGCTTCTCGACCCTCGAGGGGATCATCCTCGCGCTGTCGACGATCTTCGCCAACGACCTCTGGGCGAACCTCGCCCGCGCGACCGGCATGAGCGACGAGGTGGTGCGCGCCCGCCTGCTGGTCGTCGGCCGGGTGTTTCTGGTCGTCCTGGCGCCGGTGACCGCGGTGCTCGCCTGGCGCCAGATCGTGGCGCCGTCGCTGTCGGTCGCGATCTTCGCCCAGAACGGGGTCTACGGCCTGTTCGCGGCGACCTTCGCGCCGGTGGTCTTCGGCCTGTTCTCGGAGCGGGCCACCGCGCGCCTGGCCGCCGCCGCAGCCGTGACGGCGCTGGTCGTGCACTTCGGGATGTACTACGGGGGCATCACGCACTATCACAACAACCCCGCCGTCCCCGCCACCTTCGCACTGGTGACCAGCACCGCGATTATGGCCATCGGGGTCCTATTCGGCCACAGCGAGACGTGACCCATCGAACCCGTCGCGACCACCAAGACACGAAGACACAAAGAAACACACAGTGACGACTGCACGGTCTGACTTCGAGCCGCACCCAGGGGTCGCTCCGTGAATCCTCCGTGTCTTGGTGTCTAGGTGTGCTCTGCGATGGACCTTTCGATGGTCCGGCGGAATGGGCCCTCGACATCGACTGGTTAGACCTGGAGCGACCTTCCGGTATTTTCGGGAATGGAGTCTCGGATGCAGCTTCGTCGCCATCTCGTCATCGCCTTTATCGCCCTCGCCCTCGCCCTGCCGGCCGCGGCCGGCGACGCCGGGCGGATCGTGGCGGTGGGCGATGTCCACGGCAGCTACGACGGGCTCACCGCGATTCTCCGGGAGGCGGGGATCGTTGACGAGCAGCTGCGCTGGGCGGGGGGAACCGACACCTATGTCCAGCTCGGCGATCTCCTCGACCGCGGGGTCGAGGTCCGTAAGGTCCTCGATCTGCTCATCCGGCTGCAGGGCGAGGCGAAGAGGGCGGGCGGCCGTCTCGAGTGCATCCTCGGTAACCACGAGACGATGAACCTCACCGGCTTCTTCCGCGACGCCAACCCCGAGGTCTATGCCGGCTTCGTCGACAGCCGGTCGGAGAAGCGACGGGAAAAGCTGTGGCACGGCGTCAAACGCTACCGCGAGCTCGCCGGTCAGCCGGTCGACGACGCGGCGCGGGACGCATGGCTGGCAGAGCACCCTCCCGGCTGGATCGAGTACGTGGTGGCGATCGGTCCCGATGGCGAGTACGGTCAGTGGCTCCGTGAACGGCCGATCGCGGTGATGATCGACGAGGTGCTCTTCATCCATGGCGGGGTCGGCCCGGCGGTCGCCGGGCGGTCGGTGGACGAGATCAACCACACGGCGAGACAGGAGCTGGCGGTCTTCGACCGGGTGCGGCACTATCTCGTCGCCAAGGGCCTGGTGCCGCCGAGCGCCGGCTACACCGAGGTCGGCCAGATGGTCCTGGCGATCCTGTTCGAGGCCGACAAGGAGGACTCCACCGATCAGGTCCGCCGCCATGCCGACCAGATCCGGGATCTCGCCGACATCGACGACTGGCTCATCATGTCGCCCGACGGCCCGCTCTGGTTCCGCGGTCCGAGCCACTGGTCGGAGGAGGAGCAGGGCGCCGAGATGGCGGCGCTGCTCGACGGGATCGGCGCCCGGGTGATGGTCGTCGGCCACACCCCGGACCCCGAGGGCCGGATCCGTGCCCGCTTCTCGAACCGGGTGGTCATCATCGACACCGGGATGCTCGCGAGCTACTACGAGGGCGGTCGGCCGTCGGCCCTCGAGATCTCCGGCGGCGTCTTCACCGCCATCTACCTCGGCGGCGAGCGCGAGGTCCTGCCGGTCGGCGACGCCCTCGACCGGGCAGTCGCGCTGGCCCCGATCCCGGGCGCTCAGCCGGACCGGGCCGCCGCCGCCCACTGAGCCGCGCCCGAATCACCGCCGCCGCGATCGCAGCCCTGAACGCCGCCGTCCCGGTTGCCGCCGCCACCGGACGCGGGAGCCGGCGCCGATTTGAGCTGGGAATCGAGATCCTGTATCGTTTGTCTGTCGCGGTGCGCGAGGAACGCTCGCCATCGACCGGAGGCCCATGGAACCGACCCGAGTCCTGCTCGTCAACGCCGTCAACCCCTACGTCGAGGCGCAGAACCGCTACCCGGCGCTGGGGCTGGGCTACCTCGTCGCCATGCTCAAGCGCGAGCTCGGCAAGGCGGTCGAGGTGCGGCTCGTCGAGGACGAGGTCGCCGAGACGATCAGGAGCTTCCGGCCGCACCTGCTCGGGATCTCGTCGGTGTCGCAGAACTACAACCTCGCCAAGCGCTACGCCGAGCTCGGCCGCGCGGCGGGGATCCCGGTGATCATCGGCGGCTACCACATCACCGAGCTGCCCAACAACCTGACGCCGGCGATGACCGTCGGGGTGCTCGGCGAGGGCGAGCATGCGATCTGCGAGCTCGTCGAGCTGCACCGCGAGCACGGCTCGCTACCGCCGAGCAAGCTCGCCGGAGTCGAGGGCCTGGTCTACTGGGACGGCGGCGAAAGGGTGCTGACGACGCCACGCGAGGTGGTCGGCAAGAAGGACAAAAGCCTCGACGAGCTGCCCATGGCCGACCGCTCGATGATGCGGGTCAGGCCGCACTCGAACATGCTGACCTCGCGCGGCTGCCCCTACAACTGCACCTTCTGCGCCTCGACCCGCTTCTGGCCCAACATCCGCTACTTCTCGCCCGAGGCGATGATCGAGGAGATCAAGCACCTCCGCGACACCTACGGGGTCCGTTACATCACCTTCCACGACGACCTGTTCATCGCCAACACCAAGCGGCTCGCCGGGCTGCACGAGCTGGTGCTCCGCGAGGGCCTGCCCAAGCAGGGCTTCCGGTTTTCGTGCGCCTCGTCGGCGACCCGGATCAGCGACGACACGGCGCGGATGCTCAAGGAGATGAACTTCGTCTCGGTGTCGATGGGGCTCGAGTCGGGCAACCAGGAGGTCCTGACCCGGCTCAAGGGCCCGGCCTTCAAGGTCGAGATCAACTCCAACGCGATCCACACCCTGCACCGGTACGGCATCCACCCCCACGCCTCGTTCATCATCGGCGAGCCGCAGGAGACGGTCGACCAGATGATGGAGACCTATGACTTCATCCGGCGCAGCCCGGTGTCGCTGGTCAACCTCTACGTCCTGACCCCGCTTCCGGGAACGCCGGTGTGGCACGCGGCCAAGGCCAAGGGGCTGGTCTCGGACGACATGGACTGGGATCTGCTCAACATCAGCTTCGAGCTCGACTGGCGGCGGGTGATCCTGGTCTCTGAAACGGTCACCCGCGCCGAGCTCCACCGGGTCTACCAGAAGCTCCGCCGGCTGCGGCTGGTCAAGTACGCCAAGGCCCTCGCCACCCACCCCTTCCAGATGGATCTGCCCGAGTACGGCCGCGCCAAGCTCGTCGAGTGGGGCTACCGGCTCAGGTCGGCGATCACCCACGGTGGAGCGCCGATCAACGCCGGGCTCGCCCGAAGTCGACAGTCGACAGTCGACAGTTGACAGCCATCGCGAGGCCGTGTCCGATCGACTCTCTTCGGTTATGGAAGCTGGTCTGATTCAACCCTAACGCGAAGTGCGTTGAGCATGCGTGAGATCTCCTCAATCTCACGACAAAGGGACTCCCCGGATTCCGACGGGACATACCCGAGATCTTGACTGAGGATGAGCGGATACTCGGTTTCGGAAAGCGACGCCTCGGCGATGTTGAGGAAGCGTGCATAGTCCTTTGGGAATTGGCGTTACGAACCCTCGGAGATGTTGCAGGCGACCGATACGGCAGCTCGCCTCAGTTGCGAGGTCACACCGTATCGTTCGTCATCGGGAAACTGATGACTGAGTCGATAAACCTGGAGGACGAGCTCATGACTCCGTTGCCACACCTCGAGGTCGGTAAACCGTTGCATTCTCCAGCTCTCCTCGAATCCTTGTCGGTCGTGATGTCCCCTGTGACGGAACTGTCGACTGTCGACTGTCGACTGTCGACTGTCAACTCCGCTTGCGGCCGGTGATCAGCCACCGGTCCGGACCGATGTCGGTACGCTCGATGTCGGCGAGCCCCGCCGCTTCCATCCAGGAGCGGAGCTCGGGCTCGGACCAGGTGTCGCCGAAGGAGCGCATGTTGATCGCGAACAGCGTGCCGAACCAGTGCTCGCGCTTGGCGTCGTCGATCGCGAAGTCGACCACCGCCACCCGGCCGCTGGGTGCGGTCGCCGCGGCGGCACGGCGGACGATCTCGGCCGCTTCGGGGGCGAGCTCCTGGTGGAGGATGTTGGCGAGCAGCACGAGATCCCAGCCCGAGCCGTAGTCGGTCTCGAGATAGTCGCCGCCGACCCACGAGACCCGGTGCTCGAGCTCGGTCCCGGCGACGCTCGCCGGCGCCGCCTCGGCGACCTGGGGGATGTCGAGGACGGTCGCCCGGACCCCGGGTGCGGCCTCGCAGATCGCGCGCGAGTACTGACCCCACCCGCCGCCGACGTCGAGCATCGTCTGTACCCCCTCGAGGTCGAGCGCCGAGGCGACCCGGCGGGCGATCTGGCTTCCCATGGCGCGCATCGCGGCGCCGAAGCGCCGGGTCCGCTCGGGGGTCCGCTCCGGGCTCGCCCAGCCCTCGCCGCGCAGCCACGGCTCGAGGTTGGCGCCCCACGCCTCGTACATGGTGTGGGAGTGGTCGAGGAAGGCGCGGAAGCCCGCGCCGTCGCGGCCGAAGTAGGGCTCGAGCCCGGCGGTCAGCCGGTAGCGCTCGCCAACCGCCGCGGCGAGCCCCTGGGCGCACAGGGCGCGGACCACCTTGCCGGTCGCCAGGGGATCGAGGCCGAGCACGGCCGCGAGCTCGTCGGCGGTGGCCGCGCGATCGGCGAGGGCGTCGAGAATGCCGGTCCGGCCGGCGACCGTGATCACTCGCTGGGCGGCGAAGCTCCAGAGCAGCCGCTGCAGCTGGTCCAAGTCGAGGTCTTTCGCCATGGTACCTCCGTCGAATGCGGTCAGGAGACCATACCATCCCGTGTAGACTGAGGGCGAAGGCGCTGCAGGTCGAGCCCGATGGGACAGCCGCCATGACCCGGACCCGCCGCCAGGAGATCGCCGCGAAGCTCCGCGAGGGCGAACGGTCCTTCGAGGACCTCCGCCACGAGCTGGTGCTCACCGTCAGGACCCTCGAGGACGACCTCGGCCACCTTCGCAAGAGCCTCAGGGCCGGTGGCGAACGTCTCGTCGTCCGGCCGGCGGTCTGCGCCGACTGCGGCTTCCATCTCTCGAGCACGGCCCTCCACCCACCGGGAAGATGCCCGAAATGCCGTAGCCCGCGCCTCGACGGACCCTGGTTTCACATCGCGTAGTTCTTAGTTTTAAGTTATTAGCTCCATCGCATTGATAGTCTGTAACGGCTACATCGGATTGCGATGAAACTAAAAACTATGAACTTCCCTCCGGGGTCCACCGCACCTTGAGCTGACGCGCGGCGCGGACCTCGTCGACCCGGCTGACCGGGGTGTCGTGCGGCGCCCCCCGGACGACCTCGGGGCTCGCCTCGGCCTCGGCGGCGATGGCGAGCATCGCGTCGCAGAAGGCGTCGATCTCCTCCGGGGGGACGCTCTCGGCGGGCTCGATCATGAGCGCGCCGTGGACGATGAGCGGGAAGCTCATGGTCGGCGGGTGGAAGCCGTGGTCGAGCAGCCGTTTTGCGATGTCGACGTTGTGGATGTCGCGGGCCGCCTGGCGGGAGTCGTCGAGCACCACCTCGTGGAGCGAGGGCGAGCGGTAGGGGAGATGGTAGGCGCCGGCGAGTCGGTGGCGGATGAGGTTCGCGTAGAGCACCGCGGTCGAGGACATCTCGCGCAGACCGTCGGCGCCGAGGCTGCGGATGTAGGTGAGGGCGCGGACTAGGATGAGGAAGTTGCCGAAGAAGCCGCGCATCGGGCCGATCGACGCCGGGTCGTCGTGGACCACCCGGAAGCTCTCGCCATCGCGGACCACCCGCGGCACCGGAAGGTGCGGCACGAGCGTCTCGGACACCACCACCGGGCCGGCGCCGGGGCCGCCCCCGCCATGGGGGGTCGAGAAGGTCTTGTGGAGGTTGATGTGCATCGCGTCGGCGCCCATCCGCCCGGGCAGCGCGCGGCCCACGAAGGCGTTGAGGTTGGCGCCGTCCATGTAGACCAGCCCGCCACGGTCGTGGACGAGCCGCGAGATCTCGAGGATTTGGTGCTCAAACACCCCGAGGGTGTTGGGCACGGTCAGCATGACCGCGGCGACCCGGTCGGTCATCAGCCGGTCGAGGGCCTCGAGGTCGACGGTGCCGTCCTCGGCCGACGGGACCTCGACCGCCTCGTAGCCGGCGAAGGCGGCGGTCGCCGGGTTGGTGCCGTGCGCCGAGTCGGGGACGAGGACCACCGAGCGGGCGTCGCCGCGGGCTGCGAGCGCCCTGCGGATCATCAGGATGCCGGCTAGCTCGCCGTGCGCCCCGGCGGCCGGCTGGAGGGTCACGCCGGCCATCCCGGTGATCGCGAGCAGCGCCCGCTCGAGCTCCCAGATGAGCCGCAGCGCCCCCTGCACCTGCTCGGGAGGCTGCAACGGGTGGATCGAGGCGAGCCCGGGGAAGCGGGCGGTCTGCTCGTTGAGCCGCGGGTTGTACTTCATGGTGCACGAGCCGAGAGGGTAGAGCCCCTCGTCGACCGCGTAGTTGAGCTGGCTCAGCCGGTGGAAGTGCTGGACGACCTCCATCTCTCCAACATCGGGGCAGCCCGGCTCGTCGTGGCGGAGCAGCTCGGCGGGGATCACCGACGCCGGGTCGACCGCGGGGACGTCGAGGGGCGGCAGCACGAAGCCCTGGCGTCGCGCGCGCCCCGGGTTGCGCTCGAAGATCAACGGCTCGTCGCGCAGGGCGCGGCGCTTCATGTGGCCTCCCCGATGGCCCGGACGAGGGCGTCGACATCGGCGACCGTGGTGCGCTCGGTGGCCGCCACGATGAGGCCGTCGGGCCACGAGCCGCCCCAGGTGCGGGCCGGGACGCCGGCCAGGACGCCGCGCTCGGCGAGGCGTCGGGCGAGCTCGGCGCCGGTCCCCGGGCCGATGAGCAGCAGCTCGTTGAAGGTCGGTCCCGCCGGGTGGGCGAGGCGCCAGCCGCCGCCGACCGCGGCGAGCCGCCGCTTGAGGTCCTCGCAGCGCGCGAGGCAGGCCGCCGCGAGCTGGCGCAGCCCCCGGCCGCCGATCGCTTCGAGCCAGACCGTGGCGGCGAGGGCCATGAGGCCCTGGTTGGTACAGATGTTCGACGTCGCCTTGGCCCGCCGGATGTGCTGCTCGCGGGTCGACAGGGTGAGGCAGAAGGCGCGGCGGCCGCCGCTGTCGACGGTCTCGCCGACCAGCCGGCCGGGCATCTGCCGGATCTGGGCCTCGCGGCAGGCGAAGAAGCCGAGGTGCGGGCCGCCGAAGCCGGGGGCGAGGCCAAAGCTCTGGGCCTCGCCGCACACCACGTCGAAGCCGTGCGTCCCGCCCCCCGAGAGCAGCCCGAGCGAGACCGCCTCGGCGACCACCTGGACGGCCAGCGCACCGGCCTCGCGGGCGGCGCCGGCGACCGCCGGCAGGTCCTCGACCAGACCGAGGAAGTTGGGCGACTGGACGACGACACAGCAGGTCAGGCCGTCGCCGGCCGCGGCGCGAAGATCGCTCGCGTCGGTCCGGCCGTTCTCGCGGGGCGGCACGACCACGACCTCGAGCGAGGCCGGCGCGGCGTAGGTGTCGAGGACCCGCCGGTACATCGGGTGGACGGTCTCGGCGACGACGACGCGGTCGAGCTTGCCGCGCTTGACGCGGTGGGCGAAGAGCGCCGCCTCGACCAGGGCGGTGGCGCCGTCGTAGAGCGAGGCGTTGGCCACCTCCAGGCCGGTGAGCTGGCAGATCAGGGTCTGGAACTCGAAGATCGCCTGGAGGGTGCCCTGGGTGATCTCGGGCTGGTACGGCGTGTAGGAGGTGAAGAACTCGGCGCGCGACAGCACCGCGTCGACGACGCTCGGTTGGACGTGGCGGTGGACGCCCGCCCCGAGGAAGCTCGGCGCGCAGTCGAGGGACAGGTTGGCGAGCCCCAGCGAGGCGAGCTCGGCGCGCACCGTCCCCTCGTCGGCGCCGTCGGCGATCGGCAGCCGGTCGACGCAGACCCCGTCAGGGATCGAGGCGAAGAGCTGGTCGATCGAGGTCAGGCCGAGCTCGGCGAGGATGCGCCGGCGGTCATCGTCGCCGGCGCCGACCCAGGGGTGCATCAAGCGCCCTCCGCCTCGATCATCGCCGTGTACTCGGCGGCGTCGAGCAGGTCCTCTCCCTCGACGGTGCCGCTGATCTTGACCAGCCAGCCGTCGCCGTAGGGGTCCTCGTTGACCAGGTTGGGCTCCTCCTCGAGCCTTTCGTTGACCTCGACGACCTCGCCACCGACCGGAGAGTTGAACTCCGACACCGCCTTGACCGACTCGAGGGTGCCGAGCTCGTCGCCCGCGGCGGCGCCGTTGCCGACCTCGGGCAGCTCGACGTAGACGACCTCGCCGAGCTGGTCCTGAGCGTAGTGGGTGATGCCCACGACGACGAGGTCACCCTCCTCGCGGGCCCATTCGTGGGTTCGTCCGTACTTCAGGTCACCGGGCACGTTCATGATCCTCGTCCTCCAGAAACGAAAATGCTGTCGTCCAGCGATGGTCTCACGTCCTCGGTCGCGAGTAAAAGGGCAGTGGTACGACCCGCGCGGCGGCGCGGCGGTTGCGGATGTCGACGAAGAGCTCGGCCCCCGGCTCGGCGGAGGCGACCGGCAGATAGGCCATGCCGAGGGCCTTGCCGAGGGTCGGCGACTGGGTGCCCGAGGTGACGTGCCCGACCGGCTCGCCGGCGTCGGCCTGGAGGAACACCGGGTAGCCGTGGCGGGCGATCCCGCGGTCGACCATCTCGAACCCGACGAGCCGGCGCTCGACGCCCTCGTCGCGCTGGCCGACCAGGATGTCGCGGCCGATGAAGTCGCCCTTGGAGTCGAGCTTGACGATCCAGCCGAGGCCGGCCTCGAGCGGCGTCGTCGTGTGGTCGATCTCGTGGCCGTAGAGGCTCATCCCGGCCTCGAAGCGGAGGGTGTCGCGGGCCCCGAGACCGGCCGGGAGGAGGCCCCCGGGCCGGCCGGCGGCGAGGATCGCCCGCCACAGCTCGGGAGCGGCGTCGGGGGCGCAGTAGAGCTCGAACCCGTCCTCGCCGGTGTAGCCGGTGCGGGCGATCAGCGCGCGCCGCCCGCAGGCCGGGGCGAAGACGAACCGGTAGTACTTGAGCTGCGTCAGATCGGTGTCGACCAGCGGTTGGAGAATGTCCGCGGCTCGCGGCCCCTGCAACGCCAGCTGTGCCCAGCCGTCGGACTCGTCGACCACCTCGACCCCCTCCCGGCCGTCGGCGAGGGCCGAGAGATAGGCCGCGTCCTTGGCCCGGTTGGCGGCGTTGACGACCAGCAGGTACTCGTCGTCGGCAATCTTGTGGACCAGGGTGTCGTCGACGAAGGTCGCCTCCGGGTACATGATCCCGGTGTACTGGGCACGACCGACGGTCATCTTCGAGTGGTCGTTGCACGAGACCAGCTGGATGAAGTCGAAGGCGCCGGGACCACGGACGAAGATCTCGCCCATGTGCGAGACGTCGAACAGGCCGGCCCGGGTCCGGACCGCGGTGTGCTCCTCGCCGAGCGAGCTGTACTGGACGGGGAGCTCGTAGCCGGCGAACTCGACCATCCGGCCGCCGGCCGCCACGTGCTCGTCATACAGGGCTGTCCTGCTGGGCGCCATCTGTGCCACCTCCCCGCACCGATCCGGGCCGGATGCCCGACCCCGTGTCGCCGTCCCCGGCGGGGGTCGGCGGGCCCCGACCAGGCCGCAGGGTACCACCGCGGAGGGGGTTGGAGAAGTCGCCCCGCGGGCCGGGTCAGCCGAAGAAACGGTCGAGCATCGCCCGCGCCTTCTTCAGGTCGTTGGACGGCCGGACCACCGCGTCGAGGAGGGCGGAGTAGGCCGACTCCAGCGCCTCGTCGTTGCCCGACCGGACGAGGCCGAGCAGCTGTTCGAGGGCCTTCTGGCCGTCGGTTCCGGTCGTGCCCGCGAGCTCGCGCTCGACAATCACCTTGACCAGGGAGAGCATCTCCTCGCGGCGCTGCGCCTGCTCCGCCGGATCGACCGTCCGCGGAGCGGCGCGGTCGGCCGCCGCCGACCGCTCACCGAGAGTGGTCTCGGCTCTCGGCAGCGACTCGCGTCGGCCGCCGGCGAACAGCCCGTCGGGCAGCTCGCGCAGCTGACGCGAGAACCGCCCGAGCATCAGGTAGAGCTCCTTCTCCGAGGCGAAGTTGCCGACCAGGCGGGCGTTGCGGTCGAGCTCGAGGGTCTCGGACTCCTGGAGCATGATGTTCGCCTGGGCGCCCTTCTCGAGGATGATCTTGGTCGCGTGGACCCGCCAAGCGGTGAGCTCGCCGGCGACAAAGCACGAGTCGGCGGCCTCGACCGAGATCGCCTCGACCTGGACCTCGGGGTCGATCCGCACCGAGCCCGAGCCCGACTCGATCACCGAGTAGACGCCCGAGTTCTGGATCACCAGGTTGCCCGGCGTCCGGATCGCCAGCTGCCCCTGCTCGTTGACCGAGATCTCGGTGCCGCGCGGGATGATCATGGTGGGGAAGTTCTTGGTGTCCTCGAGGGGCATCAGTTCCTCCAGACGCGGGACGGCAGGGGGTCGAAGGTGGGCGCCGGCGCGGTGCGGCCGACGACCAGGAGATCCTCGTACCCGGTCCACCGGTAGTTGAGGATGAAGATCCGCGGGTCGACGGGTTGGGGCTCGGACTCCTCGTCCTCGGTCACGCGGACCTCGTAGTGGAGGTGCGGCGAGGTGCTCCAGCCGGTGTTGCCGACCGTCCCGAGCGGCTCGCCGCGGACCAGCTGCGAGCCGCGGAGCACCGAGATGTCCTGCAGGTGGGCGAAGATCGAGATGTAGCGCTCGCTGTGGCGCAGTACGACCACGTTGCCATAGCGCCACCAGCTGACGTTGCGGTTGAGCGGGAAGCGGCCGGCGAAGACCACCCGCCCGTCGCCGGGGGCGAGCACCGGGGTTCCCTCGCGGGCGGCGAGGTCGATGCCGGCGTGGAAGTCGATGGTGTTGGTGAAGGGCGAGGTCCGGTTGCCGAAGGGCGAGGTCAGGACGAAGCTCCCGACCGGCAACGGGCAGATCGACGGCACCGCTCGGGTCAGCTCCTCGTTGGCCCGGGCGAAGCTCGCCAGCTCGTCGGAGAGCGTGAGCAGCGCGAGGGTGTCGGTGTCGAGCTTGAGCGAACGACGGACCGCAATCTCGGCATCTGCGACGAGCAGCTCGCGAACCGGCTGGGGCGAGGGGGTCCCCGCGCCGGAGTGGGCGGTCTGGGGCGCACCGAGGATAAGGCTCATCTGGCGTTGTCGGTTGCGCGCCTCGTCGGTCTGCCGCTGCAGCCGGTCGAGGGCGGCCTCGCGCTGGTCGAGGACCTCGCGCTGGGTCCGGTTCTGCTGGGCGAGCACCCGGAGCCGCCCGCCGAGGAGCAGCGACTGGACGCCGATCGGCGCGAGGACCGCACCGGCGACCAGGAGCAGGGCGAAAACCAGCCCGGCGAGGCGCAGCCAGGCCATCGCCCGCCGGGAAAGGAAGTAGTAGCGGACCTGCCTGCGGATGTCCGCCGGGTGGAGCTGGATCTCGTACATGGTTTCCCGATTCTACCTCCGGTCGCCGCCCCACCGGTGCGTCGGGTCACACGACCGGCGCCGGCCGGGGCCGGCCGGGGCCGGCCGGGGGGGGTGGGGGGACCCCGGTCACGCCGCCCTGAAGGCGGCGACCGGGTCCTCGCGCGACGCCCGCCAGGCGGGCCACAGCGACGCCAGCCAGACCAGGACGAGGCCGACGACGGCCACCGCCAGGAGATCGGGCCAGGCGAGGTGGAAGGGGACGCTGTCGATCATGTAGACGCGGGCCAGCCCCTCGGGGAACCTGACCACCCGAAAGGTTGTCAGCAGCCAGCTCGCGATGCTGCCGACGGTCAGACCGAGGGCGAGACCGGTGCAGCCGAGGAGCAGACCGGAGAGCAGCAGCACCCGACGGATGAGGGCCGGCGTGCCGCCGAGGGCCTGCAGGGTGCCGGCGGCCCGCCGCTTGTCGATCGCGAGCACGACGAGCGCCGAGCTGACCTGGAACGAGGCGACCGCGACGACCAGGCTGAGGACGACGAACAGCGAGATGGTCTGCCAGCGCAGGGCGGCGAAGAGGGACCGGTTCATCTCGCGCCAGTCGGTGAAGAGCAGGCGCGGGAACGAGCTCTCGAGGGGCTCGCGGATCGTCCCGACCGCCATCGGGTCGTCGAGCTCCAGCTCGACCCCGGTGATGCCGAGCTCGGGCAGCACGCCAAGGATCCGGTCGAGGGGTACGACGATCCACTGCTCGTCGAACTCGGCGAAGCTCAGGACGAAGGTGCCGACGATCTCGAGCTGGACGGCCGGGACCATCCAGCCGCCCGCCTCGGGGGGCAACCGCAGGGTGACGACGTCTCCCGGGGCGGC
Source organism: Thermoanaerobaculales bacterium (assembly GCA_025456145.1). GTDB lineage: Bacteria > Acidobacteriota > Thermoanaerobaculia > Thermoanaerobaculales > Sulfomarinibacteraceae > JAHECW01. The sequence goes on along the minus strand of JALOLD010000009.1, from coordinate 141,276 downwards.
GCCGATCTGCTCGGCGAGTCGGGCGCCGAGGACGACCGGGGCGAGCCGGCCGTCGGGCCACCGCTCGAGACCGGTATAGGCCGGCGGGTCGAGCACCGCCTTGACGGTGACCGGCAATGGGCTCGCCGGCTCCGCCGGGTCGTCGATCAGCCCCGACCGATAGCTCACCGGGCTGGCCCGGCGGACCCCGTCGAGGCCCGAGATCGCGGTGGCGAGCTCGACCGCCTCCTCGGCCGAGAGGCGCGCGGCCGCGAAGCCGACGAGGTGGGCGTTGGCGCGCTGCAGGGCGAGGGCGATGGCGTCGGTATAGCCGCGCATCAGCGCCAGGGTGATGACCAGCGCGGTCACCGCCAGCGCCACCGCGGCGAAGGCGGCGAGCGCGGTGCCGCGGAGCAACTGACCGGTCCGTCGGCGCAGGAAGCGGAGGGCGAGATCGAGGGCGAGGGGCATGACGGCCAATTATGAACTATGAATGATGAATGATGAATGATGAATGGCATCGCAACGAAATCCCACCGACGGTGCGACGTCGGGTGCGATGACAATCACGATTCACGATTCAACACCCGTCATTCGCGTGGGCGGCCCTTGCGCGCGCGATACGTGACGGAGCGGACCACGCCCTCGAGATCGGCGGCGGTCAGGCCGAGCTCGGCGAGGGCGGTGTTGATCTCCTCGGGCAGGGAGTCGGCGACCGTCGCGAGGAAGTCGACGTCCTTGAGGATCTCGACCTCGCCGAGCCCGGCGGCGGCGAGCATCTCGAGATAGGCGTCGCGCCGGATCGCTCCGGCGACGCAGCCGACATAGGCCGTGACGTCCCTGACGATGGGCTCCGGCAGGTCGCCGTCGAGCATCACGTCGGACACGACGAGGCGGCCGCCCGGTCGAAGCACCCGCGCGATCTCGGCGAACACCGCACCCTTGTCGGGAACCAGGTTGATGACGCAGTTCGAGGTGATCGCGTCGACCGTTCCGTCGGCGACCGGCAGCGCCTCGAGCCGGCCCTCGCGGAACTCGACCTGGCCGAGACCGGAGGTGGCGGCATTGGCCCGGGCCCGCGCGAGCATCTCGGGGGTCATGTCGATGCCGATGACCCGGCCCCCGGACCCGACCGCCCGGGCGGCGATCAACGCGTCGATCCCGGCCCCCGAGCCGAGGTCGACGACGGTCTCTCCGGGTCGCAGCCCGAGGTGCTCGACCGGGGCGCCGCAGCCCAGGCCGAGGTCGGCGCCCTCGGGCAGCAGCTCGAGATCGGCGGCGCGGTAGCCGAGCCCGACCGACAGGCCGACCGGCGATGGGCAGCAGCCCGACGGGGCGGGGGCGCAGCACGAGCCGGCGCCGGCGGCGATCCGGCCGTAGCGATCTCTGACGGTGGCGACGATGCTCTCGTCGTTCGATGGGACGGTGTTCTTGACGGTCACGGATTCTCCCTTCCGGCGACCCGGATCCCGGTTCCCGCGAACAGGTGGTCGTACGCGCCGGGGCAGCAGCTCTGGGTGGCGTCGCGGATCGCGACGAGGAGCTCGTCGAGCGCCTCGACGGTGCGTGACGGGCGCGGCAGACGGGCGAGGATGTCGCCGGCGAAAACGAGCTCGCTCGCCTTCACCGCGGCGGCGGCGCGACGGCCGTCCTCGGTGAGATCGGCGCGCAGCGCCCGCCGGTCCCCGGGATCCGGCCCGCGCTCGACGAGCCCGCGCTCGACCAGACGGTCGAGGTTGCGCGACAGCGTGCTCGGCGCGATCCCGAGCCGCAGCCCGAGCTCGCCGAGCCGCAGACCCCCGGCGGCGAGGGCCTCCAGCGTCGCCGCCTGGGCCACGGTCATGCCGCAGCAGGCGACGTCGGCCCGCTCGGCGAGCGAGAACCGGCGGACGATGAGGCGGATCGCCTCCATCAGGCGGGCGGCGTCGCGGGTCGGGTGGGGGGTCATCCTTGCCTCATACAATCAATGTAATATACAAATAAATATTGTCAAGCCCCCGCGCCAGATGATCAACGCGGGGTCAGTTGAGCTTCTTGTTCTTCCAGTACTTGGTGCCGGCGATGTCGGCCGAGGCCATCAGGCCCTTGCCGGTGATCTGCCAGACGGCGATGCCGTTGACGAAGCCGGTCGTGGCGTTGACCCCCTCGGTGCCGGCCGCCGCCTGGGCCGAGGCGTCGGCCTTCCAGCCCTTGTCGACGAAGCGCCGAAAGGTCGCCTCGTCCTGGAAGAAGAACACCACCTGGTAGGACTGGCCGCCGAGCCCGAGACCGACCCCGGCGGTGCCCATCTTCATGTAGGTCCGCTTTCCGGAGGCGCGCTCCACGGCGACGCCGTTGCCGCCGCCGCCCGAGAAGCCGATGGCGATCTTGAGGTTGTCGAACACCGCCCAACCGAACGACGACTCGAGCAGGGTCGCGGCCTTGGCCTGCTCGGCGAGCACCCGGTCGAGGGCCTCGTCGGCCATCTCGTCGATGCTGGCCCTCTTCGCCTCGGCCTTGAGGGCCCGCCAGTCGTCGTTGGGGCCGGCGGCCGCCGGGACGGCGGAGAACCCCAGGGTCAGGATCAGGATCAGGGCGGTCGCGGGACGAACGGTCATCGTCATGGAACCCTCCAGAGGGAAAGCCGGAGTGCGGCGGACGATCTCAGTCGGCGGTGAATGCCGGCGCCGGATCGACCGGGACGCAGGAGGAGGTCGTCTCGTCGCAGGCGACCTGGGACCAGCCGCCCCGGATCTTGGTGTTGGCGCAGTACGTCCTGCCGGTGCTCGACGGGTTGTTGAGATAGGCGAGCACGTCAGCGCAGGTCTCTTCGGGCCCGGTCGTGACGCGACAGATCCCGGCGAAGCGCGGGTTGCTGAAGCAGCAGCTCTCGTCGCCGGTCGTCTCGGCGTCGGCCTGCTGCACGGCTTGAACCGGCAGCGCGGCGGCGAGGGTCAGGACGGCGACGGCGCCGATCACGGTGATTGAGTGACTGTGCTTCATGGGTCTCTCCTTGGGGCTAGGCGGTGGATCGTCTCGCCCATATTGTGCCTCATCCCGGATCGTCTGTCCCCATGCTAGGTTGAGATCGACGATGAAACGCGATCGACCGGGGTCAGGAGGTGACCGGGGCCACCGGGGGACGGTTGCCGCCGCCGCCATCCTGGCGGCGCTGCTCGGCGCGGCGCCGCGACCCGCCGAGGCCCAGCTCGACTCGGGCCTCACCGCCATCGAGGGTGCGGGGGAGGCCGAGGCCAGCTCGACCATCGTCGAGATCCCGGCGCCGATCACCCTTCGGCAGGCGGCCGACGGCAGGATCGGGGTGCGGCTCCGGCTCAGCGTCTTCTTCGCGTGGAACGACGTGCGGTTCCAGGACATCGGCGGCGACGACGTCACCGCCAGCCTGCGCACCCTTACCGTGGTACCCGGGGTCGAGCTCCTGATCCCGGTCGGCGAGCGTTGGCTGGTCCGCCCCTACGGTCAGATCGGCGGGCTCGAGGCCCTCGACGTCGAGGGCAGACGGTGGATGACCTCGCTCGGCGGACGGGCCGCGGCGAGCTGGGAGCTCGACCGGTGGATCCTCACCGCGGGCGGGCGGGTCGACTACGGCGCCGTGTTCGACGAGGACTGGCGGCGGACCGACGATGTCGGCTATGTCGAGATCGGGGCCGACTTCAGCTTCCCGCTCGGCTTCGACGTCAGGGGTCAGCCAGCGGCGGCCGGGATCTTCATCATCCCGAGGCTCTACCTCGATCCGGCCGACGTCGTCGGGCTGGACGGCTTCGACCTCGAGGTCGACGCCCACCTCGAGATCGGCGCCTCGTTCCAGATCCGCGAGCGGCCGAAGATCTGGTTCGTCAGCCTGCCCAAGTGGTACGGGATCGGGGTCCGCCTGGCCGAGAGCAAACGCTCGATCCGCATCTACCTCGGCTTCCCCTTTTGAGGCGTCGAGCGAGGTCGGCGCTATACTCCGAGAAACGCCTCCCACGGAGGGCAACCTGTTCCTGCGGGAGAACATCGCTCGTCTCGACCTGAGCCGGCTGCCGACGGTGCAACGGGCGGTGCTCAGGTCGGTCCAGTTCATGGTCAGCCTGTGGGAGCAGCTCAACCGCGACAAGGTGATCATCCGCGCCTCCGGCCTGGCCTACTCGTCGCTGCTCGCGACGGTGCCCCTCACCGCGGTCGTCTTCGCGCTGCTCTCGGGCTTCGGCGCCCTCGACGAGCTCAAGCTCAAGCTTCGCGGGTTCCTGCTGGCCAACATCCTGCCGACCCGGCAGGACGAGATCGCGGTCCTGATCGACCAGGCGATCGGCAACACCGCCCGGATCGGCCTGCTCGGCTTCATCTTCCTCATCCTGGCGGTCATCCTCCTCCTCGACAACGTCGAGAACAGCTTCAACGACATCTACCACGTCAGCAGCCGCCGGCGGATCGTCAGCAAGGTCACCGCCTACACCTCGGTGCTGGTCCTCGGGACGCTGCTCATCGGGGCGAGCCTGTCGCTGTCGGCCCGCTTCGACATCCTCGCCCTCACCGGGGGTCGGGTCGACCCGACCCGGTTCAGCCACCTCATGTCGTGGGTCTTCCCGCTGTCCCTCGCCTTCCTCGCCTTCCTGGTCGCCTTCACGGTCGTCCCCTACACCCGGGTCCGGATCGCGAGCGCAGTCCTCGGCGCGGCGGTGTCGGCGGGTCTCTTCGAGCTCGCCAAGCAGGTCTTCTCGGACTCGGTCGGCCAGTCTGTGCGCTACTCGACCCTCTACGGGTCGCTGGCGATCGTGCCGATCTTCCTGATCTGGCTCTACATCAGCTGGGTCGTCGTGCTGCTCGGGCTCGAGGTGGCGTTCACCCACCAGCACTTCATGACCCTGCTGCGCTCGCGGGCCATCCGCGGCGGACCGGAGAGCGACCGGGTGGTGACCGGTCTGCGGCTGTTCGCGCTGGTCGCCGAGCGCTTCGAGACGGGAGAGGACCCTCCGACCATCGACCAGCTGTCGCGTCGCCTGCTCGTACCGCTGGGCTCGGTGGAGAGCCGGGTCGACCGGCTCGCGGCGGTCGGGTTGGTGCGAAGGGTCGCCCTCGGGTCGGACACCGAGGGCGTGGTCCCGGCCCGGCCGACCGGCACGGTCATGGTGTCCGAGGTCATCGCCGCCTTCGAGCCCCAGCTCGTCGACCCGGGACCCGATCGGCCGGTCGAGGAGGCCGTCAACCAGACCGTCCGCGAGTTCCTCGCCGCCGGGCACGAGCGGGTCGGCGAGCTGACCTTGAGCGAGCTGCTCGCCCGGGCCCGGGCCCACGCCGGATCCTGAAATACCGGGGGTCGTAGTTTGCGTTTCGACCCGAGATCTGGCACATTCACCAGTGGAATACACCATCTAACCAGACCATGAGGTTCGACAACCGAGCGCCGAGGAGAGAGGAGCAACCATGAAGAGAGCAGCAGGGGTGGCACTGGTCGCGGTCGTCGCGCTGGTGCTGACACAGGGGTGCGCCCACCACAAGATGGCCTTCGACCCGGGTCAGATCGACACCGGGCGCTATGTCAAGAAGGTCGACCAGTTCATCATCATCGCCGACGGCTCGACCTCGATGTCCTACCGCGCCCACAGCCAGCAGAAGCTCGAGATCGAGAAGTCGATGCTGGCCAGCCTCAACACCACGATCCCCGAGCTCGACTGGGACGGCGGACTGCGGGTCTTCGGCCGGGGCAGCTGCGCGTCCAGGGGCAAGACCGTGCTCATCCGCGACGTGGTCGACTACGGGACCGGCGAGTTCGACGCCGCGATCGACGCGATCGGCTGCATCGGCGGGCGGAGCCCGCTCGGCAAGGCGATCGCGGCCTCGGGCGGCGATCTGACGATGGGCGAGCCGACCGCGGTGATCGTGGTCAGCGACGGCCTCAACATGGGCCAGTCGGCGGTCGACGCCGCGGCGAAGCTCAAGGAGGCGCTCGGCGACAACCTCGACCTCTACGCGGTCCAGATCGGCGACTCGAAGAAGGGCGCCAAGCTGCTCGGCCAGGTGGTCGCCGCGGGTGGCGACGGCTATCTCAAGGCGGCCCATGAGCTGACCACGTCGGCGGCGATGAACCAGTTCGTCGTCGACGTCTTCCTCTATCCCGACGCCGACGGCGACGGCGTCCCCGATCACCTCGACCAGTGCCCCGACACACCGGCCGGGGTCGAGGTCGACGCGGTCGGCTGCCCGATCGACACGGACGGCGACGGCGTGCCCGACTACCTCGACAAGTGCCCCGGCACCCCCGCCGGCACCACGGTCGACGCCAAGGGCTGCCCGATCGACTCGGACGGCGACGGCGTGCCCGATTATCTCGACAAGTGCCCGAACACTCCCGCCGGTGTCAAGGTGGACGCGTCAGGCTGCCCGCTCGACACGGACGGCGACGGCGTGCCCGACTACCTCGACAAGTGCCCCGGAACCCCGCGCGGCGTTCCGGTGGACGAGAACGGCTGCCCGCCGACCGGCGTCGTCGTGCGCGGCGCCGAGTGGGCCGTCGAGGGTCAGATCCTGTTCGACGTCAACAAGGCGGACCTCAAGCCGACGGCCACGGAGCTCCTCGGCAAGGTCGTGACCTTCCTCCAGAAGAACCAGCAGTATCACGTCGAGATCCAGGGCCACACCGACTCGACCGGACCCGCGGCGTGGAATGCCACGCTGTCGCAGATGCGGGCCGACTCGGTGATGAGCTTCCTGGTCGCGAACGGCGTCGACGCCGGTCGGCTGACCGCCAAGGGCTTCGGTCCTTCCGAGCCCATCGCGTCCAACGACACCGCGGAGGGCCGGCAGCTCAACCGCCGGGTCGACTTCCTGCCCTCGGAGAAGTAGCCGCGGCACGATCACGACCGATCGAAATCCAACCGGCCCGGCGCTCGCGCCGGGCCGGTTCGTTCTCGGATGAGTCGGTTCAATCGGGCAGCTCGCCGCCGACCACCCGCTTCATGATCCGGCCCGCCTCGAGGGTCTGCTCCCGGTCCACGCCGTTGATGACCGCAATCCGGGCGGCATCCACCGTCGACGGGTAGCGGCGGCTGTACTCGTCGAAGGTCATCGCCCGGTCGAGCTCGACGAGCTCGATCCGGGCCGGATCGACGTCGAGGAACCGCCGGTCGCGGAGCTCGGAGAAGCTGGCCAGCGACCGTCTGACGACGCCGGCGTGGCTCGGGTAGGCGTCGGCCGAGGCGTAGGCCGTGAGCCGGAAGACGAGATCGCGGTGGGCGATGAAGCCGACCGCGCCGGCGATCGAGGCGCCGCCCGAGGTGGTGGCGGTGAAGTCGTAGAAGCCGGGCCGCCACGAGGCTCCGCGGGTGGCGCCCGAGCCCTCGAAAAAGGCCCGGGCGGCGTCGTCGGGGGTCTTCTCGCGCGCCACCGTCAGCACCACCACGGCGCCCTCGTCCGGGCTGATCGCGCCGACCGCCCGGCGCTCGTTGACGATCTTCCAGCCGTCGGGGAAGGCGATCCGGAACGCCATGTCCGGGTGGTAGAAGACGCTGCCGATCGCGTAGCCCTGGCGCGGGTCGTCGCCGAAGGTCATGCCCTCGAGCCGGCGCAGATAGCGGTCTCGGCCGATCTCACCGGCGCGCCGATCGGGGGGCAGCCCGTTGATGAGCTCCTCGATCCGGCCGACCCGGTTCTCGGGGTCGGGGTGGGTCGACTGCCACTGCGGCAGCCGGCCTTCCCCCGACCCGCCCTCGAGCCGGCTGAAGGTCCGGAAGACGTTCGGCATCTGGTGCGGGTCGTAGCCCGCCGCGGTCATGTAGCGCAGGCCGAGGTCGTCCGACTGGCGCTCGTCGTCGCGGCTGAACTTGAGGAACAGCACCTGCAGCCCGGCCGCCGCGAGGCCGGCGTACGGCCGGAAGTCCTCGCTGGCGACCGCGGCGACGCCGAGACCCAGGTAAGCGAGCTGCTGCTGGCTCATCTGGACCACCGAGTGGCGGGCGGTGACGTGGCCGATCTCGTGGCCGAGCACCGACACGAGCTCGGCCTCGGAGTTGAAGTGGGCGAGGATGCCGCGGGTGATGTAGACCTTGCCGCCCGGGTAGGCGAAGGCGTTGACCAGCGGGTCGTCGAGCACGTGAAAGGCCCACGGCAGGCTCGGACGCTCGGAGGCGGCGGCGAGCCGCTGGCCGAGGCCGTCGACATAGGCCTGGAGGCTCTCGTCGGGGTACTCGCCGAACGTCGCGAGGACCTCGGGCTCGGCACGACGGCCGAGCTCGACCTCCTGGGCCTCGCTCATCAGAACGAGCTGGCGCTGGCCGGTGGCCGGGTTGAGGCTGCACGCCGCCATGGCGATACAGACCGATGCGACGGGGAGGACGGCTGCACGACGGTTTGAGCTCATAACTCGGTCTCCACGCCCATGATACCGGGCCCGGGGCGCCTCTCGATGCGACGGTCGGCTGCGTCGCTGGGGGGCGGGACGACGGGTTGCAGGGTGACGCGCCGCCGGCCGATCCGCAGGGCGACGCCGGGCGAGATCCGCGTCATTGACGCTCCTCGGACCCGGTGGTAGCGTCGAAAAACGGGCGAGACGAGTCGGCGAGCCGGAGCCACGGATGGAGCAGCGCGACCACGACACCGCTGATCGCACCTGGGCCCTGCGCGGCCCGGCGACCGAAGGCGGTGTCGCGTCAGGGGGCGGCAACGGCGGCCAGGCGATCCTGATCCTCATCGCCCACCCCGACAATCAGCGGCTCGGCAGCCGGACACGGCTCGACATGGGCTCGACCGTCACCATCGGCCGCGATCCCCAGCACGAGGTCGCCTTCCCGGAGGTGCCGTCGCTGTCCCGGGCCCACGCGCGGATCGAGTTCACGCCCGGCGGCGTGTCGGTCGAGGACCTGGAGAGCACCAACGGGACCTTTGTCAACGACCACCGGGTGGTCGGTCGGGAGGCCCTCGGTAGCGGCGACCGGATCCAGTTCGGCGCCCTGCACTTCAAGCTCCTGCGCGAGGAGGACGTGGAGGCCGCCTACCACGAGGCGATCCACCAGCTCGTGATGCAGGACGGTCTGACCGAGATCGGCAACCGGCGCCGCTTCACCGACGAGCTGGCGCGCGAGTTCGCCCGGGCGCAGCGCCACGAGCGGCCCCTCGCGGTCGTGGTGTTCGACATTGACCGCTTCAAGGAGATCAACGACGCCCACGGCCACCTGTGCGGCGACTTCGTGCTCAAGCGCCTCGCGCGGGTCTGTCGCGCCCGGCTCCGCCCCGAGCAGGTGTTCGCCCGGATCGGCGGCGACGAGTTCGCGATCCTGAGCCCGGAGACCGGGATCGGCGGCGTCGAGATCCTCGCCGGCCGTCTGCGCGAGTCGATCGCCGACCACCTCTTCGAGACCGACATGGTGGCCGGCGCCGTCCGGGTCACCTGCTCGTTCGGCTGTGCCGCGCTGACCCCCGGGATGACATCGGAGGCCGAGCTCATGGAGGCCGCTGACCGGGCGTTGTACGCTTCGAAGGAGGCGGGGAGGAACCGGGTCGAGTCGGCCGCGGCTCCGTCGGGGCGGGAGGGGGAATGAAGGCGATCGAGATCCAGGGCGGCTTCGGCGTCGACAGGCTGCGGATGGTCGAGCGGCCGGAGCCGGTCGCCGGGCCGGGCCAGGTGGTCATCGCGATGCGGGCCGCCTCGCTCAACTACCGCGATCTCCTGATGGTGCGCGGTCTCTACAACCCGCGGCAACCGCTGCCGCTGATCCCCTGCTCGGACGGCGTCGGCGAGATCGTCGCGGTCGGCGAGGGGGTGTCGCGGGTCGCGGTCGGCGACCGGGTCGCGACCGTGTTCTCGCAGACCTGGATCGCCGGGCCGCCGACCGCGGACAAGCTGAGGGGAACCCTCGGCGGCCCGCTCGACGGCGCCCTGGCCGAGCGGATGGTGCTGTCGGCGGAGGGCGTGGTGGCGGTCCCCGAGCACCTCAGCGACGCCGAGGCGGCGACCCTGCCGTGCGCCGCGGTGACCGCCTGGAACGCGCTCGTCGAGCAGGGGTCGGTGGCCGCCGGCGATGTCGTGCTGGTCCAGGGCACCGGGGGGGTGTCGATCTTCGCGCTGCAGATCGCGAGGCTGCTCGGCGCCCGCGTCATCGTGACCTCGAGCTCGGACGCCAAGCTCGAGCGGGCCCGCGAGCTCGGGGCGTGGCAGACGATCAACTACCTCGAGGATCCCGCCTGGGGCGCCGCCGCCCGGCGGATGACCGGCGGCCGAGGGGTCGACCACGTCGTCGAGGTCGGTGGCGCGGGGACCCTCGAGCAGTCGCTCAAGGCGGTTCGGGTCGGCGGGCAGGTGTCGGTGATCGGCGTGCTCTCGGGGGCGGTCTCCCAGCTCAACGTCATCCCCGTGCTGATGCAGCAGATCCGCTTGCAGGGCATCCTCGTCGGATCGCGCGAGACCTTCGAGCGGATGAACCGCGCCCTCGAGGCGGCCGGGACGAGGCCGGTCGTCGACCGGGTGGTCCCGCTCGCCGACGCCGCCGACGCCCTCGCTCGCATGGCCTCCGGCGAGCACCTCGGGAAGATCTGCATTTCCATGAGTTCTCAGTAAGAACCGATGGCTATGGGCTCCGGTTGAGCAGGTCCTCGATCTTGAGCGACAGCTGCTCCATGGTGAACGGCTTCTGGATGAAGTCGTCGCAGCCCCGGGCGAGCAGCCCGGCGGCCTCTCCGTCGAGGCTGTAGCCGCTGGCCAGGAGCACCCGGGCGTCCGGGTCGACCGCCCGGATCCGGTCGAAGACCTCGCTGCCGCTGAGATCGGTGAGGACGAGGTCGAGGATGACGAGGTCGATCTCGTCTCTGCGCAGCTCGAAGATGTCGACCGCAGCCGCGCCGCTGCCGACGCAGATCGGCGTGTAGCGGAGCATCTTGAGCATCGCGGCGCACGCCTCGAGGACCGCCTGGTCGTCCTCGACCACGAGGATCGTCCCCTGGCCCTCGACCGGAGGGGGCCGTAGCGCGCCCGGCGCCTCGGGCGGCGCCTCGGCCTCGGCCGGGAAGGAGAAGCGGAAGGTCGAGCCCTCGCCGGGGCTCGACTCGACGTCGATCTGTCCGCCGTGCGCCTTGATGATGCCGTAGGTCGAGGCCAGGCCGAGGCCGGTCCCACCGGTCATCCCCTTGGTCGTGAAAAAGGGCTCGAAGATGTGCTCGATGGTGTCGCGGTCCATCCCGCAGCCGGTGTCGCGGACCGTGACCAGCGCGTGCGGGCCGATGCGTGGCTCGGTGTCGACCGCCGCCAGATCGGTGTGCTGGACGAGGCGGCTGGAGACGGTGATGTCGCCGCCATGCGGCATCGAGTCCGCCGCGTTGATCAGCAGGTTGAGCAGCGCCTGCTCGAGCTGGGCGGGGTCGACCCTGACCGGGAGCGTGCCCTCCTCGAGGTCGATGTGGACGCGGTACTCACGGCGGGTCAGGGCGAAGGTCTCGGCGGTCTCGAGGATCGACCGGTTGAGGTCGACCACCCGCACCTCGACCCGGCCGGCCCTGGCGTAGCCGAGGAGCTGGGCGGTCAGCCTCGACCCGCCGGTCACCAGGGCCTCGACCGTGGCCAGCCGCCTGACCTGGGGGCCGTCCGGCGGCAGCTCTCGTGCGAGCAGCGAGATGTTCCCCTGAATGCCCATCAGCAGGTTGTTGAAGTTGTGGGCGATGCCGCCGGCGAGCGTGCCGATCGCCTCCATTCGCTGCGACCGCTGGAGCTGGGCCTCCAAATCGGCCTTCTCGCGGGCCGTGCGGACCCGTTCGGTGATGTCGCGGACGATGCCGCGGAAGCCGACCGGTCGTCCGTCCGGGTCGCGGACCAGCGAAATCGACGTCTGGACGTTGACCGTGCCGCCGTCCCGGCGCCGCATCTCCCAGTCCGAGGTGCGAACCGGCTCGCCGGTTTCGTGAACCCGCCTGAAGGTGTCGACGACGGCTTGGACGTCGTCGGGGTTGAGCAGCGAGAGCGGGTCGACGGTCGCGATGTCGGCTCGGTTGAAGCCGAAGATCTTGAGCAAGGGGCCGTTGAACGCGAGCAGCCGTCCGTCGAAGTCGATCTCGTAGAAGCCGTCGACGATCGAGTCGAGGATGTTGCGGTAGCGCTCCTCGCTGGCCCGCAGCGCCTCCTCGGTGGCGCGCCGCCGCCGGAACTGCTCGTCGACCTCCGCCTTGATGAGCTCGAGCGCGTCGATCACCGGCGAGAGGGGGTGGTCGGGGGGCTGCTGCCACTCCACCGCGACGCCGCCCTCGCGATCCCACTCGACGTTCGACATCAGCCGCAGCAGGTCGTCGATGTGGTCTGCCTGGGGTTGGTGGACGGCGTCGGCGGTGGGGAAGACGATCGACCGGATGCGCGCGACGGTGCGTTCCGATTTCGTGGTCTCTCGGCGTGCGATGTCGAGGGCGGTTGCCTCGTCGCGCGCGACCCGGATGCGGAAGGGCAGAAAGGGTCGCGAGATGTTGATCGCGTTCCGGATCACCTGGTTGACGCCGTAGCAGACATAGAGCGCCACCGGGTGGATCCGCTGCCGGCTGCGCAGGCTCGCGACATAGAGCCTGCGGGCGGCCGCCGTCACGCCGTCGAGACCGGAGAGGTCGACGACGAAGACCGGGTCCCCCTTGCGCGCGTCGATCGACATCAGCACCATCGACTCGAGCTCGAGATGGCGCTCCATCTCCTTGACGCCGAGCAGGCCGAACGAGCGGCCGTGGACGATGTGTCCGTCGACGATCTGGTACGAGACCCGGTAGTGGTCGAGCTCGAGCGTCCCGGTCTCGGGTGGTGGTGACTGGGGCGCCCCGCCGATCTCGGGCAGCCCGCCGATCCCCTCCTCCTCGAGAATCTCGATCGCCCGCCGCAGCGCGCCGGCCTCGTCGACGGCGATCTCGACCGGCATGTGGAGGCGGTAGAGGTGGCGGCCGAGCCGGATGGCGAGGCTGAAGAACGGCGAGGCGTCGTGGAAGATGACGGCTGCGAGGCCCTCCCGCTCGCGCAGGTCGTCGGCGAAGAGCCGCCGGGCCTCCGCGGAGGCGCCCTTGAACGCCGAGTAGTCGGCGATATGGACGTACGGCCCGCCCGGGACGATCGCCGAGGCCGCCGCTCGCCGGTGGAGTTCGTTGACCCGCTCGACGCCGGTCCCCGTGGCGAACCCCCGGGGGCGGCTGCGCAGGATTCGACCGCCGATGACCTCGACGGTGACCAGATACCCGGAGTCGGCCTCGACATTGGTCCACTCGGGACGGCGGACCACCGGCAGGCCGGTGACCGGACAGGTCCCGCTCGGGCCGTCGTGCTCGGGGTTGTCGATCTCGGTGACCACCTCTTGCCTCGGCGTTCCGTCGGTCCTCGCCTCCTCGCAGTATACGTGGGTTACCGTTCTTGACCGGCGTCAACGACCTCGAGAGCCCTCTGCGTTACCCTGGCTCGGAAGCGGATGAGGAGGTCGAGATGAGAACCACCGACAACCCCACGGGCGCCTTGCAGCCATCGAGCGTTCAGCGGATGGCCGCCGTCGTCGAGGTGGCGCCGGGCGCAATCGTCAGCCGGACCCTGATGCGGACCGACGGCGGCAACGTCACCGCCTTCGCCTTCGACACCGGCCAGGCGCTGGCCGAGCACAGCGCGCCGTTCGACGCGCTGGTCCACCTGCTCGACGGCGCTCTGGTGGTCTCGATCGCCGGCGAGGAGCACACGCTCGGCGCCGGCGAGGCGATTCTCATGCCGGCCGACGTACCCCACGCGGTGCGCGCGCCATCGCCGGCGAAGTGGCTCTTGGTGATGCTGAAGAGCCTGAAAGGTCCGTGATCAGAACCGGTCGCCGATCGCCAGGTAGATCCGGTCGCGGTCGTCGGTCCGTCCATAGCCGAGGTAGAGCGGCCCGAGCGGCGTGTCGGCGCCGATGAAGGCGCCCCAGGCGGTGCGCAGGCTCGAGCCGGTGATCGACTCGTCGGCGGCGAAGACGTTCCCCGCCTCGAGGCTGAGACCGGCGTAGACCCGGACGCTGAAGCCGGCCAGCCGGAAGCCGGTGAGCCGGTACCGGCCGACGATCCGGCCGAGGGCGAGCTTCTCTCCGAGCAGCTCGTTGTCGCCGAGCCCGGACAGCCGTCCGAGACCGCCCAGCTTGAACAGGTTGAGGTAGTCGAAGGTCGGCTCGAAGTTCTCTCCGTACTCGAGGTACGGGTTGACGACGATGCGCCCGAGGCTGAAGGAGGAGGCGACCCGGACGGCGGCGAGATCGGTCGGGCTCTCCGCGCCGAGTGCCGACGACGACCGTTGGTACGTCGCGCTGACCTCGAAGCCGCGGGTCGGGAAAGCGACCTGGTCGACGGTGTCGACGTGGAAGTCGACCCGGACTCCGCCGCGACGCTCTTCGTCGGGGGGAAAGATCGGGCTGCCGAGCTTCGGGGTGGCGCGGTAGTCGGCGGTGTAGGCGGTGGCGCGGAGCTCGCCCCAGCGGCCGAGCACCCTGCCGGCGGCGAGCCGGGCCTCGAGGCTCTCGATCTCGTACTCGACGACCGGCGTCCCGTCGATCCAGAGGTCGGCGAGCTCGCGGCGGAAGCCCGCCGACGGCTCGACGAACCAGCGCATCGCGCTGTCGAGAGGCTGGTAGAACTGACTGTCGAGGATGCCGACGGTCCCGAGCTGGACGACGTTCTGCCACTCGCCGCCGCGCCGGTTGACCGGCAGCACCTGGTGGCGGGCGGTCACCGTGTAGCCGGTGTTGCCCTCGAAGTCGTCCTGAAAGCCGATCCCGAGCTGGACCGAGCCGCGGCCGTAGGGCGGCGGCGGGGTCGTGACGACGAGCTCGCGGTTGCCCTCCTCACCCTCGAGATCGAAGCTCATGACGCCGAAGTAGCGCAGCGCGCGGAGCCGGATCAGCTCGCCACTCAGTGCGGCCGAGTCGAAGGTCGCCGGCGGGTCGACCGACAGGGCGCGGCGGACGATCGCGTCGTCGATCGGCGCGCCGTTGTCGATCCGCACCCGGTCGATCTCGATCGGTCCGTGCGGCCGGCGCCGCTGGCGGGTGAGGAAGTCCTGCCAGGCGTCGTCGTCGAGGGAGTACCGCGCGAGCTCGCCGGCTTTCGCCCGGGTGGCCGCGACGCCGCTCGCCACCGCCTCGAGCGAGCGCGAGAAGTCGGCAAACGTGATGTCGCCGAGGTCGGGCTGGATCAGCACGTCGCCGGCGCCGAGCAGACGGAGGTCGCGGTCGCGGTTGGCGGCGGCGAGGACCGAGTTGTTGCGGTTGATGATCGAGAAGAGGTCGCTCGGGTCGTCGTCGTCGGGGTCGAGGGGCGTCGAGATGTCGACCGCGATGATCGTGGTTGCGCCGAGGTCGCGCGCGACCCCGATCGGCAGGTTGGCGACCGCGGCGCCGTCGACCAGCCGGCGGCCGTCGAGCTCGACCGGCGCGAAGACGCCGGCGATCGACATCGAGGCGCGCATCGCGGTGGCGAGGCTGGTGTTGCGGAGCACCACCGCTTCTCCGCTGCCGAGGTCGGCGGCGACGGCGCGGAACGGGATGTTGAGGTCCTCGAGGTCGACCGCGGCCGTCGACTCGGCCTGCAGCGCGTCCATCAGGAGCTCGAGATTCTGACCGCCGAGGATCCCGGGCGGCAGGTAGGGCCTCCAACCCTTGAAGTGGACCCGGGTCTGGATCAGGACCGGCCGGTCGTCCTGCTTGCGGCGGTAGGTCTTGTCGGCGCGCGGGGCCTCGTCGCTGAAGACCTCGTTCCAGTCGGTCGCGGCGAGCAGCTCCTCCATCTCGTCGGGCGACCAGCCGGCGGCGTAGAGCCCGCCGACGATCGATCCCATGCTGGTGCCGACGATCAGATCGGGGGCGATCCGGAGCTCCTCGAGGGCCCGGATCACGCCGACGTGGGCGGTTCCCCGGGCGCCGCCCCCGGAGAGCACGAGCACGAGCTTGGGCTCGGGGGCGGGCTGGGTCGCGATCTCCTGGGCCGCGGCGAGAGGGACGACCAGAGTGGCGAGCGCGATGGTGGCGATGCGGCGGGTGATGCGGGTCATGGGCTCCAGTCCTCGTGGCTCTGGGCCGATTATGTACCATCCCGAGATGCGAGCTCGGAGCATCGAAGTCATACAGGGATGATTCCGGAGTAGATTGATTGAGAGAAGTGACTTCCGCGATCTCTGGCTCGATCATGAAATCGCGTCCGAGCTCTTCCACCGGCACGGCGGCCCCGACGGTACGACCGCTGCCTGGTCCTCCGTCGTGCCCTGACCACCCTGCGACGCGAGCAACGCCCGCCGGCGACCGTGCCGGCGGGCGCCCCCGTTGCGGTGGCGGTCCGGCTCAGAGCTCGCCCTCGGGCTCGAAGTGCTCGCGCGAGTGCTTGCAGCACGGGCACTTCCCCGGCGGCTCGGTCCCCTCGTGGATGTAGCCGCAGACCCCGCAGCGCCAGCGGATCGGCCGATCGCGTTTGAAGACCGTGCCGCCCTTCACCATCTCGAGTAGCCGGCGGTAGCGGTCGCGGTGCTCGGCCTCGACCTTCGCGATCATCCGAAAGAGGATCGCGGCGTCCTTGTTGCCCTCGGCCTCGGCCTGGTCGGCGAACTCGGGGTACATCGAGGTCGTCTCGTGGTCCTCGCCGCCGATCGCCGCCTCGAGGTTCGCCGCGGTGTCGCCGAGCTTGCCGGCGAGCACGAACTCGTCCTTGGCATGCCGCATCTCGTTCAAGGCGGTTTCCTCGAAGATCTTCGCAATGTAGTGGTAGCCCTCCTTGTGGGCGACCTGGGCGAAGTAGGTGTACATGTTGCGCGCCTGGCTCTCGCCGGCGAACGCGGCCATCAGGTTCTCGCGGGTCTGCGACACGGTCGGGTCCTCCTTCAATGTGTTCACGAGGTTGCTTCGGGCTCGCCGACGTGGGCGATCGGGGTGTATCTCGCGATCTCCGGGCTGGTGGTCCGGAGGTCGCTCGGGCTCAGCGAATGGACGTCGTCGCGGCCCGTGAGGCGGGCGAAGTCGCCGAGCTCCCGGGTCAGGGCGCCGAGGTAGTTCGCCACCCGCCGCGCCGAGCGCTCGACATCGAGGCGCGCACGCAGCTCCGGATCCTGGGTGGCGACACCCACCGGGCAGCGGCCGGTGTGGCAGATCCGATAGTGCTGGCAGCCGGCCGCCATCAGAGCCGCGGAGGCAAGGGCAACGGCGTCGGCGCCCATGGCGAGGGCCTTGGCGACGTCCGACGAGGTCCGGAGGCCGCCGGTGACGACGAGGGACACGCCGTCGGCGCCGTGATCGTCGAGGAACCGCCGGGCCCGGGCGAGAGCGTAGATCGTCGGGATCGCGGCGGCGTCCTTGACCACCTTGGGCGCGGCCCCGGTGGCGCCCGGCCGGCCGTCGATGGTGACGAAGTCGGGCCCGGCCGCCAAGGCGACGGCGAGGTCGGCCTCGATCCGGCCGGCGGCGAGCTTGACGCCGACCGGCTTGCCGCCGGTGGCCTGGCGCAACCAGTCGATCTTGGCGCGGAGCTCGTCGGCGTCGCGAATGTCGGGGAAGCGCGACGGGCTGGTGATGTCGACGCCGGGCGGGAAGCCGCGGATCGCGGCGATCTCGGCGGTGACCTTGTCGCCCGGCAGGTGGCCGCCGAGCCCGGGCTTGGCTGACTGGCCGATCTTGATCTCGACCGCGTCGACCGCCCGGAGGTTGTGATCGGTCAGCGAGTAGCGGTTGGGGATGACCTCGAAGATGTACCGGTGGGCGGCCGCGAGACTCTCGGGCAGAATGCCGCCCTCGCCCGAGCACATCGCGGTGCCCACCGCGGCGCTGCCGCGGGCCAGCGCGATCTTGACCTCGCGCGACAGCGCGCCGAAGGACATGTGGCTGACGTACACCGGGGTGTCGATGACGAGCGGCGTCGCGGCCTTCGGCCCGATGACCGTCGCGGTCGAGACCGGCTCGTCCGCGTTGAGCGGCAGGGTGGCGAGCTGGGCGCCGCAGATCAGGATCTCGTCCCAGGAGGGCACCGGCTTCGTCGTCCGCATCGGGTCGAGGACGGTGCGGCCGGTGATCGCCATCTCCTGGATCGTGGCGAGGTCCTCCTCGATCGGGTGGCTCTCCCTCCGCCAGCTCGCGAGATAGCTCGCGAGATCGCCCGCTTCGGTCGTGGCGTCCCCGTGGGTTGGGGCGGTGGGCGGCGCCGCTGCGCCGGCTCCTCCCTCCTTCTCGAAGAAGCTCCGGTCGGCCGTGCAGATCGGGCAGGTCCAGTCGTCGGGCAGATCGGCCCAGCCCAGACCCTCGGACTCCTCGTCGAAGACCCAGGCGCAGACCGAGCAGACATACCTCATCGAGATCCTCCGATCAGGAATCATTCTAGGCAAACTCTGTTATTAATATTGAGACAACATTTCATTTAGTGAGCCCCTCCATGATCGCGGGGCAGCCATCGGGCCAGCGGCAGGAACGGCGACGGCGAGGCAGAGGTGATCGGCTCGCGGCTGGATCTTGGGGCGGTGTCGGCTGACCGCACGGGCGCCGGCGGCGTCGTCGGCTCTCGGGTCGAACCGGGGAACGCCGGGCTCCCCTCCGCGTCCGGGTATCATGGGTCGGTCCGCTCCAGGGGGGGTGTGGTGGCCGAGCCGGATCGGGACGAGCAGCAGGGCGGGATCCTCCGGCGCATCCGGCGCTCGGTGGGCGGCGGGCCGATCCTCCCGATCACCGACCGCGACCGGCGCCGGATCGTTCTGAACACCCTGGTGCTCCACCTCCGCCCGACCCAGGTTCCGGCGGCCACCATGCGCTTCACCCACACCTTCGGGCTGGGCGGGATGTCGCTGGTGCTCGTGCTGCTGCTCTTCGCCACCGGCGCCCTCATGATGTTCGTCTACCAGCCGTCGCCCGACACGGCCTATGCCTCGGTCGTTGCCCTCGAGAACGAGGTGCCCTTTGGCCGGCTGGTGCGCGCCGTCCACCACTGGAGCGCCAACCTGGTCATCGCGGTGGTCTGCCTCCACCTCCTGAGGGTGTTTCTCAGCGGCGGCTACCACCCGCCGCGTCAGCTCAACTGGGTGGTCGGTCTCGGGCTGCTGCTGCTCGTCCTGGTCTCGAACTTCACCGGCTACCTGCTGCCCTGGGACCAGCTGTCCTACTGGGCGATCACGATCTCGACCGGGATGCTGGCCTATGTGCCGTGGATCGGCGAGGGGCTCCAGCGCCTCGCCCGGGGCGGGCCCGAGATCTCGTCGGCGACCCTGATCGGCTTCTACACGATCCACACGACGGTCGTGCCGGCGCTGCTCATCGCCGCCATGGCGTTGCACTTCTGGAGGGTCCGCAAGGCCCGGGGGGTGGTCGTCCCGAGGGCCGCGGGCGAGGTCGTCGACGCTCCGTCGGAGACCGTGCTCTTCGTGCCGAATCTGCTCATCCGGGAGGTCGCGGTCGCCTGCACGCTGATCGCGCTGGTGGTCGTGATGTCGGTCCTCGTCAGCGCGCCGCTCGGCGCCCAGGCCAACCCCGGCATGAGCCCCAACCCGGCCAAGGCGCCATGGTACTTCCTCGGCTTCCAGGAGCTGCTGCTCCACGTCCACCCGGTGGTCGCGGTGGTGGTCGTACCCGTCGCGGCGATCCTCCTCGCGTCGTTGCTGCCCTACCTCCCCTTCCGCGAGGGCGTCGACGGGGTGTGGATGATGTCGGCGGTCGGGCGGCGGACCGGTCTCGCCGCGGTCGTGTTCGGTCTCGTCGCGACGCCGCTGCTGATCGTGCTCGACGAGCTCGGCCCGACCGCATCCGAGCCCGCGGGCGTGGCGGCCGGCCTGGTCGCGCCGGCGCTGGCGGTGGCAGCCATCGCGCTCTTCGTGGCGGTGCTCCGAGCCCGCTTCGCTGGTCTGGCCCTGGGAGAGCGGCGGATGAGCGAGCGCCCGGACGACGACGCGGCGCCGACCCGGCGCGGCTTCCTCGGGCGGCTCTGGCTGTGGCTAGGCGGCCTCGCCGTCCTCGAGGGGGCCTGGGTCGCCGGCGCGATCCTCGGCCCGCTGCGCCGCCGCGCCGCGCCGGACGACGACACGATCGTGGTCGCCGGGCCGGTGGAGAGCTTCGAGGCCGGGACGGTGACCGCGTTCCCGGCCGGCCGGTTCTACCTGGCGTGCACCGAGGACGGGGGCTTCCTCGCCCTGTCGCGGAGCTGCACCCACCTCGGCTGCACCGTCCCGTGGGTCGCGGAGGAGGGGCGCTTCGTCTGCCCGTGCCACGCCTCGTCCTTCGACCTCCTCGGCCGGGTCGTCAGCCCGCCGGCGCCGCGCGCCCTCGACCTCCACCCGGTGCGGATCGAGAACGGGGTGGTCAAGGTCGACTCGGGTACGACGGTGCGCCGCGCCTCCTTCGAGCCGTCCCAGGTGGTCCGACCATGACCGCGGCGCCGGGGGGCGCCGGCGACCTCCTCCGCCCGTGGAAGCTCCTGGGCGCCGTCTCGACCGCGGTGATCGTCGTCGCGGTGCCCCTGTCGCTGGTGATCGAGCCCGTGGGCCGAGGCGCCGCAGGGCCGGTCGCCCCGCCGGTCTTCGTCGGCCGGGAGCGCTGTGCGGGCTGCCACGCCGCTGCCGCCGAGGCCTGGGCCGGCTCGGACCACGACCTGGCGATGGCCGAGGCCACCGAGGAGACGGTGCTCGGCGACTTCGCCGACGCGACCTTTGTCCACCGCGGGATCACCAGCCTCTTCTTCCGACGAGACGGCGGCTTCTTCGTCCGCACCGAGGGTCCCGACGGCGAGATGGGGGACTTCGAGATCGCCTACACCTTCGGCCACGACCCGCTCCAGCAGTACCTGGTGCCCTTTCCGGGCGGCCGGCTGCAGGCCCTGAGCATCGCCTGGGACTCGGTCCGCGGCGAGTGGTTCCACCTCTACCCGGATCGCGACATCCCGCCCGACGACTGGCTCCACTGGACCCGCAACGCCCAGAACTGGAACGGGATGTGTGCCGAGTGCCACTCGACCAACCTGGTCAAGGGCTACGACTTCGCGAGCCGGAGCTTCTCGACGACCTGGTCGGAGATCGACGTCAGCTGCGAGGCCTGCCACGGCCCGGGCTCGGCCCACGTCGCCTGGGCGGAGCTGCCGCCGATGGCCCGGCCGGTCGGCGATGGCGACGGGCTGGTGGTCCAGACGAGCGGCATCACCTCGCGGGAGCAGGTCGAGCTGTGCGCCCCCTGTCACTCGCGCCGCTCCGAGCTCGGCGACTTCAGCCACAGCAGCCACGAGCTCCTCGACCGGCTGGTGCCGGCGCTGCTCGACGAAGGGCTGTACCACCCGGACGGCCAGATCCTCGACGAGGTCTATGTCTACGGCTCCTTCCTCCAGAGCAAGATGTACGCGAACGACGTCCGCTGCTCGGACTGCCACGACGTCCACAGCCTCGAGCTCCGGGCCGAGGGCAACGAGCTGTGCGGCCAGTGCCATCGGCTCGACACCTATGACAGCCCCGACCACCACTTCCACAAGAAGGTCGTCGATGGGAAGCCGTCGGCGGGGGCGCGCTGCGTCTCCTGCCACATGCCCGAGCGGCCCTTCATGGTCGTCGACTGGCGGGCGGATCACAGCTTCCGGGTGCCGCGGCCCGATCTGACCCGGTCGATCGGGGTCCCCAACGCCTGCGGCCAGACCGGCTGCCACGCCGACAAGAGCCTCGACTGGCAGATCGCCGAGCACGAGGCCTGGTATGGCAGAGCGCGCAAGCCCCACTACGGCACAGTTATCGCGGGCGGCCGCGCCGGCTCGCCCGAGGCGCGCGAGCCCTTGATCCGGCTCGCCGGCGACCCCCTGTATCCGGCGATCGTCCGCGCGACCGCGATCAGCCTGCTCGGGGGCTACGACCCGGACGCCGAGGTCGGCGCCCTCTTCGACCTCGCCCTCGCCGACCCCGAGCCGATCATCCGTCGGGCCGCGGTCGAGGGCCTGCCGGGGATGACCGCCGAGCAGCTCGTCGAGAAGCTCGCGCCGCTGCTCTTCGACCCGGTGCGAGGGGTTCGCACGCTCGCCGCGAGCCGGCTCGCCGGGGCGCCCGACGGGCTGCTGCGGCCCTACCAGCGCGACCGGCTCGCCGAGGTCGTCGCCGAGCACGAGGCCGACATGCTCGCCTCTATGGACTTCGCCTTCGCCGGCCACAATCTCGGCAACCTCGCCGCCCGGCTCGGGGACAGCGAGCGGGCGGTCGAGATGTACCGCGCGGCCCTCGAGGTCGACGGCCTGTTCATCCCGGCCAAGATGAACCTGGCGGTGCTGCTCAGCTCGCTCGGCCGCAACGACGAGGCGGAGGTCCTGCTCCGGGAGGTCCTCGACGCCCAGCCGGAGGACGGGCAGGCGACCTACTCCCTCGGCCTGCTGCTCGCCGAGATGGGCCGGGTCGACGAGGCGGTGGCCCTCCTCGAGCGCACGGTCGAGCTCGAGCCGGATTGGGTGCGCGCCCACTACAACCTCGGTCTCGCGCTCCAGGCGGTGGGCCGGATCGAGGATGCCGGGACGGCGCTGCGACGGGCGGTCGAGCTCGATCCCACCAGCCTCGACGCCCTCCTCGCCCTGGCGGATCACTACGCACGAACCGGCGATCTCCAGGCTGCCCTCGTGGTGGCCCGGAGGATGACCGCCGCCCACCCCGACAACCCCCTCGGCCGCGACCTCACGGCCGAGCTCGAGCGGGCCCTCGGCGGTCCGAGCTAGAGGAGCCAACCGTGGAGTTCGAGGTGTCCGGTGTCACGGTCGCAGCGTGGATCCCGCCCCTCGTGGCCTTCGTCATCTCGTTCTTCACCTCGATGGGCGGGGTCTCCGGGGCCTTCCTGCTGCTGCCCTTCCAGGTCAGCGTGCTCGGCTACGCCGCGCCGTCGGTGAGCGCCACCAACCACCTGTTCAACGTCGTCGCGATCCCGAGCGGGGTCTGGCGGTACGTCCGCGAGGGGCGGATGGTGTGGCCGCTCGCCTGGGTCGTGGTCGCCGCCACGCTGCCCGGGGTGCTGATCGGCGCCGTGATCCGGGTCCGGGTCCTCCCCGACCCGCGCAGCTTCAAGCTCTTCGCCGCCGGGGTGCTGCTCTACATCGGCGTCCGGATGGCCGCCGACCTACTCGGCAGAAGCAGGCGCGGCGTCGCCGCGCGCTCGGCCGAGGAGCGGTTCCAGCAGCTCGCGTCGGCGCGCCGACGGCTCGCCGAGGAGGGGGGCGAGCTCCTGCCCGCGGTTCGGGTCACCCGGGTCAGCCCGGCGCGGATCGAGTACGAGTTCTACGGCGAGTCCTTCGCCTTCCCGACCCTCGGGATCTTTGCCCTCGCCTTCGCGGTCGGCATCGCGGGTGGGATCTACGGCATCGGCGGCGGCGCGATCATGGCGCCCTTCTTCGTCTCGGTCTTCGGCCTGCCGGTCTACACGGTCGCCGGGGCGGCCCTCCTCGGCACCCTCGTCACCTCGGTCGCCGGGGTCGCCTTCTACAGCTGGCTCGGAGTCGGGCCCGACTGGCTGCTCGGTCTGCTCTTCGGGCTCGGCGGCGCGGCCGGGATGTACTGCGGCGCCCGCGTCCAGAAGCACGTCCCGGCGCGGGCGATCAAGATCATGCTCTGCCTGGTCATCCTGGTCACAGCGGTGCGGTACGTGCTCGAGGCGGTCGGCTGACGGGGCCCCCTGGATCGCCGGGACCGCCGGTCCTGTCGCTCGATCGCGTCGAGATTCCACCCTCGATCCCTCGATCCCGCGGCGCCGGGAAGGCGCTCGCGCCCCTCAGATCGGGACCGGGTCGGGACGGTCGGACGGTGGGGGCACGGTCGTGCCTCCGATCGAATGTAGATTGAGTTCTCTAGAACGTCTCCTCTTGTCGCAGAGCCTGCGAGCCCGGGTGAGCGCTTGACAGATGGTTTTCCCGGACCTATGATGGAATTAGATAGAACGTTCTATTTACTCTGTTCCCGACGGCTCGAGCGGAGGTAGCGTGGTGAGGCGAACGACGACCCGGGAGCGGCTGGTCCGAACCGCCGGCGAGCTCTTCTGGCGGCAGGGCTACGCCGACACCGGGGTCAGCCTCATCATCGAGCGGGCCGGGGCGACCAGCGGCAGCTTCTACCACTTCTTCCCGACCAAGGACGATCTGCTGCTCGCGGTCCTCGAGAGCGTCGGCGAGATGGTCGACGACGAGGTTCTCGCCGTGGTCGAGGCCTCGACCGACGACCCGGGTCGGCGGGTCGCCGGGCTGGCGGCGGCCTACCGCGAGCACGCTCGACCCGGCGCCCCCGGCTTCGGTCTGCCGGTCGGCGCCCTGGTCACCGAGCTCGGAGCGGAGCGGGCGCCGGCCCGCGACCGGGTCGGCGGCATCTACCGAAGCCTGGTCGACCGGGTCGCGGGCTGGCTCGAGCCCACCGGCCATCGCGAGCTCGCCGAGCTCGTGGTCGGCGCGCTCGAGGGCGCCGCGGTGATGGCCCGCGCCGGGGGCGACCCGGCGCCGGTGGAGCTCTGTGCGATCCAGCTCGAGAGGTGGCTCGGTCTGGCCGGGGGCGCCCCGGTCGCGGCGCCGGTCATCCACCGGGGATCCGGGGCCGGCGCCGACTGGCGGGCCTGGTGATCGGGGGGCGGTCGTGACCACCGAGCAGGAGGTGCGGCGGGTCGTGGCGCAGGTGGTCGACGAGGTGCTCGCGGGCAACGGCCCGAGCCGCGAGGCGATCGCGATCGGCGCCGACCACGGCGGCTTCCGGCTCAAGGAGCTCCTCCTCGAGCACCTCAGGAGCCGGGGCCGCGAGGTGCGCGACTGCGGAACCTCGAGCACCGAGGCGGTGGACTACCCGGACTTCGCCCACGCCGTCGCGCGTCTGGTCGCGGCGGGCGAGTGCCGGTGGGGGATCGTCGTCGACGGCGCGGGAATCGGGTCGGCGATGGTCGCCAACAAGGTGCCCGGGGTCCGGGCGGCGCTGTGCTATGACCTGTCGACGGCGCGCAACAGCCGTGAGCACAACCACGCCAACGTCCTCACCCTGGGCGCCGGGCTGATCGGCGAGGCCCTGGCGCGTGGGATCGTCGACGAGTGGCTGGCCACCGAGTGGGGACCGGGGCGCCACGCCGCCCGGGTGGCGAAGATCACCGCCGTCGAGCGGTGCTACGCGTCGGCGGGCCCAGCGGGAGAGGGCGGATGATCGATCGTAGCGAGCTGATCGAGGAGATCACGCGGCAGGTGCTGGCGGTGCTCGCCGCCGCCGAGACCGGGGGCGGGCTCGACAACGCGAGCGAGGCGGTCGCCAACGGCGCGGTCCGGCTCGGCTACAGCGGCGCCGCCGCCGAGGTGCCGGCCGGGCTCGCCGAGTACATCGACCACACCCTGCTCAGGCCGAACGCGACTCCGGCCGACATCGACACGCTGTGCGACGAGGCCGCCGACTTCCACTTCGCGGCGGTCTGCATCAACCCGGTGTGGGTCGCGCGGGCGGCCCGCCGGCTGCGCGGCGCCCGGGTGACCGTCGCCTCGGTGGTCGGCTTTCCGCTCGGGGCGAGCCTGCCCGAGATCAAGGCGATGGAGGCGCGGCGGGCGCTGCGCGACGGGGCGCGCGAGATCGACATGGTGATCAACATCGGCGCGCTCAAGGGCGGCGACCACGAGCTGGTGCGGCGCGACATCGCCGGCGTCTCCGACGCCTGCCGCGAGGTCGGGGCGCTCAACAAGGTGATCATCGAGGCGGCCTATCTGAGCGACGAGGAGAAGGTCGTCGCATGCCGCCTCGCCCAGCTGGCCCGCGCCGACTTCGTCAAGACCTCGACCGGGTTCGGCCCGGGCGGGGCGACGGTGTTCGACGTCGCGCTGATGCGCGAGACGGTGGGCGAGAAGATGGGCGTCAAGGCGGCCGGCGGGATCCACACCGCCGGCGAGGCGCGGGCCATGATCAGGGCCGGTGCGAGCCGCATCGGCGCGTCGGCCGGGATCAAGATCGTGACCGGCGACGAAGGAGGTTCCGGTGAGTCGTATTGACCTTCGATCGTACGTCTTCCTCGACAACCTGCAGCCCCAGTACGCGGCCTTTCTCGGGACCGTCGCCCAGGGCTTTCTGCCGCTCGCCGGAGACGCCTCGCTGTGGGTCGAGATCTCGCCTGGGATCGAGATCAACCGGCTCACCGACGTCGCCCTCAAGGCGACCCGGGTGCGGCCCGGGATGCAGGTCGTCGAGCGCTTCTACGGGCTGCTCGAGGTCCACTCGGAGAACCAGGCCGAGACCCGCGCCGCGGGGGCGGCGATCCTCGCGGAGCTCGGCCTCGACGAGGGCGCCCGGCGCAAGCCGAAGATCCTCTCGAGCCAGGTCATCCGCCACCTCGACGACCACCAGGTTCAGCTCATCAACCGGATGCGGCACGGTCACATGATCGTGCCCGGGCAGACGATGTACGTGATGGAGGTCGAGCCGGCGGCCTACGCGGCGCTCGCCGCCAACCAGGCCGAGAAGGCGGCGGAGATCAACATCCTCGAGGTGCGGGCGTTCGGCTCGATGGGCCGGGTCTATCTCGGCGGCGAGGAGAAGGACATCGACGTCGGCTGGCAGGCGGCGGTCGCCGCCATCGAATCGGTCACCGGACGCGAAGGAGATTGAAAGAACGGAAGACCAGGGTGCCAGGCTTTAGAATCTTGGGAAGTTGCGGTGGTGCGATCGAGTCGGCAATGCGAACCTACAACTTCCCAAGATTCTAAAGCCTGGCACCCCCGAGGACGCGAAAGGAGCATGCAATGGCTGAAGCGTTGGGGATGATCGAGACGAGAGGGTTCGCGGCGATGGTCGAGGCGTCGGACGCCATGGTCAAGGCCGCCAAGGTCGAGCTGGTGTCCTACGAGAAGACCGGCGGCGGCTATGTGACGGCGGTCGTTCGGGGCGATGTCGCGGCGGTCAAGGCTGCGGTCGAAGCGGGCGTCCGCGCCGCCCAGAACGTCGGCGAGGTGGTGTCGACCCACGTCATCGCCCGGCCGCACGGCAACATCGACGCGGTGCTGCCCCTCGGTCGCAGCGAGCCGGCGCCGGCGGCCAAGCGGAAGGCCTGATGCTCCTCGGGAGGGTCGTCGGCACGCTGGTCGCGAGCCGCAAGGACGAGGGGCTCGTCGGCCAGACCTTCCTGCTCGTCCGCCAGCTCGACCTCGCGGGCGGCGAGACCTCGGGCCATGTCGTCGCGATCGACAGCGTCGGCGCGGGCGAGGGCGATGTCGTGCTCTGGGCGGCCGGCTCGTCGGCCCGGCAGACCGAGGCGACCCGCGACCGGCCATGCGACGCGGTGGTCATGGCGATCGTCGACAGCTGGGAGATCGGCGGCGAGGTCCGCTACCGCAAGACCCCCGCCGACTCCGAGTGGGCCAGTTGACCTCCGGACGGGAAGGCCGATGCGGGCGTCGGAGCGGGTGCCTGGCTCCAACTTTGTTCGCCGCGAACGAAGGTGTGTGCCTGGCACCCCCACGAACGCAACCCGGAGTGCCTGAATGAAGACCATCACCGACACCGAGATCCAGGCGATCGTCGCCCGGGTGCGGCGCAGGATCGGGGACGGCGACCGCGGCCGACCCCCGGCGCCCGCGCCGCCGGCGGCGACCGGGGGCGGCGTCCACGACACCGTCGACCAGGCGGTCGAGGCGGCGCGAACGGCGTACCTGGCGTATCGCGCCCAGGGCCTCGACGCCCGCCGCCGGATCGTCGAGCGCATCCGCGCGGTGATGCGCGAGCACGCCCGATCGCTCGCCGAGATGGCGCAGGCCGAGACCGGTCTCGGCCGGGCCGAGGACAAGGTCAAGAAGAACCTGCTGGTCACCGACAAGACCCCCGGACCCGAGGACCTCGAGCCCGAGACCTGGACCGGCGACCGCGGGCTGACCCTCACCGAGCCCGCGCCCTTCGGCGTCATCGGCGCCATCACCCCGACCACCAACCCGACCGCGACGATCATCAACAACACGATCGCCGGGGTGTCGGCCGGCAACGCCCTGGTCTTCAACTGCCACCCCAACGCCGCGCGGGTGTCGGCCCACGCGGTCCGGCTGATCGACCGGGCGATCGTCGAGGCCGGCGGCCCCGCGAGCCTGGTGTGCTGCGTCGCCGAGCCGACGATCGCCAGCGCCCAGGCGCTGATGCGCCACCCCGGCGTCCGGATCCTGCTCGTCACCGGCGGTCCGGGGGTGGTGGCGGAGGCGCGGAAGAGCGGCAAGCGGGCGATCCTCGCCGGGCCGGGCAACCCGCCGGTGGTCGTCGATGAGACCGCCGATCTCGAGCTCGCCGGGCGCGAGATCGTCCGCGGCGCGTCCTTCGACAACAACCTCATCTGCACCGACGAGAAGGAGGTCTTCGTCGTCGCCTCGGTGGCCGACCGGCTGCTCGAGGCGATGCGCGGCGCCGGCGGCCACCTGCTCGCGGCCCACGAGCTGACTCGGCTCGAGCGGCTGATCTTCCGGGAGTCGCGGCACGACGGCACGCCCGGCAAGATCAACCCCGAGTGGATCGGCCGCGACGCCGGTGCGATCCTCGGCGCGATCGGGATCGCCAACGCCGACCACGTCCGGCTGGTCCTCGCCGACGTGCCGGTCGAGCACAGCCTGGTGTGGACCGAGCAGATGATGCCGGTGATGCCGGTCGCCCGGGTCCCCGACGTCGACCGCGCGATCTCGCTCGCGGTCCAGGCCGAGCACGGCTTCGGCCACACCGCGTCGATCTTCAGCCGCAACGTCGACACGATCACCCGGATGGCGCGGCTGATCGACGTCAGCATCTTCGTCGCCAACGCCGCGACCCTGGCCGGCCTCGGCGACGGCGGCGAGGGCTTCACCTCGTTCTCGATCGCCAGCCCGACCGGCGAGGGCCTGACCCGGCCGCGCAGCCTGTCGCGCGAGCGCCGCCTGGCGATCGCCGGCGGTCTGAGGATCGTGTGAGCCTCGCCGACCAGCCGGCGCTGGCGCTGCTCGAGCTCGGCTCGATCGCGATCGGGGTGCTGGCCGGCGATGCCATGGTCAAGCGGGCGCCGGTCGCGGTGGTCCGCGCCGGTACCGTCCACCCGGGACGCTTCCTGGTGCTCGTGGCGGGCGATGTCGCCTGCGTCGAGGAGGCCTACCAGGCCGGGCTCGAGACCGGTCGAGCGGCCCTCCTCGACGAGGTCTACCTGCCCGCGGTCCACCCCGACGTCGTGCAGGCCCTGCTCGGCCGCCGCGGCGCCGCCTCGGGCGAGGCGCTCGGGGTGGTCGAGACGAGCACCGCGGCGGCGACGATCCGCGCCGCCGACCACGGCCTCAAGGGGGCCGAGGTCAGCCTGGTCGAGATCCGCCTCGCCGACGACCTCGGCGGCAAGGCCTACTGCGTGCTCTCCGGACCGCTCGCCGAGGTCGAGGCCGCGGTCGAGCTGGCCGCCGCTTCGGTCGAGCCGGCCGACCGGCTCGTCGCGAGCGTGGTGATCCCGCAGTTCCACGACGAGATGCTCGCCAACCTCACAGCGAGCCCCGAGTTCCGGGCGCGGCTCACCGCGGGGGAGGCCTGATGCACCTGGCACGGGTGATCGGCACCGTCGTCGCCTCGACCGTGACGCCCGGTCTCGAGGGCGTGCGGCTGCTCGTCCTCCAGCCTCTCGACCGGCGGCTCGAGCCGGCGGGCGATGCGGTGGTCGCGGCCGACGCGGTCGCGATGGCCGGACCGGGCGAGCTCGTCTACTTCGTCGCGAGCCGCGAGGCGGCGCTCGCCCTGCAAGAGACCTTCGTCCCGGTCGACCACGCGGTGGTCGGGATCGTCGACCAGCTCCACGAGGCGGCGCCGTGAAGATCGGCCGCGTCGCGGGGACCGTGGTCTCGACTGTCCACCACCCGGTGGTCGACGGCCGACGCCTGCTCCTCGTCGACCTGCTCGGCCTCGATCTCGAGCCGACCGGGCGTTACCTCATCGCGGTCGACGCGGTCGACGCCGGGGCCGGCGAGACCGTGCTCGTGCTCGACGAGGGCACCGGCGCCCGCCAGGTCCTCAACGAGCCCGCCGCGCCGATCCGCTCGGTGATCGTCGGCATCGTCGACGCGGTGAGCCTGAACGGCTGAGCTCGCGGGCATCGTGCTCGCGTGCTGCTTCGCCGCGGTCCGGGCCGGGACGGACGGGTCGAGGTTTCGCTAGAATCGTCCATCGTGCACGACGCCACCCCACGCACCGGCAGTGAACGCTCCGGCGTGCTCGGAGAGGGGGAGGCTCGCGAGCCGGTCCGCTTCTTTCTGGCCGACGAGCCAGACCTCGACGAGTTGAAGGACCTCGACCCCGACCGCGAGCCTGCAGCCTTCAGCAGCGGCGAGCGGACGTGGATCGGCCAGACCTACGCTCGGCTGCGAGCGGCGGGCTATCCCGTCGAGCTCGTCGGTCGGCCACCGGAGCGGGGCATCGTCGTGTTTCACGCGAAGCACAAGCACGCGCTCGCGGGCCTGGTCCCGGCGCGGTCCGATCTGGTCTTCGTCGCGACCAGGGCCGACAACAGCGCGCCCCTGTTGGCCGACTTCGAGGTGCTGCAGAATGGCCGTTTCGCCGACGACCGCCGGCGCTTCTTCGTGCCCCACTGGCCGCAGCCGGGCATCCGAGCTCGCGACCCCGGGCGGGGGTCGACGGTCCGGCGGGTCGGCTACATGGGGCTGGTCGAGAACCTCCACCCTGCCTTCCGACGCGACGGCTGGCGCTCCGCCGTCGCCGATCTCGGCCTCGAGTGGGTGCCCCGGATGGCGCGGAGTCGGGAGACGCCGAGGATCCCGGCCGTCGGCTGGGAGGACTACAGCGACCTCGACGTCGTGGTGGCGGTCCGACCGGACGAGCGGCGGCTCCGCTTCGCCAAGCCCGCCAGCAAGCTGATCAACGCGTGGTACGCCCGGGTGCCCGCGATCATCGGCGTCGACTACGCCTGCCGTGAGATCCGCCGGGGCGAGGAAGACTACTTCGAGGTGTGCGGCACCGCCGACGCGCTGGCAGCGCTGCGCCGACTCCGCGATGATCCGGAGCTCTACGCCCGAATGGTCGCCAACGGCGCGCGTCGGGCGGGGGAGTTCTCGGTCGACACCATCGTGGAACGTTGGGCGAGGCTGCTCTTCGAGGTGCTGCCCGATCGGATCGCCTCGGGGGGACTGCCCTGGAGCCGTCGCCTCCCCGTGCCGCTGCGCCTGCCGTTCCGCCGTGTGGCCCGAGTGCTCGGCGCGTCGAGGTCCAAGTGAGCGAGCACGGTTCCGGCCGTCCGGCCGTGCTCGCCGGGCCGCCGGGAGGCGGCTCGGTGAAGATCGGTCGCGTCGCGGGGACCGTGGTCTCGACCGTCCACCACCCGGTCGTCGATGGCCGGCGCCTGGTCGGGAGTCACTCCGTGATGCTGGGGTGGTCCGCGCGTTCGGCGTATCCGGCGCACGTTCGGTACATCCGGCGCATCGAGTGCCAGGCCCAACGAGATCGCGATCGTTCTGGTGTGAGAGATCGGGCTTCGGGAAGACCGGGACGGGTAACCGCCCCGGTCTTCCCGACGCCGGTTACGACAGCCTGTTCCGAAGGTACGGATGTTGACCCTGATCGTGATCGGCCTGGCGAGCGGCGCCACGACGGTGCAGGCGGACTGCCCGCCCGATCTGAAGCGGCCCCGACCAATCGGCTCAGCTTCGATCGGATCCTGCTTTCGAATTCGTCCCGCTGACAATGGGCCCGTCGATCGCCTTCGGTCGCGGCATCGGACGACGATCACCTCCGAGGGAAACGCCCCGACGGGCGGTGGAGCGCAGAGGGAACGATCGAAAAGACCGGTCTGAACGATCGGGTACACTGGATCGGTGGGCGCGCCTCGTGCCAACGCAGCGCATCAGGGGAAATCAGCCGAAGCATGAAGAGCCCGACTGCAATCGCGGCCGTCATCCTCACCACTTGCAGCCCTGCACAGGCGTCGCAGACGGTCCACCTGCACGGCGGTGGCTCGGTGACCGGCGAGATCCTGCTCGAGAAAGCGGACACTGTCGTGGTCGACCTGGGCTACCGTGTGCTCGAGATCCCCAGAAACGCCGTCGATCGGATCGTCGAGACCGAAGCGGCCGAGATCCCGGCGACCAAGAGCCCGGATCTCTACCGCACGGAGCCAGGACGCCCCGAGCTCAGCGTCGAGGAAAACATCGAGCGCTGCGGCGAGGCGGTGGTGCAGGTCCGGACGCCGATCGGGCTGGGCTCGGGATTCGTCATCCACCCGTCGGGGTACGTGGTGACCAACCAGCACGTGATCTCCGGCGAGCACCAGATCTCGATCACCCTTTACCGGCGGACCGAGCACGAGCTCGAGCAGATCCACTTCGAGCACGTCCGGATCGTCGCCCTCGACCCATGGGTGGATCTCGCCCTGCTCAAGATCGAGGACGGCGGCGGCCACGACTTCGCAACGGCTCCCCTCGGCGACGTCGACACCCTGCACCAGGGGCAGCCCGTGTTCGCCGTCGGCTCGCCCCTCGGTCTCGACCGCTCGGTGTCCGAGGGGATCATCAGTCTCACCGACCGGCTCGCCGGGGGCCGGCTGCTCATCCAAACCACCGCCGAGGTCAACCCCGGGAACTCGGGCGGGCCCTTGTTCAACCTGCGCGGCGAGGTCGTCGGAGTCAACCAGCTCAAGGTGAACGACGTCGGCATCGAAGGTCTGGGCTTCGCCATCAGGGTCAGCACCCTCAAGGAGTTCCTCCGAAACCGCGACGCCTTCGCCTTCGATCCTCGGCACCCCAACGCGGGCTTCCGGTATCTCAGCCCGCCCCGACACACCTCGGGTTCCACCGAGAGGGACGAATGACCGTGAGACTCCCAATCCTGTTCACCCTTGTCGTCGTGCTGGTCGCCTCCCCGGCGCTCGAGGCCGCCGTCGAGAGCCTGACCGACGTGGTCCCTTCCGGCTCGCCGCTGGTCTTCGCCGTCGCCGACGTGCCGACGACCCTGGCGGCGTGGCGGGGCTCGCCCACCGCTAAGCTCTGGAACGACCCGCAGGTCAAGGCGTTCTTCGCACCACTGCGGGAGGAGATCCGAATCGACCGGTGGGACGATCTCGTGCGGCAGGAGACCGGCCGCACCATCGACGAGATCGCCGCCATGTTCACCGGCCAGCTCGTCGTCTTCGTCGACGCCTTCGAGCTTGACCTCACTCCGGGCGAGCAGGACGCCGACTTTTCGATCGCACTCTTGGCAGCCGTCGGCGACAACGGCCCCGCCCTCGAGGCCGTTCTCCTCGAGCAGGAGGCGAGGTTGGCGGACGAGGCGGTAAACGAGGCGAACGACATCGGCGAGGCGGTCCGTTACGAGACCCGGGAGTTCCGCGGCGTCGACCTCCATCTGGAAACGGTCCTCGAGGGTGACGAGGTCACCATGGAGACCGGCTGGGCGATCGTGGACGGTGTGCTGGTGGACGCCTACCCGGTCGGGACTCTCGAGAGGGTCGTCGCCGGCATTCTCGACGGCGGAGTCGATCGCCCTCTGGATGACGGCGACAGCTTCGCCACGGTCGCGAGGTACGTCCGCGGCGCCGACTCCTGGGTCTTCCTGGACATGGATGCCTGGACTCCCGTCATCGCGGACCTGGTCGCGTTCGCAGCGGCTGAGGCGGAGCAGACCGAGAGCCTCTTCCCATTCGACCCGGCAGCCCTGGTCGAGGCGCTGGGGGTCGAGGCGTTGCAGGCGGTCTTCGTGACCAGCGAGCAGCAGGGAGAGATCGCCACAGCGTCCATCGGAGTGACCTACACCGAGAACACCGGCCTGGTCAAGCTCCTCGCCTACGGCCCCGGGGAGGCTCCGCGCCCGTCGTTCATCCCAGCCGGAAGCGACGCCTTCTCGACCTCGAGGTTCGACGTCGCCGCGTCCTGGTCGGCCGTGGTCGAGATCGTCAACGGCATCAACCCCTCCCTGATGGCCCTGGCGGCGATGCAGCTCCAGGCCACCGCCAAGCAGGCGGGCGTCGAGCTCGACCTCAAGCGCGATCTCCTCGACAACCTGGACGGCGAGCTCATCACGATCCAGAACTACCACGGGGTGTCCGGCGGCAGCGCCGACGAGCTCGAGCTGACCCAGGACCAGGTCTTCGTCCTGGGCATCCGGCAACGCGGCGGGATCGAAAACGCCATCGAGAACCTGAAGTCCATCGCCGGCCGCGGCTCCGACCTGTTCTCGACCCGGGAGTTCGCCGGGCAGACGATCTACACCCCCTCCGTGGCGCAAACCGCGGAAGGGGGTTCCGAAAACCAGCTGGCCTACGTCGTCACCGACCGCCACCTTCTGGTCTCCATGGGCTCGCTGGTGACCCTCGAGGACGCTCTGCTCGCCTACTCCGGGAGGGGGGAAGCGGTGTGGCAGCAACCGTGGGTCCAGGCAGCGATGGCGGTCCTGCCCCGAGGTTCCTCGGTGATTCAGGTCCTGAACCTCGCGGCCTTCGGTGGGGTGCTGTTCCCGATCATCGCGGCCTTCCCGAAGATCGACCTCGACGACGGCGAGGGCTCGACCTTCGGGATCTGCGACCCCGAGGCCGTGCCCGATGCCGACGTCATCGGTCGCTACTTCTCGTCCGCGGTCACCGGAGCGTGGAAGGACGACCGGAGCCTGGTCTTCCGTACCTGGACGCTGCCGGCGGCCTCGGAGTAGGCGTGGACGACCGGCGGATGCGATCGGCTTGCACACTCCTCCTCGCGTGCGTGCTCGCGGCCCACGGCACGGCGTCATCCCTCGAGCTCGAAGGCCCGGAGGTCATCACGACCGGGTGGAACTCGGGATCGTTGGCCGCCGCGGACATCGACGGCGACGGCCGCACCGACCTCGCCCTGCTCAACAACGACCACGCTCGGATCGACGTGCTGATCCAGCGACCAGCCGGGGCACCCGCCGCCGAGCGGCGGCCGGCCGGCCTCGACCGGTGGAAGCCGGTCCTCGAGGACGCCCGTTTCCAGCTGCGGACCGTCGCCACGGGCAGCCGCATGTACGAGCTCGCGCTCGGCGACTTCGACCACGACGGGCGCACCGACCTGGCCTTCACCAACAGCATCGAGGGGCTTTCCATCCGCTACCAGGACCGCAGGGGCGAGTTCGACCGGTCGCGGCGATTCGACATCGACGAACCGGCGACCTACGGCAGCACGGTCGATGCCGTCGACCTGAACAGTGACGGCCGCAGCGACCTCGTCGTCCTCACGAAGCTCGAGCTGCTGGTCCTCCTCCAGGCCGACGACGGCGAGCTCGGCGAGCCGGTTGCCCACCGGCTTCCGGGAGAGTGCTTCGGCCTCAACACGGTCGACGTCGACGGCGACGGCCTTGCGGACCTGTCGTACCAGGCCACCGGCGACGAGGGATCGATTCGCGTGCGACCCGGCCTCGGCGCCGGCGCCTTCGGACCCGAGCTGACCTACCGCATCGGCGCCACGAGAGGCATCGTTCGACCGATCCCCGCCGCCTCCGGCCGCGGCGCCGACTTCGTCCGCATCCAGGACAACACCGGTCAGCTCGAGCGGCTGGGCCTCGTCTTTGACGATCGAGAGCAGACGCCCGTCGGCGACGCCCGGCCGCGGGTGTTCGCCTACCCCAGCGACGGCAAGGCGACGGCGGCCGCCACCCTCGCCGACCTCGACCGGAACGGTCTGCTCGACCTCGCCGTCGCCGACCCTCGCGACGCCAGAATCTGGGTGTTCCGCCAGGTCCGGAGCGGGATCTTCTCCGCCGCCGAGGCGTTCCCGTCCCTCACCGGGATCCGGTCCCTCGTCGCCGTCGACCGTGACGGCGACGGGCGGGACGAGCTGATCATGGCGAGCCCCAAGGAGCAGACCCTCGCGTGGACCCGGCTGAGGGAGGACGGGCAGCTCGAGCTTCCCGCGGTCATCTCCGTCGAGGGCAGGCCGGAGGCGGTCGCCGCCGCGGACTTCGACGGGGACGGCCGCGTCGACCTGGTCTACGCCTCCACCGAGAAGCGCGAGCGGCGACTGTTCCTGCTCAGTGGCGCCTCGGACTGGCAGGACGGCACCCGGGTGGAGGTCGGCGACCTGGACCACGACCCCGCCGCCCTGCGGGTCGCGGACCTCGACCAGGACGGTCGTCCCGACCTCGTCCTGTTCGTCGATCACGGCGACCTCCGCCTGCTGCTGAACGACGGCAACGGCACCTTGACCGAGGCCGTGCAGGAGTCGGGCTTCGGGCGGTCGTCGTTGGCCGACGTGAAGCCGTCGGCGGTCTCGCTCGCCGACATCGACGGCGACGGTCGTCGCGAGCTGATCGTCGCCAACGCCGGCTTCGCCCGCGCGCTGCGGGTCGGGAGCACCGGTGAGCTCGAGATCGTGGCCCAGCTCAACGCCCGGTCCGCCGACGCCCGGATTGCCGCAGCGGTTCTCGTCGGCGCCGCGGGCGATCCGACGGTCGTGTTGCTCGAACCGGACAAGGGCCGGGGACACTCGGTTACCCAGCGCCGGACCGCAGGGTGGGGCTTTCGCGGCAGTTTCGAGCTGCCATCGGTGGATCTCGCCGAAGCCGCGGCCGTCGACCTGGACGGCTCGGGCACCGACGACCTCGTCCTGTTCGGAAGCGATCGCTTCGTCTGGATCCCAGTTGGGCTGAGCGAGACCGTCCTGCGGCCGACGTCGGCCTGGGAGTGCGACCTCACGGGGGTGGAGTACCGGGGCATCGACGTGGGCGATCTGGACGGCGACGGGATCTTCGAGGTGCTGGCCATGGACTCCCGAGACTCCCA
Source organism: Thermoanaerobaculales bacterium (assembly GCA_025456145.1). Lineage (GTDB taxonomy): Bacteria > Acidobacteriota > Thermoanaerobaculia > Thermoanaerobaculales > Sulfomarinibacteraceae > JAHECW01. Next base: position 104,692 of record JALOLD010000009.1, on the reverse strand, counting down.
CGTGGTCGAGATCCTGCGCCCCGGCGACAACGACCTGTGGACGAGCCTGCTCCACTTCACTGTCTTCGAGGTCGACCTCCACTACGAGGGCCAGCAGGGCTCCGTCCACCAGCCGCGGGAGATTGTCGTCGCGGACCTGACGAACGACGGCCTGCAGGATCTCGCGCTCGTCGTGCACGATCGGGTGCTCATCTACCCCCAGGTCGCGGTACCGCAGGCCCGTTGAAGGGGCGGGGGCACGACCCACTGGGGACCGGCGAACGAGCGCCGGACCCGGCGGCCGGCCGGGGGGTCGGGAGGGGACGACCCGCCGCCGGCTCGCCGAGCCCGGCGCCCCGTACCGATCTCGTCAGAAGGGCTGGAAGATCACCGCGTCGATGGTCTGGGGCGAGCCCGGATAGCGGAGCTTGACCGCGATGTGGATCCCGGTCTCGCCGAGGCTGAAGGTCGGGCCGCTGTCGGGGAAGAAGCGGAACTCCTCGAGGGTCGCGTCCGGGGACCCGTCGCCGTTGAGGTCGAGGGATGCGCCCTCGGTGACCAGCGCGCGCGTGCTGGCGAAGTCGTCGACATCCGGGGTGTAGAAGATCGTGTACCGCGAGGTCGGCGGGCCGGCCCACAGCGTCACCGCCCGGCCGAGGTCGTCGAGCCGCGCCTGGTTGGGCTGGGCGGAGCTCGGCGCGAGGTGGACGCCGTCGATCACCTCGCCCTCGCGCATCACCACCCGTCCGTCGAGGACGAACACCGCGTTGCGGTTCGACGGCGCGTCGGTGATCGCCCCGAGCAGCACCCGGCCCGCGCTGTTCACGTCGAAGAAGAGGATCTCGGTCGGCGTCTCGGCGCCGCCCGGCAGGGGCCGGCCGACGGCCAGCGGGCACTCGCCGTCGAGAAGCAGCGCGTCCCGAGGACCCTGGTCGGTGATCAGCTCGACGGCCTGACCGCGGCGACGGTTCGGGGCGACCCGGAAGTTCCTCAGTTCGCCGAGGACGGCGCCGCAGGCGGGGTCGCCGGTGATCAGCAGCAGGTCGGCCTCGGCCTTGGGCCCGGCGGAGCGATGGTAGAGCGCGGTGCCCGTCCGGCCCTGGGCCGACCAGCTGGCGACCCAGGCGGCCTCGCCGTCGAGCAGCATCGACAGACGCCGGACATCGCTGACCGTGGCGCCCGCGGGCAGCCCGGGAGCGCCGGCGCCGATCACCTGGGCAAGGCCCCAGCCGGTGAGGATGGTCCTTCGGCCGTCGCTCATCCGCGCCTTGACGGCGAAGGGCAGGTCGGCGCCGTCGGCGGTGCCCCAGGGGGGCTCGGCGGCGACTCCGAAGCGGTTCGTGTAGAACCAGCTCGCGCCGACCGAACGGGACAGGATCAGCCGCTCGGGCCGTCCGTCGGGATGCCCGACCCACAGTGCGCCCTCGCCGCCGCTGAGAACGAGGGCGAAACCGACATGGTCGCCGCCGGCGCTCTCGGGTCCCGACAGGGTGACGACGGACCGGTCACGGGCGCCGGGGACGATGTCGCCGACCTGGAGGACGAGCACCGGGTGGCCGCCGGAAGAGGACGGGACCTGGGCGGCGCTTGGCGCCGGGGCGACGGCGACCATCGTGGTGATCGCACACGACATCAAGGTGGTGGCGGTTCTGATCATGGCGCGCTCCCTTCGTTCGTCGCGTCGTTCGGGGCTCTGCCTCGAACGTCGGCGCACCGGGGAGCGAAGTGGTGAAGGAGCTGTGGGGATCGGTTGGCGGAAAGATGGGGGTTCTCTGCCCGAGGGATCGTCGTCGACCGGGCGGATGTGGGATCATCGCGACGAGCACGCCGACCGCTGGAGGATCGACATGGGCTGGCAGACTCGGCGCCGCCGCCGGCGCCGCACCCGGGTCCCGGTCTCCGGGCTCGCGACCGACGGCCCGGTGAGATGACCGATGCTGCTGCCGATTGGAACCGACCAGTCGACTGTCCGGCGGATGCCCTGGGTCAGCCTCGGGATCATCGGGCTGTGCGTCGTCGTCTACCTCGCGACCCTGATCGCCCCCGGCGACCCGAGAGCGATCGTCGACGCCGAAATCCGCGCGGTCGAGTACTTCCTCGACCACCCCTGGCTCGAGCTCGACCCGCGGCTCAAGGGCTATGTCTACACCTCGCTTCGCCAGAGCCGCGACTCGTCGCCGGCGCCGCCCGCGGACCCTGCCCGGATCGCGAGCCAGCAGGCCGAGCTCGACCGCCTCGTCGCGGGCTTCTACGAGGCCCGCGACCGGCTGCCCTTCTGGCGCTGGGGGCTCGTCCCGACCGAGATCCGCGCGACCTCGCTGGTCACCCACCTCTTCGTCCACGCCGGGCTGCTCCACCTGCTCGGCAACCTGCTCTTCTTCTACCTGGTCGGGCCGGCAGTCGAGGACGCCTGGGGCCGGCCGCTCTTCGCGGCCTTCTACCTGCTCGCCGGGGTGGTGGCGGCGCTGGTCTTCGTCGCCCGCTACCCGAACCTCGCCGAGCCGCTGATCGGGGCCTCGGGAGCGGTCGCCGGGGTGATGGGCGCCTTCGCGGTGCGCTATCGGAGGAGTCGCATCACCTTTGTCTACTTCGTCTGGATGGTGCGCATGTACCACGGCACCTTCTCGGCGCCGGCCGGGCTGATGCTCGGGCTGTGGGCGCTCGGCGAGCTCGCCTTCGCGATGGGGCTGTGGGCCTTCTTCAGCATCGCCGATCTCGGCGACATCGGCTTCATCGCCCATGTCGGAGGCTTCGTCTTCGGGGTCGTCGCCGCCCTGGTCGTGGTGCGGCTCGGTCTCGAGGAGAGGTTCGTCGAGCCGGCCGTGGAGCGGGCCGAGACGGTGCACGACGCCGGCGAGGTCGAGGCGCTGCTCGACCTCGCACGGCGTGGCCGCCGCGAGGAGGCGATGCGCGGGCTCGAGGCCCTGCTGGGGCGGCGGCCGGGCGACGCCGAGGCGGCGGCCGCGCTGTGGAACACCGCGCTCGCCGCGGGGACCCCGGAGCGCGCCCTGCCCTCGGTGCTGCCGGCGGTGACGGCGGCGGTGCGGGCCGGCGAGACCGGGCTGCTCGCCCACGTCTGGGCCGAGCTGATCCGCTCCGCCCCCGAGGCCGGCGTCGACCTGCGGACGGCGACCCGGGCCGCCGAGCTGCTGATGGACGAGGGCCTCGAGGGCGATGTCGAGTCCACCCTGGTCTGGCTCGCCGGCCGGGTCGACCGCGCGACCCCCGAGGGCCTGCTGGTCCGCCTCGCCCGTCTGGCGAGGCGGCTCGGGCAGCCGGCGCCCTTCGCCTCCCTCGCCCTCGCGAGGCCCGATCTCGACCCGGCGCTGGCGGCCGAGCTGACCGCCGAGTGATCAGCGCTTGAGCGGGCTTGCGGCGTAGATCTTGGCGGCGTCGTAGAAGGCGCCGTTCTCGAGCACGATGTCGTCGGCGTTGCCGAACTCGCCGTCCGGACCGGCCGAGATCAGGTTGTACTTGTCGATCCGGAGGAGCCGGTAGAGCAGGGGGTTGCCCCAGCCGTCGGTCCGCTTGAGGTCGGCGGTGAGGTCGGGCGGCATCTCGTCTAGGGTCTCGGGGAAGGAGTTCCCCCCCTGGATGTTGGTGCCCATGTAGATGTTGAGGATCGGCCCCCACTCGACCATCCGCTTCTCGGTCAGGATCTGCGGCCCGCCGCAGCCGGCCACGACGACGACGAGCGCGAGCGCCGCCACTCCGAGCATCCGGTTCATCATCACCTCCCAGCCTAAGCGAGCTCCCGATTCCAGATCTCAGCGATATCTACAAAAACTAAGAACTAAAAACTGATCACTAAGAGCTTCCGACCGGCACCTCCTTGCGGCCGAATCGACGGTAGAGCGTGCCGTTGGCCCAGGCGAAGCGGGCGGTCTCGCCGCCGGTGGTCAGGGTCAGGCGGATCTTGGCCCCGCAGGCCGGCACCGTCACGGTGCCGCGGGGCGGCCACCGCTCGACCGTCCGGTCGTCGCACACCGTGGTGCTGTTGTCGCTCTCGACCGCCTCGACGAGGAGCCGGGCGTCATGCCACTCCCGGTCGTTGGCATTGGCGACGACGAGGGCGCCGCCGGGGCCGGGCTCGACGCCGATCGTCAGCTCGACCGAGTCGCAGCCGGCCGCGGCGACGACCGCGACCAGAACCAGCGCGGCCCAGCGCCCGCGGTCAGCTCCCAGTCTCGTCACGATCGACCTCCCGTCGGTCCGGTTGCGTCTTCGGGGTCGGTTTCGAGGCGTCCGAGAGCATTGTAGCGGAGAACCGGCCGCGCCCGGTCCGGGTCTGCCGCTTGCGCCGTGCGGCCGGGCACGGTAGCGTCGGTAGAGTCGGATCAACCATGTCGATCACGGATCGAGCGTTCATCGTCGCCGGGAGCGGCCAGGAAGGCCGTCGGACCCCGGTCGGGTCGTCCCTGGTGGTCGGCCGCGGGGAGGGCTGCGACCTGGTGATCAGGGATCTCGCGGCGTCGCGTCGCCACCTCCGGATCTTCCGCGACAACGGGGTCTGGCGCTGCCGCGACCTGGGCAGCAGCAACGGCACGCTGGTCAACGGCGAACCGATCGAGAGCTGCCGGCTGGCCGACGGCGACGACATCCGGATCGGCGCGACGTCGCTGCGCTTCGTGCTCGAGGCGGCGGCCGAGCCGGCGCCGGTCCCCAAGACGGTCTTTCTCCAGACCGTGGTCGACGAGCTGGGCCGGTCGAGCGCGCCGCCGACCTCGCGGCCGAAGGAGCTGCTCGAGGCCGCCTACACCCTGATGAACTCGCTCGCCACGACCTTCGAGGCCTGCGAGCTCGTCGACAGCATCCTCTCGACGACGATCCGGGCGGTCCACGCCCAGCGCGGCGCGGTGCTCTTCGCCGGCGAGGGTTTCGAGCTGCGGCCGTGCGCGGTGTGTGGTCTCGTCCACACGATCCAGGACGGCGTCGCGAGCCGGGTCGGGCTCGACCGGATCGCGATCAGCGGCAGCGTCGCCCGCCAGGTGCTCGAGGGCGGCGAAAGCGTCCTCTACCGATCGGCGCGGTCCGACGACGACATCGACAGCAGCGCGAGCATCGCGGCGCTCCGGCTGACCTCGATCCTGTGCGTCCCGATTCGGACCCGGAGCGAGATCCTTGGCATCCTCTACATCGACACCGATCTCGCCGACCGCGACTACACCGAGGACGACATGCTGCTCGCCGCGGCGGCCGGCAACAGCGCCGGCCTGGCCCTCGACAACGCGCGGGTCCACGAGAGCCTGCTCGCCAAGCAGCGCGTCGACCAGGACATCGAGGCCGCCTGGACCATCCAGGAGAGCTTCCTGGTCGGGGACTGGCCGACCGACGACCGGCGTTTCGAGGTCTTCGGCCTGACCCGTCCGGCCAGGGTCGTCGGCGGCGACTTCTACGACTTCGCCAGGCTCGACGCCGACCACGTCGGCCTGCTCATCGGCGACGTCAGCGGCAAGGGCGTGCCGGCGGCCCTCACCATGGCCCTGCTGCTCGCCGAGTTCCGGCTCTGCGCGACCGGCGCCGAGTCGACCGCCGAGGTCCTCCGGCGGCTCAACCGGCGGATGGTCGCGCGCAGCCGGCGCGGGACCTTCTGCACCGTGGCGCTGGTCGCGCTCAACCTCCGCACCGGGCACGTCATGGCGGCCAACGCCGGCCACCACCCGGTGCTGCGCATCGCCCCGGGGCGGGTGGCGAGCTGTCTGCCGGCGTCGGGGCCGCCCCTCGGCATCCTCGAGGACGCCGACTGGAGCGACGAGGAGACGACGGTCGCGCCCGGCGAGACCCTGCTCCTCTACACCGACGGCATCGTCGAGGCGAGGCGAGGCGCCAACGGTGGGGGCGCCGACGAAGAGTACGGGCTGGCCGGGCTCGAGAAGCTGGCGCTCGGCCGGCCGGGGGTCTCGCCGAACGAGCTCGTCGAGGCGGTGCTCGCCGACGTCGACGCCTTCTGCAGCCCGCGCACCCCCCACGACGACTGCACCATGATCGCCTTCAAGCTCAACGGGTCGGGCGATGGCTGAGCCGGACGACGTCCGTCTCGTGGTGAGCTCGGATCCGCAGCTGCTCGGGCTGATCCGGGGCGTGCTCCAGACCTGGCTCGAGGTCCTCCATCTCGTCCCGGAACGGCGGTCGGAGATCGTCCTCGCGGTCGACGAGGCGTGCTCGAACGCGATCCGCCACGCCTACCGGGGTCGCGCCGACGGCCGGGTCGAGCTGGTCCTGTCGCGGACCGACGAATGGGTCGAGATCACGGTGAGCGACCAGGGGATCCCGTGCCCGGCCGAGTGCGCCGAGTACCGGCCGCTGAGCAGACCCGCCGCCGACGAGGTGACGCCGGGCGGGCTCGGGGTCAAGCTGATCTACGAGGTCTTCGACGAGGTCCGCTTCTGCCCTGGCACGACCCGTGGCAATTGTGTCACCATGAGGCTCCGGAGGGGAGGCGCGGCGAGGTGAACGGTGAAGGTTGAGACCTTCGTGACCGCCGACGAGACGCGGGTCGTCGTCACCGGCGACGTCGACCTCTACAGCTCGCCCGAGCTCCGCAAGGCGGTGCTCGCCGCGGTGCCCCGGGCGAAAGGCGCGGTGGGCGTCGATCTCGGCGGGGTGAGCTACATGGACTCCTCGGGCGTCGCGACCCTGGTCGAGGGGCTGCGCAGCGCCAAGGAGCACGACAAGGCCTTTGCCCTGGTGGCGCCGTCCCCGGCGGTGCTCAAGGTCCTCGAGCTCGCCCGCCTCGACAGCGTCTTCGAGGTGAGGCCCGAGCGGTGATCGTCGTCGTCGGACGGCTCGGCCGCTGGGCGCTGCGCCAGCTCGGCGCCGTCCTCGGGGTCTCGGTCCTGATCGTCGAGACCGTGTACTGGCTGACGGTCGCGCCGCTCAAGGGGCGCGGCTTCCGCTGGCGCTCGGCGGTCGAGCACTTCGTCGAGTACGGCGTCCGCTCGCTGCCGATCGTCGGGATGATCTGCTTCCTGATCGGCGTCATCATCGCCCTCCAGGCCTCCTACACCCTCGACCGGTGGGGGGCGAACCGCTTCATCGCCGATCTCGTCGCGGTGTCGGCGCTGCGCGAGCTCGCGCCGTTGATGACCGCCATCCTGATCGCCGGCCGCTGCGGCTCGGCGATCACCGCCGAGATCGGCACGATGAAGGTCAACGAGGAGCTCGACGCCCTCACCGTCATGGGCGTCCACCCGGTCAAGTACCTCGCGGCGCCGAAGCTGCTGGCGATGGCCACCGCCGTCCCCTCGGTCACCGTCATCGCGATGCTCATCATGATCGTGGGCGGCTGGGTGTCGTCGGTCCTCGTCGTCGGGGTCGAGCCCGAGATCTACCTCGCGCAGACCACCGGCGCGATCGTCGAGAAGGATCTGGTCACGGGGATGGTCAAGAGCCTATTCTTCGGCCTCGTCATCTGCCTGGTCGGGGTCTACCGCGGCTTCCGGGTCGACGGCGGCGCCGAGGGGGTCGGCCGCGAGACCACCGCGTCGGTGGTCGTGGCGATCTTCCTGATCATCGTCGTTGACCTGGTTTTCACCGTTCTGTTCTACTACCTGTGACCATGAAAGAGGATCGGCACGCCATCGAGGTCGAGGACCTGGTCGTCGCGTACGGCGACAAGGTCGTGCTCGACCGGGTCAGCTTCTCGGTCCGGCCGGGCGAGATCTTCGTCATTCTGGGCGGCAGCGGCTCGGGCAAGACGACCCTGCTGCGCACCCTGGTCGGGTTGATGCGGCCGCGGTCGGGGAGGATCGCGATCCACGGCCAGAACCTCACCGCGATGTCCGACGAGCAGCAGATGGAGATCCGACGCAAGATCGGGATGTGCTTCCAGGGGGCGGCGCTGCTCGGCTCGCTGTCGGTGGCCGACAACGTCGCCCTGCCGCTGCGCGAGCACACCCGGCTCGAAGAGTCGACGATCGACATCATGACCCGGATCAAGCTTGAGCTGGTCGGGCTCGGCGGCGCCGGGGAGCTCCTGCCGTCCGAGCTCAGCGGCGGCATGCGCAAGCGAGCCGGCATCGCCCGGGCGATGGCGATGGACCCGGAGATCATCTTCTACGACGAGCCCTCGGCCGGGCTCGACCCGATCGTCGCGGCCGGGATCGACGAGCTCATCCGCAACCTACGGTCGACCTTCAGCCTGACCAGCGTGGTGGTCACCCACGAGATGGAGAGCGTCAGGCTGATCGCCGACCGGGTCTGCATGCTGCACCGGGGCCGGGTCGCCGGGATCGGGACCCTGGCCGAGCTCGAGGGCTCGGACGACCCCTACATCCGGGACTTCCTCACCCGCCGACCGGCCGAGTCCGACGCCGACGAGACCGAGTGGGCGAGATCGCTCACCGCCGTCGACTGAAGGTGGAGACCATGCCAGCTGATCAACGCAGCTTCACCGCGACCGAGATCAGGGCCGGCGTCATGGTGCTTGCCAGCCTGGTCGTGCTCATCGGCTTCGTCGCCGCCATCCGCGGCTGCGGCTCGGGGGCCGGCGAGCCCAACCGTTTCATCGCCGACTTCACGAGGATCAACGGGCTCAACCTCGGCGCCGAGGTGCGGTTCGGCGGGGTCAAGTCGGGGAAGGTCGTCGAGATCGGGACCGACCCCGACGACCGGTCGCGCATCCGGGTGGTCGCCGAGGTGCCGGCCGACGTCCCGGTGAACCACGACAGCGTCGCGAGCATCGAGCAGGTCAGCCTGACCACCGGCAAGCACCTCGAGATCTCGACCGGGAGCGCCGAGGCCGCGCTCCACGTCTCGGGCGATCGCATCGCCTCGGTGACGACCGATGGCGGGCTGTTCGACGTCCCCGACCTCGAGGGCGTCGTCACGCGGCTCGAGACCACCCTGGACGGCGTCATCGCGCTGCTCGGCGTCGACCGGGCGCGCGCCGAGGCCGCGACGACCGGCGAGGAGATGGTCGACCTCGCGGCGGTGACCGCGGCGCTCGAGCGGACCCTCGACGCCGGGACCTCGGCGGCGACCACCCTCGACGCGACGATCGCCGACAACCGTGCCGAGCTGGCCGCGGTGATCGCGCGGCTCGCCGAGCTCGAGGCGGCCGCCGCCGAGCTCCTCGCCAACCTCAACGCCGCCGTCGAGGAGAACCGCGAGCCGCTCCGCGAGACCGTCGGCAACCTCGCGGAGCTGACCGAGACCGCCGCCCGGCGGATCGACGAGCTCTCGGCGTCGCTCGAGCGGACCCTCGAGCACCTCGAGCGGCTCGGCGGCGACACCGCCGGGCTGCTCGACGAGCAGCGGCCGACCCTCGAGCTGATCCTGCGCAACCTCGAGGCGACGACCCGCAACCTCAGGACGCTGTCGCAGACGCTCGCCGACCAGCCCGGCTCGCTGGTCTACGGCGCGACGCCGCGGGGTCGCGAAGGAGGAGGGAAATGACGAAACGACCGACCGTCGTGCCGCTGCTGATGCTGCTCCTCGGCGCCTGCGCCTCGACCCCCGACGTCCGCACCTACACCCTCGACCTGCGGCCGGCCGGCGCGGCGCAGGTCGACCGCAGGGTCCGGGTCGAGCGCTTCGTCCCGACCGAGGCCCTCGACCGCAGCGAGATCCTCGTCGAGGCCTCGCCGACCCGGGTCGAGCATTACGCCACCGACCGCTGGGTCTCGAGCGTCGGCGACCAGGTCCGGGCCAAGCTCGCCGCCGAGCTCGGCGCGACCGCGGCCGGCGGCGCGGAGCTGGTGATCGGCGGCCGGGTGCTCGCCTTCGGCCAGGTCGACGGCGAGAGCGGTCCATCGGCGCGAGTGTCCCTGGCGATCGTCGTCCGCGATGCCGGGGCCGGTCGTGCCGAGGCGCCGTTGCTCGAGCGGACCTACGACGTGACCCGGCCGGCCGAGGGCGGGCTGCCCGAGGCGGTGGTGGTCGGGCTGTCGCGCGCGATGGAGGCGATCGCCGCCGAGCTCGCTGCCGACCTCGCGGCACTCTGACCACGCGGCGAGCTTCCACGAAGCGGTTGTCCGCACCGGGAACCCGACCACCACATCGGCGCATACGGCCCACCCGAGTCCGGCGAGCCGGGCCTGGGTCCGCCGGTCAGTCCTTCCGCGGCGCCTCGCCCCGCCGGGTCCGGTTCCGATCGCCCTCGGCGGTCGTCGATGCCGCCCGGAGGTCGTGCGGAGCGCCCGCGTCCTCCGGGGCGAGCAACCGCTCGGCGAGGAACTCCCAGATCCGCTGCTGGAGCCAGTTGCCGTTGACCGGCGTCATCGCGAGGAAGGCCATCTTGTGCGTCGTCCCGATCACCCAGCGCTCGGGCCGGCCCATCGCCCGCCACAGCGCGTCGCGCGAGCGCTCCGGGATGCAGCCGTCGGCGCCGGCCTCGATGATCAGCACGCGTTCCGGGTCGACCAGGCCCGAGTACCTCGCGGCGTCGATCGGCGCGAAGACCGGCTCGAGCCGGGCCGCCAGCTCCTCGCTGTCCCAGCCGAAGGCCGCCGCGGCCCGGGAGCGCATCTCCTCGACCCGGCCGCCTTCGCAGTGGGCGAGCACCAGGTGCGGCTCGGCGCCGCCCATGACCGCGACGAGGGCGCCGATCCGCGGGTCGAGGGCGGCGACCACCGGCGCCACGATGGCGCTCTGGCTGAAGCCGACGACGCCGATCGCGCTCGAGTCGACCTCGGGTCGCGCCGAGGCCCAGTCGACGAGCCGACGGACATCGGTGATGATCGTCCGCTCGTGGGCCACCCCCTCGGCGAGGGTGGCGAGGAAGGCGTCGGGATCGCCCGCGGCGGCGGCGGCGGCGAGCCCTTCCCAGTCGACCAGGAGATCGGGCCCGAGGACGTTGAGCACGTGGACCGCCCCGTCCGAGCGCTTGCGGAGGGTGCGGGTAATCGCGTTGGACGGATAGACGTGGCGGCCCCAGATCGGCAGGACGACGACCACCGGGTGGCGGCCGGGCAGCCGGCTGCGATGGTAGTCGACCGCGACCATCCCGTCCGGCTGGCCGTTGTCGCCGGCCGAGGGGAAGCCGAGACGGTGGCGCTCGTAGCGACGGTCGGTGTCGACCAGCCGGCTGGTGATCGCGACCGGCTGCCGCGGCGGGTCGATCTCGAGCCCGGCCGGGCGGAACGCGGTCGCCGAGCCGGGGTCATACGGGAAATGGGTGCGCGAGGCGCACGAGGCGATGAGCAGGCAGCCGATCGCCAGCGCCGCGTCCCGACGACGGGTTCGTTTGCGGTCCGGGTGCGACGCCGTCACCGCGAGCCCTCCGGTCTCAGAAGCGGAGCAGCGCCTCGACCATCACGGTGCGGCGCAGCACGTCGCCGAAGACATGCTGCTTGACCGGGTCGTCGAGGAGGTTGAGCACCTTGAGGTTAGTGGTCAGCCGGCCCGCCCTCCAGCGCCGGCCGGCGCTCAGGCTGACCAGCGTGTAGTCGTCGCCGTAGCCGTAGTAGAAGGGCTGCAGGCCCTGGGCGAAGAAGGCCTCGTCGGCGTGGTTGACGGTGACATTGCCGAGCCAGACCGGGCCGTTGTAGCTCAGACCGAGGTTGTAGCGGTTTCTCGGCGGGGTGTGGACGGTGTCGGATGGCGGCCGGTCGGGGTCGCCGACCGGGTCGAGCGGCTCGGGCAGCTTCTGGTAGGAGTAGTTGGCGAACACGGCGAGACCGCTGCGGAAGAGGTGGCTCGCCGAGACCTCGACCCCGGTGTCGCGCATCGACCCGATGTTGAGGGCCATCACGTTCGACGGGAGCCGGATGCCGAGCTGGGCCAGGAAGTCGATGACGATCGGGTTGAGCGGCCAGCCGGGGGGTGGGTTGGCGGAGGTGTAGTAGGGGTCGACCCCGGCCTCGATGAGCGCCTCCTTCGACGGCGAGGTCGAGATCATGTCGTGGACCTCGCTGACATAGGCGTTGAGCTCGAGCCGGGTCCGGCCGCCGTTGAGAACCGCGGCGTAACCGAGCTCGAGGGACTCGATGGTCTCGGCCTCGAGATCCGGGTTGCCGTAGGTGTTGACGACGAGAGGGAAGTCCTCCTCGAGCCGCGGGTCGAACTCGCTGACCGGGAAGTAGCCGCCGATGATCGACAGCTCGAGCGAGTTCTCGATCGCCGAGGGCGCGCGGAAGGCGCGGGCGTACGAGGCCTTGAAGGAGTGGCCGGCGACCGGCGTCCAGATCAGCGCGGCGCGCGGCGAGAAGTTGAGGTCGTCGAGGTTCGAGAAGTAGTCGGCGCGCGCCGCGAGGGCGAGCTGGAAGGCGCCGAGCCTCATTTCGTCCTGGACGTAGACCCCCGCCTGGAGCCGGTCCTCGGCATCGGGGGCGATCGACAGGTCGAAGGTGTTGGCGCGGATGTTGCCGCCGAACGACCACAGGTGGCTGCCCCAGAACAGGTCGCCCCAGCCGAGGTCGAGGTCGTAGACGCCGTTGGTGAAGTCGATGCGCAGCGGGTTGCCCTCGGCGTCGAGGGAGATCAGGCTCGGCGCCTTGCCCTGGAGGTAGTTGGCGAAGAGCTGCGAGTGGAAGCCGCCGCGGTTGTAGGCGACCTGGGCGTAGGCGAGGTTGGTGCCGCGCTCGGCGTCGAAGGGGCCGATCGGGGTCTGGATGATGCCCTCGGTAAAGGCGACGCCGGCGGCGTAGAGGAGCCTTCCCTCGTCCTCGAGCTCCTGGTCGACCCGGACGTCGATCTTGGGCTGGAGGGTGCCGTTGTTGTCGTAGGGGACGTCCTCGTAGCTGCCGCCGCCGACCGTGACCGCGGGCTCGATCGGGGTCGAGACCTCGGGGATCATCCCGGTCGGCCGCTGGTAGGGGTCGCTCGCCGAGACCCCGGCCGAGATCCGGTAGGCCAGACGGTCGCTCGGCGCGTCGGCCCAGCGGACGTTGAGGCTGCCCAGCCCGCCGGTGCCGCCGGCCTCGCTCGACCGGCTCATCAGCCCGCCGGTGACCGCGAGCTCGAGGCCCTGGGAGTCGCGCGGTGCGCGGGTCACCATGTTGACCACCCCGGTCGCGGCGTTGGCGCCCCACATCGCCGAGGCCGGACCGCGCACCACCTCGATCTGCTCGATGTCGTTGTTCTGCACCGAGGCGAGGTCCCAGAAGATGACGTTGAAGAAGTCGAAGTAGAGCGGGCGGCCGTCGATCAGGGCGAGCTGCGACCCGGTGAGGAACGCCGCCGGGCCGCGGGTTGCGACGTTGACGTCGCGCGCCGACGACTGGACGACGTTGGCCCCCGGGACCTCGCGCAGCAGATCGCCGATGTTGCTCGCCGGCCGGGTCTCGATGATGTCGCGGCCGACCACGCTGATCGTCGTCGGAGCGTCCTCGAGCAGCACCGGGGTGCGCGATGCCGAGACGACGACGGTGTCCTCGAAGGCCGGCTGGAGCCGGAAGTCGAGCTCGACCGCGGCGCCCGCGGCGATGTCGAGCACGTCCTCGATGGTGGCGAAGCCCGGCATCGTCGCGGTGACCCGGTAGCTGCCGGCGGGCAGACCGACGATGCGGTAGCGGCCCTCGAGCCCGCTGAGGACCGCCCGGGTGGTCGGGCCGACCGCGGCGACCGTGACCCCGGGCAGGCCGAGCCCGTTCTGGTCGACCGCGGTGCCGTTGACCTCGCCGGTCTCCTGGGCGGCCGCGGACGGCGGCAGGAGGGCGGCCGCCGCCACCACCGCGATGACCGCGAGCCGAACCGTCTGGTGCCTCAGACCCACCGGCGCCCCCTCCCGTGTCGTCCTCGTGCCGCCCTCATTGTAACGGTCCGCGCAAGCCCGGGCCCCCGTCTCCGGACCCCGGCCCAGCGTCGTCCCCCTGGGGAGGGGACCCGGCGGTCGGACGCTCGCGGAAGAGGATCCACAGCGCGGCCGGCAGGGCGGTGAAGTCGGCGAGCATGGCGAGGGCGAAGGCCAACGCGGTGACGATCCCGAACTGGCGCATCGGCGGCAGGTCGGAAAGGGCCAGGGCGAGGAAGCCGCCGGCGTTGATGACCGTGGCGAACAGGATGGCGTGACCGGCGACGCGGATCGCATGACCCAGGGCGGCCTCGGTCGAGCCGCCGTTGCGCCGCTCGAGGAAGTGGTAGAAGAAGTGGATCTGGTCGTTCTCGGTGACCCCGAGCACGGTGGTGGCGATGAGGATCGTCGCGATGTTGAGCGGGATCCCGGTCAGCCGCATGACCAGAAAGGTGACGAGGATCGCGAACAGCGACGGCACCATCGCGTTGAGCCGCGCCGGGCCGGAGCGGAAGACCAGCACGAAGGTGACGAAGATGATCGTGAAGGTGATGGCGAAGCTCTCGACCAGGGTCGGCACGAGGTGGCCGGCGATCGTCGCCTGGAGCACCCCGCTGCCGGTCAGCCGGTAGGTGCAGGAGGCGAGCCCGGGGTCGGCCGCCGCGACCTCGGCCCAGGCGCTCTCGACGGCCGCCGTGAGGTCGCTCATCCGGTGCTCCGAGCCCGCCGCGGTGGTCACCGTCAGATAGGTCGAGGCGAGGCTTCCGAGGTCGACCCACTGGGCGAGTGACGGCTCGGTGAGCAGGAGCTGCTCGAGCTCGGCGGCGACCCGCTCGAGGGCGGGGCGGTCGCTCGGGAGGGCCTCGTCGAGCCCGGCGAGGTGGCGGCGCAGGCGCAGGATCGACGGCAGCCCGACCACCGAGCCGACCGCCGGCTGTCCCTCGAGGGCGACGGTCAGCCGGTCGAGGGCGCCGAGCACCCCGGGATCGACGACGCCGAGCTCGGGCGTGGTGATCCAGATCTTGGCCGACTGCAGGCCGAGCACCGTCTCCTCGAAGTACCGGGTGTCCCGGGCCACCGGCTCGTCGGGGTCGATATAGGCCAGGGCGTCGGTCTCGAGCTCCATTCCGGGCAGCAGCCCAGGCACGCCGAGCAGCGCCGCCAGACCGGCGACGGCGAGCGCCGACGCGGCGACCACGAGCGGCCACCGCCAGCGGAAGGACCAGCGCGGCAGCACCTCGGCGGCGCGGACCACCCAGGTCCCGGCCACCCGGCGTTCGCGCCGGGTCGGGGCGCGGAAGATGGTCTGCAGCGCCGGGTAGAGGGTGAAGCACACCACCCAGCCGAGCAGCAGGCCACCCGCGGTCCACAGCCCGAGATCGCGGATCGGCCGGATCTCGGACACCGTCAGGGCGGCGAAGCCGACCGCCGCGGCGAAGACCGAGGCGGTGACGGCGACGAGCTTGTTGGCCAGGGCGCGGGCTCGGTGGCTCTCGAGATCGAGCCCGTCGGGCTGGTCGACGAAACGGGAGTGGAGGTAGACCAGGCTCGCGGTGGCGGTGACCATCAGCGTCAACGGCACCAGCGCCGAGACGATCGTGAAGCCGAGCCCGACCGCGCCCGCGAAGGCCATCCCGAGCAGCACCGCCGCGGCGAGCGAGAGGAGGATGGCGGCGAGCGCCCGCCACGAGCGGTAGAGCCCGAGGACCAGGGCGACGACGAAGCCGCCGAGCAGCGGGAAGTAGGTCTGGCTCTCTACCGAGGTCTCGCGCTCGAGCCAGGCCTCGACCCACGGCCGGCCGACCCGCCGGACGTTGGTAACGGCGCCGCCGTGCCCGGAGATCCCCCCGGCGACCCGTTCGATCTCGGCGAGCAGCCGGTCGCGGGTGGCGGCGTCCGGGGCGTCGAGGGCGAGGACGACCGACAGGAAGCCGTCGCCGACCAGGCCCTGGCGGCGGAAGAACTCGGTCCCTGCGACCACCCCTCGCACCCCGTCCGGGTCGTCGGCCGGCGAGCCGGCGCCGGGCCGGGCGCGACGCCAGACGGTGGCGAGCGAGTAGGCGCCGAGGCCGTCGACCGCGCCGAGCTCGGTCTCGACCCGCTCGAGCTCGGCCAGGGCGGCGGCGCCGAAGGGGTCGGCGGTCTCGAGGACCAGGAGCACGGTGTCGCGCTCGGGGAAGACGGCCTCGAACTCGCGCGACGCGGCGACATCGGGGTCCGACGCGACCACCATCCTTTCGATCGAGTTGTCGCGGGGGATGTCGAGGGCGAGCCGGGCCGCCGCCGGGAGCGCCACCAGGTAGAACGCGACGATCCACCAGCGCCGCCGGACGATGGCGGCGAAGAGCGGCTCGAGCCGCACCTCGATCGAGCGGTCAACCAGGGCCACGGTATGATGCCTCCATGTCGCTGCTCACCCTAGCTGCCCGATCTTCCTCCGGTTGCCGAGGGCTCCTGGGCCCGGCGTGCCTCGTCGCCTGCCTCGCCCTTGCCGGCCTCGCCGGCGCCGACCCCCTGACCCTGGTCGTCTGCGCCCCCGGGTACCCGGGCTCGACCGGCGAGGCCCAGCCCGCGATGGACGGTCTGGCGAGCGCTGCGGCCGTCGCCGCCGGATGGGGTCGGGACGATTTCAGGGCGGTGTACTTCGAGACCGAGGAGGGCGGCGTGGCGCGCCTCGGCGAGGCCGACGCCGGCCTCGCGCTGGTGACCCTGCCGTTCTTCCTCGAGCACCGCGAGCAGCTCGGGCTCGAGCCCGAGCTCCTCGCCGTGCCGGTCGGCCGCGAGCCCCTCGAGCCGTGGGTCCTGGTGGCCGCTGCCGGCAAGGTGTCGCGGCCCGCCGACCTCGCGGGCTGGAGCCTGGTCAGCCTGGCCGGCCACTCCGAGCCCTTCGTCCGGGGGCCGGCGCTCGCCGGCTGGGGCGCGCTGCCCGACGGTGTCGCGATCACCTTCTCGGGGGCGGTGCTGTCGTCGCTGCGCCGGGCGGCGCGCGGCGAGCCGGTCGCGGTGCTGCTCGACGGCGAGCAGGCGGCGGCCCTGCCCGAGCTGCCGTTCGCCTCCGACCTCGCGGTGGTCCACCGCTCGGCGCCGCTGCCGGTCTCGGTCCTCTGCTCGGTCGACGGCCGGGGCGACCCGACCCGCCGGACGGCGGCGGTCGCCGCCCTGGCCGCGCTCGGCGGGCGTCCCGATGCGGCCGGCGCCCTGGCCGGGGTCCGGATCGACCGCTTCGAGCCGGTCGACCGGGCCGCCCTCGCCGCAGCCGAGGCGGCCTTCGCCGGGGCCGCGGATTGAGGCGCCTCGGGCTCGCGGCTCTCTCGGGCCTCGCGATGGTGGCCGGTTGCACCACCGCTCTGAAGCCGCCGCCGCCGCTGGCCGAGATCGGCGTCGGGACGGGCCGGCCGGTTGCGATCTCCTCTGCCGAGGCCCTGCTCGCCGAGGCCGAGGAGGAGCTCGCCGCGGCGCGGGACCCGGCGTCGGTCGAGCGGGCGCGCAGGCTCTTCCTCGAAGCGGCCGGGGCCGAGCCGCCGCCGGTCGGGGCCTTTCTCGGCGCCGCCCGGGCCACCGCCCGGCTGGTCGAGGACGAGCCCGATGCCGACCGCCGGCGCGAGCTCGTCGTCGAGGGGGTGCAGATCGGCCAGCTCTGCCTGGAGGCCCACCCGGCGAGCCCGGAGTGCCGCTATCGCCTGGCCCTGGCGGTCGGCCAGCAGGCGCGCGAGCGGTCCTCGACCGCAGTCGACGGGCTCGAGGTCATGGTCGAGCTGCTCGAGGAGGTCATCGCCGCCGCGCCGGACCTCGACGCCGCCGGAGGCCATCGGGTGCTCGCGCTGGTGCTGCTGCGCGCGCCGGGCTGGCCGACCGGGCCCGGCGACCCCGAGCTCGGCCTCGAGCACGCCCGGGCGGCGGTCGCGGCCTTCCCGGACCACCCGCCGAACCAGCTCGTGCTCGGCGAGGCGCTGCTCGAGACCGGCGACCGCGAGGGCGCCCGCCGGGCGCTCGAGCGGGGCGTCGCCCTGGCGAGAGCCCGTAGCGCCGACCCCGAGGCCGCGGCGTGGCTCGCCGAGGCCGAGACGGCGCTCACCGCCGTGCGCTGAGAGGGGGCCGCGGATCGCGGGCCCGGCGGTCACCCCCGATGACCCCACCGGCCTCTACTGGCAGGAGTAGGGGTCGTTGGGCGCGGCGTAGATGAACTCGGCGTCGCCGGTGCCGTCGGGGTTGCCGTCGACCTTCGAGACATAGGCGATGAACATGTTCGGGAAGTTGGTGGCGCACGGGTCGGGCAGGACGTCGTCGGGGTGCATCCACAGCTCGACGGTCAGCGGTCCGTCCTGCTTCGGCACCCCGAGCTGCTGGAACGACCACTGGCTGACCGAGGCGGGGTTGAGGGTCTTCATCCCCTCGGCGACGGTGTCTCCCGAGGCGTCGAGGACCCGGTAGTTGACCCGGAGCGAGGTGAGCAGGGACATGTTCATGATCCCGAGGTTGGAGCGGAAGCGCGCGCTGTTGACGCAGCCGGTGACCACCGAGGTGGTGGCCGACGCGTTGATCGTCCGGCTCAGGGCGGGCACGGTCTGGCCGAAGGTTCCGGCCGGGTCGCCGACGTTGTAGGTCCGGGTGGTGGCGAGGACCTCGGCGCCCTCGGGGTTGCCGCCGATCAGCGAGGGGTCGACGGTGACCAGCACCGCGCCCTTGATGTCGGTGGTGTGGCCGAACAGGGTGTTGAGGACGTCGGTGTAGATCTTGGTTTCGCGCGGCGCCAGGGTGAAGCGGGTCGGGAAGCTCGGGTTGAAGATGTTGGCCTTGTCGGCCTCGAGGAACTGGCACCCGACCTGGAGCGTCGAGTCGGTCAGGTTGTGGATCGTCAGGTCGGTGACCCACTGGGTGCCGCCGGCGCCGGCGGTGCGGGCGAGGATCGGGAAGAACTGCGAGTGGGCGATCTCCTGGGCTCCGGCCGGCGATCCGACGAGGAGCGCGAGGGCGGCGACGGTCAGCGCGAGGGCGGGCTGGCGGAGTCGGGCGATCTCAAACCTCATGGGTGGTCCTCCAGAAGCTCGGGCGGATTCCGGCGCCCCGGCGGGGTCGCCTGGTGGAGGCATTTTATCGCGGCCACCTCTCGTGACCGACAAGATCCGGCCGGCGGGATGAAAAAAGCGCCACCGGTTCCCCGGTGGCGCTCGGTCGGGTTGACCCGGGTGCGCTCAGAAGCGGCGCAGGACGGCGATCCCGAGACCCGCGGCCAGCGCGAGCAGGCCGGCGAGGCCGGCGAGCGGCAGCGAGCTGCCGGTCTTGGGGAGCTCCGGCGCGGGCGCGGGCGCGGGCGCGGGCGCCGGGGCCGGCGCCGGGGCCGCCTTCGGCGCGGGCTTCGGCGCGGGGGCCGCCGGGGCGGCGCCGGCGACCTCGATGTCCCGCTCGGTCACCTCTTTGATGTCGGTGTGGACGATTTGGGCGGTCACCCTGTCGCCACCGGCGAGGGCCTCGATCGGCACCGGCACGCCGTCGCGGAACAGCGTGAAGCCCTCGGGGATCCCGGTGATCATCTGGAGCCTACCGTCCTCGTTGCGGAAGATCACGGTCTGGCCCTTGCGCTGGACGATTGTGGCGTTGCGCACCTCGGTGGTCTTGACCTCGTGCTGGACCGTTTTGTAGGCCACGGTCGAGGTGAGCATGGTGCCCGGCTTGAGCTGGTCGACGGTGAGCTTCTGGCCGTCGACATCGAACGTGAAGTCCGCCGGCACGTCGAAGTCCTTGACGGTCCCGTCGGCCATCTTGACCACGAGGTGCGTGCCGTAGGTGTGCAGGACGGTGCCCTGCTTGACCTCGTAGGTGGTCTGGGCCGCGGCCACGCCGGCGCCCAGGACGACCACCGCCACCAGTGCCACGATCAGGTTCCTCTTCATCGACATCTCCTACCTCCAGTTTGCGTTCGCTTGTTGGTTATCGACCCCGGACCGTGAAATCGACCCCGGGATGGTACCACAGTCAATCGTCCCGGCGTGCCGGCAACGGTCCGTAGCACCGCACCGCCCGCCGCCTCGAGGGAAACGCCGGCGGCGCAGACCGGATTCCCGTCCTACTCGTTGAGCTCGTCGTCGAGCCAGTACTTGGTGCCCGCCACGTCGGCATTGAGCATCAGGCCCTTCTCGGTGAGCTGGTAAATGGCGAGGCCGTTGACGAAGTTGGTCTTGGCGTCGGCGGCCTCCTTGCCGGCCGCCGCGGTGGCGCCGGCGTCGGCCTGCCAGCCCTTCTCGATGAAGCTCTTGGCGGTGGCCTCGTCCTGGAAGAAGAAGACCACCTGGTACTTGTTGACCCCGAGGCCGAGACCGACGCCGCCGGTCCCCATCTTCATGTAGAAGCGCTGGCCGTTCGCTTTCTCGACCGCGACCCCACGGCCGCCGCCGGCCGAGAGCCCGAAGGCGACCTTGTGGTTGTCGAACACCGCCCAGCCCATCGACGCGTCGTAGAGCGCCTTGGCGTTGGCGTTCTCGGCAAACAGCCTCTGGAGGGTCTCGTCGGCGACCTCGTCGATCTTGGCGCGCTTGGCGGCGCGGTCGAGCACCTCGGACTCCTTTTCCTCGGCCGCCGACACGACCGGAAAGGCGACGGTCAGAGCGACGACGCAGACCAGCAGGGCGAACAGCAGCTTTCTCATGGTGGTCCTCCTTGATTCGCGCCGTGATTGTAGCGCGATCCGGGGTGCCCGGGAAGCGCTCAGCCGCGCCGCTCGACGATGACGTTGCGCTCGTCGAGCACGACGACCTTGGGCCGAAAGGTCTCGGCCTCGCCCTCGTCGAGCTGGGCGTAGGCGACGATGATCACCCGGTCGCCGGGGTGGACGAGCCGGGCGGCGGCGCCGTTGACGCAGACCTCGCCCGGGGCGCCGAGGATGACATAGGTGGTCAGACGGGCGCCGTTGGTGATGTCGAGGACGTCGACCTTCTCGAACTCGCGCAGCCCGGCGGCGGCGCACAGCGCTGGGTCGATGGCGACCGAGCCGACATAGTCGAGCTCGGCGCCGGTGACGGTGGCGCGGTGGATCTTGGACTTGAGCATCTCGATCATCATGGGTCAGCTCCGATGACGGGGATCGGGTCGGGCGTCGGGCGGGCCGCCGAGCAGCTCGAAGAGCGCGTCGGCGAGCTCCGACCTGGTGTCGGTGCTCCGGATCGGTCTGTCGATCCGCCAGATCTCGCAGCGGTGAGTGTCGACCCCGATGTCTCGGAGGTCGTTGTGGACGACGAGGTCGGCGACGCCGCGGGCGAGGAGCGCCCGGACCTGGGTTTCGCGGGCCGCGGGGTCCTCGTCGTCGGTCAGCTTGAAGGCGACCACCCGAACCGCTGGGTTGCGCGACCAGCCCCTGATCCGGTCGACCAGCTTGGGGGTCGGGGCGAGGCGGATCACCACGTCGCGACCACTCGGGATCTTGCCCTCACCCGGGCGGGGCGCCGGCCGGCCGTCGACCTCGACCGCGGCGACCCGGTAGTCCGACACCGCGGCGAGGTGGATCACCGCGTCGAAGTCGCTGCCCGAGAGCCGTCGCTCGAGCGCCTCGGCGAGCTCGTCGAAGGTCCCGAAGGTCTCCCGCTCGACCCCGAGGGCGTCGATCCGCGCCCGCTCGGCATGGAGCAGCACGACCTCGGCGCCGCGCTCGGCGAAACGCCGCGCCAGCACGCCGCCGGTGGTCCCGGTCGAGACATTGGTCAGGCAGCGCACGCCGTCGACCGGCTCGGCGGTGCCGCCGGCGGTGATCAGGACCCTCATGCCAGCGCCTCGACGATCAGCTCGAGGACCCGCTCGGGCTCGAGCAACCGGCCGTAGCCGACCGCCCCGCAGGCGAGCCGGCCCTCGCCGGTCGGCAGGATCCGGCAGCCCCAGCCCTCGAGGACGGTGAGCGCCTCGGCCACCGCCGGGTGGGCGAGCATGTTGGAGTTCATCGCCGGCGCGATCCAGTAGGGCCTGCGGAAGTTGTTGGCCAGGAAGAGGCAGCCGATGAGGTCGTCGGCGGCGCCGGCGCGCAGCCGGGCGACGTGGTTGGCGGTGGCCGGGTAGAGCAGCAGCAGGTCGGCGGTCTCGGCGAGCCGGATGTGGTCATGGGCGCGGCCGCGCTCGAAGAGATCGGAGAGCACCGGCCGTCCGGTCAGCCCCTCGAAGGTGGCGTCGCCGATGAAGCGGCGGGCGCCGTCGCTGACCACGACCTGGACCCCGGCGCCGGCATCGACGAGCAGCGAGGCCAGCGCCGCGGCCTTGAAGGCCGCGATCGAGCCGGTCACCTGGAGCACGATGGAGCGTCCCTCAAGCTTCGACATTGTCGATCAACCTCACCTTTCCGAGCCGGACCGCGGCGAGCAGCCGGGCGCCGCGCCGCTCGACATAGTCGACCCCGAAGCCGGCCGTGGCGAGCCGGCGGGCGATCTCGGCGGGCTCGGCGCCGCTCGCCAGGATGCGGTAAAGCTCCGGCGCGAGGGCCCGCTCGGCCGGGGTCAGATGGATGTTCCGCGAGCTCATCGCCAGGCCGTCGGGCTCGCGCACGGTCGGGCAGGCGACGATCTGAGTACCCAGGAAGAAGGCGGCCGCCATGCCGCGGACCAGCTCGAGCTGCTGCCAGTCCTTCTCGCCGAAGTAGGCGCGGTCGGCGCCGACGATGTTGAGCAGCTTGAGCACCACGGTGAGCACGCCGTCGAAGTGGCCGGCGCGGTGGGCCCCCTCGAGCTCGCGGCTCGCCTCGGTCTCGTGGACCCGGTAGCGGTAGCCGTCGCGGTAGAGCGCGCCGGCGTCGGGGTGGATGACGAGATCGGCGCCGGCGGCCTCGGCCTTCTCGAGATCGGCGGCGAGGGTCCGAGGGTAGCGCTCGAGATCGGCCGGGTCGTCGTACTGGGTCGGGTTGACGAAGATCGAGACCACCGCCCGGTCGCACTCCGCCCGCGCCCGGCGGATGAGGCTGAGGTGGCCGTCATGGAGCGCCCCCATGGTCGGGACGAAGCCGATCGAGAGCCCGGCCCGGCGCAGCTCCGCCATCCGCCCGCGGGCCCGATCGAGGTCCTCGACGAGCTCGATCATGAGTAGCTCTCCCGGTCGTCCGGAAAGGTCCCGGCGACGACGTCCCGGTGGTAGGCGTCGAGGGCTTCGCGGATCAGCGTCGCACCGTCGAGCCAGGTCCGGACAAAGCGCGGGCGGAAGGCGGTCGTGACCCCGAGCAGGTCCTGGAGCACCAGAACCTGGCCGTCGACCCGGCTGCCCGCGCCGATCCCGATGGTCGGGATGGCGAGGGCCGCGGTGACCTGGGCGGCGACCGCGGAGGGGACCGCCTCGAGGACCAGGGCGAAGCAGCCCGCGCGCTCGAGATCGCGGGCGTCGTCGAGCAGCCGCGCCGCCGCCGCGTCGTCCCGCGCCTGCACCCGGAAGCCGCCGAGCCGGTGGACCGACTGGGGCGTCAGACCGAGGTGGCCGATGACCGGCACCCCCGACTCGACGAGGTGGCGGACGGTCTCGAGGTTGCCCGCCGCGCCCTCGAGCTTGACCGCCTGGGCGCCGGCCCGCATCAGATCGCCGGCGGCGTCGACCGCCTCACCGAGACCGCGCCGGTACGACAGGAAGGGCAGGTCGCCGATGATGAAGGCGTCGGGCGCTCCGCGCCGCACCGCCGCAGTGTGGGCGGCCATCGTCGCGACGTCGGCGGGCAGGGTCGTGTCGTGGCCGTAGACGACCATCGCCAGGCTGTCGCCGACCAGCACGCAGTCGATCCCGGTCTGGGCGATGAGCGCCGCGCTCCAGGCGTCGTAGCAGGTGACCATGGAGATCGGCACGCCGTCGCGTTTGCGCGCGGCGAAGTCGGAGACGATCATGAGCGCACCTCCCCGGCCCGGTGGGCGTCGGCAAAAGCGAGGTAGACCTCGTGGTAGGGGTCGCCGGCGAGGGCGGCGAGGTCGCGCCGGACGGTCCCCTCGTCGCCCCGGGCCAGCGACCCGGTGAGCGCCGCCGCCCGGTGCTCGAGGGTGTTGGCGGCGGTCCGCTCGAGAAACGGCCGCAACGCCTCGCCGGGCAGGCCGAGCCGGGTCTCGAAGCCGTCCATCGCCTTCGCCCAGAGCAGCGTGCTGAAGTTCCCGGCGAGGACGCACAGCGCGTGGTAGAGGGGCTTGAGCTCGGGGGCGATGACGAACGACGGGTTGGGCAGGCCCGGGAAGACCTCGGCGAAGGCGGCGCCGCCGACCTCCCCGACGAACGGGATCGAGCGGTAGGTCGGGAGGTCGTAGGGCTCGGGGCCGAAGGTCATGAGGGGGTGGAGCCCGTGGGCGCCGTCGACGACCAGGCTGCCCGAAAGGTGGACGACCGGCCGGGCGGCGAGGCGAGGATGGGCGGCCAGAAAGGGCGACAGGGCGTCGTCGCTGATCGCCAGGAGGACGACGTCGGCGGCGGTCAGCGCGGCCTCGGGGCCGGCCGCGTCTCCGCGGCGCCAGCCGATGACGCGGCGTCCCTCGAGCTCGAGATAGCGCCTCAGGTGGGTCGCGGCCCGGCCGCGGCCGACCAGGCCATAGGTGGGTGTGGTCATCCGGTACCTGTCCCCTGGATCAAGTCCGCCTGTCGTGAGCCCTCGGATCGCCGGCGTCACCGTCGGTGGCGATCGGTGCGCAGCGCAACGAGCTTAGGACATCCCGCCGCGCCTGGCAACCGCCGCCGCGCCGGGGGCCCGAGGCGTTGGAGGTTCACGGCGCTTTATGGTCGGTGGGCGGTCTTCCCGGTCGTCGTCGGCTCAGCTCGCGACCAACTCCCAGACCGCGAGCCAGAACGGCAGGCTGACCAGACAGAAGAGGTAGCTGACGAGCATGACCGTGCCGACCTTGGGCTCGTCGCCGCCGTAGGCCCGGACCTGGAGGATGAGCGCCACCGCGGGCGCCGACGCGGCCTCGAGGACCAGGAAGCGGGCGAGCAGCGGGTCGCGGGAGCCGAGATCGGCGAGGTGTAGCACCGCGACGGTCACCGCCGGCAGCAGCCCGTACTTGACGACCAGGACCCGCGCCGCGTCCGCGAGGTGGGGTCGGAGCTCGAGGCTGATCCCACCGAGCAGGGCGCCGAGGGCGACGGTCGCGACCGGGACGGCCCCCTGGCCGATCAGCTCGGCGGTCTCGAGCACCGGCTGGGGGATCCACCGGCTGAGACCACTGAGGACGAGGCCGACGGCGGTCAGGCAGGCGACCAGCGGCGGCGTGATCAGCCCACGCCAGCTCGACCCCGTCCCCCGGCCATCGGTGGCGAGGAGCTTGCCGACGCTCCACAGGATCGGGTTGAAGCCGAGGATGAAGAGCGACACGTAGAGGGCGAAGTCGTCGAACTGTCCGGGGTAGAGGGCGGCGCCGACCGGCAGCACCAGGTAGCCCGCGTTCTGCATGCTCGCGATCGCCAGCATGCTGCGCTTGCCGGCGAGGTCGCCGGCGAAGACCAGCGCGGCCAGCGCGAGCCCGACGCCGGCCATGGCGGCGCTCGCCAGGGGCAGGGTCCACCAGAGCGGGAAGGTCGACGGCGACAGGTTGCTGATCGTCTTGTCGAGGATCAGGCAGGGGAGGAAGAAGATGATCGTCGCCTCGGTCAGCGCGGTGACCATGGCGTCGGTGAGCACGCCACGCCGCACCAACGCCCCGGCGAGCAGCCCGACGAGAAAGACCTTGAGGATCGCGATCAGGGTCGCCGAGGCGGTGGCGGTGAAGACGGTCATCGGCGCGGCCCATTGTAGACGCGAGGCTCGAACGGGGAGCGCGACCGCCGGCGCCGTCGATAGGGCCGGACGGATTGCGAAGCGGGACCTCCAGGGTGACCGAGACGGCGGTGCGTCACCGGATCCCCGTCGATCGAGCGCCGAAAAAGACAGCCGCCCCGGAGGGCGGCGGCTTCGAACTCGAGGTTGTTGGTGGAGCCGATGGGGATCGAACCCACGACTTCAGCATTGCGAACGCTGCGCTCTCCCAGCTGAGCTACGGCCCCACATCAGGGAGCAGGATAGTACCGCAGGCGGTGTCGCGGCGCAAGGTGTCGGTCGGCCGATCCCGGTCAGTCGACCTTGAAGGCGACGTCGAGGGTGGCCTGGAACTCGATGGCGCCTTCGGCGCCGATCCCGCCGCGGAGCTCGGTGACCTCGAACCAGGAGAGCCCGCGCAGGCTCTCGGCCGCCTTGTGGACCGCCGTCTCGATCGCCTTTTCGTAGCTCGCGGTCGAGCATCCGGTGACCTTGATCTTCTTGTAGACCTTCTCGCTCATCGTGTCCTCCTCGATCGGTGCTCGCTGCGGTGGTGGTAACAGAAAACGCGGTGAGCGCCTTCCCGAGTCCGGCGCCTCATGGCGCCGGGGTCGCGCGGGACCCCGCCCGGGCGCCAGCTCAGGACGCGCCGTTCTCGCCGGTCCACCGCGCCCATGCCGAGTCGACCGGCTCGCCGCCATACCACACCGCCCGGGTGAAGCTCTCGACCCACGGGTCGAAGCCGGGAACGATCCGCAGGTTGTCCTCCATCGCGAGCACCGCCGGGTCGTTGGGCAGCTGCTCGAGGGCGGTCGCCGCGCGGCGCAGCCTCCATCCCCAGGACGACTCCTCGTGGCTCTGGTCGATGCGTCGCGCCCAGAGCCGGAGGATGGCGGCGGTACGCACCGCGTTCGGCTCGTAGCCCTGGGGCACCATGAACGGGATGAACGGGTCCATCCCGACCTCGTGCAGGGTCACCCCGGCCCGGCGCTCGAGGGCGTGCAGGCCGCGGCTGACGTCGGCGTGGAAGAGCGAGTTCTCGAGCTCGTCGGCGACCGCGGTGCCGTCGCAGCCGTCGAGGATCCGATGGCGGTCCTTCGGGGTCAGGAGCAGGGGTGCGGCGACCGCGAAACGGGCGCCCTCGCGCTTGAGCTGCTTGATCCGCCGCTCGACCTCGGCCTCGGCGCCGGGGAAGGGGAAGAGCCCGAGGACGGCGCCCCAGCGCCAGCTCTTCCAGGCCTCGGGGATCCTCAGACCGTCCGACAGCGGGAAGGGCAGGACCGGAAGCAGCGCGCTGACCCGCTGATCGCCGGGGGCCCCGTCGAGACCGATCTCGGACGGGGTGATCGAGGGGTCGTCGAGGACGACAAGGACGGAGCCGCCGCGCTCGAGCACGAGCCGCAGGACGTCCCGGCGCTCGCACGCGACCCGCGCGAAGGACACCGCCCGGACCGCCTCCCTGGGGATCGTGGCCTCGGCGGGGAGGATGCGGCGCGGCGCGTCCTCCCAGACGACGCCGAGCCTGACCGGGTCGAGGCTCACCTTGGCGCCCGGCAGATAGCCCGGTCGCTGGACATGGGTGAAGGGGAAGAGGTCGGGGTAGGCCGGCTCGATTCTACGCACCGCCGCCTCCGAACAGGGCCTCGAGGGAGGACCGGCCGGCGGTGGGCGCCTCCGGGCCGCCGCTGAGCCGCCGGGCGACGTACTTGGCGAGAATGTCGGTCTCGAGGTGGAGCCGGGCGCCGGCGGCGAGCCCGCCGAGGGTCGTCGCGGCGAGGGTCGCCGGGATCAGCGCCACCTCGAACCAGCCGTCGCCGACCGCCGAGACGGTCAGCGACACCCCGTCGAGGGCGACACTGCCCTTGCCGGCGACCTCTCGGGCGGCGCTCCGGGGCAGCTCGAGGCGCCAGCGCTGGAACTCGCCCTCGGGACGCACCGCGAGCAATCGAACCGGAGCGTCGACATGGCCCTGGACGATGTGGCCGCCGAGCCGGTCGCCGAGGCGCAGCGCGCGCTCGAGGTTGAGCCGGGCGGAGGGGCGAAGCTCGCCGAGCAGGGTCCGCGAGAGGGTCTCGGGCGACAGGTCGGCGGCAAAGGAGCGCGACGACGGGTCCACCGCGGTCAGGCAGGCGCCGTTGACCGCGACGCTGTCGCCGGGCCGCGGCGGCTCGCCGTCGGGCCAGGTGGCCTCGACCTCGAGGCGGGCGCCGCCGCCGGTCCGGGCGAGCCGGCGCACCGTGCCGAGGGTCTCAATCAGCCCGGTGAACACCGTCGTCCTCCGCGCGCACCCCGTGGAGCTCGAGATCGTCGTCGTGCCGGCCGACCTCCTCGAAGAGGTAGCGCCGCGCCCTCGCAAGCTCGGCGATCCCGAGCCCGGCCACCGCGCCCGGCGCCTCACCGCCGATGACGATCGGCGCGACGAAGAAATAGACCTCGTCGACCAGATCGCCGTCGAACAGGGCGCCGTGGACAGCGGCGCCGCCCTCGACGAGCAACGCCGCGACGCCGCGGGCGCCGAGGTGGTCGAGGAGGTGACCGACCGACACCCGGCCGCGGTCGTCGGACGGCAGCTCGACCAGCCCGACCCCGGTTGCGGCGAGCCGCTCTCGGTCTGCGGGGGCGGCGGCGGCGGTGTGGGCGATCACTGTCGTCCCGGGGTCGGAGACGACGATCGTCGCCGTACTCGGGGTGCGCAGCCTCGAGTCGAGCACGACCCTCAGCCAACCGTCGCCGGGGTTGAGCCCGAGCCGGCGGGTCAGCCGGGGGTCGTCGGCCAATACCGTTCCGACCCCGACCAGGATCGCGTCGTGCTCCTCGCGAAGCTCGAGCGAGCGGGTCCGCGCCGCCTCGCCGGTGATCCACTTCGACTCGCCGGTCCGGGTCGCGATCCGGCCGTCGAGCGACACCGCCGCCTTGGCGCTGACCCACGGCCGGCGGTCCTGCATGAAGCGGAGCCAGCGTCGGTTGAGGACGCGGCCGCTCTCCGAGCCGACCCCCTCGACGACCTCGATGCCCTCGGCCCTGAGCCGCTCGGCGCCGCCCGCGGCGGCCGGGTTGGGGTCGGCGATGCCGATCACCACCCGACCGATCCCGGCGGCGACGAGGGCGTCGACGCACGGCGGCGTGCGTCCGTGGTGAGCGCACGGCTCGAGCGTGACGAAGATGGTGCCGCCGCGGGCGCGCTCGCCGGCCTCGGCGAGGGCGACGATCTCGGCGTGCGGTCCGCCGCACCGGGCGTGGTACCCCTCGCCCGCCGGACGGCCGTGGCGGTCGAGGACCACCGCGCCGACCATCGGGTTGGGCGAGGCGCCGCAGCGGCCCCGCCGGGCGAGCTCGAGGGCGCGGCTCATCCAGCGCTCGTCGTCGGTGGTGACGCCGGCGTGACCGAGCGTCCGTCCGACATCGGGCACCGGCGGGCGGTCCGAGCCCGCGGTCGCGCCGGCGTTGCGCGCGTTGCGTCCGTTCTGTTCAAGGTCCGAAATGTCCAAGGTTCCGTGATCCCGACCCGAAGGTCCGTCCAGTGTATCGGAGCCGGAGTCAAGCCTCAATCTCGAGCAGCGAGTCGACGAACTCCTCTCGGTCGAAGGGCAGCAGGTCGTCGATCCCCTCGCCGACCCCGACCCAGCGAACCGGCAGCTTGAGGGTCTCGGCGATCGCCAGCACGACCCCGCCCTTGGCGGTGCCGTCGAGCTTAGTCAGAACGACGCCGTCGACCCCCGCGGTGGCGCCGAACTGCTGCGCCTGGGCGATGCCGTTGGAGCCGGTCGTGGCGTCGAGCACGAGCAGGACCTCGTGGGGCGCGCCGGCCACCTCCCGCGCGGCGACGCCCTTCACCTTTTCGAGCTCCTTCATCAGGTTCGCCCGGGTGTGGAGCCGTCCGGCGGTGTCGACCAGGACCTCGTCGATTCCGCGGGACCTCGCGGCGGCGATCGCGTCGAAGACGACAGCGGCCGGGTCGGCGCCCTCCCGCTGGTGGATCACCGGCACGTCGACCCTCTTCGCCCAGACCATGAGCTGGTCGACCGCCGCTGCGCGGAAGGTGTCGGCGGCGGCGAGGATTACCGTGACGCCCGCCTCCTTGCGCCGCTTGGCGATCTTGGCGACGGTGGTCGTCTTGCCGGTGCCGTTGACCCCGACGACCAGGGTCACCCTGGGCCGTCCACCGGCCGGTCGACCGCCTCTGTCGGCGCCGTCGAGCAACTCGACGAGCGTGCGACGGATCGCCGGGCGCAGCTCGGCCGCGCTGGTGATCGCCCCCGACCGCACCTGCCGGCGCAGGTCGTCGGCGAGCCGTGTCGCGAGCCCGACCCCGGCGTCGGCGGCGATCAACGCCTCCTCGAGGCGGTCGACGTGCTGCGGCTCGATGGGTCCGGTCCGTTGGAAGGTCTCCCCGACCTTCTCGATGAACTCGGTGTGAGTCATGAACAGACCGCGCTTGAGCTTCTTGAGGAATGTCCCAGCCATGGTGTCTTCAACTCCCGGGGCCAGCCCGTGGGCCCGCGACGGTCGGCGGCCCGTTCGGCGAACCTGGACCCTCAGGCTACTCGATCTCGCGGGCGAGCGCGGTGGCGGTCTGCCGCAGATGGTGCCGTGCCCTCGCCTGGGCGAGCGGCTTGCGCGCCACGAGCACCACATAGTAGCCAGCGGGCAGAAGGTGCGTCAACGTCGCGAGCTCGGTGCCCTCGACGATGAACGACTCGAGGCTGCCCATCCCGGAGGTGCCGAACGCCGAGCCGAGCCGACGGGTGAAGATGCCGTGGTATGCGCCTTCGACCTTGAGGTCGAAGGGCTCGCCGTGACGGGTGACGAAGTCGACCGTCTCACCCTCGTCGTCGAGGAAGATCACGCCGATCGCCTCGGGAACGTCGACCATGAGGTTGGTCAGCAGGTAGTTGAACGGCATGAACCCCGGCTCAGGTCCGGCCGAGCAACTCGCGAGCCTGGTCGGCCAGCTCCGATCCCGGCGCCGACTCGATGACATCCTCGAGGTAGGGTCGGGCGTCGGCGGGACGGCCGACGTTGATCAGCAGCCTGCCGTAGGCGAGCATTCCGTCGAGCCGCTCGGGGAACTTGAGGGACGCCTCCTCGAGCAGCCCGAGCGCAGAGTCGGTCCGACCCTGGTCCTGAGCGATCTCGGCGAGTCGGAGATAGGCCTCGAAGACCGGGGTCGGCGCGGTGATCGCCTTCTTGAAGTTCTCCTCCGCGGCGCCGATCTGGCCCCTTCGCATGTACGTCACACCGAGGTTGTAGAAGACCTTCCAGCGGTGTGGGTAGGTCGAGTCCGAAAGCACGGCGATGAAGTCCACCTCGGCCATCCGGTACTGCCCGAGGGAGAGGTAGGTGGTCCCGCGGTTGTTGCGCGCGTCGGTGAAGCCGGGGATCAGCTGGAGGGCGAGGTCGAAGTTCTCGAGCGCCTTCTCCGGCTGCTCGAGGCTCAGATGGCACAGCCCAATCATGTTGAAGACCGTGGCGTTGCCCGGGTTGGTCCGGTCGGCCTCGTGGAACAGCTCGAGCGCCTCCTCGAACCTCTGCTGCTGCATGAAGACATAGCCCTGGCGCATCAGCGACTGCGCTGCGAGCACGTCGACCGACTTCTTCTTGTCCTTTTTCGGCGACGCCGCGGCGGCCGGTCCGAGCATCGCGGCGAGGGTGAGAACCAGCGCGGTGGCGATGACGCTCGAGCGACGAATCATGAGACCTCCTGGCGAGCCGCCACCTCCGCCCCATCCGAGGTCGATCCGGGGGGCATGATGTCCCCGGCCTCGACCGCGGCGGTGAACGCCTCGACGACCTTCGGGTCGAAGCGGCTGCCCGCCATCGCCCGCATCTTTGCTGTGACGTACTCGAGCGGCATCGCGTTCTGGTAGGGCCGGTTGGTGGTCATGGCGTCGAAGGTGTCGGCGACGCCGATGATCCGCGCCACCATCGGGATCTCCTCGCCCTTGAGCCGGTCGGGGTAGCCGTTGCCGTCCCAGGTCTCGTGGTGGTTGCGGATGCCCGGGATGATGGTCTTGAGCTTGCTGATCGGCGCCATGATCTGCGCCCCGATGTCGGGGTGGCGGCGCATCACCTCGTACTCCTCGTCGGTCAACCCTCCGGGCTTGTTGAGGATGCCGTCCTTGATCCCGAGCTTGCCGACGTCGTGGAGGATCGCGGCGATCCGGACGTGGAAGACGTCGTCGAAGCCGAACCCGAGGTGGCGGGCGATCGCCATCGAGTAGGCGCTGACCCGCTCCGAGTGACCCTTGGTGTAGGGGTCCTTGGCGTCGATCGCCGCCGCCAGGGTCCGGATGGTCTCGAGGAACAGCTCCTGGTTCTGACGGAGGGCGTGCTTGAGCCGGCGAACCAGCGTCTCGATGTTCTCGGCCATCTGGTTGAAGTTGCTGCCGAGCTGGGCGATCTCGTCCTGGCCCGCGACCTCGGAGCGGACGCTCAGCTTGCCCTCCGAGATCTCGCTCGAGATGTGGGCGAGCTCCTGGATCGGCCTGATCATGCGGCGGCTCAGGAGGAAACCGAGGCCCAGGGCGACCAGACCGGCGATCGCGCTGACCAGCAGCGTGCGGTGCTGCATCACCTGCACCGGGAGGAAGGCGACGGCGGTCGGCCGCTCCAGGACGACGCCCCAGCCGAGCGAGGGCGCCGGGGCGGCCGAGCCGAGCACCTCGCCGACGTCCGGGTTCATCGGGTTGGTGTAGGTCGAGGTCAGGGCGAGCGGCCGGGTCAGGAAGTCGCGGACCAGCGGAACGGTGGCGAACGAGCTGCCGCGCAACGCCGGTGCGGAGCTCAGCAGCACGTGGCCGGTCTCGTCGATGACACTGACCAGGAGCCCGGTGAAGGCGGCGTCGCCGAACCCCCGCTCGAAGTCGGCGAAGTCGACGACGCCGGCGAGGCTGCCCCGGATCTCTCCGACGGAAGGGCGCAGCGGGTAGGCGAGCACCGCGAACGGCGCCCGCCCAGCCGCGAGCTCGAGCCTCAGCTCACGCGACGCCCCGCTCGTCCGGATGGTCTCCTGGGCCGATCTGACCACCCGGGTCAGCAGCTCGACCTCGGACGGCTGGAGATCGGGGTCGTAGACGAAGCTCCCCTCCCCCTGGCTGTCGAGAACCTGCAGGTAGGAGAAGGACGGCCCGGACCGTGTCGCCATCTCCTCGAGGAACGGGCCGACCGGGAGGTCGCCCTCGGCGGTGGCGAGGGACAGCGCCCGTGCGGTGCTGTCGAGGAAGGTCGACCGGCTGGTGAAGAAGTGGTCGAGCTCGCCGGCGAGGTTCACCGCCTGCCGGTTGAGGTAGAGCTTCTCCACGGTCGTCAGGTGCTCGCGGTTGTAGGAGGCGAACAACCAACCGGCGAGCGCCACCGGGACGACCGTCACCAACACCAGGCTCGCCGCGATGGGGTAGGTGAGGCTCGACTTGAAGCGCTTCAGAAGGCCCATCAGAACGGGAGAAATATATCATGGCAGGGGAGATGGGGGCCGCGCGGGGCGCCGACGGCGGACCCCGGAAGGACTGTCGATGGATCGCAGATCGGCCGCCGACGCGCTGCGGAGCATCGCCCGCCTGCTCGAGGTGCAGGGCGCCAACCCGCACCGGGTCCGCGCCTTCTCGGGGGCGGCGCGGGCGGTCGAGCGGGCTTCCGGCGACCTCGCCGAGCTGGTCGAGTCGGGGCGCGTGCTCGAGCTGCCCGGGGTCGGCAAGGGGACCGCCGCGGTGCTCGGCGACCTCGCCGCAGGACGTCGACCGGCGGCCTTGGTCGAGGCCGAGAGCGCGGTGCCGCCGGGGGTGCGCGAGATGCTCGAGCTGGCCGGGCTCGGGCCGAAGAAGGTGCGGGCGCTGTGGCAGACGCTCGGCGTCGAGACCGTCGGCGAGCTCGAGTACGCCTGCCGCGAGAACCGGCTGGTCGAGCTGACCGGCTTCGGACCGACGTCCCAGGCGGCGGTCCTCGAGGCGGTCGTCTTCCACCGCTCGGCCGGCGAACGACGGCTGCTGCCCCAGGCGCGGGCCGAGGCGGAGGCGGTCCTCCGGGCGATCGAGGGGGCCGCCGGCGTCCGGTCGGTCGCGCTGGCCGGCGAGCTGCGGCGCGGCGCCGAGACGGTCGGGGAGCTCGCCTTCGTCGTCGACTGCGAGGACCCTGACGACGGGGAGGCGGTGGCTCGGGTGGTCGGTCGAGCCGAGCGGCTCGGCGACCGCCGGTGGCTGTGCCGACCCGAGAGCGGCCTCGCGGTTCAGCTCTGGCTCGCCCCGTCCCGGGCGTTCGGCGACGCCCTGATCCGCGCCACCGGTGACGAGGGGTTCGTCGCCGCCCTCGAGGCCCGGGTCGCGAGCGGCGAACCGGAGGGGACGCTCCTCGCGGCCGGCGACGAGGCGGCGGTTCTGCGCTCGCTGGGTCTGGCATGGATCCCGCCCGAGCTGCGCGATGGCGCCCGCTGGATCGAGCTCGCGGCGTCCGGCCGGCTCCCCGCGCTGGTCGGCCTGGACGAACTGCGCGGCGTCCTCCACAACCACACCACCGACTCCGACGGCGCGGCGACCCTCGAGGAGATGGCGGAGGCCGCGGCGCGGCGGGGCTGGAGCTTCTTCGGGGTCGCCGACCACTCGCCGGCCGCGACCTACGCCCACGGGGTCGACGCGACGAGGCTGCGCCGGCAGTGGGCGAGGGCCGACGCCTGGAACCGGGCGGGCCCGGGGCTACGAGTCGTCAAGGGCCTCGAGGCCGACATCCTGGCCGACGGCCGTCTCGACCTCCCCGACGGGTGCGCCGACGGCCTCGACTATGTCGTCGCCTCGGTGCACTCGTCCTTCCGCCTCTCGGAGGACGCCCAAACCGCCCGGATCATCGAGGCGATCCGCCACCCGGCCTGCCGGGTTCTCGGCCACCCGACCGGCCGCCTGCTGCTCGCGCGGCCGGGCTATGCGGTCGATCTCGAGCGGGTGCTCGACGCCTGTGCCGCGCAGGGGGTCGCGGTCGAGGTCAATGCCAGCCCCTATCGCCTCGACCTCGATGCGGTCTGGGCACGGCGGGCCCTCGACCGCGGTCTCCGACTGGCGGTCAACCCCGACGCCCACTCGGTCGACGGCCTCGACGACGTCGCCTGGGGGCTCACGGTCGTCCGACGGGCCGGAGCGACCCCCGCCGATCTCGTCAACTGCATGGAGCTGAGCGACTTCCTGCGCCGATGACGTGGTAGGGTGGTAGGGACTCGGAGGGCTCGAAGATGGCGGACACGGTGCTGGTGGTTGAGGACGACCCCGCCAACGCCCTGCTCGTGGAGACGATCCTCAACCGGCTCGGCGGCTTCGACGTGGTCTGCAGCGACGACGGCGACGAGATCCTCGAGCTCGTGGCGACCCGTCCGATCAGCGCCGCGTTGATGGATGTCTCGCTCAAGGACACCCGGGTCCGCGGCGCCAAGGTCGACGGCGTCGAGCTGACCCGCCGGATCCGGGCGCTGCCCGGCGGGGTCGGGCTGCCGGTCATCCTGCTCACCGCCCATGCGATGAAGGGCGACCGCGAGCGGCTGCTCTTCGCCTCCGGCGCCAACGACTATGTCGCCAAGCCGATCGCCGACCAGCGGGCGCTGGTCAGCCTGGTGCGTCGCCACATCGAGTCGGTGCAGGCCCTCGAGGGATCGGGTGACGAAGACTGATCGCCGCCGGGCTGGGCTGTGGGGCGGCGACGGGTGGATCGACGTCAGCCGTCCGCTCGGCCCCGACACACCGGTGTGGCCCGGCGACCGCCGGGTGTCGCTGGACGCGGTGAGTATCGACGATCTGACGGTCAGCTCGGTGACCATGACCTGCCACGCCGGCACCCACGTCGACGCGCCGACCCACCTCGTCGCGGCCGGCGTCGCGGTGCACGAGATCCCGATCGGCCGGTTCATCGGCCCGGCCGAGGTCGTCCGGCTGCCCGTCGGCTGCCGCCTCGCCCGGCCCGGGGACCTGCCGGTCGGGTGGACGCCGAGGACCGCCAAGGTGCTGCTGCGCTCCGACAGCCACCCGCGCCACGCCCGGTTCGAGGACGGGTTTGCCGCCGTGACCGCCGAGCTCGTCGGCTGGCTCGCCGACCACGGCGTCGAGACCCTCGGCATCGACACCCCGTCGGTCGACGAGTACGAGTCCCGGGAGCTCGAGGCGCACCGCGCGCTCGTCGACCGGGGGATGACCTGGATCGAGAGCCTCGACCTGCACGGCGTCGAGGCCGGGGTCTACCTGATGGTCGCGCTGCCGCTGCCCCTGCGCGGGACCGAGGCGGCGCCGCTGCGGGCGCTGCTCAAGAAGCTGCCCGAGGAGGAGCTCCCCCCGCGGTCATGAGTAGCTCGGGCCGGCGCCGTCCGGGTCGGCCTCGCGCAGGAAGCGGGCGGCCTCCTCGGGCGCGGTCGGGTTGATGGTGTAGCCCGATCCCCACTCGAAGCCGGCCCGGCGGCTGATCCGCGGCACCAGCTCGAGGTGCCAGTGGTAGTCGTGCTCGATGGTCGACCAGTCGTCGGGGTGTCCGGGTCGCGGGTGGGGGCTCGGCGCGGTGTGGAGAACCAGGTTGTAGGGCGGGTCCTGGAGAAGCCCGCGGAGACGGCGGAGCAGGTCGAGGAGCACGATCGCGGTACCCCGGAGGTCGCCGTCGTCGGCCCTCGCGAAGTCGTGGGCGTGGCGCCGCGGCAGGATCCAGGTCTCGAAGGGGAGTGCCGAGGCGTAGGGCGCCAGCGCGACGTGGCTGTCGGTGGAGATCGCGACCCGGGCGCCGAGCTCGACCTCCTGCTGGATGAGGTCGCAGAACAGACAGCGCTCCTTGCGCCGGAAGTGGTCGCGCGCCGACTTGAGCTCCTGGGCGACCAGCGACGGGATGATCGGGGTCGCGATGAGCTGCGAGTGGGCGTGGTCGATCGAGGCCCCGGCCTCGGTGCCGCGGTTCTTGAAGATCAGCACGTAGCGCAGCCGGGTGTCGCGCCGCAGATCGACGATCCGGGCCCGCCAGGCGACCAGGACCTGGACGAGCTCGTCGACCGAGAGGTCGGCCATCTCGCGGCTCGGCTCGGGGCACTCGACGATGACCTCGTGGGCGCCGACCCCGCTGACGCAGTCGTTGAGCCCGACGCCCTCGCGGACGACCTCGCCCTCGACCCTGAGCGCCGGGAACCGGTTGGCGAAGACCCGAACCTGCCAGCGCGACCCCTTCGCCGGGTCGAGGGCGGGCAGCGAGAAGATCTCGGGCGTCGTGAGGTCCTCGTTGCCGGGCGCGAACGGGTCGAGCTCGGGGGACGCCGGCGACCGCGACGGGCCGGGGACGAGGAACTCGAGCGGGCGCAGCCGACGCTCGGGGGCGATGATCGCCCAGCGGTTCGTGATCGGGCAGTAGCGAAGCTCGGACATGTCTCACCCCACGATCGGCGGTTCGGAGCGTTCGTCGACGGGCTCGGGATCGAGCAGCAGGGCCGCGCCGCCGAGCAGGCTGCCGTCGACCCGCGCCAGCTCGAGACGCGATCCCCGGCGCCCGTCCCAGGCGATCGTCAGCTCGGCGACCCGGTCGACGGCGCAGTCGATCCCGGCGCCGTGAGCGGCGCTCCCGTCGAGGGTCATGGCGATCGGGGCGTCGCCGGACCGGGCGAGCCGGAGGTGAAGCGGCGCCTCGGCGAGCGCCCGGTCCATCTCCTGCGCCCCTTCGATCAGCAGGTGGAGGCGGCCGGGCCCGGCCCACAGCGAGAGCCGGTCGACCGCCTGGTCGCCGGCGATCTCGACCGGCGTCGCGAGGCACCACTCGAAGTACGAGGTGATCCGGCCGTCGAGCTCGGGCGGGCGCCAGCGGTGGGCCAGCGGGACCTTGACCGGCCGGCAGACGGTCTTGAGCGGCGTCGACAGGGCGGCTGGCGGCGCCACTCCCGCCTGGTGACAGGCATCCTCGAGGTGGCGGCGGAAGATCAGGTCGTACAGCGGGGCGAGCTCGGTCGGGTTGTCGTCGCCGAGCCACCAGAACCAGTCCGACGCCTCGGCCGCGAGGAGCGACGGCGGGCTCGGCCGGCCGCTCGAGGCGATCGCATCCCGAACCTCGCCGAGAAGGGCCCAGGCGGCGCTCTTCTCCGGGTGTCCGATCCAGGTGGCGAAGGTGCCGTTGATCCACGATCCCGGGTGGAGGCGGTCGAGGACGGCCGGTCGCGTCTCGGCCGCGATCGAGCCCAGGGTCGCCGGTCGGAGGGCGTCGCCGGCGCTGCCGATCCCCTCCATCAGGGCGCGTAAGAACGTGCCGCCGCCGTCCGGATAGTGGAGCCACGGGTTCTCGCCGTCGAGGGCGAGGACGATGATCGCGTCGTCGGGCAGGGTGCGGCCGATCGCGGTCAGGTCGTCGACGAGCGACCGGGCGGCCCGCGCCTCGTCGTCCCACCGGCCGTAGCGGAAGCCGATCGCGTCGGACAGCTCGCGGTCGCGGAAGAAGACGGCCGGGCTCGGGCCGGTCAGGGTCCACGGGCGGTAGAGCTCGGCGCCGGCTCGCCCGCCCTCGCGGAGGCTCCGGCCGAGGCTCTTCGCCAGGACGCCCTCGTCGGTGACCAGCCAGCGGACGCCGGCCTCGGCGTAGACCGCCAGCGCGGCGCTCGAGACCGAGCCCTCCGGCGGCCAGCACCCGACCGGCGCGAAGCCCGCGTCGCGCATCAGCTCGAGCCCGCGCTCGAGCTGGAGGGCGGCGTCCTCCGGGTGGGCGAAGGGCGGGGCGGGCGGGGCGGGCTCGGGCGCCCAGCTGTCGACGACGATCCCGGTGTCGACGAGCAGGGGCATGATCGGGTGGGCGTAGGGGCTGGTCGAGACCTCGACCCCCGGCCGGCCCGCGAGCTCGAGCCACAGCGCGAGGAGCTCGCCGGGCTGGGCCTCGAGCCACCCCGCCGAAGCCTCGTGGTGTGCCGGCAGGTAGCCCCGTCCGCGCGCGGCGAGCGGGGCGAGCCGGGGGTCCCGCCAGGCCTGCTCGCCGGCCTGGGCCAGGATGAAGAGCACCTGGAGGTCGCGCAGGTCGCCGGGGCCGAAGGAGGCGGCGGTCCGCGGTCCGCGACCCGCCGGGCGGCGGCGCGCGAGCTCGGCGAGGCGGGGGTAGCGCTGGAGCTGGCGCGGCGTGACGTGGAAGGCCCACGAGACGAGCACCTCGCGCTGGCCGGCGGTCAGCTCGTTGGACGGGGTGGTCAGGGCGGCGAGCACCGGGTCGTGGACCCGTCCGTCGCGGTAGGCGACGAGCTGCTCGACGAGGGTCGGGACGATGTTGAGGACCTGGCCGCGGCCGTCCGCCTCGGCGATGGCGGCGGCGAGGGTCCGGTAGGCGCCGCCGGCGTGGACCGCGACCCAGGGCGCGTGCGACACCCCGTCGGCGGTGCGGTATGGCGGCTGGTGCAGGTGCCAGAGAAAGCTCAGCTTCGCCATGCGCGACCGGGCTACTCCTCCGGTGACTGGGACCGAGCGTGGTCGAAGCGCCGGTCGAGGGCGAGGTCCTCGTACTCGTCCTCGGTGGCGAACTGCTGCGGGTCGTCGTTGCCGCAGACCTCGCAGATCGCCTCCTTGACCAGCCCGTCCTTCCACTCGAAGACGTAGATCGGGCTCTCGCACTCGAGGCAGATGAGGTAGTCGGGGGTCATCGTCGATCTCTCACGAGCACCCTACCACAGAGCGGCGGGGCGGTGCTCAGCCGTCGAAGGGGATGCCGAGCAGGCCCGCGAGCTCGCGCCGGTCGAAGGCGCGGAGCACGTCCTCGGTCGGGGCCACGACGCGTTCCATGAGCTCGATCTTCGACCGGATGAGCTCGTCGATCCGCTCCTCGACGGTGTCGCGGGTGACCAGCTTAAAGACCTGGACGAAGCGCCGCTGGCCGATCCGGTGGACCCGGTCGGTGGCCTGGTTCTCCTTGGCCGGGTTCCACCACCGGTCGTAGTGGATCACCACCGACGCCCCGGTGAGGTCGATGCCGACCCCGCCGGCGAGCAGGCTCGCCAGCAGCACCCGCTCGTGCTGCTCGGAGTTGAACCGGCGGATGATGCGGCCGCGATCCCGGGTCGACCCGGTGAGCGCGAGGTGGGGGATCCGGCGGCGGTCGAGGTGCTGCGACAGGTAGTCGATCATCGTGACGTACTGGGAGAAAACGACCGCGCTGTAGTTCCCCTCGAGGGCCTCGTCGAGGATCTGGTCGAGGACCTCGATCTTGCCGGAGTGGGACCCGGACGACAGGTTGTCGTCGATCAGCACCGGGTGGTCGCAGACCTGCTTGAGCCGGGTCAGCAGGGCGAAGATGTGGATGTAGGGCAGCTCGCCCGCCGGGTCGCGCAGCCGCTCGGCGATCTCCCGCGAGCCGAGCTCGCGGGTCCTCTCGTAGAGCTCGCGCTGGACCCCGACCAGACGGCAGTAGCGGATGTCCTCGACCTTCTCGGGCAGATCGGCGAGCACCTGGTCCTTGACCCGGCGCAGGGTGAGCACCGACAGACGCTGGCGGAGCCGGTGGAGCTGGTGGTGGGTCGGGTTGCGGTGGGTTGTCCGGAAGTCGCGCTCCGAGCCGAGGTAGCCGGGGAGGATCAGGTCGACCACTGACCAGAGCTCGGTGAGGCGGTTTTCGAGGGGCGTCCCGGACAGCGCGATCCGGAAGGTGGCGGGGATCCGGCGCGCCGCGCGGGCCGCCTTGGTCCGCGAGTTCTTGATCCGCTGGGCCTCGTCGAAGACCGCGACCTCCCAGATCCGCTCGGTGAGCTCGTCGGCCGAGCGGAAGAGGATGTCATAGGTGGTCAGGACGACGACCCCGCCCTCGATCGCGGCGAGAGATCTCCCGGGCCCGTGGTAGATGTGGACCTCGAGATCGGGGGCGTAGCGCTGGAGCAGGGTGTGCCAGTGCTCGAGCACCCCGCGCGGGCAGACCACGAGCAGCCCCTCGGATCGCTGGACCTCGTGGACCAGGCAGAGCAGACCCATGACCTGGTGGGTCTTGCCGAGCCCCATGTCGTCGGCGAGCAGCGCGCCGATCCCGGCGAGGTAGCGGTTCCACAGCCAGGCGACTCCGGCCCGCTGGTACGGCCGGAGGTGCGATCTCAGCCCCGGCGGGTCGGGGCACTCCGGGGTCGAGCGGCCGTGCAGCAGGTCGGCGAGGGCGACCAGCCCGCTGTCGCCGCCGGTGATCGGCAGCCCGGTCTCGGCGACCAGCCGGATGAGCGCCGTCCGGCTTCCGATGAGCCCCTTCGCTTGGGCCCGCTTGGGCATCCTGAAGCCGACCTCCTCGAACAGGCCGAGGTCGGGCGATCGGACGATCGCCTCTCCGACCCGGGTGAATCCCTGGTCGAGCAGCTCGTAGGCCTCGCGCCACTCGATCCGCTGCCCGGCGGCTTTGAACGAGGGTCGGATGCGGACCCGTCCGTTGGGGGTGAGCTCTGCCTCGAGAGCCACCGGCCGCGGCGCGACCGGCTGGCGGAAGGCGGCGAGCTCGCCGAGGGGGATGTACCACGGGTGCTGGAGCAGCTGCGGGTGGTCGAGGTTGAGGAAGCGCAGCGCCTCCTGCCCGTTGAGGACCTGCAGCCCGCGCCGGTGGAAGGGGACGAGCGGCGTCGCCGGGTCGAGGACCCGGCACAGGTGGTTGCCGATCCTCGCCCAGCGGCCGAAGATGTGCCCTTCGAGGCTCGAGCCGCGCAGCACCTTGCCGCTGCCCAGCCGATAGCCGGGCTCGACCGTGATCCCGGCTTCGGTCCAGGCGGCGATGAGCACCGGGTGGAGCCGCGCCTCGGACAGCTCGAGGGTGGTCAGCTCGCCGGCGAGCTTGATCCCGGGCAGCGACCGGAGCAGCGGCAGCGCGGACGGCAGGAGGGTGGCGTTGAAGACGACGACCCGCCGGCCTCCGGAGGGGAGGATGATGTGGATCTCGACCTCGTGGCCCGAGATCCTCGCGGTGGCCGCGCCGGTCTTCTGGAGCGACAGCTGGAGCTCGAGCGCGGACCGCAGGTCGTGTCCGGTCAGGTGGCTGAGATCGAGCCGTTCGGCGGAGGCGCGGCCGGGGGCGATGAAGGGGTGGCGAGAGTTGGCCCGCCAGGCGGAGCCCGGACCGAGGCGCTGCATGGTCGGGCGGACGTCGAGCCACTGCAGCAGGGTGGCCACGGCGTGCGGGCACGGACCGTTGGCCGGCTCGCAGGCGGTGCAGCGGACCGCCGAGAAGGGTCCGGCGTTGTCGCTGATCGTCACCGTGCACGGCGGCTGGGAGAGCTCCGACTCGAGACCGTCCCCGGTCCACACAATGCGGATGATCCGGCGCTCGGTGTAGAGGTGGTAGCCGCGCTCGGCGACGCCGCGCGGCAGGTCGCCGAGGATCTCGCCGCGCCGGATGTGGAACAGGCCGACCGGTCGTGCGGGCCGACCGGTCGGATGGGGTTCACGAGTCATAGCCACTCATCATATCAAGGAGCGGTTCGAGAGGGGAGAGGGGCGGACGGCAATGAGGGGGCCCATCCGTTGTGAATGATGAATGATGAATGATGAATGATGACCCGGGTGTCGGGGGCTACTCGATGGCGAGCCGGGCCTCGGCGCAGACGAAGAGCACGTCGTTGAGCTCGGGGTGGCGCTCGAACAGGTCGGCGCCCTTGGCGTTCAGCCGTGGCATGGTGAAGCCGAGGATGACCAGG
Source organism: Thermoanaerobaculales bacterium (assembly GCA_025456145.1). Classification (GTDB taxonomy): domain Bacteria; phylum Acidobacteriota; class Thermoanaerobaculia; order Thermoanaerobaculales; family Sulfomarinibacteraceae; genus JAHECW01. The sequence continues at coordinate 62,713 of JALOLD010000009.1, read as the reverse complement.
TCGGCGGAGGCCGAGTGCTCGGCCACCAACCGGCCGAAGTCGACCTGGGCGTCGGTCGGGAAGATGCGGACGTTGCGCGGGCTGACCGGGATCCTGCCGGTCGCCAGGGTCTGCTCGATCTTGGCCTCCTCGCCCGCCGCCCGCTCCTCGGGGGCGGCGACCAGGATCTCGATCTCGGCGTGCTTCCAGTCCGGGTGGCCGACCAGCATGTAGGCGGTGAGGATCATCAGGCTGGCGTTCTTGTAGTCGTGCCAGGTCAGCCAGATGTGGATCCGGTCGCGGCCCCCGAAAAAGACGTTGGAGTGCCGCAGCACCAGGATGTCCATCTCGGTCGCGGCCGCGTCGACGCAGCCCTCGACGACCTCTTGGAGGACCTCCGGCGGGTCGTTGAAGGCGAACTCGAAGAGGACGGTGTTGTTCTCCATCCCCGAGATGCCGGGGACCTGCAGGCTCTGGGCGAGGGCCGAGCGCATCGACGGGCTGACGATGGTGTCGACGAAGATCCCGCTCGCCCGGTCGTGGACGAGCCGGATCAGCCGCTCGAGCGTCTTCTTCGACTCGAGGTAGCTGTCGCGGTCGAGCCGACCGGGGATGAAGTGGAGATAGGTGCCGACCGCGTGGCGGTGGGCGAGCCAGCTGAGCAGGCGCAGCGGCGACGAGCGGTCGAAGGTCCGTCCGTCGACCATGATGATGCTCGGCCGCCATTGGTCGGCGCTCCCCTGGCCGCCGCTCGCCTGGAGCCCGACCTGCATCTGCCGCGTCGCCTGGACCATCACCGCGCGGAAGATCGCGCCGAGGTCGTCGCCGCGCTGGCCGCGCGAGGCGCGGATCACCCGGTAGATCAGCGCCATCGCGACGATCGCCACCAGCGCGAAGGCCGGGTCCATCTGGAACATCAGCAGCAGGCAGCCGACCGCGCCGACCAGGCTGAGGTACCAGCGGGAGTGGAAGGTCGGCCGGTAGCTCGGCCGGGCGGCGAAGTGCTCGAAGAAGGAGATCGCGCACAGCGAGCCGTAGGTGACCATGAAGAACATCGAGATGATCCGGGCGACGAAGTCGACGTTGCCGGCGACCACGAAGCTGATCGCGATCACCGCGGTGACTGCCGTCGCGTTGCGCGGCTCGTTGGCCACACCGGCGCCGCGGCCGAGGAATTCGGTGATCGACCGCCAGCGGACGACGCCATCCTTGGCGATCGCCTGGAGGGTGCGCGGCGCGACGAGGACCGATCCGAGGGCGGAGGACACCGTCGCACAGGCGAGTCCGATCGGGATGATCGGCCCCCACAGCGCGATCCGGCTCATGATGAGCTGGTCGCCGGCGAGGGCCTCGGGCGACGCCGACGCCGAGAGCTTGACGACCACCAGGATGTACACCACCATCCCGACGCCGGTGGCGGTCAACGTGCCGAGGGGGATCGAACGCCGGGGGTTGGCGAGGTCGCCCGAGAGCCCGACGCCCGCGGTCATCCCGGTGAAGGCCGGGAAGACGATGGCGAAGACCAGGAAGAAGGGGTCGGCCCCGGCGGTCTTGGCGAGCAGCGGGATGTCGGCCGGGGCGTCGTCGAGGGGCGAGCCGACGAAGAACAGCGCGAGCGCCGCGGCGAGCAGCCCGGCGATGATGTAGAGACCGACCACTCCGGCGTTGGCGCCGCGGTAGTAGATCAGGACGAGCAGGCCGATGACAAAGGGCAGCGACACCATCCGCGGGTCGAACGACCACCCGGTGGTGCTCTCGAGCAGCGGCGCGAGGGGCTGGAAGGCCTCGGCGAAGGCGATCGAGTAGAAGGCGACCGAGATCGCCTGCGACATGTAGAGAGCGGTGCCGATGGTGGCGCCGATCGTCGTGCCGAACGAGCGCGAGATGATGAAGTACTCGCCGCCGCCCTCGACCCGCCGGTTGGTCGCGATCTCGGAGATCGCGAGCGCGGTCGGAATGGTGACCGCGTGGCCGAGAAGGACGATGAAGATCGCCCCGAGCAGCCCGACGTTGGCGACCGCATAACCGAACCTCAGAAAGAGCACCGCGCCGAGGATGGTGCTGATCGAAGCGAGGAAGACCGGCGCCGTTCCGAAGCCGTGGCCGGTGCTTTTTGAGGCTCCCGTGGTCACGGGGTTCATCCTAGCATCCGCGGTCGCTGCGGCTGGCGATGCCGCTGCGGGGTTTGCCCCCCGACCGGGGTTGTGCTGGAATCCCCGGGAGCCCGCGCGGGGCGGTGGAGGCAGGCATGGACATCGGACTGGTCAAGGACCGGCGACCGCTCGAGCATCGGATCGGGCTGACCCCGGGCGGGGTTCGACTGATGACCGAGCGGGGCCACCGGGTCTACATCCAGGATGGCGCCGGGATCGAGGCCGGCTTCGGCAATGGCGCCTACGAGAAGGTCGGCGCGACGGTGGTCTACTCCGAGGACGACGTGCTCCTCCGATCCGAGCTGGTGCTCCGGATCTCGCCGCCCTCGCCCGCCGACTACGGCCGTTTCCAGGAGGGCCAGATCGTGGTCTCGAGCTGGCACCTGGCGCTGGCGCCGGCCGATGCCTTCGCCACCCTGCTGGAGCGGAAGATCACCACCGTCGGCTACGAGATCATCGAGGAGGACGACGGCAAGGCGCCGGTCCTCGAGGCGATGTCCGAGATCGCCGGCCGGCTCGCGGTGATCGTCGGCTCGGGTCTGCTGCTCAACGAGTTCGGGGGCAAGGGGCTGCTGATCTGCGGCGCCCCGGGGATTCCGCCGGCGTCGATGGTGATCCTCGGCGCCGGGACCCTCGGCAGGGCCGCCGCCCGGTACGCGCATGGGATCGGCGCCCACGTGGTCGTCCTCGACCGCGACATCGACGCCATGCGGCGCCTCCAGAGCCACGTCGGCTACGAGGTGCCGACGATGATCGCCACCCCCGCCCACATCGAGAAGGCGCTGGCCTTCGCCGACCTCTTCGTCTGCGCGGTGGCGGTGCACGGCGAGCGCGCGCCGATCCTGGTGACCCGGGAGATGCTCAAGAGCATGAAGCCCCGCTCGGTGATCATGGATCTGTCGATCGACCAGGGTGGGTGCTGCGAGACCTCGCGGCCGACCGACTTCTCGAACCCCACCTTCATGGTCGACGACGTCATCCACTTCTGCGTCCCCAACCTGCCGTCGTCGGCCTCGCGCGCCTCGACCCGCGCGCTGACCAACTCGATGCTGCCCTACATCCAGGCGATCGCCGACCAGGGCTTCGACCGCGCGGTCCGGACCAACAGCGCGGTCCGGCGGGGGACCTACACCCACGACGGTCACTGCGTCCGCAAGGGGCTGGCCGACGATCTCGGGGTGCCCTACCTCGACATCGAGTGCGGGTGAGGAGCCGGTCATGAAGTGGGTCGACATCTACCGAAGCCGCACGACCACCGCCGCCCAGGCGGTCAGGGACATCGCCTCGGGCGACCGGGTCTGGGTCCACCCCGGGTGCAACACCCCGGTGCAGCTCATCGACGCCATGGTGGCGCGGGCGCCCGAGCTCGAGAACGTCGAGGTGGTTCACATCCTGACCCTGGCCGCGGCGCCCTATGTCGACGCCGGGATGGAGCCCCACTTCCGCCACCGCGCGCTGTTCGCCGGGGGCAACGTCCGCCAGGCGGTCAACGAGGGCCGGGCCGACTTCGTCCCGATCCACCTCCACGAGGTGCCGTCGCTGATCACCGGCGGGCTGATGCCGGTCGACGTCGCCCTGGTCCACCTGTCGCCGCCCGACGAGCACGGCTTCTGCTCGTACGGGGTCGGGGTCGACGCGACCAAGGCCGCGGTCGAGAACGCGCGCACCGTCATCGCGCTGGTCAACCAGCAGATGCCGCGCTCGCTCGGCGACTCCTTCGTCCACGTCTCCAAGCTGACCCGGGTGGTCGAGGTCGACGCGCCGGTGCTCGAGCACCCGATGGCGCCGGAGATCTCGGACGTCGCCCGGCGGATCGGCGAGAACATCGCCTCGCTGATTCCCGACGGCGCGACGCTCCAGATGGGGATCGGCGAGATCCCCGACGCGGTGCTCGACTTTCTCGAGGGCAAGAAGCACCTCGGGGTCCACACCGAGATGTTCTCGGACGGGCTGGTCGACCTGTTCGAGGCCGGGGTCGTGACCAACGAGCGCAAGACCCTGCACCGCGGCAAGATCGTCGCCTCCTTCGTGATCGGCACCCGGCGGGCCTTCGACTTCGTCGACAACAACCCGTTCATGGAGTTCCACCCCAACGAGTACGTCAACGACCCCTTCATCGTCGCCCAGAACGACGCCATGGTCGCGATCAACTCGGCGATCTCGGTCGACCTGACCGGTCAGGTCTGCGCCGACTCGATCGGCGTCCGGGTCTACTCGGGCTTCGGCGGCCAGCTCGACTTCGTCCGCGGCGCGGCCCGGTCGAAGGGCGGCGTTCCGATCATCGCCTTGCCGTCGACGGCCATGGACGGCAAGGTCTCGCGGCTGGTCGACACCCTGCTCCCGGGTTCGGGCGTGGTGACGACGCGGGCCGACGTCCACTACGTCGTCACCGAGTACGGCATCGCCAGCCTGTGGGGCAGGAGCCTGCGCGAGCGGGCCCGGGCCCTGATCGACATCGCCCACCCCGACTTCCGAGCCGATCTCGAGCGGGCCGCCGGCGAGCGCCACCTCCTCTGACGCGGGGGGCGGCGGAGCGACGACGGTGGCCGACGACGGGATGATCACCTCGGCGACCCGCCGGGTCCTCAAGCTCGGCGGGCTGGCCGGTCGGGTCGGCGCGTCGGTCGCGGCGAGCCAGGCGCTCGGTCTGCTGCGCTCCGGACCGTCGAGAAGCGCGCGCCGGACCGAGAACTTGGTCCGCAACGCGGTGCGCGTCGTCGAGACCCTCGGCGAGCTCAAGGGCGCGGCGATGAAGGTCGGCCAGATGCTCAGCCTGCACGAGGGCCTGCTGCCCCCCGAGGTCGCCGAGGTGCTGCGGACGTTGCAGAAGCAGGCGCCGCCGGTCCCCGCCGAGGTCGTCGGGTTCGAGGTCCGCGGGGCGATCGACGACTTCGACGAGCTGTTCGCCAGCTTCGACTACGACGCCTTCGCCGCGGCCTCGATCGGCCAGGTCCACCGGGGCCGGCTGCGCGACGGACGCGAGGTCGCGGTCAAGGTCCAGTACCCCCTGATCGACGAGATCGTCAAGGCCGACCTCGACAACCTCAAGACCCTGCTCAAGCGGCTGTTCGCGCTCTTCACCGACGCCGACTTCGAGCCGATCTGGGGCGAGCTGAGGGCCGGCCTGCTCGCCGAGATCGACTACCTCCACGAGGCCGAGAACATCCGCCGGCTGACCGAGCTCCACGCCGAGGTGCCCGAGATCGTCATCCCGCGGGTGGTCGACGAGGCGACGGCGCGCACCGTGCTGACCATGGAGCTGGTCGAGGGCATCCCGGCGGCCGAGGCCTGCTCCGACCGCTACCCCTCCGAGCTCCGCGACCGCTGGGGCGTCGTGCTCGCCGAGCTCCAGCTGCGCGGTCTGCTCGAGCACCGGCTGCTCCACGCCGACCCCAACCTGGCGAACTTCGCCTTCCGCGAGGACGGCTCGGTGGTGGTCTACGACTTCGGCTGCGTCAAGGAGGTGCCCGAGGCCCTGGCCCGCGCCTATGCCGACGCCTTCGTCGCGGTGATCGACGGGCGGATCTCCGACCTGCCGGCGATCTTCGCCGGGATCGGGCTGGCGATGGCCGACGGCGGCGAGATTCCGCTCGAGGCGATCGAGCCGTACATCGAGGTCATCGCCGAGGTCTTCCGGGAGAGCCCGCCCTACACCTTCGGCGAGGGCAACGAGGCGATCTACCGCGAGATCATCCGGCTCGGGCTCGAGGGCTGGGAAGTCAAGCGTGACATGACCTTCCCCGAGGACGTGATCTTCGTCAACCGGTCGCTCAGCGGCCACTTCGGCAACCTGTCGCGGCTCCGCGCGACCGGTCCGTGGCGCGCCCTCATGCTCGCCTACGCCGCCAAGGCGTGACCGCAGTCCATCAAGCCCAGGCGCCGAAAGCGCCGGCCAAGCCCTCAAGCCCAGGCGCCAACGGCGCCGGCCACACCCTCAAGCCCAGGCGCCGCAGGCGCCGGCCACGCCCTCAACCGCGCCGGCCAAGCCCTCTTACCGCAGCTCGCCGATCGGCATGGTCAGCGAGATGACCTGGCCGGCGCGCAGCACCTTGAGCTCGAGGAGATCGTCATCGGCCAGCTCGCCGACCGCCCGCTCGACCTTGGCGGTGAAGCCCTCGGCGCCGACCGGGATCCCCTGGATGGCGAGGACGACGTCGCCGCCGACGGTCAGCCGCTGGCCGTCGATCTCGGCCCGGACGAGACCCGGCCGCAGCCCGATCCGCGCCGCCGGCGACCCGGCGACGACGTTCTCGACGAGGATGCCCGCGGCCTGGGGCAGGTTGAAGATCGCCGCCCAGCTCTGGTTCAGCTGATAGCCGTCGAGACCGCTCCAGAACGGCCGCCGCTCGAGCATCTCGGTCCGCGCCATGTTCGACGTGACGACGAAGCCGAGGCCCTCGGACCCGCCCGACCTCGACAGGATATGGCTGACCACGCCGATCACCTCGCCGTCCAGGTTGAACATCGGTCCGCCCGAGTTGCCCTCGTTGATCGCGGCGTCGGTCTGGAGGAGCTCGACCGGCTCGATCCCGCCGAACAGATCCGTGGGCGCGCGGCGGGCGCTGACGTGGCCGACCGAGAGGCTGTGGGCGTGGCTGCGCGGCGCGCCGATGACGAAGACCTCGTCGCCGACCCGGACCCTGTCGGAGTCCGCCAGGGTCAGGGGCTTCACGCCGACCGGGACCCGGTCGGCGCGGATCAGGGCGAGGTCGGCGCCGGGGTTCGACGAGACGATCACGGCCGCCGACACCTCGCCGTCGAGCCAGCGCACCGCGACATCCTCGGCGAGGTGGACGACGTGGGCCGCGGTCAGGATGAGACCGTCGTCCGACACCAGGAAGCCCGAGCCGAGCCCGCCCGAGCGGACCCGTTTCGCCGGACCGTCGTCACCGACCACCTGCTGGATGGTGGCGATCTCGACCACCGCCGGGTCGACCCGCTCGAAGAGGTCGGCGAGACCGCCGGCGAGCGCCGGCGCCGAGGCCACGGCGAGCCCCGGCACGAGCGCGAGCGCGATCACCCCGACCCGGCTCATCGCCGCAGCACCACTTCCTCGGAGGCGAAGAAGAAGGACGAGCCCTCGAGGTCGACGAACTCGGTCTGGAGCTTCTTGAACGCTTCCCAGATCGACCTGGCCGGCTCTTCGCCGAGCTTCTCGAGCATCCTCGGGGCGTTGGAAATGCTCATCTCGGCGAGGCCGTCGAAGGGCTCGCTGGTGCCCCGGACGAGCATCACCTGGAGGTTCTCGTCGACCGCCAGCGCGGTCGAGAAGCTCAGACCGACGGCGTTGACCGCGCGGGCGAGCTCGGTCGCCTTGGCCTGGTACAGCCCCCAATAACGCCGGAACTCCTGGATCGAGATCTCGGGCTTCTTCCTGACGCACTGGATGAACTTGATCATCGGCTCTCCCATCGGCGGTCCGGTCACGGCTGCGGAGCGACGGGGAGATTGTATCGCAGGAACCGGCCGGGCGGCGGTCAGCCGCCGAGGCGGACGATGATGCCGACGTTGACCGCGTACTGCCAGATCACCGAGTCGTCGGGGTAGCCGAAGCAGGCCCCGCCGGCGCAGCCGATCTCCCCCGAACCGGTGCTGATCCCGAAGATGCGGCCGTCGAAACGAAAGCCGAGATGGTCCGACACGACCATCTTGAGCCCGAGGGCGAGCCCGGCAGAGAAGCGGGTGTCGCTGTCACCGGCGACCTCGAAGCGGGTCGCCCCGAGGGTCGCGCCGACATAGGGGTTGATCGGCCGCCTGGGTGCGTACTCGTGCACGGCGCCGATCTGCAGCGTGTCGACGGTGACCTCCTCGGGAGGCTGATCCCCCCGGTCGAGCTCGGTTCCCTGCGACGAGTAGTAGAGCTCGACCACGTCGAGGGCGGTGACGCTCGCACCGAGCATCAGGCCCCAGCTCGAGGCCTGGTCGAGGTCGCGGAGAACCGTCTCATCGCCGAGCTCGGCGAGCTCGCCGCCGAACTGATACCCGGCGAAGGGGGTGATCTCGATCCGCTGGGCCGCCGCGGGTGCCGCCGCGCCCACGATGATGAGGGTCACGCCGAGCAGGGTGAGCGTCCGTGTCGTCGTCATCTCTCGCCGCCCCCTTTCGCCCCGCACGCTCCGGGGCGCTGCGACGATACACCATTCGCCGCCGCGGGGTATGATGGCGCAGATCCACGGAGGTCGAGAGGGAGGGCTCATGAAACGGTTCCTCATTCACTGGCTCGTGATCGCGATCGCGCTCTGGGCGACGGCCTACATCCTGCCCGGTGTCAACGTCAGCTCCTACGGTGCGCTCGCCGTCGCGGCGATCGTGCTCGGGCTGGTCAACGCCCTGGTACGGCCGGTCCTGACGATCCTCACCCTGCCGATCACGATCCTCACCCTCGGCCTCTTCTACCTGGCGGTCAACGGCTTCACCTTCATGCTGGCGGCGTTCCTGGTGCCCGGGTTCCAGGTCGGCGGCTTCTGGTGGTCGGTGCTCGGGGCGCTGGTCTTCAGCGTCATCTCGTTCTTCATCGGTCTGTTCTCATCGGGCGAGTGAGTCGGTCGAGCCCGGGGCGCCGGGTGGGCCGCCGGTCCCGCCCGTCGTTTCTCGTGCGGGCGTCGGCGAGGTGACGGGAGGTGCGATGACGTCGATGCGGAGCCTGACCGTCGCGATCGTCCTCGGCGCGATGCTCGTCGCCGGGCCGGCGGTGGCGGGCGCGCCGTCCGAGCACGGCGAGCCGGCGGCCGCCGACCAGCACGGCGGGGCCACGACCGGCGACCACGGCTTTCGCAACGCCTTCGCCGTGTTCCTCGGCGTCACCGACGAGCCGGGCCACGGCTCCGAGGCGACCTGGGGCCTCGAGTACGGCCGGCGGATGGGGCCGAGGTGGGGCCTCGGCGGTCTGATCGACTACGCCGGCGGCGAGCAGCGCAACCTGGTCGTCGCGCCGGCGGTCCTCTGGCAGCCCTTCGGAGGCGGCTTCACGCTGATCGCGGCGCCGGGAATCGAGTGGCACGACGGCCGCGGCGAGGTCGAGCACCACCTCGGCAAGGCCGACGCGACCGCAGTCGACGAGGACGAAACCTACTTCGTCTTTCGCGTCGGCGCGGCCTACTGGATCCACATCGGGTCCCGTTACGGTATCGCGCCGGCGGTCAACCTCGATCTCGTCGACGGCCACGAGGTCTGGGTCTACGGCGTGAACCTCGAGGTGCGCTTCTGATGACCCCTTCGATGTCGGCAGTCGGCCGGATGACCGTCCTCACCCTGCTCCTGCTCGGGGCGGGGGCGGCCGGCGCCCAGGGGCTCGGGCCGCCGCCCACCTTGCCGCCGCCGCCAGCCCCCGAAACGACCGCCCCGACGCCCGCCGCGCCGGCGGAGGAGGCGACCGGGGCGGTTGACGGGGACCCCGCGACGGATCAGCCCGAGCCGGCCGAGCCCGTCGAGGTGCCGACCGTCGAGCTGACCGAGGAGGAGGCCCTCCTCGCGAAGGAGGGCTTCTCGGACAAGTGGCGGATCTTCACCCAGGCGACCCAGGGGCTGCTGGTCTGGGACCTCTTCGATGGGCGGCTGACGATCCGGAGCCAGGCCCGGGTCAAGGTCGACGGCACCCTCGGCTGGTCCGACGAGACCTACGAGAGCTTCTACGGCGAGGTCGACCAGGAGGTCAGGTTCCGCGAGCTCTCGCTGTGGGCCCAGGGCACGGTCGACCATCGCCTGCGCTACAGCATCTCGTTCGACTTCGGCGCCGACACTGGCCTCGGCGACGCCTTCGTCGAAGGCCGCGACCGGGGACTCGAGGTCTTCGGCTACCGGGTCGGCCAGTTCCGCGTCGGTCTCTTCCAGGAGCCGTTCAGCTTCGAGCGAACCATGAGCAGCCACTACACCGGCCTGCTCGAGCGCGCGCTGCCGGTGTGGACCTTCTCGCCCGGCTACAACCTCGGCTACATGCTCCACGACACCGCGTTCAACCATCGGATGCAGTGGGCGGTCGGCTTCTTCTCCTTCGGCCAGACCACCGAGGCCAACTCGTCCAACTCGGTGCTCTCGCTGACCACCCGGGTGTCCGGGCTGCCGATCGTCAACCAGGACGAGAGCAGGCTGCTCCACGTCGGGGCGTCGTTCTCGACCCGCGACCCGAAGAACGGCACCGTCCACTACCGGTCGCGGCCCGAGGCGCGCTTCGTCGACTTCCTCATCGACACCGGCGAGATCGAGGCGGGGAAGATCCAGCTCCTCGGGGTCGAGGCGGTCGCGGTCATGGGGCCGATCCACGTCCAGTCCGAGGCCATCCTGTCGCAGCTCGAGCAGACCGACTACGGCGACCTCGACCTCTGGGGCTACTACGTCCAGGCCGGGTGGTTCATCACCGGCGAGCATCACTCGTACGATCGCGAGCTCGGGGTGTTCAGCCGGATGGTTCCGAAGACCGACGCGACGCGCCCGATCGCCGGCCTGTTCACCAAGCGGCCGGGCGGCGCCCTCGAGCTGGTCGGCCGGGTGTCGAAGGTCGACCTCGACGACGGCGGGCTGCGGGGCGGCGTGATGAAGAACCTCAGCGTCGGCCTCAACTGGTATCTGAGCCCGACCTCGATCGTCAAGCTCAACTTCATCCGGTCCGATGTCGAGGACCGGGGTCGCGCGAACATCGTGCTGCTGCGCTACCAGTTCCGGCCGCTGCCGGTGCCCGGCTGGCGATGATCGAAGGCCCGCGTCGAAGATGACGACCCGCCGGAGCCCGGGCGGCCCGTGGCGAACCGCAACCCCGATCGTGCTCGCCGCCGCGCTGCTCGGGCTCGCGGCGCCGCCGGCCGCGGCCGACACCATCGCCGGCGCCGACGCGGCGGCGGCCTCCGCCACGACCCTGCTCGAGGTCTTCGTCGACGAGGGCGGGGTCCGCGCCGAGCTGGAGACCGGGGTCCCCGACCTCATCGCCTTCGAGGGCGTGCTGCCCGACGATTTCCGGGTGCGGATGGGCCTCGATCCGTCCGACGACGACGAGCGGGTCGCACGGTTCTTCGCTGAGGAGCTGGTTCTTTCTTTCGACGGTGGCGCGCCGCTACCAGGGCGCCGGACCGCGTTCCGGACCGACCGGCGGTGGCCGCGCGACGGGCTGACCGGCGGGCCGGTCGCCGGCGCCCCCGGCGGCGGGAGGCCGGTCGCCGTGGTCGGTTTCGCCTGTGACCTGGCCGGACGCCCGGCGCGGCTGCGGCTGACGCCGGCGATGGTCTCGGGTGGCCGGCCGAAGGCGACGGCGGCCCTCGTCGTCCACCACCTCGGCGTACCGGTCATCGACGCGACGGCCCTGACCGGCCCGGTGGTCGTCGAGCTCGACTGGGACCAGCCGTGGCGATCGCGGCTCCTCGAGCCCGAGCTCGGGCGGGAGCTCGGCGAGCCGCTGGTCGCCCAGCTCTCGGTCGAGCCGGGGCGGGTGTGGCTCGAGCTCGTGGCGCGGCCGCACGATATCGAGCCTCTCGAGGAGCCTGACGGGGAAGCGCCCGCCGCCGCCACCGACGCCGCCAGGTGGGCGGTCGCCCGGCGTCTCGCCGAGCGCCTCGTCGCCGGTCTCGAGCTGACGATCGACGGCGAGCCGGCGACCCCGGTCCTCCACCGCGCCGAGCTCGTCGAGCGACGGCTGATCCGGTCGTCAACGCCGGGCTCGAGCGCCGACCCGTCGGCCGGGGCCGCGTTTCTGCGAGCGGTCTTCGTCCGTTCGCTGGAGACGCCCGCCGAGCGGGTCGAGCTGGTCTGGCGGCGGCGGCCGGCCGGGCTCGCGGCGACCGGTGTGGTGATCGGGTCGAGGGGGGCGGTCGCCACCGATCTGGCGACCGAGGAGAGCCGGCTTTGCTGGTCGGCCGATGACGACAGGGTCGGACCGATGACCGTCGCCCCGCCGCCCTCGCCGGCTCTCCGGCCGCTGCTCTGGCTCGGCCGGGCCGGGCTCGCCGTGATCGCCCTGTTGCTCGTCGGCGCCGCCGCCCGGGCGGCCGGCGGCGCCGGCTCGTGGGCGCGGACCGGCGCGCTCGCCGGGCTGGCGGCGGCCCTCGCCGGGGCGGTCTGGCTCGCCGGCCGGGCCGTCACCATCGACGACGCGCGGGCCGGGAGGATCATCGCCGCGACCCTCCACAACCTCTACCTCACGGGCGCGGCGGGAGACCGCGCCGGGCTCGGGCCGGGCGTCGCCCAGGGCCTGGTCGATGAGGTCTCGGCGGCGGCCCGCCGCCCTCTCGAGCTGGCCGGCGGAGATCGCGATCTCGCCCTCTTCCGGGAGGTCGAGGTGGTCGCGGTGAGCGCGAGACCGCGCGGCCGGGGCTTCGAGGCCCGCTGCCGCTGGTCGGTGGTGATCACGGTCGGACACTGGGGCCATGCCCACCGGCGGGTCGCCCCGGTCGCCGCCGAGCTCGTCTTCGAGCCCGTCGACGGCGTCTGGGTCTTGACCGGCTGGTCGCCGCTCGAGCCCGCAGCCGGCTGAGCGCGAGTGCGTGGGGTATGATTCCGCCTCCATGAGCGACTGGACGCCCTCCTCGTGGCGCGCCCGGCCGGCGGGCCAGCAGCCGACCTACCCCGACGAGCCCGCGCTCGACCGGGCGGTGGCCGAGCTCTCCACCCTGCCGCCCCTGGTCACCTCGTGGGAGGTCGAGCGGCTCAAGGGCCAGCTCGCCGACGCCGCGGCGGGGCGCCGCTTCCTGCTCCAGGGCGGGGCCTGCGCCGAGCGTCTCGACCAGTGCACGGCCGACGTCATCACCAACAAGCTCAAGGTCCTGCTCCAGATGAGCCTGGTCCTGACCTACGGCCTCAAGCGCCGGATCATCCGGGTCGGCCGGTTCGCCGGCCAGTACGCCAAGCCGCGCTCCTCCGACACCGAAACCCGGGACGGGGTCACCCTCCCCGCCTACCGCGGCGACCTGGTCAACGGCGCCGGCTTCACCGCCGCCGAGCGGACCCCCGACCCCGACCGGCTGCTCCGCGGCTACGAGGCGGCGGCGCTGACCCTCAACTTCATCCGGGCGCTCGTCGAGGGCGGCTTCGCCGACATCCGCCACCCCGAGTACTGGGACCTCGAGTTCGTCGAGCACTCGCCGCGAGCCCGCGAGTACCAGCGGATGGTCGAGTCGATCTCCGACTCGGTCCGGTTCATGGAGATCCTCGCCGACGCCCACGTCTCCGAGATGAGCCGGGTCGACTTCTTCACCAGCCACGAGGGGCTCCACCTGCCCTACGAGCAGGCGGTGACCCGCCGGGTGCCGCGGCGCGACGGCTGGTACAACCTCGGCACCCACCTGCCCTGGCTCGGGATGCGGACCTGCGAGCTCGACGGCGCCCACGTCGAGTACTACCGCGGCATCCGCAATCCCATCGGCGTCAAGGTCGGCCCGGCGATGACGCCCGAGTGGCTCGGCGAGCTCGTCGAGGTCCTCGACCCCGGCCGCGAGCCCGGCCGCCTGACCCTGATCCACCGCTTCGGCGTCGGTCGGGTCGCAAGCTGCCTGCCGCCCCTCGTCGAGGCGGTGCGGGCGACCGGACGGCAGGTCGTGTGGTGCTGCGACCCGATGCACGGCAACACCGAGAAGACCGCCGACGGCATCAAGACCCGCCGCTTCGACAACATCCTCGGCGAGGTCGAGGCGAGCTTCGACATCCACCACGAGCTGGGCTCCTACCTCGGCGGGATCCACTTCGAGCTCTCCGGCGACAACGTCACCGAGTGCATCGGGGGCGCCCGGGGCCTCGCCGAGGCCGATCTTCGCCGGGCCTACGAGTCGCGCGTCGACCCCCGCCTCAACTATGAGCAATCCTTGGAGATGGCACTGCTGATCGCCCGCAAGATGGCGACCAGGAACGGCCGGCAGGTCTGAGCTGAACGACCTCTGACCGGCGGAGGGCGAGCGATGTTCGAACGGAGCCTGACCGGTGCGGTGATCGCGGCGACGGTGATCGCCCTGCTGGGCTGCGGAGGCCGCGACGGCGACAGCCTGAGCCCGGCGCTGGAGTATCGGAAACGGCAGATCGACGCGGCCCTCGAAGGCGTGGCGGTGGTCGATGGGCGGCTCGTCGCCGAGCCGGCGCCGCCGCTCGCTCCGGCCGAGATCAGGGGACGCCTCGCCGAGGTCGACGATCTCCTGGACCGGGGGTTGCGACCGGCGGCCCTCGCCGCCGCCGTGGCGGTGGTGCGGGGCGCTCCGGGCAGCGCCGACGCCTGCGTCGCCCTGGGACGGGCCCTTCTCACAACCGATCGCACCGACGTCGCGGTCGCGGCCTTCGCTACGGCGGTCGATCTCGAGCCGCGCGACGCCGGCGCCTGGTTCCTGCTCGGTGCGGCACTCGACCGCTCCGGGCACGACGACCGGGCCGCGGCGGCCTGGCACGAGGCGCTGGCGGTCGACCCCGGGCTCGGACCGGCCCACGTACGGCTGGCGGTGGCCGCCTGGCTCGCCGGCGATGTCGAGGAGGCGGCCGGGCGGGTGGCCGCCGCCCAGGCAGCGGGGACGCCGCTGCCGGGGCATCTCGCCCAACTCGTGACCGGGGAGGGGCCGGCCGCCGCCGTGGTGACCGCAGGGGCGCCAGCCGGTGAGGCCCCCTTCGCTGCCAACCAGCCGGTGGTCGGCCAGCAGGTCCGCCTCAACCCGACCCTCGGCTCGGTTCGGGCCAATGAGACCACGGCGGCCGCGTGGGGCGCAGGCGAGGTGGTGGCCGGCTGGAACGACTACAGCCCGGCGGGGGTGATTCGTCTGGGGGTGGCGACCAGCCTCGATGGTGCGACCTGGACCGATCAGGTGGTGCGGGCGCCGGTCGCCAACCAGTCGGACGTCGAGGGTGACCCGATGACGGCGGTCGACCCCCGCACCGGGACGCTGTGGGTCGGGGCGATCAGCTTTGCCGGCAACGGCGGCCTCTTCGTGGCCCGGAAGCAGCCCGGCGCTAGCGTCTTCGAACCGGCGGTGATGACCCTGGCAAGCGGCTCTGCCGACAAGGGCTGGTTGGCGGCGGGTCCCCGTCCGTCCGAACCGGACTCGACCCGACTCTACGCGGCCTACAACCTCGGCCTCCAGCACTCGGACGACCTCGGCGCCAGCTGGTCGTCGCCGGTATCGCTGGGCTCCGGGGTCGGGTTTCTGCCGCGAGTCGGGCCGGATGGCACGGTTTACATCTCGTACTGGGACTACCTGGACGGCCACCGACTGCAGCGGAGCACCGACGGCGGCCAGACGATGTCGGCGCCGATCCGCATCACGACCCTGCTCGACCTCTGGGACATCTTCAGCTCGCCCCAGGTGCCGGGCAACTTCCGGGTCCCACAGCTGCCGGCCCTGACCGTGGACCCGGTAGAGGGGACACTCTACTGCGTCTACTTCGACACCTCCGCGGTGGTTGGGAGCGATGCCGATGTCGACCTCTTCCTGACCCGCTCCGATGACGACGGGTCGACCTGGACCGCGCCGGTGGTCATCTCGGCCGATCCCGATCCTCCGGGCGACCAGTTCTTCCCATGGCTCGAGGTCGACTCCAGCGGCCGGCTCCACCTGCTCTACCTCGACAGCAGCGGAACCGTGCAACCCGACAGCGCCGCCACCGCTTGGCTCGAGGCGGTCTATGCCTGGAGCGATGACGGCGGCGCCAGCTGGACGACCCACCTGCTGACCGGCTCGCCCTTCGACACCGGTCTCACCGACCTCGGAAACGGCCAGTTCATCGGCGACTACAGCGGTCTCGCGGCGGCCGGCGAGCACTCCTGGCCGGTCTATCTGTCGACCGAGCTCGGCGCGGCGGGGGTCTACAGCCACCAGGTCGATTTCGGAGGTCTGATCTTCGCCGACGACTTCGAGGACGGCAGCCTCGCGGCGTGGAGCCTGAGCCTGCCCTGAGCCAGCGCCGGCGCGATGCTCCGGGTCGCCTCGAATCGGGAGAGGGGTGCACGCCAGCCGAGCCGAGTGACCGGTCCGCGGCGGAGTCGGTCGCGAGCTCCTCGCCCGCCTTGCCGAAGCCGGCGCCACTCGCGCCCTCCTGGTGGCCATCGCCCCGCCGTCGCCGGGGAACGGGGCCTCCCTCGCCGGACGTCCGCCGAAGGACACGGCGCCATCGGCACGCGACGAGCTCCGGTGCGCGGGCCGGGCGGGCTCAGCCCGAGGTCACCGAGACGCCGCCCGACGAGGTGCTGACCCGGACCTGGACCGCGCCCGGGCCGCCGGCGAAGGTCGCGTGGCGGCGCTCGAAGGTGCCCTTGAAGTCGCTGCGGATGCCGCCCGAGCCGGTGTCGGCGGTGCCCGCGACGGGGGTGCCCGGCGGCAGCGTCAGGGTGACGCTGCCCGAGCTCGCGCTCGCCTTGACCGACGCTCCGGCGGGGATCGAGTCCCAGCGCGCCTCGATGCTCCCCGACGAGGCGCTCATCCCGGCGTCGCCGAGCAGCCCGTCGAGATCGATGCTGCCCGACGAGGTGTCGGCGAAGGCGTCATGGGCGCCGCCGGAGAGCCGGACGCTGCCCGACGAGGCGTCGGCGGTGAAGCGATCGAGGGGGCGGCTGACCGTGACCCGGATGGCGCCCGACGAGGTGTCGGCCGCGAGCTCGCGCATCGCGCCGCGGACGGTCACCGAGCCCGACGAGGCGCTGCAGCGCGCCGCGGCGTCGCCGAGATCGCCAGCGACGGTGATCGAGCCCGACGAGCTCTCGACCGCGAGGTCGAGCCCCGACGGCATGGTCACGACGACCCGGCCGCGGAGGCCGCCGCCCGACCATCCCCAGCCGCCCCTGCGGACCGACCGGATGAGGAGGGTGTCGCCCTTTTCCTCGAACACCGGACGCAGCTCCTCGACCGCACGCTCGGCCTTGCTTCCCGACGACGCCGACGTGATCTCGACGACCGCGCGAACCGTCGAGCCCGGGACGACCTCGACCTCGACGGTGTGGAAGGTGGCCTCGATCGAGACCTTCTGACCGGGACGCGCTTCGAAGACGTGCTCCTGACGGAGCTCGACGCCGGCCTGGGTCTGGGTGGCGGCGGTGAGCAGGACACCGACGATCAGCGGGCGGATCATCTTCATGGGCTCCTCCCTCGTGGTGGATGCACCGGGCGCTCCAGAGAATTGAACGTCGATGCTCGGATTCGGTTCGTCCGCTCGGCGGTCATCGGAAGGGAGAGCGGGCGTGGTCTCGTCGAGGCAGTGTCCCGGGGGCCCTTCATGCCCCGACTCGCCAGTTGCCCGTGAGCCGACGGCGCGGTCAACCGGCGTCGTGGATCGATCGCCCGACCACCGGCGACCGGCCGGTCTTGACAGCTCGAGGCTCTACATATATTTCTGTATGTATGAGCTCCAAGACCATCGCCGTCGACACGCATGTCTACGAGAAGCTCGCCGGGGTCAAGCGCGAGGGCGAGTCCTTCTCGAGGACCATCGACCGCCTCATCGATCAGCTGGGGGAGGCCCACACCGGGCGCGACATCCTGCGCGGGCTCTCGAGCGTGGCCTCGCTGTCCTTCGACGACGCGGAGACGATGCTCGCGGTGGTCGCGGAGAACCGGGAGATCGAGACCTGGGACGACCATGATCTGCGTTGACACCACGTTCCTGGTCGATCTCTGGCGAACCCGGGACCTGCCCGAGTCTCCCTGCAAGGACCTCCTTGACGCCAACCCGGGGGCCGAGTTCGTCGTCCCGGCGCACGCCGCCGGGGAGTTTCTCGAGGGAGGCGCGGCGGTCTCACCGGAGCGTCTCGCCCAGTCGCTCGCCCTTCTGCGCCTCTTTCGGATCGGCGACGTGGACCTCGAGACCGCCCACCGGTATGCGACCATCGTCGCCGGGCTGAGAAGCGGCTCGGCTCTCGTCGGACGCTCGAAGCCCGATCTCTGGATCGCCGCCTGGGCCGTTCAGCACGCCGCCCCCCTGGCCACCCGGAACGCCAGGCATTTCGACGGCATCCCGGGTCTCGAGCTCGCGCTCTACCCCGTTCCTCCCGGTCGGTCCTAGCCCGATCCTTGCCTTTCCGCTCGGATCGCGGAGGTGGAGCCTTCGTTCCCGATCCCGATCCCGATGCGACGCCTCCGGGTTTCCACACTGGTTCACGAACGCCCCCGGCCCCCCACCAAACCCCTGCGATGACCCTGATCGCGACGGCTTCGCGATCTCCTTCGCGTCTTCGTGTCTTCGCGCTTGCGACGATGCGGCGTCTCTGTGCCTCCGACGGCAGGCAGCTCTTTTCCCGCGGGTCGGATGGCGCTATGGTGGTGGCAAACCTGAGCCACCGGAGGTGAGCCATGCCGCGATTCGTCCTGATGACCCGTCTCGCGCCGGAGAGCCTGCACGACGCCGAGGTACGCCGCGCCATGGGCCGCGCCTGGCTCAAGAAGGTCAAGACGGCCTGCCCCGAGGTGACCTGGCACGCCCACTACGCGATCCTCGGGCCCTATGACTTCATGGACATCTACGACGCCCCCGACGTCGAGACCGCCCACAAGGTGTCGGTCATCTCGCGCGCCGGGGGCGCGGTGTCGGCGGAGTCGTGGCAGGCCATGGACTACGACGCCTTCCTCGGCCTGCTCGACGAGGTCCAGCCGTAAGCGGAGTCGCTGTCCGCCGGGCAACGCGCAGCACGACCGGGTGGCCCGCCGGTCAGCCGCCGGGCTCGACCCCGCTCCACGAGGCGGTGCTCGCGTACTCGAACCCGTCCCTGAAGATCGGCAGCCCCTGCTTGACCAGGGTGAACCAGTCCTTCCTCACGCCGAGCTTGTTGACGAAGCGGACGTCGAGGGTGTCGCCGGTCGCCTGGAGGATCATCGAGCCCAGCTTGGCGTGGCTGATGAACATCGCGGGGTGGTCGAGCCCCGCCCCGGCGCCGCCGACCTCGCCGCCCGTCCCGTTGACCACGTAGACGGCGCCGTTGTGGGGCCCCGGCTGCTTGACGTACGGTCCGTCGCCCTCCGGCCGGCCGTCGCCGCCGTCGAGCGCCATGGTCGTCGGATCGAAGGTGCTCGAGAGCCCGTAGTGACCGTCGAGCAGGAAGGACCGTTCGTAGTGGTGGCTGTGGCCGCTCAGCACGAGGTCGACCCCGAGCTCCTCGAGGAGCGGGATGACGTTCTCCCGGACCGCGATCAAATTGGGCTCGACATCGGAGTCGTGCGAGCCCTTGGTGTAGGGCGGGTGGTGGAAGAACGCGATGATCCAGTCCCTCGTGGTGGCCCGGAGATCGGCCACCATCCACTGGAGCATCTCGTCGCCGGGGTCGAGCGAGCTGTCCGAGGTGTCGAGGCAGACGAAGTGGATGTTGCCGTGGTCGAAGGAGTAGTAGGCCTCGGTGCCGGATGCCAGGCCGACCGCCTGACCGGCGACGGGGAGGCTGAAGATCTCGAAGTACGGGCCGGACTGGGTGGCCGATGTCGCGCTGTGGGCGTCGTGGTTGCCGAAGGCGGGCCACAGGGGAGTGCTGCGGAGGATCGTGGGGTAGGTGTCGAAGACCGCGGCCTGGTACTCGGGGTCGGTGCCGTCGGGGTAGGCGTTGTCGCCGAGCATCAGCCAGACGTCGCTGGGGACGCCGCCGCTGGCGATCAGGTAGCCGTCCCTGACGGCGGCTGAGTTGGCGTCGGCGGTCCCCGAGTCGCCGATCGCCCAGATCTGGGTGAACGAACGGTCGTTACCGACCGGCGCGGTGGTGAACCAGTGCTCGGGGTCGGCGCCGGCGAGGACCGCGGCCGACGACCCGATCGAGTAGTAGGTCCTGGTCGCCGGCTCGAGACCGACGATCTCGACCTCGTGGTCGACTACCAGCTGCGGGTCGGTGATCACCGAGCCGAGCTGGCCGAAGGACGGCCCGTAGGCGAGCCGCGTGTCCGAGGGGACATCGGTGCGCCACCTGACAATGACGCCGTCCGCGGTCGGCGTCTGCAGATAGGGTCCGCGGACCAAAGACTGGGCCGCCGACAAGCCCGGCCAGAGCAGGACCACCGAGAGCGTGAGGGCGAAGGTCGAGGACCTCGCGAGGGCTCCGAGCCCAGGGCGGTGTGCGATCACCACGCCGGAACCTCCATTGCTATCATAGCGAAACGGACGGATCCGACGGTGCTCACCCAGCTTCGAACAGCCGGCCCGGCGGGGCGATCGGGCCGAGCTGCGCGGCTCATGGCCGGAGCGCTGCTCGTCATGGCGACGGCGGCGACCGCGACCGAGCGGTCGCCCGAGGCCCCGGTCTTCCCGCCCGTCGACCCCACGCTGAGACCGCCGGCGCCGGCGCGCTCGGTCCCGCCGCACAGCCTCACGATCGAGGAGTTCGCACCGGGCGCCTCGGGGGTGATCCTCGACCTGCCGACCCACATCGCCTTCGCCGACGGCTTCGAGATCATCTCCGAGGTCACGAACGACCGCTTCAGCTACCGCCCCCTTGGGAGCGCCTCGGCCTGGCAGACGTCGCCGCACGCGGTCGACGGCCCCCACGCGTTGACCTCCTCGCCGACCCAGCAGCTCCTGTACTGCGTCGACACCGACAACCACCGGGTGCTCTCCTTCGAGCGGGTCGACGGCGGCGACGCGACCGGTCGCTCCTCGATCGCCGGAGTCGCGCTGCACCGCCCCCACGACGTCGTCTCGGACCCGGCCACCGGGCTGGTCTACGTGCTCAACCCCAACGCCCCGGCCGTGATGAGGTTCTCGGCGTTCGGCGTCGACGAGGCGGCGCTCGACCTCTCGGCCGTGGCGGGCGGGTACTCGAGGGGTCTGACGGTGGTCGACGGAAAGGTCCTCCTCGCCGCCTCCGCGGAGGGGCTGGTGATCGAAATCGACGACTTCGACGCCGGCCTGGTGACCGTCCACCCGAGCTACGGCAAGATCGCCCACGCGGTGGCCGGGTCGTGGGAGACCACCGGCTTCATCCCCAACGACATCGAGCGCTATGACGGCTACTGGTACCTCTCGAACTTCTTCCACCCGGCCTACGCCTCCGGCACCGACCACAACCGGTTCAAGCTGGTCCGCTTCCGAACCTGGGACGACCTGGCGAACGGGAGCTGGGAGGAGCTCAGCCACCTCCTCCCGGACCGGCACGTCCCGTACTTCTTCACCCTTCACGGGGGCAGCCTCTATCTGGCGGCGTTCCACTCCTCGACCGCGGCGGATGCGGTGTACCGGATCACCTCCGGTCTCTTCTTCGACGACTTCGAAAGCGGCGATCTCGGCGCCTGGTCCCCGTCGACTCGGTGAGGCACGGAGACATCGCATCGTCGCAAGCGCGAAGACGCGGCTGCGGCGGATGAATCGTCTGCCGCAGCAGACTGCTCGTGAATACTCCGGGCCTCACCTATCCCCTTGAGTCAGGTTGGGGGAGTCATCGGTCCCGATCCCGACTCACGCTGGACCCAGCCATCGGGTTCTCGATCTCATCGATCGCGACCCTGCGGACGGGACGCCCGCACCACCATCCCCTTCGTGCTCGCCTTCGTGTCTTCGTGACTTCGTGGTTGCGACGGTTCACGGGACGTCGCATCGGGAACGGGATCGGGATCGGGATCGGGATCGGTCAGAACCTGAGCGATCCGGGTGAGTATGATCCGAGCCAGGGTCACTCTCCTTCGAAGAGGGTGGGCTGGTCGTCCGAGTCGGGCGAGCCATCCGCGGCGGGCTCGGGCAGCGGCGTGTCGCCGCGCCGGTACCGCTTGATCCGGGCGACCGGCTTGGGGGCGAGCCGGCGGCCCAGGGCGGCGACCCCTTTGAGCTCGAGCTCGGCGAGGTCGAAGTCGGCCTCGTGCACCCGCTGGCGCTTGGCCGGGACGAAGTCGAGGTGGACCAGGTCGTCCGACTCGCCCTCGATGAGCAGGTCGACGGCGCCCTTGGGGTCCTTGACGAGCTGGTACTCGCGGTCCTTGATGAAGGCTCTGATGTGGACCTTCTTGCCCCAGGCGATGCGGTCGCCGGTGCGGTAGACGACGGTGAAGGTGCGCCCCTGGTCGGGGTCGAGCACCCCGGCCCAGATGACCTTGCCGGGGACGAAGATCTTCTCCTCCGGGCCGACCACGCGGTAGCTGCCGTCCTTGGAGACGAGCAGGATCTTGTCGTACTCCGACACCGACAGCGCGAAGCGCTCGCCCCGGACGGCGGTCCCGAACAGCCCGGTGTCGGGGTCGTAGGCGACCTTGAGGTTCTGCCGCGCCACCGCCCGGACGTTGACCGTCTCGAACGCCGCCAGCTCGGAGCGGCGCGGCCAGCGGTGGTGGTACTTCGCGAGCACCTCCTCGATCCAGGCGATGGTCGTCTCGGTGAGCTTGCGCAGCTTTGAGCGGGCGGCCTTGATCGCCTTGAGGGTGGCGTCGATCTCGCTGCGGTTCTTGTCGATGTCGTACTGCGAGATCCGCCGGATCGGGATCTTGAGCAGCCGCTCGATGTCGTCGTCGGTGATCTCGCGGTCGAGCTCGTCGAGGAAGGGCGCGAGCCCGGTCCGGACCTCGGTCGTCACCTGCTCGGCGGTGGTCGCCTTCTCGATCCGCTTGTAGACCCGGTTTTCGATGAAGATCCGCTCGAGGTCGAGCCAGAGCTTCCTCTCGGCGAGCCGGTCGAGCTCGAGCTCGAGCTCGGCCCTGACGATGCCGCGCAGCCGGTCGGTGAGGAAGCACAGGGCCTCCGAGACGCCGATCTCGACCGGGCGGTCGTCCTTGATCATCACCATGTTGGCGGTGATCGAGACCTCGCAGTCGGTGTGGGCATAGAGCTGCGGGACGACCTCCTCCGCGTACACCCCGCGCGGCAGCCCGATCTCGATCTCGACCTTCTCGGTCGTGAAGTCGTCGATCGAGCCGATCTTGACCTTGCCCTTCTGGGCCGCGGCTTCGATCGAGGCGATGAGCCCCTCGGTGGTGGTGGTGGGCGGGATCTCCCGGATGACGACGGTCTTGGGGTCCTTGCTCTCGATCCGCGCCCGGACCCGGATCCGGCCGCGACCGTCGTCGTACTCGCTGACGTCGACCAGCCCGCCGGTCGGGAAGTCGGGGAAGAGCTCCATCGGCTCGTTGCGGAGGATCCTGATCTGGGCGGTAAGCAGCTCGCCGAAGTTGTGGGGCAGGATGCGGGTCGACATCCCGACCGCGATGCCCTCGGCGCCGAGCAGCAGGAGCACCGGCAGCTTGGCCGGGAGGACCACCGGCTCGGTGTTGCGGCCGTCGTAGGACGGACGGAGCTCGGTGAGCGCCTTGTTGAACAGCGTCTCGCGGGCGAGGTCGGTGAGCCGGCACTCGATGTACCGGGGAGCGGCCGCGGCGTGGCCGGTGACGATGTTGCCGAAGTTGCCCTGGCGCTCGATGAAGTAGTCCTTGTTGGCGAGCACGACCAGCGCGTCGCCGATCGACGCGTCGCCGTGGGGGTGGAGCTTCATCGTGTCGCCGATGACGTTGGCGACCTTGTGGAACTTGCCGTCGTCCATCCTCTCGAGGGTGGCCAGGATGCGGCGCTGCACCGGCTTGAGGCCGTCGCGCAGATCGGGGATCGCGCGATCCATGATCACGTAGCTGGCGTACTCGATGAAGTTCTGTCCCATCAGGGACTTGACTTTGGTCATTTCACTCCCGAACCCGCGTCCGAGTCCGCGTCCGCGTCCGTGCCCGAATCCGGGTCGTCGGACGCGGACGCGGACGCGGGATCACGCGATATCAGCAATCAACCGCTCGATGATGAACTGCTTGCGCGCCGGGGTGTTCTTGCCCATGAAGAAGTCGAGCGCGGCCTTGACGTCGCCCATCGAGCCGACCACGACCGGCCGCAGGTGGTCGTCGTCGGCGATGAACTGCTTGAACTCCCTCGGGCTGATCTCGCCGAGGCCCTTGAACCGGGTCACCTCGTTGCCCGCAAGCCGCGCCACCGCCTCGTCGCGCTCGCGCTCGGAGTAGCAGTAGACGGTCTCCTTCTTGTTGCGCACCCTGAAGATCGGGGTGTCGAGGATGAAGACGTGACCGGTCGAGACGAGCTCCTCGAAGAAGCGCAGGAAGTAGGTCAGGAGGAGGTTTCGGATGTGCATCCCGTCGACGTCGGCGTCGGTGGCGATGACCACCCGGTTGTAGCGCAGCCCCTCGAGGTCCTCCTCGATGCCGAGGGCGCGCATGATGTTGTAGAGCTCCTCGTTCTTGTACACCGCCTCGCGGCCCATGCCGTGGGTGTTGAGCGGCTTGCCCTTGAGCGAGTAGATCGCCTGGGTCTGGACGTCGCGGGCCTGGATCATCGCGCCCCCCGCCGAGTCGCCCTCGGTGAGGAAGATCGTCGTCTCCTCGCGGCGCTTGCCCTTGTCGTCGGTCAGGTGGACCTTGCAGTCGATGAGCTTGGGGATCCGG
The DNA here is from genome assembly GCA_025456145.1 of Thermoanaerobaculales bacterium. Classification (GTDB taxonomy): domain Bacteria; phylum Acidobacteriota; class Thermoanaerobaculia; order Thermoanaerobaculales; family Sulfomarinibacteraceae; genus JAHECW01. The sequence continues at coordinate 38,307 of JALOLD010000009.1, read as the reverse complement.
ATCGCGACCTTCTTGGCCCGCTCGCGGGCCTCCTTCTTGATCGCCGACAGCTCCTTGCGCAGCCGCTGGTTGCTCTTGACCTTGTCGAGCAGCTTGTCGGCCTCGTCGCGGTTCTTGTGGAGCCACAGCACGACCTGGTCCTTGACCGCGGTGACCACCCACGACCTCACCTCGGTCGAGCCGAGCTTGTTCTTGGTCTGCGACTCGAAGACCGGGTCCTGGACCTTGACCGCCACCGCGCCGATCAGGCCGTCGCGGACGTCCTCGCCGGCGAAGCCGTTCCGGGCGAACTCGTTGACCCCCTTGAGCACGCCCTCGCGGAAGGCGCTCTGGTGGGTGCCGCCGTCGTTGGTGTACTGGCCGTTGACGAAGCTGAAGTAGCTCTCGCCATAGGCGTGGGTGTGGGTGAAGGCGAACTCGAGCCGGTCGAGCTTGCAGTGCATCGGCTCGTACAGCGCCATCTCGTCGCCGAGCTCGTAGGCCAGCAGGTCGCACAGACCGTTCGACGAGGTGAACTTGCGGCCGTTGTAGTCGAGGGTCAGACCGCTGTTGAGGAAGGCGTAGTAGCGCAGCCGGTGCTCGAGGTACTCCTCGCGCCAGTCGTAGTCGCCGAAGATCTCGGGGTCGGGGGTGAAGCGGATGAGCGTCCCGGGGCGCTCCTTCGTCTCCTTGCCGCCCTCCTCCTTGACCTTGAGGCCGCGCTCGAAGAGCGCCCGCTTGAACTTGCCGTCGCGGAAGCTGACCACCTCGAAGGACGACGACAGCGCGTTGACCGCCTTGTTGCCGACCCCGTTGAGGCCGACCGAGAACTGGAAGACGTCGTCGTTGTACTTGCCGCCGGTGTTGATCTTGGAGACGCAGTCGACGACCTTGCCGAGTGGGATCCCGCGCCCGAAGTCGCGGACCTCGATCCCCTTGCCGTCGCGGGTGATCGCGATCCGCCGGCCCTGGCCCATGATGAACTCGTCGACCGAGTTGTCGATGACCTCCTTGAGCATGACGTAGATCCCGTCGGCGGGGTTCGAGCCGTCTCCGATGCGACCGATGTACATCCCGGTGCGCAGCCGGATGTGCTCGAGGGGGTCGAGGGTCTGGATCGCCTTCTCGTCGTACTCAACCTTGCGCTGGGCCATGATCGCCTTGATTACACCCCTTTCACGAGGGGTAGAATACCATTCCCCTTCCGGAGCTCGCCGGGCTCGCGGGAGAACCCGGGGCGGGCTTCGCGCGTATCAGATCCGAACGAGAAGGAGCCTGCCCATGCGTGTCCCGTCCGCTCTCCGAATCGCCCTCCTGTGGTGCGTGATCGCCTCTCTGGCGAGCGCCCTTCCGGCGGTGGCCGCCGACAAGGTCAAGATCTCGAGCCTCGACGAGCTGCCGCGCTTCAGCTACCCGGTCGAGGGCTCGGTGGTGCCCATCCTGACCTCGGACGAGGCCTTCGCCGAGCTCGCCGCCAAGGTCCGCGCCGACATCGAGGGGGTGCTCGCGACCTACGAGATCGACGACGCGGCGACGCTCCAGGGCTACTACTCGATCCTGTCGCGGCTCGACCTGATGGCCGGCGACTACGACTCGGCCCTGGCCCGCACCGAGCAGATCCGCGAGCTCGAGGACAAGGAGGCGGGCAGGCTGACCACCGGGCTGTTCACCAGGGCCTGGGTCGCCGCGCGCGCCGAGGCCGACCCGGCGGCCGATTTCGAGGCCTTCGCCGCGGCCTTTGCCGCGCACCTCGAGAAGGCGGTGACCGCGCTGCCCTGGGCGGTCGTCCAGGACGAAATCGAGGAGACCAAGGGCCGCGCCGAGATCTTGTCCGACAACCTCGTCCTCGGGATGGCCAAGAGCCAGATCGACCCGGCGGTGGCGGCGAGCGGCGCGATCAGCTCGGATCTCGTGGGCACCGTGGTCGCGATCCGCTACGCTTTGACCACCTCGATCCCGCTCAACGCCGAGGTGATCGACGTCTACGGCCGGCTGATCGCCGCCAACAAGAAAGACAAGCCCAACATCTGGCTGACCCGGGACTACATCCTCGGCGCCGACGAGGGCACGCGGCCGGTGATCGTCGGCATCTGGGACTCGGGCGTCGACGTCTCGGTCTTCGAGGGCCGGCTCTGGGTCAACCCGAGCGAGAAGGCCGACGGCGAGGACAGCGACACCAACGCCTTTGTCGACGACATCAACGGCATCGCCTACGACTTCGAGGGCAACAAGACGCCATTCCTCCTCCACCCCGAGGGCGACATGGCCGGCCGGGTCGACGAGGCGATGGGCTACACCAAGGGGTTCATGGATCTCACCTCGTCGATCGACAGCCCCGAGGCCACCGAGCTCAAGCGCCACCTCGGTTCGATCGAGCCCGACAAGGTCAACGACTTCCTCGAGGCGCTCTCTTTCGCCGCGCTCTACATGCACGGCACCCACGTCGCCGGCATCGCGATCGAGGACAACCCGTACGCCCGGATCATGGTCGCGCGGCTCAGCTTCGACTACCACAACCCGCCGGCGCCGCTGTCGGTGGCGATCGCCAAGAAGCTCGCCGAGTCGTTCCGCCAGACGATCCGCTACTTCCGCTCCTACGGCGTCCGGGTGGTCAACATGAGCTGGGGCTGGACGCTCAAGGAGATCGAGTCGGCGCTCGAGGCGAACGGCGTCGGCGCCACCCCCGACGAGCGCGCCGCGCTGACCCGCGAGATCTTCGGCATCCTGACGAGCTCGCTCAAGAAGGAGATGGCCGAGGCGCGCAACATCCTCTTCGTCAACGCCGCCGGCAACTCCGACGACGACGTCGACTTCGCCCAGAACATCCCCTCGTCCTTCAACCTGCCCAACCTGCTGGTGGTCGGCGCGGTCGACCAGGCGGGCGACCCGACCGGCTTCACCAGCCAGGGCGCCAACGTCCGGCTCTACGCCAACGGCTTCGAGGTCGAGAGCTTCGTGCCGGGCGGCGGACGGCTGGCGGCGTCGGGGACCTCGATGTCGGCGCCCCAGGTGGTCAACCTGGCGGCCAAGATCCTCGCGGTCGAGCCGATGCTGACCCCCGAGGCGGTCATCGAGCTGATCATGGAGGGCGCGACGCCGCGCGAGGGCGACGAGGACTTCCGGCTGCTCCACCCGAAGAACACGATGACCCTGCTCAAGGAGCGCCTCGCCAACAACACCATCGAGAAGGCGCTGCAGCCCGACCCGCGGCGGTTCGAGGTGGAGTAGGGCAGGGGACCGGCCGGCCTCGACGACCGCGGCCCCGCCGGTCACGGCAGCACGATCGCGTGCGCCTCGCGCACGAAGAACCGCGTGCACTCGGACCAGTCGAAGGGCTCGAGCATCCGCGGCATCGGCTCGCGCTCGGCATCCTCGAAGTAGGTCAGGCTCTTGAGGACGTGGTAGGCGTTGACCCGCCCCTCCCCGTACCTCTTCGGCAGCCAGTCGAGGCACTGCTCGAGCGAGAGACCGCCGCGCAGGATGGTGTAGAGGTCGACGAAGTCCTTCCGGCTGCCCCGCCCCGAGACCGCCGCCAGCTTCATCAGCGCGATGTCGCGGGGGTCGGCGATCTCGAAGAACGAGTACGGCGCCGTCGGGAACAGGAAGCTCTCGGGAGCCGAGAAGAACGAGATCTTGACCCCCGACAGGATCACGGTCAGCGTGTGCTCCTCGTCCTGCAGCACCTCGAGGTCGCCGATCTCGCCCAGGCCTCGAGCGAGGCGGTCGGCGGAGAAGGGGGTGGTGCGGAAGAGGTCGAAGTCCTCCGACACCCGATGGCCGAGCTGCAGGGCGAGCCCGGTCCCGCCGGCGAGCACCCAGCCCTCGAGCTCGGGTCGCCTCAGGGGCTCGAGCCTCGCCAGAACCTCGCGGCTTCCTCGCGGGAGAACCTTCTCGTGCATGTCACCCCCTCCCCTTCGAGCACCCGGTCCCAGAACGCCCGGGCCCTCGGCGACGCCAACCGCGCTTCGGCGGCACACCGGAGAAAGGCCGGCCGGCCGAGGTGCGCGATCAGCATCCGGACGTCGTCGAGGGCGCCGAGCTCGAGCACCCGCTCGACGACCCAGACGGTGTTCTCCGCGAGGTGAGCCTCGGTGAGCCGGACATCCCAGAAGAGCCGCCCGAGCCTCTCGACGACCTCGGTCGGGTTCGGGGCGGCCGATCGGGCGGGCTTCGGCACGAGCTCGACGACCAGCTCACAGCGCAGCGCGGTGGCGATTCTGCGGAGCGTCGAGACCTCGAAGCGCGACCATCCCCCCTCGTACCGGGAGACGGTCGGGACCGAGGTGTCAGCGCGGCGCGCCAGCTCGGCCTGGGTCAGACCGAGCTCGAGACGTCGAGCGCGGATCTGCTGCGACAGGTCGCGGTGGGAGCTCATTGTATTATCATATATGATAATAGACTTGGCATCCAGCCGCCGCGCTGCCTCACCACCCCCTGATAGGGCGCCACACGTCGACGACCTCGAGACCGCGGACCACCCGATAGCGGTCGAAGCCGGCGGCGGCGAGGCAGCTGTGGTTGGGCAGGATGCGCAGCCGGGTCCCGGGACGGAGCGCCGCCGTGCCGGGGCCCTCGACCACCCCGTGCTCCTGGGACAGCGAGGTCAGCCGGAGACCGGGCAGCGGGTGCTGGTCCTCGGTAGCGACCGGCCGGCCGAAGCCGCACGCCGGGTCGACGTGGGTCGGACCGGGGTCCTTCGACAGCGCGAGGGCGCCGGCGTCGACCACCGCGCGCTGCCGCTCGGGGAAGGCGCTGACCACCGTGGCGAGGACCGAGAAGGCGACGTCCTCGAGGCCGCAGCTCCCGATCGCCGCTTGGAAGGCGTCGAAGAAGAGGTAGTTGCCGGGGCGGATCTCGTCGACCCCGGCGAGATCGTCGGCCGAGGTCATGGTCGGGGTCGAGCCGATGCTGACCTCGGGGACGGCGATGCCGTCCTCGGCGAGCCGGTTGACGAAAGCGCGGCTGACCCGACACTCGTCGCGCGCGACCACCGCGGCCTCCTCGCGGCCGGTCGCGCGGTACGACTGGCCGGCGTGGGTGAGCACGCCCCGGAAGTCGATCTGCGGCGACGCCGCCAGGCGCTGCGCGAGAACCACCGACGCCTCCGCCTCGGGGTCGACCCCCGACCGGTGCAGCCCGCAGTCGAGCTTGAGCCACACCGGGAGCACGACCGAGTGGGTACGTCCCACCTCCTCGATCGCCCGGACCGTGTCGAGGTGGTCGACGAGCACAGCGAGCCGCTCGACCCGCGCGCCGAGCTCGACCACCTCCGCGAGCCTCTGCGGCGCCACCGGGACGGCGTAGGTGAGGTCGGTGAACCCGGCCTCCACGAACCCGCGCGCCTCGGCCAGCGTCGACACCGTGATCCCGCCGAAGTGCCCCCTGGTCTGGATCCGCGCCGCCTCGACGCACTTGTGGGTCTTGACGTGGGGCCGCAGCCGCACCCCGAGCTCGTGCGCCCGCTCCGCCATCCGCTCGGCGTTGGCCTCGAGCCGGTCGAGATCGACCAGCGCGCACGGGGTGGGGAGCTCGTCAATCTTCATCAGGTCAGGATAGCCGAATGCCCTCCCGATGTCCGCGTCCGCGTCCGCGTCCGATGCGATGCCCTGTCCCGCGTCCGAGTCCGCGTCCGAGTCCGCGTCCGAGTCCGCGTCCGATGCAATGTCCCGCGTCCGCGTCCGCGTCCGTTGCGATGCCCCGCGTCCGCGTCCGCGTCCGAGTCCGCGTCCGATGCGATGTCCCGCGTCCGCGTCCGCGTCCGAGTCCGCGTCCGATGCGATGTCCCGCGTCCGCGTCCGCGTCCGAGTCCGCATCCGATGCGATATCCCGCGTCCGATGCGATGTCCTCCCCCGCGTCCGACACGACGCCACGACGGCGATCACGAACGTCTCCCCGGTACGGACCTCTCACCTGCATCCCACCCCCGGCGCCGCCCTCGATCGCTCAGGCGTTCGAGGGCGGAGTTCGGACGCGGACGCGGACGCGGACTCGGACGCGGGGTCTTCCCGCACCGCCTCCCTTGACATCCGCGTTCCACAGACTTACACTCCCTTTACACCATGAACGTCGTCGCCCACCCGGCCGCGACCCCAACCCGAGGCGCCCCGCCTTGTCGAGCAGATGCGCCGGGCGATCCGCGTCCGCCACTACTCGCTGCGCACCGAGCAGGCCTACCTCGCCTGGGTCCGCCGCTTCTTCGCCTTCACCCGCCGCCACCCGAAGGAGCTCTCCTCCGACGAGATCAACCGCTTCCTCACCGACCTGGTACGCAAGTCGTGCTCGCGCCGCCATCCGGTCGAGGGTAGGATCTTCCCTCCGGAGAGGTGCTCGACGGCGCCCTGTGACACCACCGACGGTGTCCCGAGGTAGTACGCGCGCCGGCGGAGTGTCTCGAGAAGGGACGGCAGGGTCGATGCCCGGCCTCCAGGAATGATTCTCCCTTAGGCACAAATCTTGCCACTGGCTCGTTGTGGAGGGCGATCCGCACAGCGGCTGATTCCCCGGCCGCGACCGCGCTGAGCGGTCGTGAGGGCCGAGCGGGCGGGCCTGACCCGGATCACGTAGGCGAATCGTGAACAACTCCGAAGGAAAACGAGGTCATCCATGTCTCAGACTCATCACTCGGTGGGCGCGCGCTGCCTCGCTTTGATTCTCGCGGTCGGCGGCCTCTTCGTCGCGGGGCAGGCGTCGGCACAGATCACGGTCACTCCCATCACCTGGGACGTGGTCGGCCTCGACAGCAACCGGCCGCTGACCAGCGGTCCGGAGCTGTTTCCGGTGGGCGCCGAGGTGTGCTCGGCGGTCGCGACGACGAACGTCACCGTCGGTTTCGTGTGGCCCGACGGGAACGGGAACGGCTGGGACTTCGGTCCGGGGGACCCCTTCATCAACCTTCGTCCTTCTTCACTGACCTCTCTCGCGTTCCCCGTCATCGGCGCCGGAGAGTGCGTCGACGCCTACTTCGAGCTCCAGCTGACACGATCGGCGGCGGCGTTCGGGCAGTCGCGGGAGTACGTGATTCAGGCCAGCGACGGCGTCGAAACCGGCTTCTCCCCGAGCCCGCGACAGATCTTCGTGGAGTACCTGGTTTCGCAGAACCGCAACACCACCGAGCAAATCCGCTGGGGACAGCAGCAGGACCAGAGCGACTGGCAGGTCCTCGGATCCGGCGGCACGATCAGCCTCGCCATCAACGAGACCTACTTCTTCGAGCTGACCACGGCGACGTCCACGGCGTACGAGGAGCTCCAGTCGTTCATCACCCTGTCGAACACGATCTTCCAGGTGATGTCGGTCTCGACCACCTACACCGACCTCACGGCGCCGCCGTCGCGCGTGCCGGTACCGAACCCGAGCCTCTGGGCCGACGGCTGTCTCTGGGACAGCGACCCGGACAGCCCGAACTACCTCTCGTGCCTCGCCGACGGCAAGGCCGGCGGCACCGTGGTCACGGTCTACGAGATCCGGATCATCAGTACCGGCGGCGACCGGGTCGGTCTCGAGGCCCTCATCTACGACCGCTCCGGCGGCAGCTTCCACTACAACACCGACTACAGCGAGTCGCCGGGCAGCCTGGCCACCTACGATCCGACCGAGTCGAGCATCTCGAAGCGCTTCGTCCCCGATGTCATCGGCATCGGCGACAGCTCGCGGCTGCGCTTCACGATCTCCAATCCCAACCCCATCGAGATCTCGGGCTACAACTTCATCGACAACCTCCCCGCCGGTCTCGAGGTCGCCAGCCCGCCGAACGCGAGCACCACCTGCGGCGGCATCTGGAGCCCGCTCGCCGCGGACACCGTCCTGGCGTTCGACGACGGCACCATCAGCGCCAACGGCAGCTGCACCCTGCTGGTCGATGTCACGGCGGCCGCCGCCGGGACCTACGACAACACGTCGAACAACCTCTTCATCGGCGGCTTCGACACCGGCGAAAGCGCAACGGCCACCCTCGAGGTCAGCGCCACGCCGCCGCCCGTGCTGAGCTGCAACGACCTCGCGGAGCTCGCGCTGTGGCGGTTCCCGGTCGGCTCGAGCACAACCGCGCCCGCGCCGTCGGTCAATCTCGTCACTGCCAGCGCCGCCGCCGGCGCCGGCTTGACGCCGACCATCGAGACCGACACATCGGACGTCGGTACGGGTTCCTGGAGCTCGGACTACATCTCCCAGGGCGCCCTCGTGCTCGGCAACGACGAGTACTTCGAGCTCGTCGTCGACACCACCGGGCTCGACGAGATCACGCTGGACTTCCAGGGGCGTCGGACATCGCAGGGGGCCCAGAGCATCCAGCTCTACTACGGGCCGGTCACCGGCACCGAGACCGCGGGTCCGGTGTACTCGCTGGGGTCGGCCAACGTCTGGCTCCCCTTCGGGCCGGTGACCATCACCACCGGTTTGAACCCGACCGGAAGCACCCGGTTCCGCCTCTACGTCTACAGCTCGGGGCAGAACAACAACGGCCACGCCGTCTTCGTCGACCTGGTCCGCTTCCGCGGGCTCTACTGCGTCGAGGTTCCGCCGCCGCCGCCAATTCCGGGCAGGGTCCCGCCGACGATCAGCAAGTCCTTCTCGCCGAACCCGATCGGTGTCGGGCAGCAGTCGACCTTGACCTTCGGCATCACCAACCCGAACCCGGCCGACCCCCTGACCGGCATCATGGTGCGCGACACGCTCCCCTCGAGCCTCGCGCTCGTTCCCGGCACCTTCGGTGGGACCTGCACCGGCTTCTGGGGCCTCGATCCGGGCGACGGCACGACCCTGCTGCATACCGACGGCGCCCTCGCCGGCGGCGCCTCGTGCACCCTGACGGTCGACGTGACCGCGTTGGCGGTGGGCTCGCAGCTCAACCTCAGCGACGCGATCTACGCCGCCGAGTCCGGGTACAACACCGATCTCGCGACCGGCATCGCGCAGGCGCAGCTCGACGTCCTCGCGCCGCCGACCATCGCCAAGGACTTCGACCCGAACCTGGTCCTGCTCGGCGTCACCCCGGGCGACGCCTCGGTGCTGTCGTTCACGATCAGCAACCCCAACCCGGACGCCGGCATCGTCGGTGTCAGCTTCTCCGACACCTTCCCCGCGGGCCTGGTGGTCGCGACGCCGGCGAACGGGTCGTCGACGTGCGCCGGCACGCTCACCGCCGTCCCCGGCGCCGGGTCGGTGAGCTTCACCGGCGGCGCGATCGGCGCGGGCGGCACCTGCACCGTGTCGGTCGACGTCACCGGACCCGCAGGGGTCTACCCGAACACCTCGAGCCCGGTCTCGCACGTGGTCGGCGGAGCGACCGTCAGCAACGGTCTGACCGCCTCCGACACCGTGGTCATCGACCAGCCGATTCCGAGCCTCGCCTTCCGCAAGGAGATCGGACCGACCGGAGACCTCGACGGGGCGTGGTCGGACTACCTGGCGGTGACAGCCGGCGACCAGGTCTGGTACAGGCTCACCGTCGAAAACACCGGCGAGGTCCCGCTGACCGGCATCGCGGTCAGCGACCCGATGCTCAACCTGTCGGGCTGCACCTGGCCGGCAACGCTGCCCGTTGCCGACGCGACATTTCCGACGGCGCACATCGCGGTGTGCATCGTCGGCCCGGTCACCACCCTTGCCGGGGTGCGGACCAACACGGCGAGCGTGGTGTCCGCCGAGGTGCCGGGACCGACCACCGACACCGCGACCTACGCCACCGCCGAGCTCGATCTCGCCAAGACCGCGAGCCCGCTCACCTTCACCGCGGCCGGCCAAGTCATCAGCTACACCTTCACGGTCACCAACACCGGCAACGCGATCCTCGCCGGACCGGTGACCATCACCGATCCGCTGGTCCCGGGCGCCTCGTGTCCGTCGCTGACGACGATCGGCAACAACGACAACTTCTTCGACCCCGCCGAGGTTCTCGTCTGCACCGGCAGCTACACGACCCAACCCTCCGACGTGACCAACCTCGGGGTGACCAACACCGCCTTCGCGAGCACGGGCGGGATCGACTCGCCCCCCGACTCGGCGACGGTGACGGTTCCGGTGGCCGAGCCGACCATCGCCAAGGCCTTCGCCTCCAATCCGATCCCGGTGGGGACATCGAGCGCGCTGACCATCACCGTCGCCAGCAACGCGGTGGTCGGTCTCACCGGCGTGGGCTTTTCGGACACCCTGCCGGCGGGGCTGAGCTTCGCCGCGGCGGTGACGAGCAACACCTGTGGCGGAACCGCGACGGTGAACGGCACATTCGACACGTTGACGCTGGCCGGCGGGACGCTCGCCGCGAACACCGCCTGCGCGGTGACGATCGACGTCACCGGGGACGTGGCCGGCAGCTACACCAACACGACGTCGGTGGTGAGCTCGGACCAGGTCGTCGGGACGACGACGGGCTCGGACACCCTTGACGTGGTCGCGCCGGACGTATCGGCGACGAAGGCGGATGCCTTGGTCGTGGACAACGACGGTGACGGGGTGGTGGATCCGGGCGATGTGCTGCGGTACACGGTGGTGGTGTCGAACACGGGGACGACGGCGGCGACGAGCGTGGTCTTCGCGGACACGCCGGACGCGAACACGGCGCTGGTGGTGGGGTCGGTGACGACGACGCAGGGTGTGGTGACCGCGGGCAACACGGCGGGCGACATCTCGGTGGGCGTCTCGATCGGGACGCTGGCGGCGTCGGGGTCGGTGACGATCACGTTTGACGTGGTGGTGGGCTCGCCTTTCCCGGCGGGGGCGACGGTGGTCGCGAACCAGGGTCTGGTGACGGGGGACGGCGGGATCTCGGTGCCGACGGACGACCCGGACACTGCTCCGGCGGGCGATCCGACGGTGACGCCGGGCTGGCGATCGACGCTGATGGCGACGGCGTGCCGTCGCCTGGGGACACGCTCGAGTACACGGTGGTGATCACGAACACCGGGAACATGGACCTGACGGGAGTCACCTTCGCGGACACGCCGGACGCGAACACGGCGCTGGTGGTGGGGTCGGTGACGACGACGCAGGGCGTGGTGACGAGCGGCAACACCGCGGGCGACGCCTCGGTGGGTGTCGACGTGGGCACGGTCGCGGTCAGCGGGACGGCGACGATCACCTTCCGGGTGACGATCGACAGCCCGCTGCCGGTGGGTGTGACGAGCGTCGCGAACCAGGGCACGGTGACGACGAACGAGACGCCGGACGAGCCGACGAACGATCCGGAGACGCTGCCGGACGACGACCCGACGTCGACGACGGTGACGGCGGCCCCGGTGCTCGAGGCGGACAAGGCTGATGCGCTGTTCATCGACGCGGACGGCAACGGGATTCCGTCGCCCGGGGACACCCTGCGCTACACGGTGGTGATCACGAACAGCGGCAACACCGCGGCGACGGCGGTCTTCTTCACGGACCCGATCCCGACGTACACGACGGTGGTGGCGGGGTCGGTGACGACGACGCAGGGCACGGTCAACGGTGAAGACCCGGTGGACGTCACCATCGGTGACATTGCGGCGGGCGGGTCGGTGACGATCATCTTCGACGTGCTGGTGGACAACCCGCTGCCGGGCGGTGTGACGCAGGTCGCGAACCAGGGTGTGGTGTCGGCGGGGAACCACCCGGACGAGCCGACGAACGACCCGGACACGGCGCCGGACGACGACCCGACGGTGACGCCGATGACGGCGGAGCCGGTGCTCGAGGCGGACAAGACGGACACGCTGCTGATCGACGCGGACGGCAGTGGCGACGTGTCGCCGGGGGACACGCTGTCGTACACGGTGGTGATCAGCAACACGGGCAACACGGACGCGACGGGGGTGGTCTTCACGGACCCGATTCCGGCGAACACGACGGTGGTGGCGGGGTCGGTGGCGACGAGCCAGGGCACGGTGGACAGCGAGGACCCGGTCCAGGTGACCGTCGGCACGATCGCGGCGGCGGGATCGGTGACGATCAGCTTCCACGTGGTGATCGACAACCCGCTGGCGGCGGGTGTGACCGAGATCTCGAACCAGGGCACGGTGAGCTCGAACGAGCTCGGGCCGGAGCCGACGAACGACCCGGACACGGTGCCCGACGACGATCCGACGGTGACGCCGGTCAACGCGGCGCCGGACCTGACGATCGTCAAGGACGACGGCGGGATCACGACGGTGCCGGGCGGTGTGATCGTCTACACGCTGAGCTATCAGAACACGGGCAACCAGGACGCGACGGGGGTGGTGCTTTCCGACACGGTGCCGGCGGGCACGACCTTCAACGCGGGGGCGAGCACGGCGGGCTGGGTGTGCGTGCCGGGGACCGGAGCGGGCAGCGTCTGCACGCTGGCGATCGGTGCTCTTGCAGCGGGCGCCTCGGGATCGGCGGACTTCGCCGTGACCGTGGACAACCCGGTGCCGCCGGGCTTCGTCCTGGTGAGCAACACCGCGACCGTCGCCGACGACGGCGCCAACGGCGCGGACCCGACCCCGGGCAACAACACCAGCTCCGACACCACACCGGTGGATGTCCCGTCGAACCCGTCTCTCGAGGCTCTCAAGGAGGTCGAGATCGTCTTTGATCCGGGCGGCAACCAGCTCGCCGACCCGGGCGACGTGCTCCGCTACACCATCACGATCATCAATGACGGTGACACCGTGATCGAGAATGTCGTGCTCCAGGACACCCCGGACCCGTTGACGACGCTGGTGGTCGGCTCGGTGACCTCGACTCAGGGGACGGTGACGGTCGGCAACGGTGCCGGCGACCTGTCGGTGGAGGTCGTGATCGGCAATCTGAACGTGGGGCAGAGCGTGATCGTCGTGTTCGACGTCATCGTCAATCTCACGATTCCTCCGGGAACGACCCAGATCTCGAACCAGGGAATCGTCCACAGCGACACCCTGCCGAGCGAGCCGACCAACGACCCCAGCACGATCCCGGACGACGATCCAACGACGGTGGGCATCGGCGGTCCGGTGAACCAGGTCCCGGACCTCGGGGGCCTGGGTCGGCTGCTTCTGGTGCTGGTGCTCGCCGGAGCCGGCGTCCTCGTCATCAGGCAGCGGCTGAGCTGAGTCGGCCGCCGGCCCCGCCGTCCGACCGGTCGGCGGGGCCGGGCGCCCCGCATGCCTCGAGTGTGAACGGCTATCGTTGCCTGTCGGTGAAGTCTTGCTCGCACACCAAGGGTCTGGCGCAGTCCCGGTGGGACGGCGGTCTCCCCCCACGGTGAAGCCGTCCCTCGGTGCATCAGCCGCAGGCGTATCCCGAGGTCCTTATCGAGCGTCCGCGAGTGGGCTTACGTCTGCGACCCCCTCGTCGGCCGGCCGGACCGCGGCCTCGACGAGGCGGAGATCCGCGGCTGGGTGGTGGTGGACATCAAGCAGGACTGAAGTACCATCTACGCGGGACGTTCACATGGCAGAAATACCGCGGACGATTCGGATGAAGAGGACTGCACTGGTTCTTTTTGGAGGTTGCAGTTGCCTCCCAGGTTTCTGTGGCGTGTTTTGACCTCCCTGAAAACCAGGTCCCAGCATGCGGCTTTGAAACTAACGCTCGAATCGGTCAGTGGACCATGCGGTGGAAATCGGTCGAATCGACCTCATCTCCCGTCCATTCGGGGTCCGGAGCAGCATTGTTCCATTCGGAATTCCACCTGTTCTGGGATCGAGTCGCAACTGAATCGAGCTGCTTTCCTGCATCGGGTTCCGGACCCATGGGTTACGGTATTTCTGTGTTTCCCGTTGCCATGCCGATTCCCTGCATGGCCCACGTGATCGACAGCGGCGATTCCGACGGCAGCTCCTGCAATCCGGTCGGGGGAATGTCCTGCGGAATTCGGCTTGGCGGGGGCTTTGCTGGCGGATGAAGGGTCAGGACGAGTTCCTCTGGGTGTGCCGATGCGGGGCCCGGTCGGATCTTCCGGAGTTTCTCGACTCGCGCCGTGGGTTCTCGCCGCGGTTGCTGACGGTCAGCCATGTCTGCAGAGGGTGCGGCGAAACCTCGGATGTTCAGCTCTGGTGGTGCGAGGTGAGGGTGGGCTACACCTATGCGGCTGGCGAGACCCATTTCGCGCCGGTCGAGGTGGTTCAGGCTCCAGGCCTGGAGAAGACCACGTCCGATGACAGGATTGCCGTCTCGTTGGGAGGACGGACATGGGTGTTCGCCGAGGAGGAGAACCGGGAATCATGAACCGGACACGGGGGTCTGACGTGACGTCCGGCGGGCCAGAGCCTCGCCGGTCATCTGAGGCTCGAGCCGTCAGGCCTCAGGGGTCGAGCTGACCATGGGTGCGGACGACGACGGGCGGGGTGGTCTCGCCGATCCACCGTTCTCGTATCGTACCGGCAAGGACGGGGAGGTCTTCATCTCCTGGCGGGGCCGGCGAGCCGCGGTTCTCGGGGGGCGCCGGGCTGCGTCATTCCTTGCCCGGGTGGCCGGTCTCGATGCCGCCGGCCAGCAGCTCGCGATGGCCAAGGTCACGGGGAACTTCAAGCGTGGCAATGAGCGCTCACGGTAGGCCGGTGCCCGGGACGCGCCGGCCGATACGGCGTGCGGCGGACCCGGCCGGCGAGCCTCGCGCCCGGGGCTCACAGCCGACATGAAGCTCAACCGACTCGAGCGCCTCGCGATGAACAACCCGATCCGGGCGTGGGTCCAGCGTCATTTCGAGGCGCCCCGCCTGCTCGGGCTGGGCGGTGCGGTCGACGGCTGGACCGCGCTCGAGATCGGCTGCGGCCGAGGTGTCGGGATCGAGATCATCCTGCAGGTCTTTCGCGCGAGCCATGTCGACGCCTTCGACCTCGATCCCCGGATGGTGAGCCTGGCCAGGCGGAGGTGCGCTCGTTTCGGTGAGGCGGTCTCGATCTGGACCGGCGACGCCTGCTCGATCCCGAGACCGGCCGCCTCGTACGACGCCGTGTTCGACTTCGGCATCGTGCACCACGTGCCGAACTGGCGATCGGCGATCTCCGAGGTGTATCGGGTGCTCAAGCCCGGCGGCCGGTTCTACGCGGAGGAGGTGTTCGCTCGCCTCATCAACGGCTCCCCGTGGCGGTACCTGGCGAAGCACCCGGCCGACGAGCGGTTCGACGGCGACGGCTTTGCAGGCGCGCTCGGCGATGCCGGCTTCGAGCTGACCGGGCGCCGGGGCCTCGCCGACCGGTTCGGGTGGTTCGTCGCCGCCAAGCCGGAGAGTCGACGACCACCCGGATAGCCCGCCCGGAGGCGGGTCGCCCCGCGGGCGGACCGGCTTCCTGCGTGGCGCCGGGGTGGCCGACGAGAGGTCCGGCGGGGATGTTGGTGAGCTCGCCGGGCCCGGCGCCGGTCGGGCTAGTCGTAGCGGCCGCGGAGCTCGCGGCGCATCAGCTTGTTGGAGGCGGTGCGGGGGAGGGAGTCGACGACGACCAGGTCGTGGATCTTGAAGAGGGGGTTGAGGTCTCGGGCGATCTGCCGGCGCAGCTCGGCGAGGAGCTGTCCGCGGTCGACCTCGGCGGCGAGCACCGCGAAGACGACCAGGGCCTCGGCGCCCTCGCCGCCCGGTTGGACCGCCACCGCGGCGGACTCGGCGACCGCGGGGTGGCGGTCGACCACCCGTTCGAGCTCGAGGGAGGAGACCTTGATCCCGCCCAGGTTCATGGTGTCGTCGGCCCGGCCCTGGGCGCGGTAGAAGCCGCCCGGCAGCCGCGCCAGCCGGTCGCCGTGGCGGCGCAGGGGCTCGCCGTTCGGGCCGGCCGGGCAGCCGCGGTAGTAGACCTCGTCGTGGTCGCGGTTGAGCAGGGCCTGCGACAGGCCGATCGACGGGGGCACGAGAAAGACCTCGCCCTCCTCGCCCTCGGCGACCGGACGGCCGGCGTCGTCGAGGATGACGAGGTCGAGGCCGAGGGCCGGGGTGGTGAAGGTCGCGGGCGACGCCGGCTGGACGACGGCGCCGGTGATGTAGCCGCCGCCGATCTCGGTGCCGCCGCAGTACTCGACGACCGGCGCCCGGTACCCGTTGAGCGAGGTCAGCCACAGGTAGTCCTGGCGGTTCGAGGGCTCGCCGGTCGAGCTGAAGACCTCGATCCGCGACCAGTCCGCGCCCTCGCACACCCCCGAGGTGCGCCAGGCGCGGACCAGGGAAGGCACGACGCCGAGCATGGTCACCCCGGCCCGCTCGACGAAGCGGGCGAAGCCCGGGCCGCCCGGCAGCCCCTCGTAGAGGGCCATGCAGCCGCGGTTGACGAGGCTCGCGTAGACCAGCCACGGCCCCATCATCCAGCCGATGTTGGTCGGCCAGCAGACGACGCTGCCCGGCCCGATGTCCTGGTGGAGCCAACCGTCGGCGGCGCACTTGAGCGGGGTCAGGTGGGTCCACGGGATCGCCTTGGGGTCGCCGGTGGTGCCCGAGGAGAAGAGCACGTTGGTCAGGTCGTCGGGAGCGCAGTCTGCGAGCCCGCTCGGCGTCGCGTCGCCGAGGAGGTCGTCCCACAGCAGGTCGCCGGCGCGTAGATCGGGCGGCGCCGCCGGGTCGGCCGGGATGACGACCGCGCGCGGCGCCGCCGCCTCGCGGACCGTGCCGTAGAGCGGGATCGCCCGTCCGCCGCGGTTGAAGACGTCGACCGTGACGACGGCATCGGCGCCGGCGATCTCGAGGCGGCGTGCGAGCTCGCGCGCGGCGAAGCTGTCGGCGATCGAGACCACCGCGCCGCCGGCCCGGACGACGCCTAAATAGGCGGCGACGCACTCGAGGTTCATCGGCATGTAGAGCGCGATCCGGGCGCCCCGGCCGAGGCCGTGCCCGGCCAGGCCGTTGGCGACCCGGTTGACGAGCGCCTCGAGCTCGCCGTAAGTGACGTAGAGGTCGCGATCGCTGCCCTCGCGGCCCTGGACGAGGGCGGTGGCGCAGCCCTCGGCGAGGAAGCACGAGTCGGCGATGTTGAGCCGGGCGCCGGGCAGCCAGCGCGGCGCCGTCGCGCCGCCGGCGAGGTCGAGGATGGTCTCGGGCGGTCGACTGAAGACGACGCCGAGGCGCTCGATCACGACCCGCCAGAAGCCGGCGCGGTCGGTCGTCGACCAGCGGTGGAGCTCGTCGTAGCTGCCGATCCCGAGCTCGGCCATGAGGCGGCCGATCCCCGAGCGGGCGATCCGGGCCGGGTCGGGGACCCAGGTCGGCAGCGGCCCGAGCGCGGGATCGCGCGCCGCGGAGAGCTCGAGGAAACGCGCCCACTGGACCTCGAAGCCGATCGACGGGTCGCGGCGCACCTCCTCGACAAACGCCAGCCAGTCCGCCGCCCGGTGATCGACTCTCGGTGGGCTCATCGTGCCCGATCATAGCCGAGCGGCAGTCATGGCCCCCGTCGGTGGTGTGGCCTCCATTTCTCTTTCCCCTCCTTCTCCCTCGTCGTCGGCAGATCTCGACCGGTCTCGCAGGGGAGAGGGAGAAGGAGGGGAAAAAGACGACGCGTCGCCCGCCGGCGCTCGCGAACGCCGCCTACCCGCGGTCGACGCGGACGACCTCGTCGGCGGGCAGCAGCTCGAGCAGCCGGTCGACCGCGACGTCGGTGTCGGCCCGGCTCGACGCCTCGACGGTCACCCAGACCTGGTGGTCAGCCTCGCCATAGGTCGGGTAGCTGCCGATCTTGACCGCCGGATAGGCGTTGTCGACCGCGCTGAGGATCGCCGCCACCGCGCTCTCGTCGGAGCTCAGGTAGAGGCTGGCCACGACGTGCGGCCCGCCGCGAAGCACCGCGCGCAGCGCGCCGACCTTGGCGGCGAACAGCCGCGGGATCCCGGGCAGCAGGTAGACGTTTCGGCAGACGACCAGGGGCATGTTGCCGTCGCCGGTGTAGAGCAGGGTGGTCCCGGCGGGGACGTCGGCCATCCGCAGCGCGGCGGCGTTGACCCGGTCGCCCCACCACGAACGGATCATCCGCTCGAGCTCGATGTTGCGCTCGATGCCGACGCCGAAGGCCCGTGCCACCGCGGCGACGGTCCGGTCGTCATGCGTCGGACCGACCCCCCCCGAGGTGACGACGGCGTCGAAGCGCGCCGCGCAGAAGCGGATCTCGGCGGCGAGGGGCTCGACATCGTCGCCGAGGGTGACGATGCGCTGGAGCTCGACGCCGAGCTCGCGCATCAGGTCGATGATCCGCTCGGCGTTGCTGTCGCGGACCTTGCCCGAGAGGATCTCGTCGCCGATGATCAGGGCCGCCGCGGTCGTCATCGGCACAGGATATTCCGACGTCGAGACGGCGGCAAGCTCTCGGGCGATACGTCTGCGGCAACCGTCAACCGCCCTGTCTCGTCGCGGCAGCCATGCCTGCTTGTCTTGTAGCGGCAGGCATACTGCCTGCCGTTGGGAGGACGTTGCGGAGCGGACCGAGCGCAGGCTGGAAGCCTGGGGCTACAAGGGGCTGCGGCTCCGGACACCCGTGATGGACGTGGCTCAGAACAGATCGGCGCCGAAGAGCCGGCCGTGGAGGACGACCAGCGCGACGTAGACGACGACCCCGAGGACGAAGAGCGGGAAGGAGATCTCGTCGGCGCGGAACGCCGTGCGGCCGCGCGCGATGGCGACGAAGGGGAGGACCGAGGTCCGGCGGCAGAACTCGGCGAAGCCCTCGCCGCGGCTCTTGCGGAGCCGGGCGTCCATGTGGAAGGGCCCGACCAGCCCGACGACGACGAAGGCGCCGAAGAAGGCGACGTCGCCGAGCGCGCCGTTGGCCGCCAGGTGGGCCAGGCCGAACAGCGCGAGACCGATGTTCATCGGGTGCCGGGTGACCCTCAGGATGCCGCGCGGCTCGAGGTTGCCGGGGATCATGCTGGCCGGGCTCGGGGTGGCGAGCATGAGCACCAGCAGCTCGACGGCGAGCAGCATGAGCACCAGGGCGATGGCGCGCTCGAGCCACGGGTCGAGCTGCCAGAGGAGCGGTCCGAGGTGACGGTTCTGCCACCACAGCACCGACACCGGCGCGAGGGTGAGAAACGAGACCGCCGAGTAAAGGCCGCGGAACGGCCACTGGCCGAGCCGGGCGACGAGGCCCTCGCGGATCGCCCCGTGCGAGAGCCCCAGGTGGGTGAGGACGAAGAGCGAGGAGAGCGTGACGATGAGGATCAGGATCATGGTGGGCGTAGTATAGCCAACCGCCGGGCGACGACTGACCGTCGAGGCACGCGGCGGGGGCTGCCGGCCATCGGGCTCGGCGGCCCCGATTCCCCGGGGTCGCCCGCTGACGTAGGATGGCGTGGCATGAGAGAGGCCGAGTCGGGCTCGGGCGCCGGAGCCAGCCGCGCCGGCGAGGGTCGGGGACGACGCGCGGCGCCGCGCGCGGGGCGGCGCAGGTGAGCCGCGAGCCCCGCCCGATCCTGCTCGCGGCGCTGCTCGGGCTCTTCGCCCTCGCCTTCTTCCACCCCGTCGTCGCCGGCCGGCCGTTCGTCCACATGGACTTCCACCAGACCTTCGAGCCGCAGCAGGCCTGCGTCCGCGCGGCGGTCGCCCGCGGCTCGGTGTCGTGGAACCCGCTCCTGTCGAACGGGGTCCCCCTGCTCGCCAACCCGATCTACGCGGCCTTCTACCCGCCCCGGTGGGCGATCGTCCCGCTCTCCCCGGCCTTCGGTCTGACGGTGCTCGGCGCGGCGCACGTGCTCTGGGGTGGGC
The DNA here is from genome assembly GCA_025456145.1 of Thermoanaerobaculales bacterium. Lineage (GTDB taxonomy): Bacteria > Acidobacteriota > Thermoanaerobaculia > Thermoanaerobaculales > Sulfomarinibacteraceae > JAHECW01. The sequence continues at coordinate 18,745 of JALOLD010000009.1, read as the reverse complement.
TCGGCGCCATGCTGCTCGCGCGCCGTTACGGGCTCGGCGGCGCCCCCGCCCTCACCGCGGGGCTGGCCTTCGGCTTCTCGGGGCTGGCGATCTCGGCGACCGCGCCGTGCGCCTATGGCTGGACCCTGGCCTGGGCGCCATGGTTGGTGCTCGCCTTCGAGGCGGTGCTGACCGCGGAGCGGGGCGGGCGGGCGGTGGTCGCGCTGGCGCTCTCCACCTTCTTCATCCTGGTCGCCGGCGAGCCCTTCGTCATCGTCGGCGCCCTCGCCGGGATGGCCGCCCGGCTGGCCCTCGCCTTCCCCGACGAGGCGTCGGCGGGACGGGGGCGAGGGTCGGTCCGCACCGTTCTCGGGCTGGCCATCGGCGGCGCCGCGGCCCTGCCTCACATCCTCGCCTCGAGCCGGCTCTTCGCGAGCTCGGTCCGCGCGAGCGGCTTCGAGACGGCCGGGTCGCTCCAGTGGTCGATGCACCCCCTCGAGCTCACCGGCCTGGTCGTCTCCGACCCGTTCGGCGATCCCACGACCTACGGTCCGACCGCGTTCTGGGGCCAGGAGCTGGTCGCGCCGCGGGCCCACTTCCTCTTCCAGGGCAGCTATGTCGGCGCGCTCGTGGTGGTGCTGGCGATCGTCGGGCTGTCGCGCCGGGGTCGGCTGCGGCTCGCCCTTGCGGCGTGGTTCGGGGCGCTCCTCCTGATGGCGCTCGGCCGCTACGGCCCGGTCTACCCCCTGCTCATCGCGATCGACGAGACGCTGGTCGACTCGATTCGCTACCCGGTCAAGTGGCTGGTCCCCGCGATGCTGCCCCTGGCCCTGCTCGCGGCCCTCGGGGTGGCGAGGATCCGCGAGGCGTCGGACCGGCGAGGGCCGGCGGCCGTTGCGCTGCTCGGTCTGGTCGGGCTGGCGCTCGTCTCGGCCGCGCTGCCGCTCGGTCTGGACCGCTGGCTGGCCGGGCTCTCGGGGGTCGTCACGGCGGAGCAGACCCAGGCGGTGCGGGACCTCCTGCTCGGTCGGGTGGCGCTCGCCGCGGCGCCGCTCCTCGTGGCAGCGCTCGCGCTGCTCGCCGCGATCCGCGGGTCGGTCGACCCGCGTCGCGTCGCGGCCCTGCTGCCCCTGATCGTCGGCGCCGATCTCTGGCTCAACAACCGCCACCTCGCACCCACCGTCGAGCCGGCGTTCTACAGCGAGCCGCCGGCGGTGGTCCGGGCGATCCTCGCCGACGACCGGGTCGGCCGGGTGATGACCCTCGCCGAGGTCGACCGGGTGCCCTGGCCCTCGGGGGTCGACGGCGACGCCCGCGACTACTACCGCTGGGAGCGCCAGACCCTGCGGCTGCTGACCGGCGCCTCCTACGGCCTGGCCCTGGCCTTCAACCCGGACATGGAGGCCTTCTCGACGCTGCGCTCCACCCAGCTCTCGGTGCTCGTCAACGACGCGCCGCTGCGCGAGAAGATGATGCTCGCCGGCGCCGCGGGGGTGACCCACGTCGTGTCGACCCGGCCGGTCGAGGGCCCCCAGGTCACGCCGATCCCGCTGCCCCCCGGAACGCCGGTCCACCTAGTGCGCAACCGCCTCGCCCAGCCGCGGGTCCGGGTCGTCCCGGAGCTCTCGCCCTACGACGGCTTCGACGGGCTCATCCGGCTGGTCGTCGAGGCGCCCGACGACCTGTTCGCGAGGAGCGCGCTCGTCGAGTCGGCGACGCTGGCCTCGATCGCCCCGGCGCCCGGGACCGGACCGGGGACGGCGCGGATCGTCTCCGACTCGGGCGACGAGCTGGTGGTCAGGACCGGCGGCGGGGGCGGGATCCTGGTGGTCAGCGACACCTACACGCCGGGCTGGCGGGCCACGGTCGACGGCGAGGCCGCGGCGATCTTCCCGGTCGACGTCGCCTTCCGGGGGATCGCCGTGCCCCCCGGCGACCGCGAGGTCGTCCTCGGCTACAGCCCGTGGCGGTGATCCCGGGGGAGATCCGACGGGCGGTCGGCGAGGGCCCTCACCCGTTCCAGTTGCGGAAGAACAGGGCCTGCTTGTGGACCGGCTCGGCCCGGGTCTCGAGCTCGGCGAGCTGCTGCTCGTTGAGCGGGTTGAAGGCGCGGGCGATGGCGACGTTCTCCTCGAGCTGGGCGATGTCGTCGCAGCCGACGATCACCGTGCTGACCGGCAGCGAGAGCACGTAGCGCATGGCCTCGCGCATGTCGAGGGTGCCGGGCACGGTGCCGGCGTAGCGCGACTCGGGGTCGGCCGGGGCGGTCCACGACTTGAGGATGAGGCCGCGGGCCGGGATCTTCATCCCGATGATCCCCATCTCGCGCTCGACCGCCAGCGGCAGCAGCTTGGCCTTGAAGCTCAGGTGGTGCGGGTCGGCGGCGTTGAGGGCGAGCAGGATGGTGTCGAAGGGGAAGCGCTCGATCGCCGCGATGAGCACCTCCGGGTCGGTGTGACCGGAGATCCCGAGGTGGCGGACGACGCCCTGGTCGCGGGCCTCGACAAAGGCCTCGATGGCGCCGCCCGGGGCGAAGCTCTCCTCGACCTGGTCCATCCGCGACAGCGCGTGCATCTGCCAGAGGTCGACGTGGTCGGTCTTGAGCAGCTCGAGCGACCGCTCGAGGAGCTTCCACGAGCCGTCGCGGGTCCGGTCGTGGCTCTTGGTCGCGAGGTAGGCCTCGGCGCGGCGGCGCTTCATGACCTCGCCGAAGTAGCGCTCGGACCAGCGCTCGTCGACCCCGCCGTAGCGCGCCGAGGTGTCGACGTAGTTGACCCCGAGGTCGAGGGCGCGCTCGATGAGCGGCACCGCGATCTCGAAGTTGTCGGCCTTCTCGATCGCCGACTGGCCGCCGAGCGAGAAGATCCCGACCCGGTAGCCGGTCCGGCCGAGGTTGCGGGTCGGCATCGCGGTCGGGGTCAGCGGGTTGCTCGGCAGGGGCGGCAGCCGCTTCGCCTCGTCGCCGATCACCCCCTTGGCGACGAATCCGGCGGCGGCCGCGGTGCCGAGCTTGATGAGATCACGGCGCGGGATCCGCCCCTCGGTGGTCTTCGGATCGCTCATGATGCCTCCTTCACGCCGGTCCTATCGGACCTGGCGCAGGTCGCGGAAGTGGCCGTCGCGGCCGTCGTAGTCGTCGACCTCGATGTGGCCGGTCTCGTCGATCGAGAGCGCGGCCGCGACGTGCAGGCTGCCCTCGCCGATGCCTGAGAAGCCGTCGACCTCGAAGACCGCGATCCCGAAGGGGTAGTCGAGGGACTCCTCGCCGAGCTGGCTCTCGTTGAACTGGATGCGGCGCGGGCTGAGGAACAGGTAGCGGTAGCCGTCCGAGGTCTCCTCGGTCGCCACCAGGGCGATCTCCGTGGTCAGGGCGCCGAGCCGCAGCTCGCCGTCGGCGCGGCCGCGCAGCGCGGCGAGCAGCGTGCCCTGCCCGCCCTTCTCGAGGAGGGCGCCGAGCTCCTGGACCTCGGCCACCGGGGTGAAGCGGTGGACGACCAGGGTCAGGGGCATGGAGCGGGTCCCCTGGGGACCGTCGACCACCGCGGTGCCGGTGAACTCGCGGCCGGGCGGATCGCCGGCGGCGGCCAGCGGGATGCCGACGACCGTCGTCGCCAGCGCGAGCAGGATCAGGGCGCAACGTCGAGGACTCATGGCGGCTCTCCTCCGAGATCGAGGCCTTTCGAGTCTACAACGGTCCGAGGGGGCGCCGGCCTTCCGGGGTGGCGAAGCCGGGGCGGCCCGGCGTTGTTCAACCAGCCCTCTCCCTCTTCTACCTTGCCCGGCAGCGGCAGCAGGTCCTGTGAGCCCCGGCCTTCCGGGCCGCACGGCCATGGCGGCCGAGCGGCCCGGCGTCGCGCCGCCGGCGCGGTCGCTGACGATGAGGGCTTGAGGGCCTGGGGGTTTGAGGACTTGAGGTTGTGCAGCGGCAGCCGGTGCTGCCGCTGACATCGGAGGCGGACTCGGACTCGGACGCGGGAGGTGACATCGGACGCGGACGCGGACGCGGACGCGGACGCGGGAGCGGGAGCGGGAGCGATGGGTGCGGCCACCCCCGACCGCTCGGCGCGTCCGACGCGCCGCCGCAATCCGTCCGACGGATTGCCAGCTCACGCGCGGTCGACGGGGAAGGTGATGACCTCGTCGATCCGTGTGGCGCCGACTGAGAGCATGACGAGCCGGTCGACGCCGAGGGCGACCCCGGCGCAGTCGGGCAGCCCGTGCGAGAGGGCGGCCAGCAGGCGTTCGTCGAGCGGCACCACCGGCAGGCCGCGGGCACGGCGGGCGGCGAGATCGGCCTCGAACCGTCGACGCTGCTCGGCCGGGTCGACGAGCTCGTGGTAGCCGTTGGCGAGCTCGAGGCCATCGACGAAGACCTCGAAGCGCTCCGCGAGGGGCGGGCTGCCGAGGCGGATCCGGGCGAGCGCCGCCTGGGAGGCCGGGAAGTCGTGGACGAAGGTCGGGCGACCCCGGCCGAGCTCGGGCTCGACGAGGTGGCTGAGCAGGAGCTCGAGCCAGGCGTCGCGGTCTTCGCCGAGCTCGGGGGCGCCGCCGATCCGCTCGCGGGCGGTGCGGGCGAGCTCGGCCGGCGGCGCGGTGTGGGGATCGACCCCCGCGTACCGGAGAAACGCCTCGGCGTAGGTGAGGCGTTCGGCATTGAGGGTTACGACGTGGGAGTCGTCGTCGGCAATCCGTCGGACGGATTGCGGCGGCGCGTCGGACGCGCCGACCGTCCCGGGAGCATCGCTGAGTCGCTCCCGCTCCCCCTCCCGCTCCCGCTCCCGACGAGCCCGAGATCGAACGGGGGAGGAGGAAGGGTGGGGCGAGGGAGAGGTTGACGACCGATCCAGAGTGGGCGACTGTTCGCTGCCGCTGCCGCTGCCGCTGCCGCTGCCGCTGCCGCTGTCGCTGTCGCTGTCGCTGCCGCTGCCACCGCCCCCGAGCACCGCCGCGAGCAGCGCCTCGACCTCGTCCATCAGCCGGTGGTGGTCCCAGCCCGGTCGGTACCACTCGAGCAGGGTGAACTCGGGGTTGTGGCGGCTGCCCGCCTCGCCGTCGCGGAAGGCCTTGCCGAGCGAGTAAATCGGTCCGCTGCCGGCGGCGAGCAGCCGCTTCATCGCGAACTCCGGCGAGGTCTGGAGCCACAGCTCGCGGCCGCCGTCGTGGCCCGGCCCGCGGTAGCGGGTCGACAGGGCGTGGAGGTGGAGATCGGTGACCGGCGCCGCTCCGAGCAGCGGCATCTCGACCTCGAGCACCCCCCGCGAGGCGAAGAACGAGCGAATCGCGGCGAGGATCTCGGCGCGCCGCCGGAGCACCTCGAGCCGGGCGGTCGGACGCCAGTCGGTGGTCATCGGGGGATTATCGCCCACCTCGGTGCGGGTGGGCCATGGGGTCCGGCGGGGCCGGCCGGGCGAGCCGTCGGTCGCGCCTCAGCGATCGGTCTCGGGGCCGAGCATGGCGTCGACCTCGGGCACTCCCTCGAGGGGGGCAAGCAGGCCTCGCTCCTCGTCGTGCAGCCGTCCGAAGGCCCCCCAGCCGGCGGCGCGCGCCTCGCGGAGGTGGTCGATCGCCGCCTCGCGATGCCCGAGCCAGGCGGCGATGGCGCCCCGGTAGAAGCTCGGGTTGCCGGACGAGGCCTCGGCGTCGAGGGTGGCGAGCCGGTCCGACATGGCGAGCGCAGTGGCGAGGTCGCCGCGTCGCGCCGCCACGACGCCGAGCCAGCCCCGGACCGCCTCTGGCAGGCGACCGGACCGGTCGCCGAGCTCGGCCTCGATCGCGGTGAGCACCGCCTGCGCCCGCTCGAGATCGACGAGCAGGACGAGGGCCTGGGCGAGACCGAGACGATCGTCAGCCGGGGCGCCATCCGGGTCGGCCTCGTCGAACCCGATCACCGCCCGCTCGGCGAGTCGCCGCGCCTCGGACGGCCGGCCGTGGGCGGCGGCGGTCGCCGCGGCGACGACGAGCAGCCGGGCCGGGTTGCCCGCCGCCGGGGTGACCGCGGCCGCGGCGATCAACCGCTCGAGACCCTCCGCGTCGGCGAGGGCGGCGCAGGCCCGCGCCTCGGCGGCCATCAGCCCCGGGTCGGTCGGGAACCGACCCCGACCGTCCCGCGCCGCGACCAGCTCTCCCCGGTGGTCGCCGATCATGTGGCTGGCGGTCGCCAGGCGGCGGTACGACTCGGCGTACAGCCCGTGTCGGGTCACGAAGCCGGGGAGGTCCGCGTCGTGCAGCGCGGTCAGCGCCGCGATCGCCCCGTGAGGCCGGTTGAGCCTGAGAGACACCCCGGAGATCAGGAAGTGGACCGTCCAGTCGGTCGGCGCCATCTCGAGAATCCGATCGAGGGCGGCGAGCTCGTCCTGGCTGCGGCCCTCGAAGTCGGCGATGAAGGCGTCGATCCAGAGCCACTCGAACTCGGTGAGCTCGGCCCGCCGGCGGTCGAGCCGGTCGAGGATCGCCCGCCCCTCGCCATGGCGGTCGGCCACCTTGAGCGCCATCGCCAGCCTGAGCTGCGCCGAGGTGAAGTCCGGGTCGAGCTCGACCGCGCGCTCGAGGTGGCGGATGGCGGCGGGAAGGTCGTCCGTCCAGATCTCCGAGCCCGCGATGAACTCGCGGTAGGCCGCGAAGCCCGGCGGTCGCGCCTGCAGGTTGGAGTGCGCGTGGGCGTTGAGGTGGGTCGCGAGGGCGCCGAGCACCCGCTGGGTGGCCGCCTCGACCGACGCGCCGGCGGCCTCCCGCGAGCCGACGACCGGTCGGATCGCGTAGAGGAGCGCGCCCTCGCCCACGTCGACGAGCTGCGCCTGGACCGCCAGGTCGCCGTCGTGCAGGTAGAGCGCCCCGGTGATCGCGATCCCGGCGCCGTACCCTCGCGCGAGCCGGCACACCGCCTCGAGGTCGCCGGTGGTGGCGCCCTCGCTCGCCGGGAGCGCCGAGGCGAAGCCCGACGAGGTCAGCTCCCCCACCGCGAGGTCGCGGGCGAGGACGGCGAGGGGCTCGAGGTCCGGGTCGCCGGTACGGTTGGCGAAGGGCACGACCAGCACCCGTCCGGGGTCGATCCCGGGGGTCTGAAGCGAGCGGACGAGGGCAATCGCGGCGGCGGCGACGATGACGACACCGACGATCAGAAGCGCGGTGCGCCGGCGCCGGTCGACGGCCGGCGGCGCCGGGCCGACGTGGTCCGCGTCGGGCTCGGGCTCGCCGACCTCACAGACCAGCCGGTAGCCCCGCTTCGGGATGGTCTCGATGAACCGCGGCTGGCGGGCGTCGTCGCCGAGCGCCCGGCGGAGCTCGGCGATGGTGTTGGTCAGGGTCCCTTCGGAGATGATCCGACCTTCCCAGACCTCGTCGATCAGCTCGTCCTTGGTGACGACCTCGCCCCGCCGGCCGGCGAGCAGGGTCAGGGCGTCCATCGCCCGGGGCTCGAGATGGCGGGCACCGAGCGCCGACTCGACGACGCCGCGATCGGGGAAAACCGTCCAGTCACCGAGCCGGAACGGACCGATCGGCCGGCGGACGGGCGCGGCTTCGGGGCGCATGGTGGGCTCATTGTAGTCCGGTTTCCCGGCCCCTTTGCCCGGGAAGGCGACGACGACGCCCGTGCGGCCCGCGCCGCCGCCCCGTTGCCGTCGCGCTGTCGCCATGGTCGGGCTCCTTCCGAAAAGGGGGAGCCCGGGCGGCGGCGCCCGGGCTCCGGTCCGAGCCTGCCGGATCAGCGACCCGGGACGAAGATCGGGTCGTTGGTCCCGTTGTCGACCACCGAGGCGTAGGCGAAGAACCTCGCACCCGGAGTCGCCGAGCTCACCGTGGCATAGAGGTCGTCGCCCACCGTCTTGCCGCCGAGGCTCGCGAAGACGTCGTTGAGCTGGTCGTTGGCGAAGGGGGCGAGCTCGACCTGCACCTCACCGGCGGCGCTTCCGTCGGCGAGGAAGGTCCGGATGTCGACGGTGATCGGCGTCCCGCACGCGCTGACCAGGCCGATGTTGGTTCGTGCGGACGCCGACGCCTCGAGACCGATCAGACGCAGCTCGTCGCCCGGCCCGGCGTCGTCGTCGTCGTCGAAGCCGCCGATGAACTGACCGTAGTGACCGCTGCCCTCCGCGGTGAGCGTGTGGGCGCTCGCGAGCAGGTCACCGCCCACCGAGGTGACCCGGAGCGTGCCCGCTCCGGCGATGTCGAACAGCTCGCCGACCGCGTCCCGGTAGCGCACGCTCGTCTGGGGCGCGAGCTCGAAGGCGACGGCCGGGGGGGCGGTGTTCGCCTGTCCGCGAACCAGCAGCTCGACGGTGTACGAGGCCCCGGCGTCGCCCCGGTTGTGGAGCTCGAGATCGGTGGTCCACTCGCTGCCCTTGAACCCGGAGCTGTGGGCCGCGCCTGGCAGGTAGAGGGTCCTCGGGACGAGCCGGTAGACCAGCGGACCGAGATCGCCGGCGACGTAGATGCTGCCCGAGGGGCCGATCGCGATCCCGTTGAGGACGCCGAACGGCGGGAGCATCCCGGCGCCCTGCATCGACAGCGCGAGGCCGCTGACCAGCGGGGTCACCGAGCCGGTCTCCGGCCGGACTCTCACGACCCGCCCGGCGGTCCCTTCGACGACGAGCAGCGAGCCGTCGCGGTCGACCGCGAGGCCCTCGGGGCCGGACAGCCCCTGTGCCACCGGCGCCGGCGCGGCGAGCTCGACGCCGTCGGCGACGAGCTGCCAGATCATCCCGGTCGCCCAGTCGCCGACCCACAGGTCGTCGTCGGTGGCGGCCAGCCCGAGCGGAGCGAAGAGCTGGTCGGAGGCGTCGGCGAGGACCGTCGTGCCGCCGCTGCCGACCCGGACCACTCGCGCCTCGCCGGGGCCCAGACCGAGGTCGACGACGACCAGGTCACCGGCGAACGCGACCGCGTTCATCGGCGAGACGAAGCCGGGCAGCTCCTCGACGACGGCTCCGGCGGCCGGGTCCCAGCGCTGGACGCGTGCCTGTCCGGGGGGGAAGAAGCAGGTCAAAGCGAGGTCGGCGCCGTCGCTCGCCACCGAGATGGCGCCGCCGAACACGGTCGCCGGAAAGCGGTAGCGCTCGACGCCGAGCAGCGCGCCGGTCGCGCCGTCGTACTCGCGCAGCGAGAACAGGTTGCCGACGAAGACCGACTCGCCGTCGGGGCGTGCCTTGACGGCGATGCCCGAGGGCAGGGTGAGCCCGCCCGGGACGACCCCCTGGAGCGACCCGTCGGGCATCACGACCGCCACCGCGCCATCGGTGTACGAGCTCACGAACAGGGCGCCGGTCGGGGCGAAGGCGATGTTGTCGGGTCCGAAGGGCAGCTCGACCACGGTGGCCCGGCCGCCGGTCGCGGGGTCGACCCGCTGCACCGTGAAGCCGTTCCGTTCGACGACGTAGAGCATGCCGTCGGGGCCGAAGCGAGCGGTGAACGGGCCCGGGATGCCCTCGGCGACCACCTCGAGGGTGCCCGCCGGGTCGTCGATGCCGAAGCTCACCACCCGGTCGGCCCACATCAGCGCGGCATAGAGCCTGCCGTCGGGACCGAACTCGGGGTTCTTGACCCCACCGAGGCCCTGGGCGAGGACGGTCGGCGGCGCCGCCAGCGTCGGGTCGAGCTCCCACAGCGTGTCGGTGATCCACGGTTCGGTGGCGAAGAGGCGGCCGTCGGCCGAGAAGACCAGCGAGTTGACCATCGGCCCGATCATCTGGGTCGTCACGCCGCCGTCCGGGGTCATCCGCCCGACCACGCCGGTGAACATCGCGGACCAGTACATCGACCCGTCGGGACCGAAGATCACATCCTCGGGCCCGACGACGCCGCGCTCGGCGCCGATCAGGTCGGCGAGCGCGCCGGTGGCCAGGTCGAGCACGGCGATCCCGGCCGTGCTGCAGACGTAGAGGTTGCCGTCCGGACCGAAGCGCAGGCCGAAGGTGCCGGGCAGGTTGCCCTGGGCGAGGACCTCGGCCTGGCAGCTCGGTCCGGTGAGAAGGGCCGAGGCGATCGCGAGGGCGATCGCGACGGCGACGACGGGACGGGGGTGGTGCGAGCTCATGGTGCCTCCTTTGCAGCTGGAGGCAATGTCGACCCAGGCCTTTTCAAAGTCCCCGGGAAAGCCCAGGGATGGCCCAGGGGAAAGCCGGAGGATCGCCGGGCGGGGCAGTGGCATCACCCGTGTCCGAGCCCGCGTCCGCGTCCGCGTCCGCGTCCGATGTCAGAGACAGCGGCAGCACCCGCGTCCGAGTCCGCGTCCGCGTCCGATGTCAGCGGCAACGGCAGGAAAAGCGACAGCGGCAGCAATCAGCGATAGCGTCAGGGACAGCGGCAGCGTCAGCCGGGGGGCGCCGCGTCACGGATGGAGCAACCGCCAGGTGATGGCCCGGACCTCGTCGAGGAGGCCGAGCGCCTGCCGCGCAGCGGCGGGATCGACCACCCCTGCGGCAACCAGCAGCCGGAGGTGGGCGTCGACCTCCTTGGCGAAGCCGAAGGCGATCCGCCAGCGCTGCATTCGGTCGCGGCCGGACCGGCCGTGACCGTCGGTGAGGCGTGCGGGCTCTCAGAAGCACCGGCCTTCCGGGCCGTGCGGCCTGGACGGCCGCGCGGCCCGGCGTCGCGCCGCCGGCGCGGTCGCTCGTGGCGAACCGGGAGAGCTGCGACCGCGCCGGCGCCGCGAGCGGCGGCCTGCATCGTTGCTTCGGCACCTGCTCAGGGGCGCGCCTCCCGGGGTTGCCCGGCTGGACATTGTGGGTGAGGCGTTGCGGCCGTGAGCGCGTTACTGAGCACAATGTCGAGCCCGGCACGCCCGGTGAGCAGCGGTGCTCAGGAGGGCGTGCGGGTGGCGCTCCGGGGTGGTCGGCGCGTCCGACGCGCCGCCGCAATTCGTTCGACGAATTGCCACCGCTGCCGCTGACATCGGACGCGGACTCGGACGCGGACTCGGACGCGGGAGGTGGGCTAGGCCCGGCTGACGTACTCGCCGGTGCGGGTGTCGACCTTGATCTTCTCGCCGATCTGGATGAACAGCGGCACCCGGACGACGGCGCCGGTCTCCATGGTCGCCGGCTTGTTGCCGCCCGACGAGGTGTCGCCCTTGAGACCGGGGTCGGTCTCGGCGACCTCGAGGTAGACGAAGGTCGGCGGGTCGACGACGATCGGGTTGCCCTCGAAGAGGGTGACCGTGCAGAGGTCCTCCTCCTTGATCCACAGCTTGGCGTCGCCGACGACCTCGGCGGTGGCGGCGACCTGCTCGAAGGTCTCCTGGTCCATGAAGGTCCACATGTCGCCGTCGGAGAAGAGGAACTGCATCTCGGTCTCGTGGATGTCGGCGGCCTCGACCGTGTCCGAGGCCTTCATGGTGGTCTCGATGACCCGCCCGGTCTTGTAGTTCTTGTGCCGGACCCGGGTGAAGGCCTGGCCCTTACCGGGCTTGACGACGTCGGTGTCGACGATGAGGCAGGGGTCGCCGTCCATCAGGATCTTGAGCCCGACCCGCACCTGGTTCATGTTGTAGGTCGCCATCTGCTTCTCTCTCACTTTCCCTGGTTGTTGCGTTGCCGTACCCGATGCTGCGAGACTGCGGCCCGTGACCGCCCGCTCGGAACCCTGGCCCGCCGGCGAGTGGCGTCGCCGCCTCGCCGCCGCGGTACGCGATCTCGACGAGCTCGGCGAGCTGCTCGGGCTCGACCGCGAGGGCCTCGGCGACGGTCCAACCGCCGCTTCGGCCGGCCGATTCCCGCTCAGGGTACCACGGGGCTTTGCCGGCCGGATGCGCCGCGGCGACCCCGCCGACCCGCTGCTCCGGCAGGTGCTTCCGGCACCGGCCGAGGACGACGACGTGCCCGGCTTCACCGCCGACCCGGTCGGCGAGCTCGCGGTCGTCCGGGGCGACGGCCTGCTCGTCAAGTACCACGGCCGGGCGCTGCTCGTCGTCACCGGCGCCTGCGCGGTCCACTGCCGCTACTGCTTCCGGCGGCACTTCCCCTATGACGAGCAGGCGCCGGGCGAGGACGGGCTCGAGCCGGCGCTCGCGGCGGTGGCGGCGGACCCCACCGTCGACGAGGTCATCCTGTCGGGTGGCGACCCGCTGGTCCTCGCCGACGACCGTCTGGCGAGGATCGCCGGGCGGGTCGCCGCGATCGGCCACGTCCGCCGCCTGCGGATCCACACCCGGCTCCCGGTGGTGCTCCCCGAGCGGGTCGACGAGGCCCTCGTGGCCTGGCTCGCCGCCTGCCCCTTGCCGGTGATCGTGGTGATCCACGCCAACCACCCGAACGAGATCGACGGCGACGTCGAGCGGGCTCTCGCCACCCTGCGCGCCGCGGGCGCGGTCCTGCTCAACCAGGCGGTCCTCCTCGCCGGGGTCAACGACTCCGCCGACGCCCTGGTCGGGCTGTCGCAGCGCCTCGCCGACTGCGGCGTCGTGCCCTACTACCTCCACCTCCTCGACCGGGTCGCCGGCGCCGCCCACTTCGAGGTCGACGAGACCCGGGCCCTCGGGATCATCGACGAGCTTCGCGGCCGCCTTCCCGGCTACCTCGTCCCTCGTCTCGTCCGCGAGGTGCCGGGCGCCCCGTCAAAGGTCGTCGTGGGGTGAGCTGGCCCGGACCATGCGTGAGGTTTCGTCGCGAGGGCGACGAGGCGCCGATGGCAGTCGCGTGTTCTCAACCTGGGGCGCGGCATGTACTTGACGGTACGTCGAGCACCCCGAGGTGAGAAAACGCAGCTGACGCGGATGCGTCTTTGGCCGCAGCAGACAGCTCATGAACAGTCCGGGCTCGCGCGTCAACCGCGGAGGATCGGCCGCGTGAGGCAGGTCGGACCGCCCTCGGCCTTGAGGGAGAGCTCGTCGCCCCGGTAGGTGAGAACCTCGCAGCCGGCCGCCTCCAGCCGCCGTCTGGTCACCGGGTTGCCGTCGAGGGCAAGGCAGCGGCGGGGCGCGAGGGCGAGCACGTTGGGCGCCATGGTGGCGAACTCGTCCTCGGGAACCGCGACCAGCTCGATGCGGCGACTCTCGAGCAGCTCCACGAAGGGCACCGGCAGCAGCGGCAGGTGGACCACGGCGAGGTCGTGGTCGAGCATGGAGATCAGTGACATGAGGTGCAGGCAGGCTTCCGGGCCGCCGCCCCAGGGCAGGGGGACCGGGACGATCTCGACTCCGAGAGGCCGCAGGGCCGCAGTCAGCTGGCGCACGCCTTCGGCGTTGGTTCGGCTGCCTCGGCCCACGGCCAGGGTGTCGTGGTCGAGCCACAGCAGGTCGCCGCCTTCGGCTCTGGCCTTGCCTTCGAGTGCCGCGACGACCGGCACGCCGAGCGTTTCGAGGACCGCCGCGGCGGCCGCCTCCTCGCCGCGGCGCAGCGGCTTGCCCATGCGCAGCACCAGGGCCCCGGCGTCGGTCACGATCACCGGGTCGTGGACGAAGACCGCGTCGGCATGATCCGGCAACGGGGCGTCGTGGACCAGTACCTCGCAGCACGCGCCACGGAGGATTTCGACCAGGGCGTCGTGCTCGGCCCTGGCCCGGCCGAGGTCGGGGCGGGCGGTGTAGTGCCAGCGGTCGGGGTCGGCGGCGCCGAACGCCTCATCCGGGGGGCGGACGAGAACCCGGCGGAGGGGCTCGACCATGCTCTGGGCGCCGAAGCTCCGCGTCACGGCCCCTCCACCTCGTCGCCGTCGAGCCGCTTCGGGTGGACGTGGACGGTGGCGAAGCGGCGCAGGGTGACCTGCCCCGGCGGCGCGCCGCGGCTCTTGCCGACGTCGCCGGCGCGGGCCATGTGGACCGCGGTCCGGCCACCGCGGCGGGCCTTCGAGTAGCCGGCGGCGAGGGCGGCGGCGAACAGACGGGTCTCGCGCGGCAGGGCGTCGAGCTTGTCGGGGTTGCGCACCACGACGTGCGAGCCCGACTCGCCGGCGACGTGGAACCAGAAGTCGACCGGCGCGGCGAGCCTGAGCGAGAGCACGTCGTTGTCGCTCGCGGTCCGTCCGACGAGCACCGTCATCCCGTCGGGCGAGGTCACGACCCGGGCCACCGACCGGCCGTGGTAGACGCCGGCATCGGCGTCGGTCTCGCCGGGTGGTTCTCCTCGTCTCGGCATGGGTTCATCATATTCCCTCTCCTGCTCCCTTCGGGGCGACCGGCATTCCGAAGGAGAAGGAGAGGGAGAGGGAGAGGGAGGACGGAGGGGTACAGTGGACCTCACCATGACCGAGCCGACGGCCGAGCCCGCCGATCTCACCATCCCCGCCCGGGACGGCTACCCGCTCGCCGCCCGGATCTTCGGCGGGGGGCGCGACCGCGCGGTCGTGATCAGCTCGGCGACCGCGGTGCCGCAGCGCTTCTACCGCCACTTCGCGGCGGCCCTGGCCGAGGCTGGGTACACGGCGCTGACCTACGACTACCGCGGCATCGAGCTCGCGAGCACGTCCGAGCTGAGGCGCCTCGACGCGACCGCCCGCGACTGGGCGTTGAGCGATCTCCCGGGGGTCGTCGACTGGGTCGCCGAGGTGCTCGGCCCGGAGCGGCTCTTTCTGGTCGGTCACAGCTTCGGCGGCCAGGTCGCCGGGATGTACGACCGACCGGAGCGGGTCGCCGGGATGGTCACGATGTCGGCGCAGAGCGGTCACTGGCGGCTCCAGGGCGGCGAGCAGAAGCTCGTGGTGTGGCTCCACGCCCACCTCACCCTGAGGCTCCTGCCGAGGATCCTGGGCTACATGCCGATGCGGGCGATGGGGGCAGGCGAGAACCTGCCGGCCGGGGTCGCCCTCGAGTGGGCGCGATGGTGCCGGCGCCGCGACTACCTGCTCGGCGACACCAGCCTGCCCCTCGACCGCTACGCCCGCTTCACCGCGCCGGTGCTCGCCTACAGCATCGACGACGACGCGTGGGGAACGGCGCGATCGGTCGACGCGATGATGGGCGCCTACCCCAACCTCGAGCGCCGGCACCTCGTCCCTTCGGCGGTCGGGCTCGAGGCCATCGGGCACCTCGGGTTCTTCCGACCGACCTGCCACCGGCTCTGGGCGGAGGCGATGGGCTGGCTCGCTCGACGGTGACGACCCGTCGCGGGGACGCCTGACGGCGTCGCATCCGTCGGATCGGTCCCGGGGGCCGCCGAACATGAGATCAAGTCTCGAAAAACACCGGCGTGCCGAGACTCATAGTATGAGTGGTTGAACAAGTGTTGATGAGTTGGTATCATCAGCTGGAGCCGTTCCCGGGCCCGGGTTTCCACAGCGAACAGGGGAGGCGTGGTCATGCCCCAGCCGCTCAAGGACGCGAGGCACCTGGTGAGAATGGCCGGGCTGTTCCTGGTCGCCGGGGTCGGGTTCCTGGTCCTGCGGAGCGCGCTGATCCCCGCCGGCTTCGGCGAGCTCGGCCACTACCGGTCCGGCGCCCTCGACGACAACGCGCGGGTCGAGCCGCGCTTCGCGGGGCGCGGGGCCTGTGCGGAGTGCCACGATCTGGCCCCTGAGGAGCTCGCCGGCGGCGCCCACGCGGCGATCGGCTGCGAGGCCTGCCACGGTCCGCTCGCCGGTCATGCGGCGGATCCCGACACCGAGGTCCCGCCCGCGCTCGACACCCGCTCGTTGTGCGCGACCTGCCATGCCGCCGAGCCCGCCAAGCCGGGCTGGTTTCCCCAGGTTGTGGCGGCGGAGCACGCCGGTGACGACGCCTGTGACGAGTGCCATGTGCCGCACCAACCCGGAGTCTGAGGAGGTGTGACGTGTCGGTCGATCGACGAGAGCTCATCCGCACCGGCGGCAAGCTGCTGGTGCTGACCACGGTCGCCGCCCGGGCGGTCGAGCACGTGATGGCCGGCACCGTCGATGCGATCCAGCGGGAGCTCGAGGCCGAGCACTGGTGGGCGATGGCGATCGACATCGACAAGTGCATCGGCTGCGGCGGCTGCGTACGCGCCTGCAAGACCGAGAACGACGTGCCCCTCGAGCCGTTCTACTTCCGGACCTGGGTCGAGCGGTACCGGGTCCCAGCGGTGGACGAGGAGCACCCCCACGTCGACTCGCCCAACGGCGGGTACGACGGCTTCCCCGCGGCCAGTCAGGCCGACAGCGAGGCCAAGAGCTTCTTCGTCCCCAAGCTGTGCAACCACTGCGCGCACTCGCCCTGCGTCCAGGTCTGCCCGGTCGGGGCGACCTTCGAGAGCCCCGACGGGGTCGTGCTGGTCGACAAGACCTACTGTCTCGGCTGCCGGTACTGCGTCCAGGCCTGCCCCTACGGCTGCCGGTTCATCGACCCCAGGACCCACACCGTGGACAAGTGCACCCTGTGCTACCACCGGATCAGCAGGGGTCTGACCACCGCCTGCTGCGAGGTCTGCCCGACCGGCGCGCGGGCCCTCGGCGACCTCAAGGACCCCGACGACCCGATCCACGAGTTCCTGCGGACCAACATGGTGCACGTCCTGAAACCCCAGATGGCCACCGGCGCCAAGGTCTACTACGCCGACCTCGACGGCTCGGTGCGATAGGAGGGGCCGTGGACTCGCTGCTCGCCCAGGTCGACGGCTTCATGTACCCGAACGAGATCGAGCTCCAGTGGAGCGTGCTGATCGTCCTGTACCCCTACATCACCGGGCTGGTCGCGGGCGCGTTCATCCTGGCGTCGCTCGAGCGGGTCTTCAACGTCGAGGCGGTGAAGCCGACCTACCGTCTGGCGCTGCTCACCGCGCTCGCCTTCCTGCTGGTCGCGCCGCTGCCGCTCCAGCTCCACCTCGGGCACCCCGAGCGGTCCTTCGAGATGTACCTCACGCCCAAGACCGACTCGGCGATGGCGATGTTCGGCTTCGTCTACCTGTGGTACCTGATGGGGGTGCTGGTGGTCGAGATCTGGCTCGACTACCGGAAGGACATCGTCCTCAAGGCGCGATCGAGCACCGGTCCGGTCCGGCTCTTCTACCGGGCGCTCGCGCTCGGCTCCGACGACATCGGCCCGCGGGCGCTCGAGATCGACGACCGGGTCGGCCGCTTCGTCACCATCGTCGGGATCCCCTCGGCGTTCCTGCTGCACGGCTATGTCGGGTTCATCTTCGGCTCGGTCAAGGCGAACCCGTGGTGGTCGACGCCCTTGATGCCGGTGGTCTTCCTGTTCTCGGCGATCGTTTCGGGTATCGCGCTGGTCATGCTGGTCTACATGACGGTGTCCTGGCTGCGCGGTCGGACCGTCGACATGACCTGTCTCGACACCATCGCGCGCTACCTCTTCTACGCGTTCCTCATCGATTTCTCGCTCGAGGTCCTCGACCTCATCCACCGGATGTACGAGGCCGACGAGTCGTTCAAGAGCCTCGACTTCATGGTCAAGACGCGGTACGCCACCGCCGGCGTGCTGACCCTGATCGGCATCTTCGCCATGCGCTGGAACGTGGTCATCGGCGGTCAGCTCTTCTCCAAGAGCTTCCTCGGCTACACCGTCTACAAGATGGGCTTCGCGACCCGCGAGGGGATGCTGCCGGCGATCCTCCTCATGATCCTCCCCTTCGCCATCCTCTGGCTGCTGATCCGGGTCCTGCCGCCGTGGCTCGGCGAAGGGGACCGTGGGGTGGTCGAAACCGCCGAGGGTTGACCGGGAGCGCTCGCTCAGAAGGTTCCGACGCCGGTCGTCTCCTGGAGCCACGCGGCGAGCCGACGGAAGGCCGACGGGTCGCGGAAGGCCTCGTAGGGGACGGTGCACAGCCCGTCGCGGTTGGTCCAGATCCGATCGACGAAGAGGCGCAGCTCGCGGTCGAGCCGGGAGCCGCGCGGTGCCGAGACCCACAGCGAGGCCTCGAGGTTGTAGTCGTCGAGGTTGCGCCGGGTCAGGTTGGCCGAGCCGAGCACCGCCTCGACGGTGGCCCGGCGGCGGACGACCAGGAGCTTGGTGTGGAACTGCTCGCCGTGGGTGGCGTACCAGCGCAGGGCGATCGCCCCGCCGCTCTCGGCGAGCAGCCGGGCCGCCGCCTGGCGGTTGGGGATCCCCGACTTGGAGTGGCCGAAGGCGTCGCGCGCCGGGTCGAGGACGACCCGGACCCAGACCCCGCGCCGGGCGGCCGCGGCGAGGGCGTCGAGGACCTCGCGGTGCGACAGGTAGAACATCGCGAGGTCGATCTCGTCGCCCGGTCCGGCCGCCGCGACCAGCTCGAGCACCCGGTCGCGGATCGCGCTCTCGGTGAGGTAGGCGACCCGGTGGTCGCCGGAGGCCTCGGCGCCGCCGAGGTCGGGGAGCTCGGCTAAGGGCGGTGCGCCGCCGGACAGCCGGACGACCTCCATCTCGGCGCGGTGGACCTGGCGGGCGAGCCCGGCGCTCGCGACCGCGAGGGCGACGTTGGAGTGGGCGCTCGAGGCGTCGTGCGGGTTGGCCGAGGTCACCAGGGTCAGCCAGCGGCGGCCCGAGTCGGCGAGGACGACCTTGCGGTGGTTGGCCTTGAAGTTGGCGAGCCGGAGGTAGGTGCGCAGGGTCACCGGCGGACCGTTCGGGTCGAGCAGGTTGGGCAACCAGCCGCCGGTCGGCGAGTTGCCCCACCACTGCCCGGCGAGCCGCCAGCCGCCCGAGTACAGCGGGTTCGAGTCGCGCAGCCGGTCGAGATCGGTCACCACCACCGCGACCCCGGCCGCGCGCAGGACGTCGAGCTGGGGCGACGGGTCGCCGCCGTAGACCTCGTTGATCGGGTCGGTGACCAGGACGACCGGCATCTCCGGAACGCGCCGCCGGGCCTCGAGGAGAGCGTCGACGACCTCCGAGCTGAGCGGCCGGTGGGCCCGGTCGTCGCCGCCGAGGTGGTCGTTGAGCAGGAAAAGG
>JALOLD010000070.1 GCA_025456145.1 Thermoanaerobaculales bacterium | reverse complement strand
CCCGTGCCGAGCGCGACCGCGCCGGCCGCGGCGACGAGCTCGGGACTGAAGCGCCGATCTGGCGAGGCCACGCGGGTCAGCCGCCCGCCGCCGGCAGCGACGCGATCACCTCGAGACCGCCCCCCGGGTGGTTGCGCGCGCTCAGCGTACCGCCGTGCCCCTCGACGGCGCGGGCCGCGATCGCGAGACCCAGACCGACCCCGCCGCTCGCCCGGTCGCGCGACTCGTCGACCCGGTAGAAGGGCTCGAAGACCCGCTCGAGCTCGGCCTCGGGGATACCCGGTCCGTGGTCGCGGACGACCACCTCGACCCGGTCATCGCGCCGGCGCAGCTCGACCGCGACCGCGGTCCCGGCCGGCGTGTGCTGGAGGGCGTTGCGGACGATGTTGTCGAAGGCGCTGCGCAAGGGCTCGGGCCGACCGACGACCCGGACGTCTCCCTGGGCGGAGAAGCCGACCGCGCGCTCCTCGTTCGCCGCCTCGAAGCGGGCGTCCTCGACGACCTCGGCGACCAGGGGCTCGAGGTCGACCCCGGTCAGCTCGCCGTCGCCGGGCGCGGCGTCGAGCCGCTCGAGCAGCAGCAGCCGTCCGATGAGCTCGTCGAGCCGGCCGAGATCGCGCTCCATCCGGTCGAGGTTGGCGGCCGCCTCGGCGCCGGCCGTTCCGCGCACCAGCTCGAGGGCGACGCGGAGCCGGGCGAGCGGCGAGCGGAGCTCGTGCGACACGTCGCGGAGCAGCCGCTCCCGGCTCTCGACGAGCCCCTCGATGCGCTCGGCCATCGCGTCGAAGTCGCGGGCGAGCTCGCCGATCTCGTCGCGCCGCCGGCCGGCCGCATCGCCGACCCTCGCCGTCAGATCGCCGGCGCTGAGTCGGCGGGTGGCATCGCGCAGCGGCCCGACCGGGGCGCTCAGGGCCCGGGCGAGCACCAGGCTCAGCCCGCCGACCACGAGCAGCAGAATGGCGAGGCGCAGGGCGAGGGCCCGCGGCTCGAGGAGGTGGACCAGGCGGGGCGGACCGTGATGCGCCGCCACCACCGCGAGCCGGCGGCCGTCCGGGGTCAGGACCGGACGCGCCACCAGGTGGAGCGTGCCGGTCCGCTCGGCGAGCTCGGCGTCCCCCGCCAGCGCGCGGCGGGCGATCTCGACCACCTCCGGTGGCGGGTCGTCGCCGTGCAGCTCGCTCCCGTCGGGATCGAGGATGAACACCCGCGCCGGCGCCGGCGGCCGGTCCCCCCGGCCGCGACCCTGACCGTGACCGCGCGGTGGGGCGTCGGGCCTCCCCGCCTCGAGGCGTGCGACCGCCCGGTCGACCGCCGACCGCGCCCAGCTCTCGGACTCCCGGCGCCAGTCCTCGAGCCCTGGCCGGGATCGGGTGAGCAGCGGCGAGGTCACGACGAGAACCGCCACGACCGCCGCCATGACGAGCCAGGACCACAGGAAGATCCGCCAGAACAGGCTCGGCATCAGCCGGCGCCCCCGGTCCGGACGAGCTGGTAGCCGGCGCCGCGGACCGTCTTGATGCGCTCTCCGCCGCCGGCCGCCGGGCCGAGCTTGCGGCGCAGGTTCGAGATGTGGACGTCGAGCGAGCGGTCGAGCGCGCTCGCCCGCCGGTCGAGGGCGGCACGCGACAGCTCGTCGCGGCTGACGACGCTCCCCGCGGAGCGGACCAGCGCCTCGAGGAGCGCGAACTCGACCCCGGTGACCGCGATCTCGGCGCCGGCGACGCGGACGCTCCGCTCGCCGAGGTCGACCACGAGGTCTCCCGCCGCGAGCACGCCGCCGCCATCCGGCGCCGGCTCGGCCCGCCTGAGCACGGCGCGGATCCTCGCCGCGAGCTCGCGCGGGTTGAAGGGCTTGGGCAGATAGTCGTCCGCCCCCAGCTCGAGACCGACGATCCGGTCGACCTCGTCGCCGCGGGCGGTCAGCATGACCACCGGCACCGACGAGGTCTCGCGCAGACGGCGCAGCACCTCGAAGCCGGGCAGGCCGGGCAGCATGACATCGAGGATTACCAGCTCGTGGTCGCCGGTGAGGGCGCGCTCGAGCCCCGCATCGCCGGCGTGCGCGGGCTCGACCTCGAAGCCCTCGGCGCCGAGGTAGTCGGCGAGAAGCTCGCACAGCTCGACATCGTCGTCGACGAGCAGGATCGCGGCCATCGAGCTCATCGTAGCGCACGGCGGGACCGGTCGCCGGTCTCTTGAGGTTTCTTGAGGTTTCCGCACCGTTCTTAAGCCGCGCCCGGTCAACACTGAAGGCGCCCCCGGCGTAGGATCGGCGACAGGACAACGCCGCATCCGCGGCCCGACTCACGGAGGTAGCTCATGAACGCCAAGTCCCTCATCCTGACCATTACCGCCGCCGCCCTTCTCGCCGGACCGGCGGCCGTCCTCGCCCAGCAGGGCCCGGGCGGCTGCGACGGCGACGGCCCGCACGGCCCGGCCGCCTTCGGCGGCTTCGGCGGCTTCGGCGGCCCCGACGGCGATCTCGGCCACGGTCTGCTCCGGCTGCTGCCGCGGCTCGCCGACCGGCTCGAGCTCACCGAGGCCCAGCAGGCGCAGATCCTCGCCATCATCGAGGCCAACCGGCCGGCCCTCGAGAGCCTGCACGACCAGGCGGTCGCCGCCCGCGAGGCGTTCGCCGACGCCTACGGCCCCGGCGACTTCGACGCGGCCGCGTTCCGCACCTTTTTCGAGGCTCAGGCCGCGCTCCACGTCGAGATGCGGATGATCGGCGCCGCCGCCTCGGCCGAGGCGTGGGCGGTGCTGACCCCCGAGCAGCAGGCCGAGCTGCTCGACCTCATCGAGCTCCTCCGCGACGGTCGCGGCGGCCCGCGCGACGGCGGCGGCAAACGCCTCGGCCGGCGCTGACCGACGCGACCTTTCGCCCCCCAACGGCGGCCCTCCGGGGCCGCCGTTTTCGTGCCGATTCGATTGGATGCCGTCGCACCGGAAGTGGTTGCAACAAAGTAAAAGTCTCAGAAGCCTGAAACAGCCATCCGACCCCCAACGTAGAACGACGCCATGGAGGAGCGGATGGTCATCTCCGACACCGTCGCCCGGCTGAGCGTCTGCCTCGTTCGACTCGTCTCGGCAACCGCCGTCGCGACGGCCTGGTCGGCCGGCGCCGCCGAGGCGCCGCGTCACCGGATCCCGCGGATCGACTCCCGGATCACCGTCGACGGCGCCCTCGACGAGCCGGCATGGCAGGATGCCTGGTCGACGACCCTCGACGTCGAGGTCCAGCCCGGTGAGAACACCCCCGCCCCCGCCCGGACCGAGGTGCTGGTCTTCCACGACGAGGGGCGGCTCCACGTCGGCTTCCGCGCCTACGACCCCGAGCCGACGGCGATCCGCGCCCACCTGTCGGATCGCGACCGCCTCGGCGCCGACGACGCGGTCGGCGTCGTGCTCGACACCTTCAACGACGAGCGGCGGAGCTACCTCTTCCTGGTCAACCCGTTGGGCGTCCAGAGCGACACCATCGAGACGATGGACGACGACACGCCGTGGGACGGAATCTGGGCGTCGGCCGCGGCCATCACCGACTGGGGCTGGTCGGCCGAGCTCGAGATCCCCTTCTCGACCCTGCGCTTCCAGCGGAGCGCCGAGCCCCAGACCTGGGGCTTCGACGCGATCCGGCTCTACCCCCGCAACGTGGCCCACCAGATGGGGGCCTTCCCGCGCGACCGCAGCAACAACTGCTACCTCTGCCAGGCGCCCAAGATCGAGGGCTTCGCCGGGGTCTCGCCGGGGAAGAACCTGGAGATCGTGCCGACCTTGACCGCCTCGCGCACCGACACCCGCGGCGAGCTGCCCGACGGACCGATGACCGAGGGCGATGTCGAGACCGAGCTCGGCGCCACCGTCCGCTGGGGCTTCACCCCGAACCTGACGCTCAGCGCCGCCTTGAACCCCGACTTCTCGCAGGTCGAGGCCGACGCCCTCCAGCTCAGCGTCAACCGGCCCTTCGCGATCTTCTTCCCGGAGCTGCGGCCCTTCTTCATGGAGGGCGCCGACTACTTCGACTCGACCTTCGACGTCGTCTACACGAGGATGATGCGCGACCCGGCGTGGGGTCTCAAGCTCACCGGCAAGGAGGGCCGCCACACGGTCGGCGCCTATGTCGTCTCGGACGAGGTCACCAACCTCATCATCCCGGGCAGCGAGAGCTCTGGTTTCACCTCGCTCGACCAGCCGAACACGTCGACCGTCCTGCGCTACCGCCTCGACATCGGCAACCGGTTCACGCTCGGGCTGCTCGGAACCGGCCGGGACGGCGCGGACTACCGCAACCGGGTGGCCGGGGTCGACGGGGACCTCCGGCTCTCCGACCGCGACCGGGTGGTCGCCCAGGTGCTGTGGTCGAGCACCCGCTACCCCGAGCAGGTTCGGGTCGACTTCGACCAGCCGGCCGGCGCCTTCGACGACTGGGCGGCCGAGGTGATCTACGAGCACGTCACCCGGACCTGGCAGTGGTGGGCGGTCTACTCGGACGTCGGCGCCGACTTCCGCGCCGATCTCGGCTTCATGCCCTGGGTCAACCGGACGATCGCCGAGGCCGGTGGCGGCTACAACTGGAACGCCACCGACACGAGCTGGTACTCGCGGATCCAGCTCCTCGCGAAGGTCGGCGACGTCGTCGACCAGACCGGCTTCCTGCTCTTCCACGAGGATGTCGTCCAGCTGACGGTCGAGGGGCCACTCCAGTCGCACTCGGTGCTCCGCCCGAGCCGGGTCCGCGAGGGCTTCGACGGGCGGGTCTACGACTTCACCCGGGTCAAGCTCCATCTCTGCGCGAAGCCGAACGGGGCGAGCCACGTCTGGCTCAACCTCATCGGCGGCGGTCAGGTCGACTACGACAACTCCCGGCCCGGCGACTTTCTCAACCTGGAGGTCGGCGGCTGGTACCGGGTGGGCCGTCACCTGTTCATCGAGCCCCAGATCATCCGCGAGGAGATGGAGGTCGACGAGGGCTGGCTCTACACCTCGACCATCGCCCAGCTTGAAACGGCCTGGCAGTTCACCCCGCGGTGCTTCATCAGGGCGATCGTCCAGCACGTCGAGAACCTCTTCGACCCCGAGCTCTACAGCGACGGCCGCGGACCCGAGTACGGCAACCTGTTCACCCAGCTCCTGTTCTCGTACAAGCTCAACCCGCGCACCGTGCTCTTTCTCGGCTACTCGGACAGCTCGCTCGCCACCCAGGACTACGGCCTCACGCGGCAGGACCGGACGATCTTCGCCAAGGTCGGGTATGCGTGGGTGCTGTGACGATTCGTCGGACGAATCGTGGTGGCGCGTCGGACGCGCCAACCGGCCCAGGGGACGCAGCCGAGTCGATCCCGATCCCGGTCGGCGTATCGCCTCCCGCCGCTGTCGCTGTCGCTGTCGCTGCCGCTGTGTCGGCGCTCCGGAGAGGCGTGCGGCTTCTGAGAAGCACCGGCCTTCCGGGCCGTCCGGCCTGGACGGCCGGGCGGCCCGGCGTCGCGCCGCCGGCACGGTCGCTCGTGGCGAACCGGGAGATCTGCGACCGTGCCGGCGCCGCGAGCGGCGGCCTGCATCGTGGCCGGAGCGGATGCTCAGAGGCGCGCCTCCCGGGGGAGCCAGGCTGGACATTGTGCGTGAGGCGTCGCGGACGTGAGGGCGCCTCAGGGCACAATGTCGAGCCTGGCACGCCCGGTGAGCAGCGGCGCTCCGGGGAGGCGTGCGGGTGGGGAGCCATAGCTGAGATCGTGTATCCTCGCGGCGTTCTCCAAAGGAGCGTCCGATGAAGTACTACTACCACCCCGGTTCGCCCAACTGCCGCAAGGTCAGCGCGCTCATCGACCTGCTCGGGATCGACGCCGAGTTCGTCTTCGTCAACCTGCCCAAGGGGGACCAGGCGAAGCCCGAGTTCCTCGCCGTCAACCCCAACGGCATGGTCCCGGCGCTGGTCGATGGCGACACCACGGTGCTCGAGTCGAACTGCATCCTGATCTACCTCGCCGAGAAGGTGGGCTCCGACCTGTGGTCCGAAGCCGACCGGATCGAGATCCTGCGCTGGATGTTCTGGGAGCAGTCGCACTTCATGTACGCCACCGGTATGGTCTTCTTCCAGAAGCTGCTCAAGCCGCTGCTCGGTCAGCAGCCCGACCTCGCCCGAGTCGACGAGGGGATCGCCAAGTTCCGCCGCCACGCCAAGGCCCTCGACGGGCACCTCGAGGGCCGCGGCTGGCTGGTCGGCGACGCCATGACCGTGGCCGACCTGGCGGTCGCCGCCAATCTGACCTACGCCGAGGCCACCGGGCTGCCGATCGAGGAGTTCCCGAACGTCCGACGCTGGTATGCCGCCATCGAGGCGCTCCCGGCATGGCAGTCCACCCGCCCCGCCCTCGCGGGTTGACCAGCGGCGCACGAGCACTGAAAAAACCACCAAGACGCGAAGGAGCTCACCGAGGACTCATCGAGCAGGCCGGCCCGAGGCCGGCCGGCTTGATGCCCATTGTGGGTTGCTTTATGCCTTCGTGCCTTTGTGGTTGCGACGTCGCTCTAGCCGATCCGGTACCTCGCGACGTCCGGGTTGACGCCGGTCGCCTTGTACTTCTCCCAGAGGTAGAAGCCCGAGCCGGTCTTGGCGCCGAGCTGGCCCGACTCGACCAGCCGCTTGAGCAGCGGGCTCGGCTTGTAGAAGCTGCCGAGCTCCTCCTCGAGCACCCGGCAGATGAAGAGCATGGTGTCGAGACCGACGTAGTCGGCGGTCATCAGCGGCCCCATCTTGTGGCCGAGGCAGTAGGTGCACTTGTCGACGTCGTCGACCGCGGCGATGCCCTCCTCGACGACCCGGATCGCCTCGTTGACGAAGGGCACGAACATCCGGTTGATCGCGAAGCCCGCCTTGTCCTCGGCCGGGATCTCGATCTTGCCGAGGTCGTGGCACAGCGCGACCACGGTCGCGTAGGTCTCGTCGGAGGTCGCCAGACCGCGGATGATCTCGACCCCCTGCTGCATCGGCACCGGGTTCATGAAGTGCATCCCCATGAAGCGGTCGGGCTTGCCGTAGGCGGCGCCGAGCCGGGTGATCGAGATCCCCGAGGTGTTCGAGACGAGGATCCGGTCATAGCCGAGCCCGGCCAGGTTCCGGTTGATCTTCTCCTTGAGCTCGGGCATCTCGGGCACCGCCTCGATGACCAGATCGCAGCCGAGCAGGTCCTTCGCCTCGGTGGTGGTGCTGAGCCGGGCGAGGGCGGCGTCCTTCGCCGCGCCGTCGATGCCCTTCTCGCCGCCCGACTTCTCGTGGGCCGCGACCAGACGGTCGAGGCTCCGTCCGATGGCGACCAGCCCCTTCTCGAGCACGCCCGCGTCGACATCCATGACGACCGTGGTGAAGCCGCTCTGGGCGGCGACCTGGGCGATGCCGTTGCCCATCGTACCGATGCCGATGACGCCGATCTTCGTCAGCCCGCTCTCGCTCATGCCTGACCTCCTCGGTTGGGGATCGCGGTTTCGCCGCAATGCGGCAGTACGCCCGTGATTGTACCCGACCCGCCGCCGGTTGACGGCGCGGCCCTCCCCCGCTATACAGACCCGGTGAAAGGACCGCGATGATCATCGAGATCGACCCCGCCTCGCCCGAGCCCTGGCTCGTCGCCCGCGCCGCCGAGACGCTGCGCCGGGGCGGGGTGGCGATCATCCCCACCGACACCGTCTACGGCCTCGCCTGCGGCATCAGCCACGGCCGCGCGATCGAGCGGATCTACAGCCTCAAGGAGATGGACCCGAAGAAGCCCCTCTCCCTGCTGGTCGGCGACATGACCGAGGTCGGCACCTATGCGCGCGGCGTCACGACACCGTACTTCAGGCTCATGAAGAGGGTCCTGCCGGGCCCCTACACCTTTATCTTCGAGGCCTCGCCCGAGGTGCCGAAGATCATGCTCCGCAAGCGGCGGACGATCGGCTTGCGGATGCCCGACCACCCGATCACCCTGGCCCTGCTCGCCGCGCTCGACGAGCCGCTGCTGACGACCTCGGTCCGTACGCCCGACGACCACTGGGTGATCGACCCGATCGAGATCGAGTCGGCCTACGACCAGCGGGTCGACCTCGTGGTCGATGGCGGCCCGCTCGTCGCCACCCCGTCGACCGTCGTCGACCTGTCGGGCGATCTCCCGGTGCTGGTCCGCGAGGGCAAGGGCGATGTCGCGGCGCTGGAGCTGTTCGAGGGGTGAGACGCGAGAGGTGGGACGTGAGGCGTGAGACGTCGTGCGTCGAACCGCCTACTCCGCCAGACGTATCCCCTCGGCCCGGGGCGACAGCGTGATCGCCTGCGGCAGCCGGCGGCCGCGCAGCCAGACGACCCGTTGGGCATCGAGCAGCGCCCGGGTCCGGCGGACCGCCCGCTCGAGGTCGTCGACGGTGTCGACCGGACTCACCCTCCCCCACCCGTCGGGGGGCGCCGCCGCCGGCCCGGACAGGTCCCAGACGTGCAGCGGCACCCGGAGCGAGCGCAGATAGCCGAGGGCGACCGAGGGGTCGAACCGGCTCCCGTCCTCGCGCTCGGGCCCGAGCAGGAGCACGACCGCCCGCCGGCCGTTGCTCTCCGCGGCGCGCAGCCCGGCCACCGCCACCCCGTCGGCCATCATGAGCGGCCCGCCGAGCAGCGACGCGGGGGCGCTGCCGACTGCGGCCTCAACCAGCCCGTCCGGCCCCGGCGCCGGCCGGTTCGAGAACGGGAAGAGCACCGCCGGGGTCGGCCTGCCGCCGGGCGCGGCCGGCTCGGGCGACAGGATGAAGATCCCGGTGTCGGCGGCGAAGGCGTCGGGCGGCGGCTCGCCGCGCCGTCGGGCCGCCTTGAGCCGCCGTTCGACCTCGGGCGCCAGGTCCTCGAGCCGGGAGACGACCGACGGGTCGCGGACGACCACCAGGCGCGCCTCGGGGCGCTCGACCGCCACGACCTCGAGCTCGACCCCGTCGTCGACGAACCACCCGGCCATCTCCCCGGGCGGCGGCAGCTCGTCGAGCCCCTCGAGCACCACCACGACCGCGGTGAGCCCGGAGTCGGTCTCGCCCTCGAACTCGCGGCCGAACACGAGCTCGCGACGCGCCACGACATCGGAGGAGAAGTGGAGCTCGGCGGACAGGACGTGGATCGCCCCGGGGGCGGCGCCGGACAGGTCGACCAGGCCCTCCGGGTCGGGCTCGAGCCGCCGTCCGTCGAGCTCGACGAGAATCCTCTTCGGTGGACCGAGCTCGGGGCTCGACCAGGCCAGGCGGGCCGCGGTCACCCGTCCCCGATCGTCGCGGATGGCGACGATCTCGGCCTCGGCGCGCTCGCCCGGAAGGTTGAGCCAGCGCCCGGCCCGGCCGATCTCGCGGCCACCCTCGTCGATCGCGACCGCCTCGAGCCGGGCCGGCCGCAGCTCCCGGCCGAGGTCGCACCGGGTCCGCCACGGCGGCCCCTCGAGCTCGGCGAGCAGCTCACCGTCGAGCCGCAGCTCGACCCGTGCGACCGGACCGGAGACCGCCACCTCGACCTCCTGGACGCCGATCACCAGACCGACGAAGAGGGTGACGAAGTCGATCACGGCGCCGTCCCCGCCGCCGCCGCGACCGCGTCGCGGACCAGCCCACGCACCCGATCCGGATGGTAGTGAGCCTGCCAGACCGCGGCGCCCCGCGCCGCCTGGATCCCTGCCGCGTGCGAATCGGTCAGCAGGGTGGCGACCGCCTCGACCCATCGCGCCGGGGTGTCGGCCTCGGCCACCGCGCCGGCCTCGGCCAACCCGGCGGCCGCCCAGGGGTCGGCGACCACCGGCACCCCGGCGGCCATCGCCTCGAGGATCTTGATCGGCACCCCCGAGCCGCCGGCCATCGGCGCGACGGCGACGGTCGCGCGAGCCAGAAAGGGGGCGAGGTCGTCGACGTCGCCGTGCAGCTCGACCCCCGGGAGGGCCGCGAGCCGCCGCAGGGCCGCCGCCGGCCGTGCCCCGGCGAGCACCCACCTCGCCCCGGGCACCCGCCGCCGCAGCTCGGGCCAGACGGTGTCTGCGAACCGGCGCGCGGCCTCGACGGTCGGCCGGTAGCCGAGGTTTCCCGACAGCAGCACCGTCGGCCCGCCGGCCGTCGGCTCGCGCCGATCGACGGCGACCCCGCCGGTCACCGGGACGACGACGCCCCGCGACCCCGCCGCGAGGGCCGCGAGATCGCGCGCCCCGACCGCGGTGGTCAGCGCCGCGCGAGCGACCAGCCAGCCCTCGCGACGCCGGCAGCGGTCGGCCTCGATCCGGAGCGCCGCGGCGACCGCGGGCGAGGCCAGCGAGGCCGCCCGCTGGTAGTGGAGCGTCATGCTGTCGATGGCGTCGAACAGGAGGGGCAGGCCGGGCGTCTCCCGGTCCGCCACCTCGGCCGCCCAGGCGCAGCGAACCATCTGCACGATGACGAGGTCGGGGCGGCGCTCGCGAAGGGCGCCGGTCAGCCGGCGCCGCGCTTCGGCCGTCGCGTACAGCCCCTCCTGGGCCGGCCGGCCGCGAAACAGCGCCGTCGCGAGACCGGCCGCCGCCGCGGAGCGACCGGCCGTGACCGCGACGAGCTCCGCGCCGAGCCCCGGGGGCAGGGTCCGGCCGTCCGGGTCCGGACAGACGACCCGCAGCTCGTGGCCCGCCAGGGCCTCGAGCCACTGCACCGTCCGCAGCTGGTTCCCGCGCCACGGCGGCAGGGGGAATCGGCTCGAGACCAGCAGGATCCTCATGGCGGTCCGATCAGCGGCCGTAGAACTCCGCGATCGCGCCGACCACCTGGCCGATCTCGTCCTCGGTGAGCTCGGGGAAGACCGGCAGGGCGATGACCTCCCGGCTCGCCGCCTCGGCGACCGGGAAGTCGCCCTCGCGGTGGCCGAGCGCGGCGAAGCAGGGCTGGAGGTGGAGGGGCAGCGGGTAGTAGACCGCACAGCCGATGCCGCGCTCGACGAGGTGCTGGCGCAGCTCGTCGCGGCGCGGCGCGCGGATGACGAGCTGGTTGAAGGTGTGGCCGCGGCCGGGCAGCGCCGCGGGCAGACCGAGCACCTTGTCGAGGCCGGCCTGGGTGAAGCGGTCGACATAGCGCATCGCGTTGGCCCGACGACCCTGGATCCAGCGCTGGACGTGGGGCAGCTTGACGCGCAGCACCGCCGCCTGGAGGGCGTCGAGCCGGAAGTTGCCGCCGACCCGCGGGTGGAGGTAGGCCCCGGACTGTCCGTGCACCCGGAGCTGCTTCAGCGTCGCCGCGAGCTCGGCGTCGCGGGTCGTCACCAGGCCGCCGTCGCCGAAGCCGCCGAGGTTCTTCGAGGGGAAGAACGAGAACGCCCCCATCACCCCGTGGCCGCCGGTGTAACGGCCGGCGAAGTCGGACCCCCAGGACTGGGCGCAGTCCTCGATCACCGGCACCTCTCCGGCGGCCTCGAGGATCGCGGCGACGTCGGCCGACTGACCGAACAGATGGACCGGGATCACCGCCTTCGTGCGATCGGTCAGCCGGTCGGCGATGACCGACGGATCGATGTTGAAGTCGGCGGGCTCGATGTCGACGAAGACCGGAGTCGCGCCGAGCCGCGCCACCACTCCCGCGGTCGCGAAGAAGGTGAAGGTCGGCAGCACGACCTCGTCGCCGGGACCGATGTCGAGGGCCATCAGTGCGACGAGCAGGGCATCGGTCCCCGAGGCCACGCCGACCGCATGCTCGACGCCGAGCCAGGACGCGGCCTCCTTCTCGAAGCTCTCGACCTCGGGTCCGAGGATGAAGTACTGGCTCGCGGCGACCTCGGCCAGCTTCCGCTCGACCTCCTCGCGGATCGGCTCGTACTGACGCTTGAGATCGAGCAGGGGGATCGGCATCGCTGGGCTCCTTGACCGGCGGATCGCGACGCGCCGACGAGCGCCGGCGCGGCCCCGACAGGGTACACGAAATCGGCCTCAGCGGCAGCGGCGTCATCCCTGTCCGCGTCCGCGTCCGTGCCCTGTGCCAGCTCCCGCGTCCGAGTCCGCGTCCGCGTCCGCGTCCGATGGCAGCGGCAGCGACAGCGACACCGGCAGCGACAGCGGCAGCGACACCGGCAACTGCCGCGGCAAGCCCTCAAGCCCTCAAGCCCTCAGGTCCTCAAGTCCTCAAGCCCTCAAGCCCTCAAGACCAGGTCCCGAAGGGACCGGCCAAGACCTCACGCCCTCACGCCCTCATCCCCCCTACCCCCCGCCTCTGCTACCATGCGCCCGCACCGACGACTCTGGAGGCTGGGCGATGCGGATCTGTGTGGTAGGGACCGGCTATGTGGGACTGGTGACCGGCGCCTGTCTCGCCGACTTCGGCATGAACGTCACCTGTGTCGACAAGGACTCCACCAAGATCGAGATGCTGCTGCGCGGCGAGATGCCGATCTACGAGCCCGGCCTCGAGGCGCTGGTCGAGAAGAACGCCAAGGAAGGACGGCTCCACTTCTCGACCGAGCTCGACCCGGCGATCCGCACCGCCCTGGCGATCTTCATCGCGGTCGGCACACCTCCCAAGGAGAACGGCGCGGCCGATCTGTCGTACGTCATCCAGGTCGCCGAGTCGATCGCCGACAACCTCGACGGCTACAAGGTCGTGGTCACCAAGTCGACCGTGCCCACCGGAACCGGCCAGCTCATCGAGAGGAC
Organism: Thermoanaerobaculales bacterium; assembly: GCA_025456145.1. Lineage (GTDB taxonomy): Bacteria > Acidobacteriota > Thermoanaerobaculia > Thermoanaerobaculales > Sulfomarinibacteraceae > JAHECW01. The sequence goes on along the minus strand of JALOLD010000070.1, from coordinate 15,336 downwards.
GATCTCCGAGCGCACCACGTCGAAGCACCCGTTCTCGGTCGTCTCGAACCCCGAGTTCCTGCGCGAGGGCTCGGCGATCGGCGACTTCATGCGGCCCGACCGGGTGGTCATCGGCGCCCGCGACCCGCAGGCGATCGCGATCATGAAGGACATCTACTCGCCGCTCTTCCTCAGGGATACGCCCTTCGTCATCACCAACGTCGAGTCGTCCGAGCTCATCAAGTACGCCTCGAACGCCTTCCTGGCCACCAAGATCACCTTCATCAACGAGGTCGCCGAGCTGTGCGAGCTGATCGGCGCCGATGTCCACCACGTCGCCAAGGGGATGGGGCTCGACCAGCGGATCGGACCCAAGTTCCTCCACCCCGGCCCCGGCTACGGCGGCTCCTGCTTCCCCAAGGACACCCAGGCCCTGACCGAGATCGCGCGCGGGGTCGGGCGGCCGTTCGACATCGTCGAGACCGTCGTCGCGGTCAACGAGCGGATGAAGACCCGCGCGGTCGACAAGGTGCGCGCCGCGCTCGGCAACGATCTCGCGGGCAAGACCGTCGCGCTGCTCGGGCTGTCGTTCAAACCCGAGACCGACGACATGCGCGAGTCGGTCTCGATCCCGATCGCCGAGGCGCTGGTCGCCGCCGGCGCCTCGGTGCGCGCCTTCGACCCGGTGGCGATGGACAACGCCCGCGCGATCCTGCCCGAGTCGGTCGTCTACTGCGAGAACTCGTACGACGCCGCGACCGGCGCCGACGCGCTGGTCATCGTCACCGAGTGGAACCAGTTCCGCTCGCTCGACATGGAGCGGATCCGGGACCTCCTCGCGGGCAACGTCGTCGTCGACCTGCGCAACGTCTGCAACGCCGAGCGGATGGCCGCGTACGGTTTCGCCTACTCCGGGGTCGGCCGCGGAGCGGCCGGGCTGGGCGACTGACCCGGCGCAGCGGCAGCGGCAGCATGGTCACCTCCGGAGCGCCACCCGCACGCCCCCCTGAGCACCGCTGCTTACCGGGCGTGCCGGGCTCGACATTGTGCTCAGCAACGCGCTCACGTCCGCCACGCTGAGCGCACAATGTCCAGCCGGGCACCCCCGGGAGGCGCGCCTCTGAGCATTCGCTCCAGCCACGATGCAGGCCGCCGCTCGCGGCGCCGGCGCGGTCGCAGCTTTCCCGGTTCGCCACGAGCGACCGCGCCGGCGGCGCGACGCCGGGCCGCCCGGCCCGGAAGGCCGGTGCTTCTCAGGACCTGCACGCCTCCCCGGAGCGAAGACCAGAACCTTTTCTGAGCACCGCTGCTCACCGGGCGTGCCGGGCTCGACATTGTGCTCAGTAACGCGCTCACGACCGTCACGCCTCGCGCACAATGTCCAGCCGGGCACCCCCGGGAGGCGCGCCCCTGAGCATTCGCTCCAGCCACGATGCAGGCCGCCGCTCGCGTCGCCGGCGCGGTCGCAGCCCCCCCGGTTCGCCACGAGCGACCGCGCCGGCGACGCGACGCCGGGCCGCCCGGCCGTCCAGGCCGGGCGGCCCGGAAGGCCGGTGCTCTTGAGAACCCGCACGCATCGCCGAAGGTCATGGCCGATCTGGCAGGGATCGGCTCCAGCACTGGCGGATCGCCTACGGCTCCGCCAAGGAGGCTGACGCCCACCTCCGGCTGCTTCTCGCAGCCGGAGTCCTTGAGGCCGCCGCTGCGCGGCGGGCTCTCGGCCTCCTCGACGAGGTTCGCGCCATGACCTGGCGGCTCCTCCATCCGTGACCCTTCCACGGCGGTGGCATCCTCACCCCGCCGGCCCCCCCGCTGACACTGCCGCTGTCCCTGACGCTGTCGCTGATTGCTGCCGCTGACGCGGTTCCTGCCGTTGCCGCTGACATCGGACGCGGACTCGGACGCGGACGCGGACGCGGACGCGGGAACGGACAAGGGAGAGGGCAGGGGGGAAAGGCCCAACACCACCCGTTCCGGCTAGAATCTCCCCGATGACCGACCCATCCGTCGTCCGCCTCGACATCTGGCTCGACGTGGCCTGTATCTTCAAGACGAGGTCGCAGGCCCAGACGGCGTGCGCCAAGGGCCGGGTGACGGTCAACGGCGACCACGGCAAGCCCCACCGGGCGGTCCGGCCGGGCGACGAGATCCGGATCTCGCTGCCGGGGGGGCGGACCCGGATCCTCGAGGTCGTCGCCCTCGAGTCGGTCAGCGTGCCCAAGGCCCGCGCCCGGGAGCTCTACCTCGACCACACCCCGCCGCCGACCCCCGAGGAGATCGAGCTGCGCAAGCTGCAGCGGCTGTCGATGCCGCCGCGCCGCGCCCGGGGCATGGGCGCGCCCAAGAAGCAGGAGCGTCGTGTCCTGCGCCGGCTCAAGGAGGGCGAGGAGCCGTAGCGGGCTTGTTGAGGGCTTGAGGGCTTGAGGGCTTGAGGGCTTGAGGGCTTGAGGGCTTGAGGGCTTGAGGGCTTGAGGGCTTGAGGGCTTGAGGGCTTGAGGGCTTGCCGCGGCAGCTTCCGCTGCCGCGGCTGGTGGGTCCCTGCCGCCGTCGCTCCCGCTCCCCCTCCCCCTCCCGCTCCCGCTGCCGCTGTCCCTGCCGCTGTCGGTGAGGTTGACATCGGAAACGGGAACGGGCACGGACGCGAACGCGGACGCGGACGCGGACGCGGACAGGAATGATGCCGCTGCCGCTGCGGCAACCCCCTTCCCGACTCCCGATCCGATACAATCTCCCCCGGCGCGCCCTCGCGGGCCCGCCGGGAGGGAACGCATGGAAGAGTCCAACTGGGACCTGCTGATCGTCGGCGGCACGGTGCTGACGATGGAGCCGGGAAGCGAGCCTCTGGCCGACGGTGCGGTGGCGGTGGCGGACGGCCGGATCGCCGCGGTCGGTCTCGCCGAGGACCTGCTCGAGCTGGCGCCGACCGGCGGCGTGGTCAACGCCGGCGGCTGCATCATCATGCCCGGCCTGGTCAACACCCACAGCCACCTCGCGATGACCCTCCTCCGGGGGCTCGCCGACGATCTGCCGCTCATGGAGTGGCTCGAGAAGCACATCTGGCCGGCCGAGAAGACGCTCATGAACCGCGAGACGGTCCGGCTCGGGACCGAGCTCGCCGCCGCCGAGCAGCTGCTCGCCGGGATCACGACGACGACCGACATGTACTTCTTCGGCGACGAGATCGCCTCGGTGCTCGCCGCGGCCGGGATGCGGGCGGTGGTCGGCGAGTCGCTGATCGACTTTCCGACCCCGCGCTGTGCGACCCCGGAGGAGATGCTCGTCAAGCAACGCGAGCTCGCCGAGGCCTTTCGCCACCACCCGCTGATCACGCCGTCGATCGCCGCCCATGCACCGTACACGGTGTGCGCCGCGAACCTCGTCAAGGAGGCCGAGCTCGCCGAGGAGTTCGGGTTGCCGCTGCAGATCCACCTGTCGGAGACCCGCGGCGAGGTCGAGAGGCTGATCGAGGAGAAGGGCCGGACCCCGGTCGCCTATCTCGCCGACCTCGGGGTGCTGTCGGAACGGACGGTCGCCGCCCACTGCGTCCACGTGTCGGCCGACGACATCGAGCTGCTCGCCGAGCTCGAGGTCGGCGTCGCGCACAACCCGGTGTCGAACCTCAAGCTCGCCTCCGGCGTGTCCCCCGTCCCGACGATGCTCGAGCGCGGGGTCAAGCTCGGCCTCGGCACCGACGGCGCCGCGTCGAACAACACCCTCGACCTGCTCCGCGACATGCAGCTCGCCGCCCTGCTCCACAAGGGCGTGTCGGGGGACCCGACGGTGCTGCCGGCGCGGACGATGGTCGAGATGGCGACGATCGGCGGGGCGAGGGTGCTCGGGCTCGACGGGATGATCGGGACGCTGAGCGAGGGCAAGGCGGCCGACGTCGTCTGCCTGGCGGTCGAGGGTCCGCATGCGACGCCGGTCTTCGACCCCTTCTCGCACCTGGTGTACGCCGCCCGATCCTCGGATGTCCGACACGTGCTGGTCGGCGGCCGGCTGGTGGTCGGCAACCGGACGCTCAACACCCTCGATCAGGAGCGGATCGAGAGCGAGGCGAGCCGGTTCGCGCAGAAGGTCGGGTAGCGCTCGGGTCAGTGGACCCGGTGCGGCCCTTCGATTCCGTCGTGATCGAGGGCGTCGATGTCGACCTTGACCTTGATCGGGCCCTGGCGGACCTTCCGCTCGACCGGCGCCGGAAACACCAGCCCGATCATCGCGGCGAGCCGCGGCTCGACGTCGAGGAACTCGAGCCCGGCCCGGTAGGTGGGTCGGCGCGGCTGGCCGGGCGCTCCCACGCTCGTGAGCTTGCAGTGGACGACCCGCGCCTTGATCCGGACGGTCCCGTCGGGCAGCGGTAGCGTCAGCCGGACCTCGCCCCGCGGGTTGAGCGCGGAGGTCAGCTCGAGGTGGGCGCCAAACGGTGTGATGTCGACCATCCTGGCCGGTCGGTTGCCGCCGATGGTGACGTCGATCGCGCGTCCGGGGGTGGCGCGTCGGCTTCTCCTGCGCTCGTTCATCGTCGCCTCCTCGCGCCGCGTCCGACCGGCCACTTCCCCTCCACGACTCGGGTCGAGCCGTCCGGTGATCTGTCGCTGAGCAGGTCGAGCGTATCGCAGACCCGGCCCGCCGTCCAGGGGCCGACCGGGGGTCGGCAGCGGTATGATGATCGGCGGAACCCAAGGAGGCAGCCATGGCACCGACCCCTCGGAAGATCCTCGTCGCGACGGACTTCTCGACGACCGCGGACAGCGCCGAGCGGCTCGCCTACTACCTCGCGGTCGAGCTCGGCGCCGAGCTCCACGTGCTCCACGTCCGGGTGATTCTCGAGGACCCGCTGATGGCCGAGGAGAAGCAGCTCGAGATCCAGCGGCTGATGGCGTCGGCCGACGCCGCCACCCGCGAGGCGTTCGAACGGGCGCACGGCGCCGCCCGCGAGCTGACCGTCGAGACCCACCTGGTGCGCAGCCTCTCGGCGGCCGAGGCGATCGCCGAGTCCGCGACCGAGCTCGGCTGCGATCTCGTGGTCATGGGCACCCACGGCCGGCGCGGCATCAAGCACCTCCTGCTCGGCTCGGTCGCCGAAAACGTCGTGCGGAGCGTGCGGGTCCCGGTGCTCACGGTCCGCCCCGGGGTCGAGGTCGGCGAGGCGGGTGTGAAGAGGATCCTGGTCCCCTTCGACTTCTCCGACCGGTCGGCGGCGGCGGTACGCGTCGCCGGCGCCTGGGCCGACGTGTTCGGCGCCGAGATCACCTTGCTCCACGTCGTCGAACCTGTCGTCTACCCCGAGTTCTACTCGATCAACGTGGTGTCCGACGATGTCATGACCCGGCTTCGCGATCGCGCCACCGAGGCCCTCGACGCCTCCGCGACCGACCTCCTGGCAAACCGTCCGGTGAGCACGACGGTCCTCATCGGACGAGCCGCGGACACCATCGTCACCGAGGCCCAGCCGGCCAACTACGACCTCGTGGTGATGGGCACGCGCGGGCTGTCGGGCCTCGAGCACATCGTCCTCGGCTCGGTGGTCGAGGGCGTCCTGCGGCGCTGCCCGGTGCCGCTGCTCACGGTGGGCGGCGACTGAGCCCGGAGCCTCCGAGCCAGCGCGGCGCCCGAACCTCCTACTCCGGCGTCTCGACCCGGTTCACCTCGGCCATCGCCGCATCGAGACCGACGCGGACCACCGTCTCGACGGCATCGGCGGCCCGGCCGACGGCGAGCGCCGCGGCGGCGCGCTCGTCGTCCTCGAAGGGCGAGGTGACCCAGTCCGCGAGGTCGAGCCACGGCCGGTCCCCCCGAACCCCGACGCGCAGGCGGGGAAAGCCCGCGCCGACGACCTCGACGAGGTGGCGTAACCCGTTGTGGGTGCCGGGACCGCCGCGCGACCGCAGTCGCAGACGGCCGAGGGGAAGATCGATGTCGTCGACCACGACGAGGGTCTCGTCGGGCTCGACGAGCAGCCGATCGAGCAGCCAGGCGAGCGCGTCGCCGGAGCGGTTCATGTAGGTCAGCGGCCGCGCGACCAGGACGCCGCCGCCGAGGTCCACGGTCGCCAGGTCGCACAGCCGGTGGTGCTGCCGGTCGCCGTCGCCATGCCGGCGCACGAGCTCGTCGACCACCCGGAACCCGATGTTGTGCCGGGTCTCGACATAGCGCGGTCCCGGGTTGCCGAGACCGAGCACCAGCTGGATCGACATCCGTTTCGGTTAGCCGGCCTCTTCGTCGCTGGCCTTGCCCTTGCCAATGACCTCGGGCTCGGCGGTCTCGGCGATGACGCGCTCTCCGGCGGCTTCCTCCCCTTCCTTGGCCTCGGTCAGGCGCGGCGCCTCGACCATGACGACGACCCTCGCCGGGTCCTCGAGGAAGCGGGCGCTCTCGGGCAGCCGCGGCTGCAGGTCGGCCACCGTGATCACGTCGCCGATCATCATGTCGGTCGTGTCGATCTCGATGTGGTCGAACATGTGGCGCGGCAGCACCTCGACCGAGAGCTCGCGCGACATGAAGTCGATCCGCCCGCCCTGACGGACGCCCTTGCAGTCGCCGGTCAGCTCGATGCGGATCGTCACCGTGAGCGCGTGGCCGGCCATCACCCGGATGAAGTCGATGTGGGTGAACTTCCCCGAGATCGGATTGGTCTGGAGCTCCTTGATCATCGCCATGCGCTCCTCGGTCGTGCCCCGGAGCTTGAGCAGGAAGATGGTGTTCTCGCCGGCCTCCTGCTTGAGGATCTCCTTTACGGCCTTCTCTTCGACCGAGATCGCGACCGGCGGGAGGTCGCCGCCGTAGAGCACGGCCGGGACCCGGCCCACGGCGCGGAGCCGACCCGAGGGGCTCGTCCCCTTTTCCTCGCGCTTGTCGACGATGAGGGTGATGTCAGCGGTCTGGATTGTCGTTGCCATTGTCGATGTCTCCTTACACACACGCCCGGTCCGGCTCTTGACGGATCCCGGGTCGGGTCAGACGAACAGGCTTGAAACGGACGCGCCCTCGTGGATCCGGCGGATCGCCTCGCCGAGCAGCACCGCGAGCGACAGTTGCTCGATCTTCGGGCTCCTGGCGGCCTCCTCACTGAGCGACAGCGTGTCGGTGACCATCACCTTCGCCAGGGCGCTCGAGTTGATCCGTTCGACCGCCGGTCCCGACAGCACCGGGTGGACGCCCGCGGCGTAGACCGAGCGGGCGCCCCGCTCCACCAGCGCCTTGGCCGATCCCACCAGGGTACCGGCGGTGTCGATGATGTCGTCGATGATGACGCAGTCGCGCCCCTCGACCTCGCCGATGACGTTCATGATCTCGGCCTTGTTGGCCTCGGGACGGCGCTTGTCCATGATCGCCAGGTCGCTCTTCAGCCGCTTGGCGAAGGCGCGCGCCCGCTCGACGCCGCCGGCGTCGGGAGAGACCAGGACGAGGCGGTCGAGGTTCTTGCGGCGAATCGCCTCGATCAGGATCGGCGCCGCATAGAGGTGGTCGACCGGGATGTCGAAGAAGCCCTGGATCTGCGCGGCGTGGAGATCGATCGTCAGCATCCGGCTGGCCCCCGCCGAGGTGATCAGGTTGGCCACCAGCTTGGCGGTGATCGGGACCCGCGGCGCGTCCTTTCGATCCTGCCGGGCGTAGCCCATGTAGGGCATGACCACGCAGACCCGCGACGGCGACGCCCGGCGGAAGGCGTCGAGGATGATCAGCAGCTCCATGAGCGACTCGTTGGCCGGTCGCCCGGTCGGCTGGACGATGAAGGCGTCCGCGCCGCGGACGTTGTCCTGGATCTGGCAGTAGATCTCCCCGTCGGAGAACGAGCCGAGACGCAGGTGTCCCATCTCGATCTGCAGATAGCCGCAGATCGCCTCCGACAGCGCCGGGTTGGCGCGGCCGGAAAAAACCAGCAATGGGTGTTCCTTCAGCATCCTCGTCCCCGCTTCGTGGCTGGGGCGGCAGGATTCGAACCTGCGAATGCCGGTTCCAAAGACCGGTGGCTTACCGCTTGCCGACGCCCCACGCGCCGCGAATTATAGCCGAGCGTCCCGGCGCTCCGGAGCGAGCGGCCCGATGCCGCCCGCCTCCCCCGGCCGGTCACTCGGGCTCGAGATCCCTCCGATTTGCCTCCGACGACCAGTAGTCCTCGTTGAAGAGCCTCGCGGAAAGGCGGTCCATGAAGCCCGGCTGACCGTCGCGACTCTTTTTTTCCGCCTCGGGGTCGGGCACCGCGAGGTGCCGAACCGCCGTCTGGTACTCATCGAGCACCCGTTGCTCGATGACCTCTCGGGTCGCCGAGTTGAGCGGGTGGGCGATGTCCCTCATCTGCCCGTTACGCCCCTTGCGTCCCGGCATCGTGACGAAGAGCTGACGCTCCCGACCTTCGACCACCCGGAGGTCGTTGATGATGAAGCAGTCGTCGATCACGATGCTCGCGAACGCGCGGATCTTACCGCCCTTGGCGGGGCTGATGCGAACCTCGGTCACCTGCATGCCGACCTCCACCGTCTTCCATCGAGGGGCGGGTCCCACCGACCGGCTTCGACGCCGATTCGACCGGTAGGTTGACCGGCGCCGGCGGGTCGTCGGCCCTCCCCTCCTCGCCTCGCCGACCGCAGTCGGGACCGCGGCACGGCAGCGCTCTCTGCGTCGCACCGCCCGGTCGGACCGGTCGCGACCGCGCCTACGGTACCTGCTGGTCGGAACCAGGTCAACCGGCGGGGCCGTACCCGACCGGTCGCTGGGCCGTGCGGCGCCTCACGGGGGGCCGCACGGCGGGAGGGCCGGGAGCGCCGGGAGCACCGCACCGGCCGGCCACTCGATGCGCTTGAGCTTGAGCTCGACCCAGCGTCCGTCCGGGTTGGTCAGCCGGACCCGCCCCGGCACCGACCCCTGGTGGTCGCGAAGCTCGATCCGCCAGCCGGCGCCGTCGCCCGCACCGCGCTCGACCACCTTGACGACCCGCCAGGGGTCCTGGGCGATCCGCGCCGCCGCCGCCCAGCCGACCCCGGTGATCTCGATCTCGGCGCCCGCGCCGACCGCCACCCCGTCGCTGGGCTGCGCCGGTAGCCGGCCTCCGAGCAGGCGGATCGCCCGGTCAAGGGGCAGGGCCCGCACACCGAGCACCTCCCGCAGGTCGGAGCCGCTGCGGCTGCACCCGGCCTCCAGGTCGAGCAGCACCGGCTCGCCGCCCGCCGACCAGGCGGTGATCGACACCGCCGAGCCGAACGGCTCGGACACGGTCATCCGGCCGGAGTCGCCGGCGGTGAGCACCGCGAGACGCGGACCGACCGACCGCCGAACCTTGACCGAGTAGAGCGCCGCGAGGTCGCCGGGCAGGGGTTCCGACAGCGCGGCGAGGCCCTCGTCGAGCCGTTCCGGGTCGACGTACGCCACCCGGGTCGAGGCGCAGCCGGCGGCGCTGACCGCGGTCGCGGCAACCACCGCGAGGACGAGCCTCGCCCGGCGCCGGCTACGGGGTCGCGTCATCGCCCAGGCGGTCGAGCAGCGAGCGGACCTCGTCGGGGTTCTCGCAGCCGAGGTCGAGGGCGAGCCTGAGGAACCGGCTGCCTTCGTCGATCGCGCCGCGCGCCACCAGCACCTCGCCGAGGTGGGCGAGCAGCGTGCCGTCGCTCGAGCTGAGCTCGACCGCACGGCGCAGCCAGTACTCGGCTTGCTCGATCGAGCCGAGCCGGTAGTGAACCCAGCCGAGCGAGTCGAGGAAGGCCGGGTTTTCGGGCTCGAAGGCGACCGCACGGTTGACCAGGTCGAGGGCCTCCTCGAGCCGGATCGCCCGTTGCGCCCACATGTAGCCCAGGTAGTTGGCGGCGTCGGCGTCGTCCCGATCCTCCTCGAGCAGGTCGAGAAAGACGCCCTCCGCCTCGACGAAGCGGCCGGACCGCTCGAGCGAGGCGGCGTGGGCGAAGCGGATGTCGCGGTCGGTCGGAAAACGGGCGGTGGCGGCGGCCGCCTCCCGCTCGGCGTCCTCCCAGCGACCGGCCCCCTGCAGCACCTGGAGGCCGGCCAGCACCACCTCGGGGTCGTCGCTGTCGAGCAGCGGCCGCAGCCGCCCCCAGGCGCGCTGATCCCCGACGCGGATCCGGAACTCGGCCTCGATCGCCTCGGCGGTGACCCGGGCGTCGCCGGCGAGCTGCGGCTGCAGCCGGACCAGGGCGCCGATGCCGTCGTTCCAGGCCTCCTCGCGGCGATAGGTCTCGCCGAGCAGCCGGACATAGTCGTCGCCGGCCGCCGACGGATCGGCGACCCGTGCGAGCCACTCCCTCGCGAGCAGCGGGTTGCCGGACACCAGCTCGATCCGGGCCGCGGTCACGGCACAGCGGAGCGCCGCGGACGAGCCGGCATCGGAGGCCACCGGCTCCCAGGCGCGGTCGAGCCACCGCCGGGCCTCGACGAGCTCGCCGTCGCGCGCCAACGCCCAGGCCAGGGACAGCTTGAGCTCGGTATCGTCCGGGTTCTTCTTGACCAGGGGCTTGAGCTCGGCGATCGCCTCGGCGTGGCGGCCGGTGGCCGACAGCAGGTGGGCCCGGAGGACCCGCGCCCGCTCGGAGTCCGGGGCCTGGCGCAGCACCCGGTCGACCACCTCGAGCGACCGGGCGGACCGGTTGGCCTCCCACAGCAGGAAGGCGGCCCTCATGAGCTGGTCGAGATCGTCGTCCGCGAGCCCGAGGAGCAGCACATCGGCGGCGTCGCCCGGCCGGCCGAGCTCGACGAGCAGATCGACCGCGGCGCCGCGGCACCGGTCGCCGACCATCGGGAAGGCCGCACACTCGGCAAAGAGCTCAGCCGCCTCCTCGCGGCGGCCGAGCTGGAGGAGGAGCGAGGCGTGGTAGGAGATCAGCTGGGGCGAGCCCGGGCGGCTGCTCCTCAGACCGCCGATCACCGCCTCGGCCTCGGCGACCCGCCCCATCCGGTGCAGCAGCTGGCCATAGGCGAGCTGGAGGTTGGGATCGTCGTCCCGCTCGTCGAGCACCTCCTCGAGGGCCTGCCGAGCCTCCTCCATCCGCTCCGGGCTCGCCGACGAGCTCTGGGCGAGGGCGAGGGCGAGCACCCGGCGGCCGTGCCAGTCGAGGCCCTCGACCCCGGCGAGCAGCGGCACCGCCCGGTCGGCCATGCCGAGCCGCAGCAGCAGGTCGGCGTAGCCGATCCGCACCTCGAGCACGTTCGGGTCGGCGCGGAAGGCGAGCTCGTAGGCGTTCATCGCATCCCGGTATCGCTCCTCGCCCTCGAGCAGCCGGGCCTCGAGGAAGGCTGCCAGCCCGGCCGGCAGCCCGCGGTCGGGCTCACTTCCGTCGGGCAGCGACGCGGGAAACGCCGACGCCGCAGCGGACAGGAGGACTGCCGCCGTCACCGCCCCGAGGTTGAATCGACATTCCATTCTCTTCGCGCCTCTCCCGCGCTTCCATATTCAATCCGCCAGCCGCCCCGGTTCTTCCACGGGGGCGACAAGTCTACCTCGGCGGGCCCGGAGCACCGATCGGACCGCCCCCGCTCGGGCCCCCCCGGAGTGCTACACTGCCCCGCCATGAGCGACGCCAAACCGACCGACTCCCTGTTCTCCGATCTCACGTTCGCTGACGTCGACCTCCCCGGCGAGCTCGTCGCCGCCGTCGCCGACCTCGGTTTCGAGCGCCTGACCAGGGTCCAGGCGGAGGTGCTGCCGCTGTCGCTCGCGGGCCGCGACATCGTCGCCCAGGCCCAGACCGGGTCCGGCAAGACCGCGGCCTACCTGCTGACCGTCTTCGCCCGGATGCTTCGCCAGGAGCGCAGCACCGCGATCGAGAACCCGCGCGCCCTGGTCATCGCGCCGACCCGCGAGCTCGCGGTCCAGATCGCCTCGGATGCCGACAAGCTCGCCGCCCACACCTCGCTGAAGACCCATGTCGTGTTCGGCGGCCTCGACTACAAGAAGCAGCGCGAGCGCTTCGCGTCGGGGGTCGATCTGCTCATCGGCACGCCGGGGCGGCTGATCGACTACCACCGGCAGGGCGCGTACTCGCTGCGCGACACCGAGATGGTCGTGGTCGACGAGTGCGACCGGCTGTTCGACATGGGGTTCGCCGATGACCTGCGCTGGCTGCTCCACCGATTGCCCTACCCGGACAAACGGCAGTCGCTGATGTTCACCGCCACCCTGTCGCGGAGGGTCATGCAGCTCGGCTGGCGCGAGATGACCGAGCCCCAGGAGATCGTCGTCAACCGCGACCAGCTCACTCCCGAGACCGTCCACCAGGAGCTCTACCACGTCGCGGCCCACGAGAAGCTGTCGCTGCTGCTCGGCCTGCTCGAGCGCGAGGGCGGCCAGCGGATCATGATCTTCCTCAACACCAAGCACGCCGCACGGCGGCTCGTCGAGGATCTCCGCCGGCACGGGTACCTCGCCCGGGCCTTGACCGGCGATGTCATGCAGACCAAGCGGCTCAAGGTGCTCGACGACTTCCGCGACGGCACCCTGCCGATCCTCGTCGCCACCGACGTCGCGAGCCGCGGACTGCACATCGCCGGGGTCACCCACGTCATCAACTTCGACCTGCCCCAGGACCCCGAGGACTATGTCCACCGGATCGGCCGCACCGCCCGGGTCGGTGCGGAGGGCAAGGCCCTGACCCTCGCCTGCGACGACTACGTCTACTCGCTCGACGCCGTCCACAAGTACGTCGGCTACCAGATCCCGGTCATGTTCGCCCCGGAAGAGCTGTTCGCCGAGGTCGTCCCCTACAGGCCGAAGCCGCGGCCGCGACCACGGCCCGACGACGGTCGGGCGTCCAGTGGGCGGACGCCCGAGAAACGCCGTACGAGCCCCGAGGCGCCGACGGCGCCGACGGTGCCGACGGCGCCGACCTCCGACGGAGCGACCCCGGAGAAGAAGAAGCGACGCCGGCGCCGGCGCAAGCCGAAGACCGCTGACGGCAGCTGAGCCCCGGCCCCGGCGATTCTCGGGTACAGTTGACGGCATGAAGACGCACCTGGTCCGTCCGGTCGCGGTCGCCGTCGCGCTCCTCATCGCCGCCACGGCGCAGGCCAAGAAGGGCCCGCCGGCCGGGCTGCTCGCGGCCTCGGTGGGCGACGCGGTCGTCATGCTCGAGCCGGAGGGCGGCCGCACCTTCGCCATCGAGACCGGACCGGTCGGCTGGCTCTACCCGGCGCCCGCGGGCATCCTGTTCGCGCCGGACGTGATCAACGGCCGGACGACGGTGATCGACATCCGCCTCCCGGCGGTCGTCGAGAGGATCGACGGGCTCACGATGCCACTCTTCGGCATGAACCCGGACCGCTACATGGCCTTGACCGGCGACATTCTCCAGCTGAGCTACCCCGACCGCGCGCTGATCGCCAAGATCCCCGCCGAGATCACCGACCCCTGGCAGGCGGTGGTCGCCCCCGACGGCGCCGCCATGATCGTCCTCGAACGGCGTCCCGACGGCCGGGGCGGGGGGCGGATCTCGGCCTTCAACCTCCAGTCCCGGCAGCTCGTCTACCGGCGGACCGTCGGCCGCGACATCGTCCACATCGCCTTGTCGTCCAAGCTCGGTCTGCTCGCCGCCGCCGACCCGGACGGCCGGACCGTCCACCTCGCCGAGCCCGGAACCCTGATGCCGATCGCCGCCCGCTCGACCGCCGGCCGGCCGCTCGACGTCGTCTTCACCGGGGGTGGCGAGGTGCTCGCCTCGGCCCTCGACGACGGCGCCGGCGCCGGCGCCCTCGAGCTCGCCTTCTTCCGCGCGAGCAAGGACAAGGGGCTGAGCGTTCGGAGGACCGAGATCATCCCGCTCGGCGCGACCCCGGTCCGCGCCGACGCCTCGCCCGACGACCGCCACGTCGCGGTCGCCCTGGTCGACGGCACCGTCGTCATCGTCGACGTCGAGCGGGCCGAGGTGGTCGGCACTCACCGGCTGCCCGGCGCGGCGCGAGACCTGCGCTGGTGCGACCCGGACCGCGAGGGCCCGCTGGCCGCCGCGTGGTCGGACGGCCAGCCGGAGACGCCCGACTTCGGGCCCTTCATCCCGAAGGCCTCGGACGACGTGTCGAGCGGGCTCGAGGAGCCCGTGTGGAAAGATCCGCCGCGCTGAAGGACCTGGCCCTCGCCGAGGGCTTCGACCTGGTCGGCATCGCCGCCGCCGGTCCCTCGGCCACCTCGGTCCACCTCGACGCATGGCTCGCCGCCGGCCGCCACGGCGGGATGGGGTACATGGCGGCCTCCGCGGACGAACGCTCCGACCCGCGCCGGCTGCTCGAGGGCTGCCGGTCGCTGATCATGGTCGGGATGAGCTATCGAAGCTCGTTGCCCGACTCGACCGACCATCCTGCCGACCGCCGGGTGTGGGTCTCGCGCTATGCCTGGGGCCGCGACTATCACCGGCTGCTCAAGAGTCGGCTCCTCCGGCTCGGCCGTCACCTCGAGCGGCGCCACCCGGGCTGCGCCTGGCGCGCGGTCGTCGACACCGCGCCGCTGCTCGAGCGCGAGTGGGCAGCCCGGGCGGGCCTCGGCTGGATCGGCAAGAGCACGATGCTGCTCAACCGCCGGCTCGGCTCCGAGCTCTTCCTCGGCGCCCTGCTCACCGATCTCGAGCTCGAGCCCGACCGGCCGGTCACCGACCACTGCGGCCGCTGCACCGCCTGTCTCGACGCCTGCCCCACCGGGGCCTTTCGCGAGCCCTACGTGCTCGACGCACGGCGTTGTATCTCCTACCTCACGATCGAGCACCGCGACGAGATCCCCCGGGAGCTCGCCCCCGCGATGGCCGACATGATCGCCGGATGCGACCGCTGCAACGAGGTCTGTCCGTGGACCCGCCGGGCCCCCGCCGATCTCCACCCCGAGCTCGCCCCGGCGGCGCACCGTCACCGGCCGCTCCTCGCCGAGCTCGAGACGCTGGACGAGGAGGGGTGGAGGTCGTGGCGCCGGGGCAGCCCCCTCGGCCGCATCCCCTTCCCCCAGCTCCGGCGCAGCCTCGCCGTCGCCCGCGCCAACCTCGAGCAGCGCCGCCCGAGCGACAGCGACCCCTGAGCGGCGGCGTCTCCCGCGTCCGCGTCCGCGTCCGTTCCCGTTCCCGTTCCCGTGTCTGTGCCCGAGTCCGCGTCCGCGTTCGCGTCCGCGTCCGATGGCAGCGGCAGCGGCAGCGATTCGTCGAACGAACTGCGGCGGCGCGTCGGACGCGCCGACCACCCCGGAGCGCCACCCTCACGCCGTCCTGAGCACCGCTGCACACCGGGCGTGCCTCTATAAGAAGTCAAGTCCTGAATGCGCGTCGTCGGGGCTGTGAGTCTGTGGGAAACCCAGAGGGTTTTCCAAGGGCTGTGGGAAGGCGGCAAAGCCGGCTTTCCACAGTCCGTCAGAGTCACAGCCGAGCCGCTCACGCGGCGGCG
>JALOLD010000024.1 GCA_025456145.1 Thermoanaerobaculales bacterium | reverse complement strand
CGGCCCTCCGCCACACCACTGCGATGGCCCTGATCCGATTGCGACGGCTTCGTGTTTCCTTCGTGTCTTGGTGTCTTCGTGGTTGTGACGATGCGACGGGCCCGTGCCTCTGTGGCTCTGTGCGTCTGTGGTGAATCACCATCCCTCCCGGCCCTCCGCTCCGGTATCATGACCGCACCCAGGGAGGTCGGCATGGCCATCGAGCTGAGCGGGCGTCAGCAAAGCACCGTCGCCGCGGCGATCACGATCCTCGCCGCGGTCGTCATCGTCGGCGCGGTCGGGCTGGTCTGCTGGGCGGTCGGCGCCTTCGTCAACCGGTTCGCCAACGTCTTCCTGCCGCTCGGAGTGGCCGCGGTCGCGGCGCTGGTGTTCAAGCCCTTCTACGAGCAGGTCCGGACCCGGCTCAAGCTCAACAAGGTGCTCTCGCTGGCGGTTGTCTTTCTCGCGGTGGCGATCCCGGTGGCCGGGCTGCTGTTCTTCTTCGGCGCCCTCCTGGTCGACCAGATCACCGAGATGGTGCGCGCGATACCGGGCTGGTGGCGGTCGGCCAGCGACTGGGTCAGGGACCAGGTGCCGGCGATCAACTCGTTCCTGCGCGACAACCCCTACGCCCAGCAGATCCGGGCAGGAGTCGAGGGTCAGGGCGCGGAGCTGGTGAGCGGCCTCGGCACGGTCGGCTGGCAGGCGCTGTCGGCCGGCGCCGGGCTGGTGACCTGGGTGGTCGGGCTCGCCGGCTGGCTGGTCTTCCCGATCTACTTCTCCTTCTTCCTCATGGCGGAGACCCGGGACCCGTCCGAGATCGAGCGTCTCCTGCCCTTCCTCAAGCCCGAGACCCGCCGCGACGTCGCCTACCTGGTCGGCGAGTTCGTCAACATCCTGGTCGCCTTCTTCCGCGGCCAGCTGATCATCGCCTCGATCCAGGGCGTGCTGTTCGCGATCGGCTTCACGGTCGTCGGCCTCAAGTACGGCGCGGTGCTCGGCATCACGCTCGGCTTCCTCAACATCGTGCCCTACCTCGGCAACATCATCGGGCTGGCGACCGCGCTGCCCATCGCCTTCTTCCAGGACGGCGGCGGGATCGGGCGGGTGGCGGCGGTGCTGGTGGTCGTCGGCCTGGTCCAGGCGATCGAGGCCTATCTGCTGACCCCGAGGATCATGGGCGACCGCACCGGTCTCCACCCGCTGGTGATCATCGTGGCGATCTTCGTCTGGGGCTCGGCCCTCGGCGGGATCGCCGGGATGATCCTCGCCATCCCCCTGACCGCCTTCCTGGTCGTCTTCTTCCGGCTGGCGCGCGAGAAGTACCTCGCCGAGCTGGTATAGGCGCACGGGTCGGATTACGGCGGGCGGCCGCGGCGTTTTCTTCGACGTGAGGACCATGCGCACCGTCGTCGCGACCGGGCTCGCCCTCGCCCTCGCCGGCTTTTCCGTGGCGGGCGGCTTCGGCGTCAACGCCCACATCCCGCTCGACCCCCAGGCCGACCTCATGGCGGAGGCGGGGATCGGGTGGGTCAGGGTCGACGTCCTGTGGTCGATCGTCGAGCCCGAGCGCGATGTCTACGATTGGCGGATCTACGACGAGCTCGTCGACCGGCTCGAGGCGAGGGGCGTCAGGATCTACGCCGGCTTTGGCGCGACCCCGGCCTGGGCGACCGCCGGACCCGAGTTCTCGGGGGTGCCCGAGGACCCACGCCAGTGGCAGGAGCTGTGCTACCTGGCGGCGGCCCGCTACGCCGGGCGGGTCGACGCCTGGGGCATCTGGAACGAGCCCAACCTCGACCGTTTCTGGGTCGGGACCCGGCAGCAGTACATCGAGGATCTGCTCCTCCCGGGCGCCGCCGCGATCGCCCTCGCCGACCCGTCGGCGCTGGTCGTCGCACCCGACCTCGCCCATCTCTCGAGCGCCCACTGGGAGGACTGGCTCTACGAGTCGGTGAGCGCGGCGCGAGACCTCATCGACGTCGTCGCCCACCACAACTACCCGAGCGACGCCCTCGCCGAGGAGGTGACCTACGATCTCCAGGAGGGCGGGCCCTTCTGGTTCTCGCCGCCCGCGGTGCGCGAGGTCCTCCAGGACGCCGGGTGGTGGGGCCTGCCGTTCTGGCTGACCGAGACCGGGGTCGAGAGCCGGGAGCACGGCGTGGGCACGCAGGCCGGCTTTGTCAGCGATCTCCTCGGGCAGTGGTTCGGGATCGACCGCGGCAACCGCAACTGGGTCGACCGGATCTTCTTCTACGAGCTCAACGACGGGCCCGACCCGTCGCAGTACACCTTTGGCATCGCCCACGGTCCGCCCGGGTACGACCCGAAGCCGGCCTACACGGCGTACGCCGACTTTATCGCCGCCGCCCAGGTCAACGACGCCGAGCTGGTCGGCCACACCCTCCCGCGCTTCGTCGAGCCCGCGGACAAGGTCAACGCCTCGGTGGAGCTGCTCAACACCGGCACCCTCGAGTGGTCGTTCGAGCGCGGAACCGAGCTCTTCGTCTATGTCGAGGGCGGCGGGCTGATCGTCGAGGTCGAGCAGCTCGGTCCGGGCGAAACCGTGCCGCCGGGCGCCGCGCACCGCTTCGCCCTGCGCTTCGTCGCGCCCGAGGGGGCCGGCCCGTCGTCGGTCCTCTCCCTCGACCTGCGGGTCCGCCTGCTGTCGAGCGACCTCGGCGCCTTCGGCGATGCGCTGCGCCACGAGGTGACGGTCACCGAGCTCGAGCCGCCGCGGATCGACGCCCAACCGGTCGCGGCGTGGGCGCTTCCGGGCCGGTCGACGAGCCTGCGGGTGAGCGCCGGCGGCGACGGTCCCCTCGCCTATCGCTGGCTCCGCAACGGGGCGTATGTCGACGACGGCGGCCCCTACAGCGGCGCCGACACGCCGGTCCTGGCGATCGCCGCCGACGGCCCCGAGGTCGCGGCCTTCTACGTCTGCGAGGTCTCGAGCCCGGCCGGGGTCGTGGTCTCGGCGCCGATCGAGGTCGTCTACGGGGCCCCGCCGCCGCGCGGCTCGGGGGGCCGGGTCGAGCCGGACGGCGTCACGACCCGGCCGCTGCCCGAGACCGAGGGGGTTCGCCTCACCGGCCCGCCCGCCACACCGGCGGCCCGGGTCAGGGCGCCCGCAGCCGGCTCCGACTGCGCAGGGCGAGGATCCGGCGCACCGTCCTGACGAGCTCGTCGGGGTCGACCGGCTTGGTGACGAAGCCCTCGGGCGCCCTGACCGGCCGCTCGTAGATCACCCGGCGGAACTCCGGGTGGCCGGTGACGATGCAGATCGGGGTGTCGCCGGTCGCCGGGTCGGTGCGCAGGTCGCAGAAGGTGGTGACGCCGTCGCGGCCGGGCATCGAGAGGTCGAGGGTGATCAGATCGGGATGGCGCTCGCGGGCGACCTCGATCGCCTCGTCGCCGTCGGCGGCCTCGCACAGCCCGGCGCCGTGGTCGGCGAAGAGGGCGAGGAGAAAGGTCCGGATGTCCTCGTCGTCGTCGACCACCAGGATGACCGAGCCGGCGAGCGGGCTTCCCTCGACACCGTGCCGCGTCTCGAGACCGTGCTGCATGCTGAGCCCCTTCGTCTCAATGTACCGCGCCAGGGCGGCGGTTTCAACGATCGGCGTCGCGGCCGAGCCAGGCGGCGTAGAGCTCGGGCCGGCGGTCGCGCAGGAAGAGCCGCCGGGCGTGCGACCGGGCGACCTCGCCGAGGTCGAGGTCGGCGATCAGCAGCTCCTCGACGCCGCCGGCGGCCCGGGCGACCACCCGTCCGTCGGGGGCGCAGACAAAGGACTCGCCGGCGAAGACCAGCCGCGGCTCGGGACCGACCCGGTTGACGAGCGCGGTGAAGTAGCCGTTCTGGAAGGCGGCGACCCGGAGCTCGGCCTCGTACAGTCCGTCGGGCCACTCCCCCACCGCCCCGGCCTGGGGCACGACGACGAGCTCGGCGCCGGCCAGCGCGAGACCGCGCATCTGCTCGGGGAAGTGCCGGTCGTAGCAGATCGCGACCCCGATCCTCCCGGCGGCGGTGTCGAAGACCCCGAGATCCGGGTCGCCGGGGGCGTAGTAGCCGCGCTCGTGGAAGAGCTCGTAGTCGGTGATGTGGACCATCCGGGTCCGGCCGAGCAGCCGGCCGTCGGCGTCGATCACCGGCGAGCAGTCATAGCAGCGGTCGCCGGCGCGCTCGTAGAGGTTGGCGACCACGACCACGCCGTGGCGCCTCGCCCGGTCGGCGAGGGCCTCGGTGGTCGGACCGGGCACCTCCTCGGCGAGGGCCTCGAACCCGGGCCCGGCCGGGCACTGCGGGTAGAACGGCTCGAAGGCGAGCTCGGCGAAGCAGACCAGGGCGGCGCCGCGTCCGGCGGCCCGGTCGATCGCCGCGAGCCCGCGCTCGAGGTTGGCGGCGCGGTCGGGCCCGGTGGGCTGCTGGACGAGGGCGATGCGCATCCCGGTCTCCTTTGGGCGGCCGGGGCTTGAGCCCGACCGCCGCGGGAGGTAGCGTACCGCACATGAGCCCCCCCAGCCTCACCGTCGCCCTGATCACCGAGACCTACGCCGACCGCACCGGCCCCGACCGGCTCGCCCGCCGTCTCGCCGAGGCGCGGCGCGCCGGCGCCGGGTTGGCGGTCCTCCCCGAGCTCCCCCTCGACCGGTGGGCGCCGGCCGACCGCGAGCCGCGCGATGGCGATGCCGAGCCCCCCGGCGGGCCCCGCCAGCGCGCCATGGCCGAAGCGGCGGCGAGCGCCGGGATCGCGCTGCTCGGCGGCGCGATCGTCCGCGACCCGGCGACCGGTCGGCGGCACAACACCGCGCTGCTCATCGACGCCGCGGGCGGGCTCGTCTCGAGCTACCGCAAGATCCACCTGCCCTTCGAGGAGGGGTTCTGGGAGGCCGCCCACTACGCGCCGGGCGACCAACCGCCGGTGGTCATGACCGGGCTCGCGCTGGCGCTCGGAGTCCAGATCTGCTCGGACGCCAACCGGACCTCGGGCTGCCAGCTGCTCGCCGCCCAGGGCGCCGCGGTGATCGCCGTGCCGCGGGCGACGCCGGCCGCGAGCTGGCCGCGCTGGCGGCTGGTGCTGCGCGCCGACGCGGTGACCTCGGCGCTCTGGGTGGTCACCGTCAACCGCCCCCCCGAGAGCGTGCCGTCGCCGATCGGCGGGGCCTCCGCGGTGATCGCCCCCGACGGGGAGGTGCTCGTCGAGACGACCGACCCCCTCGCCGTCGTCGAGCTCGACGGCGCCGCGGTGGCGCGGGCCCGGGCCGGCTACCCCGGCTACCTCGGCTTCCGTCCGGCGGTCCACGCCCGCGGCTGGACGGCGCTGGCCGACTGAGCCGGGCGCCGGCCGGGAAATTCCTGCCGCTGCCCGGGTGGTTTACACTGTGACACCCGGCGCTCGCCGCGCGCCGGATCTCCCCGAAGGGACCGAATCAGATGCCGACAACCCGCCCCGTCGCTACCCTGCTGGCCATCGCGGCCGTCGCCGCCCCATTGACCGCCGTCGCGGCGTCACCCCAGCGCGCCGAGGCGGTGCGGTCGCTGACCGCGGTCGCCGACGGCCCGGTCACCCTCGACCGGGTTTCCGGCACGGTCCGCCAGGCCGGGTTCGCGCCCGGCAGCATGGTGGTCGACGGCGCGACGCCGGAGGAGAAGGCCGAGCTCTTCCTGATCCGCCACGGCGCCGCCTTGGGGATCGAGGTCCCGGCCCTCGAGCTCGAGCGGCGCGAGGAGAGCCTCGACCGGCTCGGCCGGACCCGGATCGTCTTCGACCAGGTCCACCGCGGCGTCCCGGTGTTCGGCGGTCGACTCGGGCTGCACTTCGACTCCGCCGGCGAGCTGGTCGGCGTCGCCGCCGGCATCGTGCCCGACGTCGCGGTCGCCGAGGTCGTCCCCCGGCTGTCGGCCGATCAGGCGGGTCTCCTCGGGCGGCGGATCGTCGCCAAGCGGCACGGTCTCGACCCGGAGGCGCTCACCGTCGGGGCGGCCGAGCTGGTGGTCTTCGACGACGGCGTGATCTGGGGCCGGGCGGGGCGCTCGCACCTCTGCTGGAGGCTCGAGATCGGCGACGGCACGACGGTCGCCGAGCACCTGTTCGTCGACGCCGCCACCGGCACGCTGCGCAACCTCATCGATGCGATCGAGCCGATCCAGCGCCTGGTCTACGAGTTCAACGGCGCCAACCTGGTGTGGCAGGAGGGCGACCCCCTGCCCTACAGCGGCAGCGGCGCCTTCCGCGACGAGGAGATCAACAACCTGATCGAGGTCGCCGCCCAGACCTACGACACCTTCAGCCACCTCTCGGGCGGGCAGTTCCTCTCGTGGACCGGCACCGACGGCTCGATGCGGGCCTACTACGACCGCGAGGGCATGGACTGCCCGAACGCCTACTTCGACGGCTCGTCGACCAGCTTCTGCGTCGGCACGGCGACCGACGACGTGACCGCCCACGAGTGGACCCACGGCTACACCCGCTCGACCCACGGGCTGGTCTACCAGTGGCAGTCGGGCGCCCTCAACGAGGCCTACTCCGACATCTTCGGCGAGATCGTCGACCTGCTCTACGACTCGGGCAGCGACGACCCGAGCGGCGTCCGCGAGCCCGAGACCTGCTCGGCCGCCACCACCCTCGAGGCCCCCGAGCTCGTGGTCGAGACGCCGGCCTCGATCGCCGGGCCGATGGACGTGCGGACCGCCGAGTTCAACCCGGCGCCGCCGTGGACCGTCAACGGCGCCCTCGAGCTGGCCGATGACGGGGTCGGCAACACCAACGACGGCTGCGAGCCGCTGGTCGGCTTCACCCCGGGCAGGATCGCGCTGATCACCATGGGCGGGTGCAGCGAGCGCTTTCTCACCGCGGCGAGCCACGCCCAGGACGCGGGGGCGATCGCCGCGATCATCGTCAACCCGCTCAACGACAACCTGACGACCATGGGCGGGCCGGGTCGGCTCGACATCCCCGCGGTCTTTCTCGGCAAGAGCAACGGCCAGCTCCTCCGCGACGCGATCGCCGGGGGCGTGACAGTCACGATCTCGGCGGGGGGCAGCGGCTCGCTGCGCTGGCTCGTCGCCGAGGACTCGTCGGCCTTCGGCGGGGCGATCCGCGACATGTGGCGTCCCGAGTGCCTCGGCGACCCGGGCCGGGTCTCGTCCTCGAGCTACTACTGCTCGGACGGCGACAATGGCGGCGTCCACGCCAACAGCGGCGTGCCCAACCACGCCTTCGCGCTGCTCGTCGACGGCGGCGTCTCGAACGGTATCGAGGTCCCGGCGATCGGGCTCAACCGGGCGGCCAGCTTGTACTGGCGGGCGATGACGGTCTACCAGTTCCCGCTCTCGGACCTCCGCGACCACGCCGACAGCCTGGCCCGCAGCTGTCAGGACCTGATCGGCGCCGCGATCCCCGACGTGCTCACCGGCACGGTCGCGCCCGAGGTCGTCCGCGCCTTCGACTGCGCCTCGGTCGAGGCCGCGATGACCGCGACCGAGATGCGCGACTGGCCGGCCCAGTGCGGCTTCGCCACCATCCTCGAGCCCGACCCGCCGGCCCAGCCGGGCTCGCTCGAGGTCTTCGCCGAGCCCTTCGACGCCGCGCCATCGGGCTGGACCCTGAGCAACCTCGGGGTCTACGCCGAGTACGAGCCGCGCGACTGGGTGTGGACCACCGACGCGCCGGAGGGCGCCGACGGCGGCGTCTTCTACGCCATCGACAGCCCCCACATCGGCGACTGCCGCCCCGGCTCGGACGACCAGTCGGGGGTGATGTACCTCGACAGCCCGCCGATCGTCCTGCCGAGCGCGACCCGCCCGGTCCTGCGCTTCGACCACTACGTCGCGACCGAGGAGCGGCTCGACGGCGGCAACCTCAAGATCAGCGTCGACGGCGGCCCCTTCGAGCTCGTGCCCACCGAGGCCTTCCTCTTCAACCCCTACAACGACGTGCTCCGGCAGCCCCAGTGGAACGACAACCCGCTCGCCGGCGAACCGGCCTTCGTCGGCACCGACGCGACGACCTACCGCGGCTCGTGGGGCCAGTCCCAGGTCGACCTCGGCGGGCTCGCCGGGCCCGGTCAGACGGTCGTGCTGCGCTTCGCCTTCGGCACCGACGGCTGCAACGGCCAGGACGGCTGGTACGTCGACAACGTCGTGCTGACCATGCAGCCGCCCCACCGCGGCGGCGGCGGCCGGGTCGCGCCTTAGCCCGGGCTAGCTGTGGATTTCCACGACTAGCGGGGATCAGGGCGCCGGCGCCCCGCCGGGGACCCCGCCCTCGTCGGGGCCGAGCCGGGGCAGCAGCAGGGCGTTGAAGAGCAGCTTGTAGGTCGCCGGGGTCGAGGCCCGGAACTGCGGCGAGAAGCCGGAGAGCACGAGCTGGCCGCGCCCCACCCTCGCCCAGACCATGGCCGGCCTCCCGGCGAGGAGCCCGACCTCCTCGGCATAGCCGCTGAGCAGGATGTCGTCGTCGGGGAACCAGGCGATCACCCGGCGGTCGGTGGCGAGCATCGGCAGCCCGGTCGAGAGCACCGGCTCGCCGCGGCTGAAGACGCCGGATCGCGCCGGCATGCCCCAGGTCAGGGGGTGGTCGGCGAGCAGCTCGACCGCGAGCAGCGAGCCCGGGACGAGCAGGCCCTTTTCCTCGAGCTCCTCGGCCTCGTCGGAGACCGGCAGCTCGAGCTCGAGCGCGTCGTCGCCCTCGCCGAGGGTCAGCGTGCGCAGGAACAGGGCCGTCGACCCGCCCCACGAGACGATCCGCCCGCCCGCCTCGAGAAAGGCCTCGAGCTGCTCGACCCCCTCGTCGCCGATCCCCTTGCGGTACTCGGGGCGGTAGTCGTTGACGGTGTACTCGTCGCCGTCGGCGTAGGCGCCCTCGAGCAGGACGTTCTCGTCGGCATCCGGGAAGATCACCACGTCGAAGCGCGAGGCGAGCTTGGCGCCGGCGATGTCGCCGGGGCGCAGCAGGGTGTAGGCGATCCCGCTGCGCTCGAGGAGCAGCCGGGTCCAGCCGGCGTCCATGTCGTGGAACCAGGTCTCGACCAGGGCGAGCCGCGGCGCGGTCAAGGGCCGCCGCTCGACCTCGGGGTCGGCGTCGAGGGGGTAGGAGCGACCGCCCGCCGTCGCCTCGAGCAGCCCGGCGGAGGGCCGCTCGACGACAAAGGCCCCGGCCGGCACCACAGCGTCGCCGACCGTGAGGGCCCGGGTCGCGCGGCTCACCGCCTCGCCCCCGCCGAGGGCCGCGAAGACCGCCGGGTAGCTCGCGTTGTCGCGCGGGTCGAGGGCGATCCCCCAGGCCCCGGCGAGGGCGGTGCGGGAGACCGGACGATAGGGCGCCAGGCTCCCCTCGAGCTCGTCGGAGCGGGCCTCGAGCTGGTGGACCTCGACCCCGAGGTGGAGGGGCAGCGACCAGCTCGTGATGTCGTAGGGCTCGATGATCTCGCCGTCCGGGGTGTAGCGGCGGACCGGGTAGCGCTGGGCCTCGAGGACCTCCTTGACGAAGGGCCGGTAGGGCTGGGCGAGGCTGACCACGAGATCGCCGGCGGCGAGGCGGCGGCCCGCCGCCTCGACCGGCGCGGCGAGCTCGGAGACCTCGACGCCGTGCTCGACGAGCAGCGCCGCGAGGTGGTCGCGCTCGCTCGTGTCGTGCTGCTCGGACGGGATCACGAAGTAGGCCGGCACCACGGTCCGGCCGCGCTCGACCTCGGCGCGACAGAGGTCGTTTCGGAACCGCAGGATGTCCTCGCGGAGCTGCGACGCGGTGGCGATGGCGCCGCGCCACGAGGCGAGCTCGAGGTCGACGATGTCGCCGAGCCGCCACCAGCCCCCGGGCCAGGGGCTCGGCATGTTGACGCTCTTAGCGTACTCGGAGAGGCCCTTGCCGCCGACCCGCCGCTCGCCCTTCTCGACGAAGACCGGGGTCGCGATCCGGCAGCTCGCCGCCTCGGTGAGCAGGCTGATCACGTTCTTCCAGTCGGAGGTCGTGGTCGAGCCCGGCCAGTAGTCGTCGAAGAGCCAGTGGCTGGCCACGCCGGTGAGGCCCGCCTCTCCGGCCGCCCGCGCCATCGCCGAACCGAACACGTCGATCCAGGTCCACAGCGCGCCGTCGACGTTCTCGGCGATCGGGTCGTGGTAGCGGGGCACGAAGTAGCGCGGCCCGGTGCGCCCCATCTGGTGCTTGTCGATGAGCACCTGCGGGTACCACTCGGTCGAGTAGGCGCGGCTCACCGCCCGGCTCTCCGCGAGGTTGAGGGTGACGAAGTCGCGGTTGTTGTCGTGGCCGACGTAGTGGTGGTAGAGCCCGGGCATCGACGCCCCCTCGTAGGGCGTGCCGAGGCTGCCCCGGTAGTGGGCCACCATCATGTCCATGCCGTCGGGGTTGAGGCAGGCGACCACCGCCACGACGACGTCGTCGAGCCAGCCCAGGGTCTCCACGTCGTCGGCGGTGGCGAGGCGGTGGACGAGCAGGGGAAGCGTCTGGGCCGGGCCGACCTCGCTCGAGTGCATCGACAGGGTGGCCATGAGGAAGACCCGGCCGCGCTCGAGGAGCCCGGGCCGCTCGTCATCGGGGATCGCCGGGTCGACGGCGAGACGGCGGTTGATCTCGCGGAGCTCGTCGAGGCGGGCGATGTTGGCCTCCGACGAGACGAAGACGAGGATCATCGGCCGGTCGAGGGTCGACCGCCCGATCTCGCGCAGCTCGACCCGGGGCGAGGCCGCCGCCACCTTCTCGAGGTAGCCGACGAGCTCGCCGTAGTCGAGGAGGCGGCGGTCGGCGCCGGGGACGAAGCCGAAGACCGAATCGGGGGTCGGGACCTCGGTCGCGGCGGCGGGCGCGAGCGATCCCAGGACGACGATCGCGACGACGAGGACGCGGGCGGGACTGCTGACCAGGCGCATCGATCACACCTCCGTCGAGCCGCCATTGTACGCGCGCGAGCGGGGCCCGGGTCGGGTCAGCCCTCGTCGTCCTCGGGCGCCCCGGGGGCGAGCGCGGCGGCCCGCCGGAGGAGCTCGAGCTCACGCTGGTAGGCCGCCGCGAGGAGGCGGGCCAGGCGGGGGTTGTCGGGGTCGCGCTCGAGCTCCGAGGAGATCGCCTCGATCTGCTCGCCGATGATCGCCAGGTTGGCGGCGACGGTGTCGCGGGCGTCGGCGGGCAGCTCGCCGCCGCGGGTCTCGAGGACGGCGAGCAGCTCGGCCCGAGCCGTCTCGAGCTCGCTGGCGTCCGAGCCGAGGGCGGCGAGGGCGGCCCTCGCGGCGAGACCGAGGCGCGAGGCGAGGGGGGCGGCGGGAGGCTCGGAGGGCGCGAAGGGATCGCCGAGCAGCAGGGCGGCGACCAGCGCCCCGGCCACCAGCACCGCCGACACGACGGCCAGGGGGCGCCACCAACCCGCCGACGGGTGGTCTTGACGGTTCTGCCTCGGTGAGCTCGCCATCCGTGTCTGAGATGCTACCCCAGCCCGAAGGGTTGCGGCGTCGGGTCGGAAGGCCGCCGCGACGTGCGTGGCCTCACCAGGTCTTCGGCGGGACCTCGGTGCCGTAGATGTACCGGTCGAACCAGGGGCGGTAGTCCTTGCCGCTCACCGCGTTGGCGAAGAGGATGACATCCTCGGTGATGACCTTCAGCCCGGGCTTCTTGGCCGCCTGGGTGGTCATGAAGAAGAGCATCTTCTTGAACGCCTCGTCGCCCATGTCCTGGCGGAGGGCGTGAAGGACGTACGGCCCCTTGCCATAGAGCAGCTGGGTGTAGCACTGCTGGTGGCGGGTGTCGCCGTTGAGGGCCGAGGCCCCGTAGACGCTCGAGTACTCGCTGCACTCCTTGACATCGGTCTCCCACTCGACGAGCTGGACGTTGGCCTTGGCCTTGTCCTTGGCGCCCTCGGACATGAAGAGGTAGGAGAGGTACTCGGCGAAGGACTCGGAGAGCCAGTTGTCGTAGGGCGTTCCCCAGCTGATGAGGTTGCCGAACCACTGGTGGGCGATCTCGTGGGCATAGCGGCTGTTCTGGCCCTTGGAGGCGTAGCGCTTGATGATCGTGTTGAGGTCGCTCGAGTCGCCGCTGGTCGGGCTCAGCCCCTCGGAGGTGATCTCGACCAGCCCGGCCGGCGCCTGCCAGAAGAAGTGGCGGTAGTAGGGGATCTCGATGACCTCGAGCTCGTTGTAGGGGAAGGGCGCCATCCCGTTGGAGTAGAAGTCGAGGACGGCGAGCCCGTTGCGGATCAGGTTCTTGGCGCCGCGCTCCTTGGCCGAGGCGTAGGAGTAGATCCGGATGTCGTACCCCTCCTCCTGCTTGGAGGTGACCACGAACTTGCCGACGATGACGAAGGGGAAGGCGATCGGCCGCTCCTCGAGGGACTCGACGCAGCTCAGGCCGTCCTCGGTCCAGCGGCGCACGGTGCGGCCGCAGGCGAGGGGTACGAAGGGCTCCTTGACCTTGACCACCGAGTGGAAGCTGGCGGCGGTCGAGTAGATCGGGAGCTGCGGCAGGTAGGCCATGTTGCCGAGGACCAGGTAGCTGTCGCCGCTGAAGTTCTTGAGGAAGCCGCCCTCGGCGGTGACCGTCAGGGTCGTCGACGCGCCCGGCGCGAGGGGCTCGGGCAGGAGCACCAGCAGCTCGTCGTAGCGGTGCGAGAGCTCGAGCGCCCTGCCCGTCTCGTCGACCACGCCGCGCACGGTGATCGGGAACTGGTGCTCGTCCCAGTCCCGGTCCTTCTCCGAGCGGCCGTTGATCAGCGAGAAGCTCACCAGGCGGACCGGCTCGGGGCCGGCGCGCAGGGTCGTCGTCGTCACCTCGGTGGCCGACTGGTTGTCGGTCGAGACGAGCTCGAGGTCGATCGCGGTCTGGACGACGCGCGGCGCGGGCCGGTTTCTCAGCTCGTGCCCCGCCGGCTGGTCGAGGATGAGGTCGAGCACCTGGTACGAGCCGGTCTCGCTCTCGGCGTTCTTGAGCCGGCCGAAGATCTCCTGGCGCTGGTCGACCGGGTCGAGGAGGTAGACCGCGTCGTCGCTGCCCTTCCAGAGGATCGCGAACACCACCGTCTCCTTGGAGGCGTCGAGGACGAAGGGGGCGAGCAGGTGGTCGAGCCCGGTGTAGCGGGTCTCGCGCCATCGGGACACCGACCGGTCGAGGATGTCGGCGAGCCGGGTGCTGGTCACGTCCTCGCCGCTGAACAGCCCGCTCGGGAGGTGGTTGGTGAAGAAGACGCCGCCCTCGAAGTCGCGGACCAGCGCGTCGCCCTCGATCGCCTTTCCCGAGAGCTCGTCGCGGATCGTCGTCAGGTTGGCCTGGCGGAACGGCCCCGGGGCCACGGTCAGGGCGAGCGAGCCCTGGCCGCGGAAGGCGAAGCCGATCCGGGTCGAGGCGCCGAGCACCCCCTCGATCTCGCCGTCGAGGGTGAAGACCGCGTTGCCGAAGCGGACCTTCGCCCCGGCCACATTCTCGGCGTTGCCGGCCAGGGTCGGAGCGGCCAGGCTGTCGAGGGTCGGGGCGAGGGTCGCCGCACCGGTCGTCGAGGCCGCCAGAAGCCAGCACGCACACCAAACCGCCGATCGCATCATCTCTCCCCCCCCGGCGCCCGGGGCGCCGATACCAGGGTACGATGCCGACCCGGTAGGGTCAATCTCAGAACAGGGTGTAGATGAAGGGGGCCGCCGCCGAGCCCGAGAGCACGACCAGCAGGGCGACCAGCAGGAGCACGACGATGATCGGTGTCAGCCACCACTTCTTGTTGTTGAGCAGGAAGTCGACGAGCTCGGCAATCAGGCCGGGCTGCGGGGCCTCGGCCTGCCGCTCGAAGTCGTCACCGGGGGTCGTGGGGTCGGCCATGTCGCTCCTCAGAATTGCCGGAAGTACCGTCCGGCGCCGCGTCCGTCCGGGGCCCGCTCGAGCCAGTAGGTGGTCGTCCCGGGCGCGGCCCGGCGTCTCATCGGATCATACCCCACCAGCCGCATGACCAGACCGATCGGGGTCAGCACCAGGTAGTAGACCCCCGCCAGGACGAGGTGCGAGACGACGAAGCCGATCGGCCAGGCGAGGACCGACATCCCGACGAAGACCGCCCGCATGAAGGCGGGCACGATCCAGCCCGCGACCGGCACGACGACCGCCAGCCCCCACAGCCCGACGGCCAGGGCGGGCCGGTCGAGCCTCAGCCAGGCCACGCCCCCGAGGAGGGTCATGAAGCCGAGCCAGATCACGCCGAACTGCTTGAGCTGGCTCGGGGTCGGGTCGGTGTTGAGGTGGACGAGGCCCACGGGATCTCCCCTCAGTCGAGCTCGAAACGGGCCAGGTAGGCCTCGCGGTCGAGCTCGCGGGTCGGCTGCTCGGACTTGAGCAGCAGGTGGTTGCCGAGCACCAGGACGTCCATCTCGGTCCCCATGAAGCAGTGGTAGGCGTGCTCGGGGGAGCAGACGATGGGCTCGCCGCGGACGTTGAACGAGGTGTTGATGAGCACCGGGCAGCCGGTCCGCTCGTAGAAGCGGGTCATCAGCCGGTGCAGCCTGGGGAAGCGCTCCCGGTCGACGGTCTGGACCCGCGCCGAGCCGTCGACGTGGGTGATGGCGGGCACCCGGGAGCGGGCCAGCTTGAGCTTGGCGAGGCCGACGGCGCCGCTCTCGTCGACCGGCAGCCGCCGGCTCTCGGCGACCAGCGAGACGATCAGCATGTAGGGGCTGTCCTGGCCGCCGGCCAGGTCGAACCAGTCCGCGGCGTGCTCGGCGAGGACGATCGGGGCGAAGGGCCGGAACGACTCGCGGTACTTGATCTTGAGGTTCATCACCGACTGCATGGTCGGGCTGCGGGCGTCGCCGATGATCGAGCGGCAGCCGAGGGCGCGGGGGCCGAACTCCATCCGGCCCTGGAACAGCCCGACCACGTTCTCGCCCTCGACGAGCTCGACGATGCGACGGTCGAGCTCGGCCTCGTCGGGGAGGTGGTGGGCGACCGCCCCCGAGCTCTCGAGGAAGGCGGAGATCGCGGCGTCGTCGAAGGCCGGGCCGAGGAGCGAGCCGAGCTGCCCGTCGGGGAGGACCGGCCGCCGCTGGTTGCCGAGCAGCTGGTGCCAGATGAAGAGGGCCACCCCGAGGGCGCCGCCGGCGTCGCCGGCCGCCGGCTGGACCCAGATCCGCTCGAAGGGCCCCTCGCGGAGGATCCGGCCGTTGCCGACGCAGTTGAGGGCGACGCCGCCGGCCAGGCACAGGTCGGCGAGCCCGGTCTCGGAGTGCACATGGCGCGCCATGCGCAGCATGATCTCCTCGGTCACGGCTTGGATCGACGCCGCGAGGTCCATCTCGCGCTGGGTCAGCTCGGACTCGGGCGGTCGCGGCGGCCCGCCGAACAGCCGGTCGAAGCGGCGCGAGGTCATGGTCAGGCCCTGGCAGTAGTTGAAGTACTCGAGGTTCAGGCGGAACGAGCCGTCGTCGGCGAGGTCGAGGAGCCGGTCGAGGATCAGCCCGGCGTAGCGCGGCTCGCCGTAGGGGGCGAGCCCCATGAGCTTGTACTCGCCCGAGTTGACCTTGAAGCCGGTGAAGTAGGTGAAGGCCGAGTAGAGCAGCCCGAGGGAGTGCGGGAAGCGGAGCTCGTGGCTGAGCTCGACCCGGTTGCCCCGGCCGACCCCCCAGCTCGCGGTCGCCCACTCCCCCACCCCGTCGAGGGTCATGATCGCCGCCTCCTCGAAGGGCGAGGGGAAGAAGGCCGAGGCGGCGTGGGACTCGTGGTGCTCGGCGAAGACGATGCGCCGGCGGTAGGCGCCGTCGAGCTCGCGGCGGATCTCGCGCGGCAGGTGGAGCTTCCGGTTGAGCCACAGCGGCATCGCCTTGAGGAAAGACGCGAAGCCGACCGGCGCGAAGGCGAGGTAGGTCTCGAGCAGCCGCTCGAACTTCAGGAAGGGCTTGTCGTAGAAGCCGACATAGTCGAGGTCGCCCGGCCCGAACCCGCCCTCCTCGAGACAGTAGCCGATGGCGTGGGTGGGAAAGGCGTGGTCGTGCTTGACCCGGGTGAAGCGCTCCTCCTGGGCGGCGGCGACGATCTCACCGTCCACCACCAGGGCGGCGGCGGAGTCGTGGTAGTAGGCCGAGATCCCGAGGACCGCGGTCACCGGTTTCAGCCCTCGGGCTCGCCCAGGTAGCCGAGGAGCAGCTCCCTCTTGGCGTCCATCAGCTCGCGGGTCCGCGCCTCGAGGACCAGCCGCAGGTAGGGCTCGGTGTTCGACGGCCGGACGTTGAACCACCAGTCGTCGTACTGCACGGTGATCCCGTCGAGGTCGTCGATCTCGCCGTCGGCGAAGACCTCAGCGAGGCGGCGGATCATCCCCGCCTTGTCCTCGACCTTGAAGTTGATCTCGCCGGTCGCGAAGTAGCGCTTGAGCGGGGCGACGAGCTCGGAGAGCGGCCGGCCGGTCTCGCGCAGGTGGTTGACGACCTCGATCAGCGTGCCGATCGACGAGTCGGCGGTGTAGTTGCGGCGGTAGTAGAAGTGGCCGGCGAGCTCGCCGCCGAAGGGCGAGCCGTGCTCGCGCATCGTCGCCTTGATGAAGCTGTGACCGACCCGCTCGCGGACCGGCTTGCCCCCGGCCTCCTCGATCGCCTCCTTGGTCGACCACGACGACCGCAGGTCGTAGACGATGACCGCCCCCGGCTCGTCGCGCAGGAAGCGCGGCGCGAGCAGGGCGGTGATCATGTCGGCCGAGATCGCGTTGCCGCGCTCGTCGATGATGATCGCGCGGTCGGCGTCGCCGTCGAAGGCGACCCCGAGGTCGCAGCCGTGCTCGCGGACCGCCCGCTCGACGTCGACCAGGTTCTCTGCCTTGAGCGGGTTCGCCTCGTGGTTGGGGAAGGTCCCGTCGAGCTCGAAGAAGAGCGGCACGACCTCGCAGTTGAGGTGCTCGAGGATCGGCCGGTAGAGGGTGCCCATCCCGTTGGCGGCGTCGGCGGCCAGCTTGAGCCGCGGCTCGGTGGAGACGAGCTCGCCGAGGATGTGCTCGGTGTACTCGGCGAACACGTCGTGCACCTCCTCGCCGGCCGCCGGCGGCAGGTCGGTCGGGACGTCGGCGGCTTTGACCAGCGCCTCGAGGCGGTCGATCCCGGTCTCGTAGGACACCGGAATGGCGTCCCGCCGCGACATCTTGAAGCCGTTGTAGACCGCCGGGTTGTGGCTCGCCGTGACCTGGATCCCGCCCGACGCGCCGAGATACCCGGTGGCGAAGTAGTTCTGCGGGGTGTCGGCGATCCCGATGTCGACCACCGCGACGCCGCGGGCCCGCAGCCCGTTCT
Source organism: Thermoanaerobaculales bacterium (assembly GCA_025456145.1). Classification (GTDB taxonomy): domain Bacteria; phylum Acidobacteriota; class Thermoanaerobaculia; order Thermoanaerobaculales; family Sulfomarinibacteraceae; genus JAHECW01. Next base: position 24,380 of record JALOLD010000024.1, on the reverse strand, counting down.
TGAGCGCCTGGGCGAGGGGCACCGAGTGCGAGCGCATGTCTCGCGACACCACGACCTTCGGCCCGAGCGCGAGGTCGTCGTCGTCGAGCAGGTCGCGGAAGAAGTAGCCGACGAGGAACGCGGTCGTCTCGTCGAGCTGGTCGGGGTAGGTCCCCCGGATGTCGTAGGCCTTGAAGATCCCTGCCATGGTCACGCTCCGCTGTTCGTTCGGTGCACGCGCGGGCGGAAGCCTATCACCTTCCGTCGGGCTTGCGAACGGCAGGCTGGAAGCCTGCCGCTACAACAGCTCGGGCGCCTGGGGCTCTTCCCTGCTGCCTCGCGTGCGGAGCGATCACTCCGTGGCGTCTCATGGTTGTCACGGTGCGTCGACGATCGGCGTGGAGGTCGAGTCGGTTACCATTCACTCATGTGCGGTCGCTACACGCTCACCGTCGACGCCGCGGTGCTCGCCGAGCTCTTCGAGCTCGAGCCGCTCACCGAGCTCCAGCCGCGCTACAACATCGCCCCGACCCAGAAGGTGCCAATCGTCCGCCCGGGCGACGGCCGCGCCCGCGAGTGGGCCTCGGTCCGCTGGGGCCTCATCCCGTCCTGGGCCAAGGACCCGTCGATCGGCGCCCGGCTGATCAACGCCCGCGCCGAGACCGCCGCCGACAAGCCCTCGTTCCGCGCCGCCTTCAAGCACCGGCGCTGCCTCGTACCGGCCGACGGCTTCTACGAGTGGGTCAAGCTCGCCGGCGGCAAGCAGCCCCACCACATTCGCTTCGCCGACCGCCGGCCCTTCGCCTTCGCCGGGCTCTGGGAGCGCTGGTCGGCGCCGGACGGCGATGTCGTCGAGAGCTGTACGATCCTCACCACCTCTCCGAACGAGCTGATCGCCCGGTTGCACGACCGGATGCCGGTCATCGTGCCGCGCGAGGGCTTCGCCGCCTGGCTGGCCGAGGGTCCGCTGCCGGCCGGCGCCGCGGCGGGGCTGCTCGCCCCCCACCCCGCCGAGGGAATGGAGGCCGTTCCCGCGACCAGCCGGATCAACTCGCCGAGGAACGACGACCCGGGGTGTCTGACGGACGCCTGAGTGCGCACCCGGGGGGTGGGATGTCGACCCCCTCCCGGGCAAGGCGCTCGGACCCGGGATTGTGTTCACGCCTCGCGAACATCTGTGATAGCGTGCCCGTCGACTCAACCGCGACGGGCGAGTTGAGACGGTGTCTTATAAAAGGCGAACCTCCCGGGCCGAGGGGATGACCACCCGGAAACGCCGCAACCGATCGGGTTCATGGGGAAAGGGAGGAGGAGGAGATGAGTACGAGAGTGAAGCTCGGACTGATGGGAGTGATCGTGATCTGCGCGGCGGTTGGGGTGGTCGCGGCGGTCGGCAACGGCAACCTCATGCTCGGCGCCACGGCCCCCGAGAAGATCCCGGGCCCCGGCGGCGGCGCCAACCCGCCCCTCGAGCTGGCCGGCGGCGAGACCTGCGCGACCGCGACGGTCATCCCGGGCCTGCCCTACACCGACAGCGGGACGACCGCCGGCGCGGTCAACAACTATGACCAGGCCTGCCCGTTCACCGGCAGCACGGCGCCCGACGTCGTCTACGCCTACACCCCGGCGAGCAACCAGATCGTCACGGTCTCGCTGTGCAACCCCGGCACCGCCACCGACTACGACACCAAGGTCTACGTCTACGAGTCGACCTGCCCGGGCACGGTCACCGGTTGCAGCGACGACGCCTGCTCGTCGCCGCTGTACAACAACTACGTCTCCGAGGTCCAGGTCACCCTCAACGCCGGCACGACCTACTACATCGTCGTCGACGGCTACGGCTCGAGCTCGGGCAACTACACGCTGTCGCTCGAGGAGTACATCGTCCAGACCTGCCCCTGCCCGGGTAACTCCGATCTCTTCGAGGCGACCCTCGACCCGCTGTGCGGCAACGACCCGGCCGGCGACCCGACCGGCGGCTGCAACACCGACCCGGCCAACCCCGGGCCCTACATGATCCCGATCAGCTGCAACATGACGATCTGCGGCACGACCTCCACCTTTACCAGCACGGCCGACTCGCGGGACACCGACTGGTACGAGCTCGTCCTCCCGGGGGCCGACACCATCCGGGTCACCCTCCAGTCCCAGGCCCACCTCTACCTGTTCGACCTGAGCGGCGAGTACGACTGCGCGAACGTCGCCGTCGCCCAGATCTACGAGGAGTTCGGCAACTGCGCCGGCTCGGGTGAGATGGTGGTCGCCGGCGCCGCCGGTCCGAACTGGCTCTGGGTCGGTCCGACGGTGTACGGCGCGGCGGCGGGAATCACCTGCCCGACCGAGTACATCCTGACCGTCGACTGCGACTTCTACCCGGTCGAGCTCCAGAGCCTGAGCGTCGAGTAATCACCACTCCCCGCGGAGCAACCCTACGCCCCGGCCCGCGCCGGGGCGTTGTTTTCGTGTCGGCTCAGCCGGCGTCGGGTGCCACCCCCCTGCCTGCCTGGAGGCGAGCGAGCTCGCGGGCCACCGCGGCCGAGCCGGGCTCGAGCCGCTGCGCCTCCTCGAGCAGGCGTATCGCCAGCTCCTGGTTGCCCGCCGCGACCTCGAGTCGGGCTCGCTCGACGAGCGCCTCGACGCTCCCGGGCGCGAGGACCGACGCCCGCTCGAGGTGGTTCCTCGCCCGGTCGAGCTCGCCCCCCGCCCGCAGGGCACGGCCGAGCTCGAGGTGGACCTCGGGGTCCTCCGGCCGGTCGAGCAGCAGCAGCTCGAGCTGACCGATCGCCTCGTCGAGTTGCCCGCGCTGCAGCTCGAGGCGGGCGAGGTGGAGGCGCGGGAGCCGCGCCCCGGGAGCGGCGACGAGCACCTCGCGGCAAAGGTCGAGCACCTCGTCCTCGCGCTTGGCCCGCCGCAGCAGACGGGTCAGGTCGAAGAGCGGCGCCGGCGCCTCGGGGCGGGCGAGCACCACCCGCCGAAGACCCGCCTCCGCGGCCGCCGGGTCGGTCGGGATCGCGCGCACCGCGGCCGAGAAGGCCTCGGCCAGTTCGATCTGTACGTAGGGGTCGTCCTCGTCCGAGAATCCCTCGTTCGACATGGCGGCCGATCCGGGCAAGCCCCCGCCGGTCGCGTAGCCGAGCGCCGCGAGAGCGTCGGCGGTCTCCTCGTCGACCGGCGCCTCCCCACCCGATCCGGCGGCCGGCTCGATCCCGGCGAGGACCGCGCGCATCGCCGCGACCCGATCGGGATGGACCGCGGCGAGGTCGGTGCGCTCGCCGGGGTCGGCCGCCAGGTCGTAGAGCCGCGGCCGGGCCCCCTCGACGAGCTTCCAGTCGTCCTCGTGCAGGCTGCGCAGCGGCGCCAGGGCCAGGTTCGCATGACCCTCCCAGGACTCGCCGTAGGCCGGACGACCGCCGCCTTCCCCCGACCCCGCGGCCAGGGCGAGCAGGCTCGATCCGCTCATCGCCTCCGGCGGCTCGAGGCCGGCGAGCTCGAGCAGGGTCGGCGCCACGTCGACCGTCCGCACCCGGGCCTCGACGACCCGGCCGCGGGGCGACATGCCCGGGGCCCGCAGCAGCAGCGGCACCCGCTGGGTGGCCTCGACGAGCAGGAATCCGTGCTCGGTCTCGCCGTGGTCGCCGAGACCCTCCCCGTGATCGCCGACCGCCAGCACCGCGGTGTCGCCGGCCCGCCCGAGGGCGTCGAGCGCCCCGAGGAGACGACCGAGCTGGCGGTCGGCAAAGGCGACCTCCTCGGCGTAGGCCTCCCGTGAGTCGGGGGCATGGCCCTCCCGCGAGACGTAGGGCAGGTGGGGATCATAAAGGTGGACCCAGAGGAAGAACCGGCCGTCGCCGAGCTCGGTCAGATCGCCGATCGCCGCGTCGACCACCAGGTCCCCGGGCCGCTCGAGGGCCGGCCGCCCGGGCGCCGCCAGGGGCATCGCCTCGTCATACTCGTCAAAGCCCTGGGCCAGGCCGAACATCCGCTTGACGACGAACGCGCCGACCACGGCACGGGTCCGGTAGCCGGCGTCGCGCAGCACCTCGGCCACGGTGACCGCCCGGTCGGCGAGGGCGTCACGACCGTTGCCGCGCACGCCGTGGCTCGGTGGCCAGGTCCCGGTGAGGATCGTGCTGTGCGACGGCAGGGTCAGCGGGGTGCACGCGGTGGCTCGCCGGAAGAGGGCGCCCTCGGCCGCCAGCCGGTCGAGATTGGGGGTCGAGCCGGGCGGCGCACCGTAGCACCCCAGGGCGTCGGCGCGGGTCGTGTCGAGGGTCACGAGCACCAGGTTGAGGCCCTGTCCGCCGGGCTGGCCACCGCCGCAGCCGGTCAGCCCGAGGAAGGCCGCGAGGCCGATCCAGGCCCCCGCCCTTCGCCGGCGTTCAGCGTCCTTCGACCGGGTATGAGACATCGGGTTGCCGTTCAGCGTCATGGCGCTCATTGTAGAGGGAACCGGTCCCGACCGGGGTCGCGTATACTCCGCGGACGCTTCGACACGGGAGGCAGCATGGGCGACAAGCAGTGGTATGTGGCGATCGACGGGCAGAGCCATGGGCCGTACGGCGAGATCGAGCTCCGCCGGAAGATCGCTGCCGGCGAGGTCAAGCGGGACCATCACCTGTTCTCCGACGGCATGAAGGGCTGGGTCCCGGCCCACGCCGTGGCCGAGCTCCAGGGCCTGTTCGGCCCCTCCCCCGCCCCGCCGCCGCCGGCCCCGCGGGGCGGCCGCGCCGACGCCGTCGACTTCGAGGTCTTCGGCAGCGAGATGCAGTTCGTCGAGATCGAGCTCGACCCCGGCGAGAGCGTCGTCGCCGAGGCCGGCGGCATGATGTACATGACCGACGGCATCGAGATGCAGACGATCTTCGGCGACGGCTCGGGTCAGCAGGGCGGGTTCATGGACAAGCTGGTCGGCGCCGGCAAGCGGCTGCTGACCGGTGAGAGCCTCTTCATGACCGTCTTCACCCACCGGGGCGCCGGCAAGGCGCGGGTCGCCTTCGCCTCGCCCTACCCGGGGAAGATCATCCCGGTCGATCTCGCGAAGGCCGGTGGCACTCTGATCTGCCAGAAGGACTCCTTCCTGTGCGCCGCCAAGGGGGTGCAGGTCGGGATCGCCTTCCAGAAGAAGATCGGCACCGGGCTGTTCGGCGGCGAGGGCTTCATCATGCAGAAGCTCGAGGGCGACGGCCTCGCCTTCGTCCACGCCGGCGGCACCATCGTCGAGCGCCAGCTCGCCGCGGGAGAGCGGCTGCGAGTCGACACCGGCTGCCTGGTCGCCCTCGAGCCGTCGGTCAGCTACGACATCGAGATGGTCGGAGGGGTCAAGTCGGCGATCTTCGGCGGCGAGGGCTTCTTCTTCGCCCGGCTCGCCGGCCCCGGCAAGGTGTGGCTCCAGTCGCTGCCCTTCAGCCGGCTCGCCGGCCGGGTCTGGCAGTCGGCGCCGCAGGCCGGCGGCAAGAGCCGCGGCGAGGGCTCGGTGCTCGGCCAGCTCGGCGGGATCGGCGGCATCTTCGACGGCAACTGACGTTCGCTGGCGCGCTCGCCAGTCGCAGCGGCGGTTCGGCGCCGCCGACATCGCAGCCGTCGCACCGTCGCGAACACGATGGCACGAAGGCACGAGGGCCATCGAGACCTCTTCCGGTGGGATGGCTTGGTGTCTTGGTGTCTTCGCGCTTGCGATGGCTCTGCGCCACTGCGCCTCTGTGCCTCTGCGCCTCTGCGCCTCTGTGCTGAATCACGAACGATCCCGGCCCTCCGGTGGACCCGGTCGGGAGCGGGAGCGGGAGGGGGAGCGAGCCATCGCATCGGACGCGGGCACGGGATTCGGCACCGCCGCTGGCGCTTCGGCGGGTCGCCCGCACGACCAATTCCTTCGTGCCCGCCTTCGTGTCTTCGTGTCTTCGTGGTTGCGACGGCTGCGACGGCTGCTACGGCTGCGATGGTGCGATGGCGCGGAACGGCCGAGGTCAGCTGGAGCGGTACTGCCGGGCGAGGTCGTCGAGGACCCGGAGGTAGGGCTCGATCGACGGGATGAAGTGGCGCTCGTCGCGCGAGTGCGGCCCGATCCCGGTCTGCCCCCAGACCACGGCGTTGCCCCCCGGAGCGAACCGCGCCGACGAGCCCGGCTTCTTCCGGCCGAGCAGCGCTTGCCGGCCCGAGACCGTCTCGAGGCTGGCGATGAGCCGGCCGAGGTGCGGGTTGTCCCGCGGGCACGACACCCCCGCCTCCATGACCTCGAAGGCGGCCTCGACGCCGAGCTCTCGGCAGAGCGCCGTGACCTCGTCGCGGACCGCCCCGAGGTCGTCGGTGGGGATCGGCCGGATCTCGAGGCCGAGCTCGCCGACCCCGGCGGTGATGTTGTAGACCCCGGTGTCGCCGACCTTGAGGAAGGGGAATCGGGCCGAGCTCTCCCAGCCGTCGAGGCTCGACAGGGTCAGGCGGCGCCGGAGCACCCCGGCCAGCACCCCCTTGAGCTCGATCAGCCGGTCGAGCAGGTCCGCCGGGACCACTCCGGTGCCGGTGTGCCCGCGCGCCCCGCGGACCGTGAAGCGGACCCGAACGACGCCGCGGCTGTCCGGGCAGACCGCGCCGAAGAGCTCGTCGCCGCGCTCGCCGGTGCGCTCGCCGACCAGCAGGATCTCGGGCGACCAGCCCTCGCGCTCGGCCAGCTCGGCGAGCAGCTGTGGGGTGCCCCAGGCCTCGCCCTCGCCGTTCTCCTCGTTGCCGACGAACAGGGCGTGGATCGGCGGGTAGGGCGGGCCGGCGGCCCGGATGTCGCGCAGCCACACCATCATGCTCGCGACGACGGTCTTCATGTCGGCGGCGCCCCGGCCCCACAGGTAGTCGCCCTCGACCCGCGGATCGAGCTGCCGGTCGTCGGGCTCGGGCGGCACGACGTCGAAGTGACCGCTCAGGCTGATCGGGGCGAGCAGCTGCCCCGGGAACCCCGCCGCCAGCGCCGGGTAGCGCGCGTCCTCGAAGAGCTCGACCTCGAGCCCGGCGCGGCTCAGCCAGCCGGCGATGAAGCGGGCGCAGTCGCGCACCCCGTCGAGGCGCTCGTCGGCGCAGTTGGTCACCGATGGGATCCGGACGAGCTCAGCGGCCAGCGCCACCACCTCGGCGGTCCGCTCGCCGCCGCTGACCGGCCGCAACCCCTCGCCGACCTCGCCGATCCTGACCGGCATCGCCGGCTGGTGTCGAGCCATCGAGGCGAGACGCCCGGCGAGGGAGGCGAGAAAGGCCGCGGAGCCGCCCCCGTTCTCGGGGGCCTCGGCGACACGCGCGGCCTCGGCGGCGACCTGACGACGACGCCGCTCGATCACCTCGAGCACCAGCTCGGGCGGCACGACCACGGCCCCGGACGGCGCCCTTTCCGGGGTGCCGATCTCGGCGCCGAGCCAGGCCCGTAGCTCGCCGGCCGGGTTGGGCCCGCCGCCGGCCATCGCCCGCAGCGGCTCGAGCCGGTCGCGGCAGCCGAGGGCCTCGGCGAGCGGGTCGAGCTCGTCGAGGAGGCGCCCGAGCACCTCGCGAACCGTCCCGGTCCCCGCGCCGTGCGGCGCCGAGACCACCGCGGCGAGGCCGCGCCGCACCGCCTCGGCCTCGTCGCGGCGAACCCGCGCGATGTCGGCGGCGTCATAGGCATAGCCCGAGCCATAGCCCTCGTCGCCGTAGATCCGGAGCATCAGCAGCTCCTTGAGCAGGATCTTGGCGGTCGCGAGCTCGAGCGAGTCGCCGCCCTCGTCGGTCCGGACCTCGACCCGGTTCATCGGCAGGTCGACCCGGGCGCACAGGTTCTCGATGATCAGCTGGCGCTCGGCCTCCTCGAGGCTGCGGTGCTCCCCCGAGGTGTAGATCCCGCGCCGGTAGAGTTCGCGCAGCTGGTCCGAGGTGGCCAGGATGTTGCGACGGACCGGGTCGACGTCGGAGCGGGCGCGGACCGGCGTCCAGTTGTTGGCGCCGAACCGGATCCCGCGCCGCACCAGGTCATAGGAGATCGCCAGGTAGTCGGCATGGCTCGCGTAGAGCCCGCCGACGTCGAGGGACTCGGGGTTCGGGAAGGCGAGCAGGCGCTGCGAGTCGGCGTCGGTGAGGACGGTGCGCGGCGTGCCGTCGACGACCTCCCAGGTCAGGGGCGACGCCGCGCTGACCGCGATGAAGACCGGGCAGTAGGGGCGGAGCAGCCGGGTGGCGCGGATCACCGCCCGGTTGCGGAAGTCCTCGAGGCTCGAGCGGCGGCGCTCGCCGAGCGGCAGGTGGAGGAAGTCCCACGACAGCAGCGCGGCCGGATAGCTGTGGTTGGTGTGGATGCCGGCGGTCGCGAGCCGCGCCCCATAGAGCTCGACGCAGTGCTCGAGATAGCGGCGGCGGGCCAGGTTCCAGCCGCCGGGGACGCTGTCGGGCCCGACCTCGAAGGGCTGGGGAATGACCCCGTGCATCGCGCCGAAGGTCTCGCCGTGGCTCAGGCCGACCTCGGCGAGGGTGTTGAGCAGCACCGCTTCGAGCAGCCGCCCCTCCGCCGCGGTCGCGACGGCGGACCAGTGCGGCCGCGTCGTCAGCTCGATCATCCAGTTGAAGACCTCGAGCTGGAAGCTCGGCCGGACCCACTCGGGGAGCCGGTCCTCGTAGAGGTAGTCGGCAAAGGAGCGGCGCTCGGGGCCGGCGCCCACCGACGACACCGGCCGGAGGTCGCCGTCGAGGATGTTGAACTCGATCTCGAGGCCCGAGGTGCCGCCGTCGGGGTCGTCCTGACCCGATGAGGCGACGGCCATCTCGATCTTTTCGGCGAAGCGGTACCACTCGGCGGCGCGCCCTGAGTCCATCCCCGGTGTGCTCCTCCCCCGTCCGGAGGCCGGGGAATGTCCCCGGCCGCCCGGCGATTGTACCTCCCGTCCTCAGCGAGACCCGGAAACGGTCAGGAGATCAGGAGTCACACCATGAGCGAACCGACAGCGACCCGGACTGCCAGGATCCTCCTCATCGTCTCTGGGGCGGTGATCGCCGGCGCCACCGCCGGTGCGGGGGTCCCCCAGCCGCCCGATCTCGACCTCGTCGTCGCCGTTCCGAGCATCGCCAGCCCGACCGTCGTGACCCACGCCGGCGACGGCAGCGGCCGTCTCTTCGTCACCGAGAAGGTCGGCCGGATTCGGGTGGTCGACGGCGGCGTCCTGCTCGCGACGCCCTTTCTCGACATCACCAGCATCGTCAAGTCCTCGGGCTTCGAGCAGGGTCTGCTCGGGCTCGCCTTCGACCCCGACTACGAGAGCAACGGCGACTTCTACGTCTACTACACGAGAGCCGACAACGCGACGGTGCTCGCCCACTACAACGCGAGCCCGCCGAGCGGCAACACCGCGTCGGCGGTCGGCACCGAGCTCTTGTCCCAGGCGCAGCCGGCGTCCAACCACAACGGCGGACAGCTCGCCTTCGGTCCCGACGGACACCTCTACATGGCGGTCGGCGACGGCGGGATCCAGGGCGACCCCGCCGGCAACGGCCAGAGCCTCCAGACCTGGCTCGGCAAGATCCTCCGGATCTCGGTCGACGGCAACCTGCCCTACACCGTGCCGGTGGACAACCCCTACGTCGGCGTCGCGGGCACCCTGCCCGAGATCTGGCACTCGGGGCTGCGCAACCCGTGGCGCTTCAGCTTCGACCGGTCGACCGGGGACATGTACATCGGCGATGTCGGCTACGGCTCGTGGGAGGAGATCGACCGCGCCCCCGCCGCGAGCCTGGGCGGCGAGAACTGGGGCTGGCGCTGCTACGAGGGCGCCCACCCCTTCAACACCACCGGCTGCGGCCCGATCGGCGACTACGACTTCCCGATCCTCGAGTACGCCCACGCCTCCGGCCGCTGCTCGGTGACCGGCGGCTACCTCTACCGCGGCTTCGCCGCGCCCGACCTGCGCGGCGCCTACCTGTTCGCCGACTGGTGCACCGGCGAGGTCTGGGCCGGCGAGTACGACGGCGGCAGCGGGACCTGGTCGGCGACCGAGCTCGCCTTCACCCAGAACCTCGGCGGTCTGACGACCTTCGGCGAGGACGAGGCCGGCAACGTCTACCTCGCGGCCGGCTCGACCGTCTGGGTCCTCCGCCAGATCGGCGCCCTCTTCGACGACGGCTTCGAGGACGGCACCACCACCGCCTGGTCCTCGACCACCCCCTGACCTGATGGCGACGGCTTCGTGCCCGCCTTCGTGTCTTGGTGTCTTCGTGGTTGCGACGGCTTCGTGCCCAACTTCGTGTCTTCGTGCCTTCGTGGTTGCGACGGCTCTGTGCCTCTGGGCCTATGTGCCCTCGGTGGTGAATCACGAACGCCCGCGGCCCTCCGCCAATCCCCTGCGATGACCCTGATCTGATGGCGACGGCTTCGTGATCTCCTTCGCGCCTTCGCGTCTTCGCGCTTGCGACGGCTCGGGGCCCCTGTGCCCTCCGTGGTGATTCACCAACGCCCGCGGCCTTCCACCAATCCCCTGCGATGACCCTGATCTGATGGCGACGGCTTCGTTATCTCCTTAGCGCCTTCGCGTCTCCGCGCTTGCGACGGCTCTGTGCCTCTGTGCCCTCGGTGGTGAATCACGAACGCTCCCGACCCTCCGCCAATCCCCTGCGATGACCCTGGTCTGATGGCGACGGCTTCGTGCCCAACTTCGCGCCTTCGCGTCTTCGCGCTTGCGACGGCTCTGTGCCTCTGTGCCTCTGTGGTAAATCACCAACGCTCCCGGCCCTCCGCCAAGCCCCTGCGATGACCCTGATCTGATGGCGACGGCTTCGTGCCCGCCTTCGTGTCTTGGTGCCTTCGTGGTTGCGACGGCTTCGTGCCCGCCTTCGTGTCTTGGTGCCTTCGTGGTTGCGACGGCTTCGTGCCCGCCTTCGTGTCTTGGTGTCTTCGTGGTTGCGACGGTCCGCTGGACGTCGCATCGGGATCGGGATCCGGATCGGGACCGGTGAGAACCTGGGCGATCCGGAGAGGGATGCCTCCGGTCAGAGCGACGACAGACCTCGCCACAGCCGCTCGACCGCGGCCCGGGTGACCTCCGGCGGCAGGGCGTAGGAGAAGCGGATCCAGCGCGCGCCGAACTCCGAGAAGTAGACCCCCGGCACCACCGCGATGCCGAAGCGCTCGGCGAGCACGGCCCCCAGGGCGGCGCCGTCGGCGAGCCCCGCCCGGTCGATCCACGGTCCGACGTCGAGGAAGGCGTAGTAGCCCTTGCCGAGAATCGCCCGGATCCCGCGCTCGGCGACGAAGTCGGCGACCACCGCGCGGCTCGCGTTGGTCGGAGAGACGATCGACGCGGCGGCCCGGTCGAAGCCCATCCGGTAGGCGGCGATCGCCACCGCCTGGCTGTGGAACGACGGGATCACCGCGTGCGAGGCACGGCTCTGGATGAGCTTGACCGCGGCCGCCGAGGCGACCAGGTGGGCGTTGCGGATGTTGCTCGCACCGAGCGACTTGGTGATGCCGTCGAGAAAGATGCAGCGGTCCCGCTCGGCCGGCGAGAGGGCGAGCAGGAAGGCGTTGAGGTCGTGCGGAGCCTCATCGGTGACCCGGTGGTAGATCCAGTCGAAGAGGACGAAGGGGATCCCGGCCCGGAAGGCGGCGCCGGCGAGCTCGAGCTGCCGCTCCGGCGCCATGCTCCGGCCGGTCGGGTTGTCCGGGCTGGTGACGACGAGCATCGCGACCCGCCGTCCGTCGTAGGCGGCGGCAGCGTCGACGCAGGCCGCCACCGCCTCCGGGGTCAGGGTCCAGCCGTCGGCCTCGTCGCCCGGGGCGAGCATGACGTTGGCGCCCACCGCGTAGGGGCCCCAGTTATAGGAGATCCACGGCACCCGCGACACCGCGACGAAGTCGCCGCGGCGCCGGTGGCCGAGCAGCTGGGCCGCCTCGTAGGCCTTGATCAGGGCGTCACGCCCCCCCTGCCCGGCGATCACGTTGTCCGGCCCCCAGCCGGTCGCCCGGTCGAGGGCCCAGTAGTCCTCGACGACGGCGCGGCGGAACTCGGGCGTCCCGAAGGGCTTGTCGTAGCCCGTGCCGTGGGCGAGCTGGAGCGAGTGGGCGGTCTCGAGGATCTCCGCCGGCACCCCGGGAAGGCTGGCGCCGCCGTCGCCCTGGCTGGCGTCGAAGATCTCCTCATCCGGCGCGGCGGCGCGGAAGACCGCGAGCGCCTCCTTGATCTCGAACATCCGGCTGCCCGGGATCGTCGCCATCCGACGTGGGGTGTCGTCGAGGGCGGCGAGCTGAGAGGGCTCGACCACCAGGGCTGGCGCGTCGTCGCTCATGGTGCCTCCTTGGCGGGCCATTGTGCCATCGAACCGGCCCCGGCGCCCCTCACCCGCCCGACCACCCCTCACCGATCGGGTACAGCTCGAGGAGCGCCCGCCGGACCCCGTCGAGCTCGCCCTCCGCGGCGAGACGCCGGGCGACGTCTCGGGCGTGCCGGATCAGATCGGCGTCGCGTCCGAGGTCGGCGAAGCGCAGCCCCGAGAGCCCCCACTGGCGCAACCCGGTGAGCTCGCCGGGCCCGCGGTGACGGAGGTCGGCCTCGGCGATCTCGAACCCGTCGCTGCTCTTCACGAGGACCTCGAGACGCCGGCGCGCCGCCTCCGACGGCTCGTCTCCGGTCACCAGGATGCACCACGAGGGCCGCGTGCCCCGCCCGACCCGACCGCGCAGCTGGTGGAGCTGGGACAGCCCGAAGCGGTCGGCCCCTTCGACGATCATCACCGAGGCCGCGGGGACGTCCACCCCGACCTCGACGACCGTGGTCGCGAGGATGACCCCGAGCTCGCCGCGCCGGAACCGCTCGGCGACCGCGTCGCGCTCGGACCGGTCGAGCCGGCCGTGGAGGAGGCCGATCGCGACCCCGGGAAGGGCGGCGCGGAGGGTCCGCTCGTGCTCGGCGAGGGACACCGCCTCGATCGCCGGCGAGGGGTCGATCACCGGGCACACGACGAAGCCCTGCCCCCCGGAGGCGACCTCGCTGCGGAGGAAGGCGAGGATGCGCTCCCTCGCGGAAGGGTCGCGAACCTCGGTGCGGACCGGCAGGCGGCCCGGCGGCAGCTCGTCGACGATCGTCAAATCGAGGTCGCCGTACACGGTAAGGGCGAGCGAGCGCGGGATCGGGGTGGCGGTCATCACCAGGAGGTGGGGCGAGGTCCCCTTGCCGAGCAGGCTGCGCCGCTGGGCGACGCCGAACCGGTGCTGCTCGTCGATGACCACGAGCCCGAGATCGGCGTAGCGGACGCGATCCTGGAAGAGCGCGTGGGTCCCGACGAGAACGCCGATCTCGCCCGAGGCGACGGCGCCGCGGAGGGCCTTCGCCTCGGCCGCACCCAGGCTCCCGGTGAGCAGGCCGACCCGGTGGCCGAGGGGCTCGAGGGCGCCGGCGACCGACCGGTGGAGCTGCTCGGCGAGGAGCTCGGTCGGCGCCATCAGCGCCGCCTGGCGCCCGCCGCTGACCGCCGCGAGCAGGGCGAGGATCGCGACCGCGGTCTTCCCCGACCCGACATCCCCCTGGAGGAGCCTCGCCATCGGGGTCGGCTGTCCGAGATCGGCGAGGATCTCGTCGACCGCGCGGCGCTGGGCGGCGGTCAGCGCGAAGCCGAAGAGCGTGGCCGCCGCGCGGCGATAGGCCGGCGACGGCGCGATCGGCGCCGCCCGCTGGCCGCGCCGGCGGGCCCGGTCGGCGGCGGTCACCGAGGCCATGGCGAGCAGCTCGTCGAAGGCGAAACGGCGGTGGGCCGGAGAGCTCCCCGCCCCCAACCCGGCGACGGCGGCGGCACGCTCGTCCGCCGACGGCGCCGCCGGCGGACGGTGGAGCGCCTCGAGGGCCGCAGCGAGCCCGGGCAGGGCGAGCTCCGCCCGGACCGGCGCGGGGAGCGGGTCGGTCAGGCCCTCGAGGGCCGCGCAGGCGGCGCGCATCACCCGCCGCAGGCGCTTGCCGGCGAGCGGGCCGAGGGGAGGGTAGACCGGGACGATCGCCTCGACGCTCCCCGGATCGTCGGTCGCCACCAGCTCGGGGTTGACGAGCTGGCGGCGGCCGCCGGGGCCGAGTCCGAGCACCCCCGCGGCGACGACCTCGGCGCCCGGGCGCAGCCGGTCGGCGATCCACCGCTGGTTGAACCAGCGCACGGCGAGCCGCCCGGCGCCATCGTCGAGGACGGCGTCGGTGAGGTGGAGGCGACGCCGGACGTGGCGCGCCGAGATCGAGGAGAGCACGCCGCGCACCAGAACCGGCCCGGGCGGGCCGGCGAGGGCCTCGGCGACGCCGACGACCCGCCCCCGGTCCTCCCAGCGGCGCGGCAGGTGGAGCAGCAGGTCGACGACCCGGCGCACGCCGACCGCCGCCAGGGCGGCCGCCGTCGTCGGTCCGATCCCGGCGAGGCGCTCGACGGGATCCTCGGGCCGTGGCGGCGCCGGCGCCGTCAGCGGCTCACCCCTTCGTCGGGTCGAGCTCGAAGCGGCACTGGATGGTGCCGAAGATCACCGTGTCGCCGGCCTCGACCGCGTGCGGCTTGCCGGCGGTCAGCCGGACGCCCTTGACGAAGGTCCCGTTCATCGTGCCGACGTCCTCGACCACGCTGAAGGTCCCGTCCTCCTCGCGGCGGATCCGGGCATGGCGACGCGAGATCGACCGCTTGGTGTCGACCGGGGTCAGGTCGATGTCGGGGTGGATCCCGGTGACCGGGTCGATCCGGCCGACCGTGGTCTCCCCACCCTTGGCCAGGGGAAAGACCAGGCCCGACGAGACCTCGACGAGCCGCGCCCTGGGATCGGGGACGGTCCCGGGCTGGGCGCCGGCGTCGGAGGCGTCGAGGTCGACCGCGTGCCCGAGCGCCTCCTCGAGCATCTCGGTGGTCTGGCGGAGCCGGCGGATCAGCTTGCGCATGATCCGGATGGTGATCTCGGGGTTGTGCTTGAGGATGAAGGTGAAGGCCGAGCGGTCGATCATCACCGCCTCGACGTCGCTCAGGGCGAGGGCCGTCGCCGATCGCGGCACGTCCTCCTCGAGCATGCACATCTCGCCGAAGAAGTCCCCCTTGCCGAGCACCGCGAGGGCCCGCACCTCCTTGCCGAACTTCTTCCGGATCTCGACCTCGCCGCGCTCGATGACATACATCGTCAGCCCGAGATCGCCCTCGTCGAAGATCACCTCGCCGGCGCCGAAGTTCGTCCGCATCGGCTCGAGCGAGTCGTGGGTTTCCTTGTTACCGGTGGTCCTGAACTTCGCCATCATGGGCTCCAGATTACCGCACCTCGCCGGGTGTCGACTGTGACGCCCACACCCAGCGGGAAGGCCAGGTTTCTCGCTCCGTGCCCGAACGGCAGGCCGACGACCACCGGGATCGCGTCGCCGGTGGCCTCGAGGAGGAGCTCGGCCCAGCGTTTCGCGCACTCCGCGCGGGGCCGGGAACGGTGCAGCTCGCCGCACACGATCCCCCGAACACGGTCGAAACCGGGAGCTCCGCGGAGCTGGGTGAGGAGGCGGTCGAGCCGGTACGACGGCTCGCCGACCTCCTCGAGGAAGAGCACCGCTCCGTCGAGGTCGGGCGCCCAGCGGGTGCCGAGAGTCGCCGCGATCAGGGTCAGGTTGCCGCCGACCGCGCGGCCCTCCGCCCGTCCGTGTCGGAGCACCCCCCGCGCCGGGATCTCGAAGAGCGTCCCGCCACACAGCTCCCCGTCGAGCAGGAGGCGAACCCGGCGGTCGTTCTCGGGCCTGGCGAGACCGGCCGCGACCATCGGGCCGTGGACCTGCGGCGTCCGGACCGCGAGCGGCCCGAGCAGCGCGGTCAGGTCCGAGTAGCCGACCAGGCGGATCCCGTCCGTCGCCAACCGCTCCCACGGAAGCCGGTCGAGCAGACGGGTCACGCCGTAGCCGCCCCGGGCCGCGACGAAGGTCCGGACACCCCGGTCGAGGAGGTCGACCAGACCCCCGAGCCGCGCCTCGTCGTCACCCGCGAGGTACCCGGTTCGGCTGTTCAGGTTCGGGGCGAGCTCGACGGGACGGCCCCAGCCGCGCAGCACGTCGAGGCCCTCGGCGAGCCGCACCGGGTCCACCGGCCCCGACAGCGCCACGACCCCGATCGGCTCGTCGCGCTCGAGCCGACTCCACGCCTTCAAAGCCCCCACGGCGCCAACAATATCAGCATTATCGGGAACCGGCCGCGGCACGACCCGCCGCGGGGCGAAAAGGCAGGAGGAGGCTGTAAGCCGGATTCTGTGCCCTCGAGGCGGCGTCCATTCATCTTGGCCGCGCGTCACCGCACGGCTCCAGCGGCCTACCCGGAAGTCTCCCCTGCCGTGGCAGGTTGCGGGGACGGGCGACCCTCGACTCCCCTACTCGGCCTTGCTCCGCATGGGGTTTACCGTGCCCCCGCCGTCACCGGCGGAGCGGTGCGCTCTTACCGCACCCTTTCACCCTTACCCACGGTCCGAGCGTGGGCGGTCTGCTCTCTGCGGCACTTTCCCTCGCGTTGCCGCGGCCGGGCGTTACCCGGCATGCTGCCCGTCAGGAGTCCGGACTTTCCTCGACACGGTCGGACCGCACCGCGAACGCCCGCCTCCTCCTGCGCCGTCCAGCATAGCACCCCGCAGGGGTGGCGGACCGGTTACAGCCCGAGCTTGCGCATCTTCTTGAACAGCCCCGCGCGCGACAGACCGAGCCGTCTCGCGGCCTCGGCCTGGTTGCCGGCGCAGTCCCCGAGCACCCGCCGGATCATCAGCGCCTCGAAGCCCTCGCGGGCCTCCGCGAGCCCTCCGCCGATCAGCGACTCGAGGTCGGGAGCACCCCCGGCGGCGGCGTCGGTCGTGCCGCGCAGCCGGGCCGACAGGTGCTCGACCTCGACCGGCCGGCCGGCGCCGGCGCCGGCGATCGCCCGCCCCACCTCGTCGCGGAGCTCGACCAGGTTCCCGGGCCACGAGTAGCCGCCCATCGCACGGAGCGCGGCGGCCGAGAAGGCGACCCGGTCGGCCGCCTCCGGGCCCGCCGATCTCCGGGCAAAGGCATCGATCAGGATCGGCAGGTCCTCGATCCGCCGGCGGAGGCTCGGCACCCTCACCGGGCCGCCCTCGGCCACCGCCGCGGCACGATCGGCGCCCTCCCCGTCGGCCGCCTGGTTGAGGATCAGGGTCACCCGTGGGACCTCGGTGCTGCGGTCGGCGAGCTCGCCGAGCAGGCGGTGCCAGAGCGCCACCGGCATCTCCGCGACGTGGTCGAGGACCACGGTCCCGCCCTCGGCCTGATCGGCCGCGGCGAGGACCTCTCCGACGACCAGCAGACGATGCTCGATCGACGCCGGCGACAGCCGGTCGAGGTCGATCACGACCCACCGCCTGGAGGCCAGGGCCGACAGGTCGTGCACCCCCCGCGCGGCCACCGAGCAGCCCGCGCCCCGCTCGCCGACCACCACGACCGGACGGTCCTCGCGAGCCGCCTCGGCGACCATCCGCCGGCACTCGGCGACCGCCACCGACACCCCGGCGAGCGACCCCAGTGGATCCGTCCCCGTTGCGGAGGCGTGGATCCCGGCCCCCCGTTCGGCGGTCGCGACGCGGCCGCAGCCGAGAACCGCATCGACGGCGGCGATCACCGATCTGAGGTCGCCGATCGCCGGGGGCTGGGCGGAGTACCGCACGACCAGGAAGTGGCTCGAACCGATGGTCGCCACGAGCAGGCTCTCGGCGCCCTCGGTCACCTGGCGGACCCTGGTTCCCGAGCCGGGGGCCCGGCGCTCGGTCGCGAGCCCGGCGAGGGTCCGGCTCGAACGCGCCAGCTCGCCGAGGTCGCCGGCGCTCGCCACCATCGCGACGTTGTCCTGATCGTCGCGGTAGAGCACGACGGCGCCATCGAACCCGAGGTGCTCGACCGCCCATCGCAGGGGCTCGGCGACCCCGCCGCTGCGCACCGCGACGGCGGTCGTCTCGAGCAGCGAGACCACGTCCTCCATCGACGCTTCGCTGCGGAACTTCTGGGTGTCCTCGAGCCGCCGCACGCCGCTCTCGTCGGGGGGCAGCACGACCGCCTGAGTGCTCGGCGGGTAGCTTCCGGTACCGACCTCGACGATCACCAGCCGGGCCGACGACAGGTGGACCATGTCGCCGCAACCGAAGCTCTCCGCCGCCGTCCGCGCGCCGTTGATGAAGGTGCCGTTCTTGCTGTCGAGGTCGGTGATGTGGAACGAGCCGTCGTGGACCCTCAGCACTGCATGCCGGCGCGACACGTCCTTCTGGTCGATGACGATGTCGTTGTCCGGACGCGATCCGACGCGGTAGCTTCGACCCGGCGCCAGGTCGAAGCGTTGCTCCCCCTCGGTCGGATGGGTGTAGACCAGGATGAACTTCGCCATGCTCCCCTTCGACGACAAACGACCAGCTTCGGCGCCCCCCTCCGAAACGCTTGTTCGGTCGAGTGTACCCGACTCTGCCGGTCCGGGCCAGACGGCGGGTCAGCCGCCGTTGCGGGCGGTCGCCCGGCGAACCATGTCACGGGAGATCAGTAGGCGTCGGCGGCCGCCCACGGTCTCTTCGAGGCCCTCGAAGCTCCAGGGGTCGAACTCGAGCCGGTTGACGATCCGGCCGAACACCGCGCGCAGGGCGCGCGCCCCGGTCCGGGTGCTCTTGGCCGCCTCCTCGGCGATCATCGCCGCCGCGACGTCCTCGATCTCGAGGTCGATCCCGAGCACGTCGAAGTAGCGCTTCGACCGGAGAAAGGGCGAATCGACCGACTTGAGCAGGATCTCCTTGAGGACCCGGGCGTCGAGGTCCCGCAGCAGGACCACGTCGTCGAACCGCGCCATGAACTGGGGAACCATCCCGTACTCGAACAGGTCCTCGGGCTTGAGGTAGTCGCCGAGCGCGAAGTGGGACTCGATCCGGACCTGGCCGTCGGCGGTCTGGATGGCCTGGGACTTGAGCTTCTCGCCGCTGCCCGGCTTGACGACCCGCAGGTAGACCTGGTCGTACAGGCCCTCGAAGGCGCCGCCGCAGATGAACATCATGTGCTTGGTGTCGATCGGGATCACCGTCTCCCGCTCGACCTCGCCCTCCCAGACGTGGGCCCGGTGCGCAACGACCTCGCCCTCCATGAGGGTCAGGAGCCCCTGCTGGAGGACGACGCCGATCGCGTTCGGTTTGCCGGCGACGATCGACGACATCTTGTCGATCTCGTCGATGCACACCGTCGCCCGCTCCATCGTCGCCTTGAGCTCGGCCGCGGTCGGCCGCTCCCCGACCAGGGCGCGCGCCCGCTGCTCGACGGCGGTGAGCAGCCGCGCCGGCTGGAACTCGAGCCGCTCGGCGTCGACCAGGAGGTTGGCGTTGATGATCGTCATCGCCCGGAACGGCCGGTACTCGGCGACCTCGTGGTACATCCGCTGGATGTTGTTCATGATCGTCGTCTTGCCGGTGCCCGAGTTGCCGATGAGCAGGATGTTCCCAGGCACCTTGCCGGTGGTGTGCTTGTACACGGCGACCGAGGCGTAACGCAGGGCCGCGCCCTGGCCGAGAACGCCCTTCTCGAGCTCGCTGAAGATCTCCGGCGGGGTGATTGTCTCGAGCTCGCGGAGCGCGCCGGTCGAGCCGTCGTTGTCGGTTTTCATGCTGTCTCCATCGGTGCGGGCGGCCGCACCCCTCGTTCGAACCCGCGGCGCCGGCCGGCGATTCCTCAGCCGGCGACCGCCCAGACGCCCTCGCGCTGCACCAGCTCGGTGTCGTCGATCCTCACCGACACGCCGCACCCCCCGGGTCGGAAGTCGGCGACGATGTCGACGTGCTGCGCCGAGCGGTTGAGCACCCCGGCGGCCTCGAGGCCGGCGATCCGCTCGCGGCCCTCCTCGCTCGCCGGATCGGCGACGAAGCAGGTCTCGTAGCTCGCGCCGATCGCGATGTGGAGGGTGCCGCCGACCTTCTCGACGAACAGCGGGTGCTTGAGCACCCGGTCGAGCCCGGGGTTCATGCCGAGCGCGACCTCGCCGAGCCGGTGCGAGCCGTCGTCGGTCTCGATGATCGCGGCGAGCCGGTCGTGACCCTCCTCGGCGCGGTAGTCGACGATCCGGCCGGAGGCGAATTTGAGATAGATGCCCCGGATGTCGACGCCGCCATAGGTCACCGGCAGGTCGAGGTAGATCTCACCGGAGACGCTCGACGCGTCGGGGCTGGTGAAGACCTCGCCGTCCGGGAAGTTACGAAGCCCGTAGGACATCATGGCGCGGCCCTCGGCGATGCTCATCGACAGGGTGAGGTCGCGCTCCTCCTTCGGGCATCGCGTGACGATGGTGACCGTCGAGCCCCGGTCGACGAGCGGCGCGATCGCCTCCTCGGCGGCGCGCAGCGGGGTCGGGTCGACGGTCGAGGCGCCGACGATGAAGGCCTCGAAGTCCTCGAGCGACATACCCTCGAGCTCGGCGAACCCGGCGGTCGGGTAGAGGGTGATCACCCACGACTTCGACAGGCGGATGTCGGCAAACGGCCGATCCGCAGCGGCGAGCGCCTGCGACTGGGCAGGCTCGAGGCCGATGTACTGCTTCGGGTCCTCGGCGCCGAGCACCTCGACGTACTTGGTCATGCTCGAGTACCGCTGGCGGTGCCAGTCGGGGACCGCGGCGAGCTGCTCGGGGGTCGCTGACCGGCCCACCGTCGCCGACCACACCCGCCCCCGGTCGTTGTTCGGCGGGACGAGGTAGACGTCGGGGACCGCGCCGGCCTCGACCACCCGACGCTCGAGGACATCCATGAGCGGCCAGCAGACCCGCTCGCCCTTGATCATCACCCGGTCGCCCGGGCCGACACCGCCCAGCGAGTGGTCGAGCAGGAAGCCCGCCCAGGTTTCGAGGTCCTCGCGCTTGATCATCGTTCCTCCCGATCTCGACCCGCCGTCCCGAACGGCGCGCCGAATTGTAATGGTTTACCCTCGGGATGTGAAAAGCGTCGTCTGCGAGGGTCACGGCGAGGCGGATGTGCTTCGCGTCGTGGAGACCGCGGCGCCCGTCGTCTCCGGCCGTTTCGTCCGGGTGGCGGTCCGCGCCGCCGGGCTCAACCGGGCCGACCTCCTCCAGCGGCGCGGCCTCTACCCCCCGCCCCCGGGCGCGCCGGCCGGTCTCGGTCTCGAGTGCGCCGGTCTCGTCGATGAGATCGGAGAGGGGGTCCGCGCCGTCCGGCCCGGCGACCGGGTCATGGGCCTGGTGGCGGGGGGCGGCCAGTCCGAGCTCGTCGCCGTCCACGAGGGCTCGCTCCTCGCGGCCCCCGAGCACCTCGGCGACGCCGAGGCCGGGGCCTTTCCCGAGGTCTTCCTCACCGCCTATCTCAACCTCTTCCTGCTCGGCGGGCTCGAGCCCGATGCGACCGCGCTGGTCCACGGCGGATCCGGCGGGGTCGGCACCGCGGCCATCGCGCTCGCCACCGAGGCCGGCGCGCGGGTCCTGGTCACCGCAGGCAGCGACGAGCGCTGCCGCCGGTGCCGCGAGCTCGGCGCGGCCCTCGCCGTCAACTATCGCGATGGCGACTTCGTGCCGGCGGTCCTCGAGGCGACCGAGGGGCGCGGGGTCGAGGTGGTCCTCGACTGCGTCGGCGGCGCCTACCTCGAGCCCAACCTGCGCGTCCTCGCCCCGGACGGCGCCCTGGTGGTCATCGGTCTCGGCGGAGGGAGGACCGGGGAGCTCGACCTCGCGCGGATGCTCACCCGTCGACTGCGGGTGATCGGTTCGACGCTCCGCGCCCTCTCCGACGAGCGCAAGGAGACGATCGTGGCGAGCTTCCGAGGACGGTTCGGCGCCGCCCTCGCGGCGGGACGGCTGCGACCCGTGATCGATCGCGTCTACCCGATGGACCGGGTGGCCGAGGCCCACCGCCGCCTCGCCTCGGGCGAGGCCTTCGGCAAGGTCGTGCTCTCGGTCCCGTGACCCCCGCCAGCACCTCGCAAACACCAACGCACGACGCCCCATCGAGCTCATCAGGAGTCGCGAGTCGCGCCTCTCTCCGATTCCTCCGTTCTTCGTGTCTTCGTGTCTTCGTGGTTGTGACGGCGCGACCTATGAGGCTCGACGGCTCAGCCCCTCGTGAGCTCCTCCAACTCGCGCAGCAGCCGCGCCGCCGACTCGTCGTCGAGATCGACCAGCGGCGGTCGGGTGCGGTAGGCGCCGATCCCTTCGGAGCGCAGGATCGCCTTGACCGCCGGGCCGAGGCCGTGGCGCTCGAGCAGCGAGCGCAGCCTCTCGAGCTCGGGCTGGCGGGCCGGATCGCGGTGGACGGCGACCACCAGCTCGGGCGCGACGCTCGCCGCCGCGGAGATGCTGCCGCCGCCGCGGCCGACCGAGGCCGCAACCAGCCGGTCGGTCCCCACCATGTAGGCGCGACCGTCGAGACGACCGAGGAAACGCTCGAGCTCGGCGGGATCGCCCGAGCTGTCCTTGACCCCGCCGAACCGCGGGTGCCCGGCCAGCCCGTCGAGGATCTCCTCGGAGATCGGAATCCCGGTGACCTGAGGGATGTGGTAGAGGAGCACCGGGAGCTCGGCGGCGTCGAGGGCGCGGCGGAAGAAATCGATCAGCCCGATCGCCGGGGCGCCGCGGAAGTAGAACGGCGGCGGCAGCAGCGTCGACCCGTAACCGAGGTGCTCGGCGGCGGCGAGCAGCTGGAGGACCTCGGGCAGTGCGCACGAGCCGACCCCGAGCATCAGCTCGAGCCCGCTCCGGCAGCGGGCGACGGCGTCGGCGCAGGCGAGGCGCTCGCCGACGTCGAAGGAGGGGAACTCGCCGTTGGTGCCCATCACGAGCGCGCCGTCGAGCCCGCCCCGGGCGAGCCGGGCGAGGTGGCGGCCCAGGGCCGTCGGGTCGAGCAGCCCATCGTCGCCGACGGGTGTCGGAATCGGGGCGTACGCGCCATGAGGAAGAGGCATCCGGTCCTCCCGATCGTCCCGCGGAGCACGGCCGAGGTCGAAGTGTACCAACGGATCGGTCCCGTCGTCCGTACAATGGGTGTCCCGGTGCGCCGGACGTCCCGGGTCCCCAGGAGCGAAAGGCCGATGATTCGACCGCTTCTCGCCATCGTCACGCTGCTCGCCGCGGCGTCCGCCGCTGCCGGAGAGCTCATCCTCCCGGTCTTCGCGGTCAACGCCGCCGGCCCCGAGGGCGCCCGCCGTTCGACCGAGGTCTACCTCGTCAACCCCGAGCCCGAGCCGGTCCAGGTGTCGGTCGCCGGGCTGCTGCCGGGTCGGATCCGCGGCGCCGCCCCGTGCTCGACCGGCGCCGCCCAGACCCGGGTCGTGCCCCCTCGATCGGCGGTCGTCTGGACGGCCTCCGGTCTCGCCGCCGATCTGGGCTGCGCCGACGAGATCGCCGGGGCGCTGCTCCTCAGCGCCGACGGCCCGGTCCGGATCGTCGGGCGGGTCGTCCGGACGCCCGGCGTCAGGGGCGAGGTGCCGAGCGGTGCGCTGTCGGGCGGCGGCCAGGAGGTCGAGGCCATCCCGGTCGACGACCTGCCCGGCCCGGGCACGCTGCTCCTCCCGGCGCTGCTCTGGCACCGCAACGCCTGCGGCTTCACCGCCTTCGGCTCGGCGGTCGGCTTCGCCAACCCGGGCCCGGCGGCGGTGTCCGCGGTCCTCGACATTCCCGGCGAGACCCGGCGCGCCATCCGGGTCGGCGGGCGTGAGGTGTCGCTTCCCCACCGCCTGGTCGTCGAGCCGGGTCGCTGGGCCGAGCTCGAGCTCGCCCCCCTCGACCTGCCCGAGGAGACCTGCCTCGAGCCGGAGAGCTTCGACCTCGAGGTCGTGGTCGACGGACCGGTCGCGGTGTACGGGACGGTGATCGACGGGTGGAGCCTCGACGGCCGGACGGTCGGGGCGGTCGAGCTGCGCTGAGGGCTCAGAGCTCGAGGGGGAGGGCCCGCTGCCCCTCGACCTGCTCGAGCCACTTGAGCCGGAAGTCGCCGCCGCCGAGGGGCTCGAGCTCGAAGCGCGGGGGTCGGTTCTTCGGCCAGTCGACAAGGCCGTGCCTGAGCAGGAAGTCCCTGATGTGGGTCGAGCGCAGCTCCGGCGAGCCGTGCCAGAAGCTCTCGGTCAGGGGGACCTCGACCACGCTTCGGCGATCCGGCAGGTGCAGCCGCACCTCGCTCCACTCGGGCCGGAACCACAGGCTCACCTCGCCCTCGGAGACTCTCACCCCGTAGGTGCCGTGGCCGTCGTACCAGGCCGAGACGATCATGGTTAGGATCAGTCTAGCCCAGATCATGCCTGTCCGGATCGCTCAGGTTCTGATCGATCCCGATCCCGATCCCGACGCTACGTCCGGCAGATCGTCGCAACCACGAAGACACCAAGACACGAAGGCGGGCACGAAGGAATTGGTGATGCGGGCACTCCGCTCGCGGTGTGACCTCCATTCGATCCCGATCCCGATCCCGACGCTACGTCCGG
>JALOLD010000115.1 GCA_025456145.1 Thermoanaerobaculales bacterium | reverse complement strand
GCGAGGCGTAACCGACGTGAGCGCTTTTCTGAGCACAATGTCGAGCCCGGCACACCCGGTGAGCAACGGTGCTCAGAGGGGCCTCGGTCGTCGCTCCGGATATGTGTTTGTTCTGGCGCTGGATGGCGGGTGGGCAAGGGAATACGGAGAGGGAGGTGCTAGATCCCGACGCGGTCGCGGATCTCGCGCCACAGGGCGGCGAAGGCGCGGGCGGCGGGCTGGGAGGGCAGGGTGGCGGCGACCGGGGCGCGGGTCAGGCCCATCTTCTCGACCACCGAGGCGGTGGGGATGGCGGTGGTCAGGAAGGCCGGGTCGGCGAGGCAGGCGAGGGCGATCTCGGTGTGCATCCGCTTGCGCCGGTCGACCATCGAGAGGAAGGGCAGGATCTCGGCGCCCCGGCCGTGCTCGGCGGCGAAGGCCCTGACCTGGTGGAGGGTGCGCATCGACAGGGTCGAGGGGATGACCGGGACGAGGATGGCGTCGACCGTCTGGATCACCGTCTCCGAGACCAGCGACAGCGAGGGGGCGCAGTCGAGCAGCACGAGATCGTAGTGCTCGGCGAGGCCGGCGAGCTTGCCGGCGAAGCGCTTGCGCGGCTTGCTCGCGGCGTCGAGGGCGAGGTCGAGGTGGCGGTAGGCGAAGTCGGCGGGGACCATCGCCAGGTTGTCGAACTCGGTCGGCCGGGCGAGCTCGGCGAGATCGCCGGTCTTGGCGGTGATCGCGTCGAGGTCGCCGTCGCCGCGCGGCGGGATGCGCAGGTAGAAGCTGGCGGCGCCCTGGGGGTCGAGGTCCCAGAGCAGGGTGCGCAGCCCGTCGCCGGCCGCGGCATGAGCGAGGTTGACGGCGGCCGAGGTCTTGCCGACGCCGCCCTTGATGGTCCAGATCGCGAGGCTCTTCACTGGGGCTCCTTCCCGCCGAACAGACCGCCGTAGGCGGCGCGAACCGGTTTGCCCGAGAACTCGCAGAAGGCGTCGTGGAAGGCCCGGCGGAAGCCCTCCTCGCGCTCCTCGAGGACCCCGGCGAGGCGGCCCAGGGTCATCAGCGTCGTCGCACCGACCGCGGGGTCGTCGTGCAGCCGCCCGGCGAAGGTCTCGAGCCGCCGGCGCTGGACGTCCATGTCGTTGATCCCCCCGAGGATGTCCTGAAGCCGCTTGAGCTCCGAGATCCGCTCGGCGATCTCGGCTTCGGGGTAGAGGCCGCGGAAGAACTCGAGCAGGTAGCGCAGCTTCTTGGCGTCGATCCGCACCCGGTGGAGGGCGGCGGCCGGCGGGTCGTCGGGGAGATCACGGCCCCGCTTGACGATCCGCCGGTAGGCCTTGGCGATGCGCCGGGCGGCGAGCTCCGCCACCGGGATCGAGCCCTCGCCGCCCTCCGCCGGCTCGAGCTCGTCGAGGGCCCGCCGCCAGCCGTCGATCAGCCGGCGGAAGCGGGTGGAGCGGAGGGCGCGGACGACCTTGCGGAGCGCCGCCGAGCGGTCGCGGAGAATCAGCGCCTCGAGGGGGTCGAGGTCGGCCGCGTGCTCGGGCGGCAGCATCGCGCGATAGCCCGGCAGCTCGAGGAGGAAGACGTCGAGGTCGCGGAGCGGGCCGGTGACCTCGCCGAGCCACTTGAAGCCGGCGGCGAAGGGCGAGGCCGTATCCTCGGGCAGGACGCCCCGGAGCTGGCCGAGCGCCGAGCGGGTGCGCCGGCAGGCGACCCGCAGGTCGTGGAGGAACTCGCTGTCGAGATCGGCGGCGGCGCCCTCGACGTTGGCCTCGAGGGTGGTCGCAGGATGACGCGGAGTGCCCCGTCGGCGCTCTGCTCCGGGTCGAGGGCGATGGCGAGCTTCGAGCTGTAGTCGCCGGGCTGCCGGTCGCGGGCCGCGGTGGCGGCCTCGAGATCGCTCCCCGGCAAGGGGACGGCCCCGGTCGGGGACAGGGCTCCGGGCGGGTCGATCCCCAGCGTCGTCATCGCCGGTGCGGCGGCCGCGCCCGCCCCGTCGACCGGCGCGACCCGCTCGAGGCGCAGCCGCGCGAGGAGGTTGCCATCAGGGTCTTCGACCCGGCCGTCGCGGCGCTCGACCCGGGTCGCTCCGACCTCGAGCAGGGCACGGATGCCGATCGTCCGGCCGACGACCTCGCCGAGATGGCCGGGCGGCAGCTCCGCCGCGGTGTGCGGCCGGCTCGAGACCGGGACGACGAGGGGCGGGCGACCGGGCTCGAGAAGCGTCAGCCGGCGGTCGCGGCCGAGCTCCTCGGCGAGCACCAGCCCCACCCCGTGGAGCCGCCAGTCGAAGGTGTCGAGATAGGCGACGGTCAGGGGCTCGGGCGCCCCGAAGACCGCCGATCGGCCGTCACCGACCGCCGCGATGACGGCGGTCGCGTCGACATCCGGGGGGAGGCGGAGACGCTGCATGGTGATCCGGCGGCCGGGCGCTCGGGCGACCATAGCACGGGGCGCGCCGCCGAATCCCGGGAGCGGGGCGCCGGCCCGTCCGGGCCCGTTACTTCTTCTTCCGGTTCTTGTTCTTCTTCTTGTCGGCCTTGTTGGCCTTCTTTGTGGCCGCGCGGTCGGCGCCGAGATCGGCCCGGAGGAGCCCGCGCGCCGCGGTCTTCACCGCCTCGGCCCGGTTGAGCGAGAAGCCCGGGAGGGTCGCGATGAGCTCCGACGGCGCCGCCGCCAGGGTCTCGATCGAGTCGATGCCGAGAGCGGCGAGCCCGTCGGCGGTCCTGGGGCCGACGCCACGGACATCGGTGAGCGGGTGGTCAGCCATTCGCACCTCCATGATGGGCTGCCCGTCGACGGGCTGGCCGCGATCGGCGATGGAGCTCGACGGTACCTTCGCCGGATCTTAACACATGGGGGGCCGTCGAACGGCCGGACGCGCCGCGGCCGGTCAGGCGACCTTGGTGTCCGTGGTCGAGGGGCTGGGGGGGCTCGACGAGCCCTTCGGCGCCGGCGTTTCGCTCGTCGTGTCGGTCGTCGACGGCCGGCTGCCGTTGCCCTTGCCATAGTCGGTGACGTACCAGCCGGCGCCCTTGAACTGGAGGGCGGGGGCGCCGACCAGGCGCCGTGCGGCGCCGCCGCAGACCGGGCAGACGCCGTCGGCCGGCGCCGAGACGCGCTCGATGCGCTCGAAGCGGTGGTTGCACTCGTGGCACTGGTACTCGTACAGCGGCATGGGGGCCTCCGCGGCGGGCCGGGACGGCGGGCCGGGAAGTGATTCTCCAACTTGAGCGGCGCTTTGTCAAGGCGATTGCGGCTCAGGGCTCCGGCGCCGGGTCGGGGCCGCGGAGGAAGGGAACGCCAGCGTAACGGGTTACGTGATCTTGAAATGCTGTATCATCGCCGAACGCCCGAGGACGGAGACCTGCCTTGACCATATCGCTGCACGTGATGCCTGCGGCCGGTGCGCCCTTCGATGTCGAGCCGGGGGACGACTCGGTCGTCATCGGCCGGTCGTCGGACGCCGGAATCGCGGTCCCCGACCGCTCGATGTCCCGTCGTCACGCCCGGCTCTTCCGGCAGGGGAACGAGTGGCTCGTCGAGGACCTCGGCTCGCGCAACGGCACGCTGCTCAACGGCCGCCGGATCTCGGACCCGACCCCGGTCGGGATCGGCACCAGCCTGACGGTGGGCAGCACGACGATCAGCGTCGTCGAGGCACAGCGGGCGCCGTCGGCGACCTCGGGGGTCGGCCTCGATGGCCACACCGTCTTCCGGTCGGCCGCCGAGCTGCTACGCGAGCCGCGGGAGCTGTCGAGCGGCGCGATGCGGGTCGAGGACGACGTCCTCCGTCGCTACACCGAGCGGCTCAAGATGCTCAACGAGGTCCACCGCTCGCTCGATCGGACGCTTTCCCTGGGCGACCTCCTCGAGCTCATCCTCGACCGGGCCTTCGACCACCTCAAGCCGGAGGAGGGGACGATCTTTCTCAAGGGCGACGACGGCGAGTACTACCGGGCGGCGACCCGGTCGATCCGGGGGAAGGGGTCGCAGACCCTGTACTCGCGCGCCCTGGTCCACGAGGTGGTCGAGCGGGGCCAGGCCGCCCTGGTGCTCGACACCACCGCCGACGAGCGCTTCAACCAGGCGATGAGCCTGCTCGACGCCGGGGTCCGGTCGCTGGTCGCCGCGCCGATGCTCGACCCGAGCGGTCCACTGGGCATGATCGCCCTCGGCTCGACCCTCGGAATCCGCCAGTTCACCGAGGGCGACATGGAGCTGCTGACGTCGCTCGCGTCGGTGGCGGCGATGCGGATCCGCAACACCCGGCTCGCCGAGGAGGCGCTCGAGCGCGAACGCCTCGAGCGCGAGGTTGCGCTGGCCCGTCAGATCCAGGTCGGTCTGCTGCCCGACGCGCTGCCCGAGATCGACGGCTGGCAGCTCTACGCCCACAACATCCCGTCGCGCGGGGTGTCGGGCGACTTCTACACGATCGGTGTGGTCGACGACGGCAGCTGCGCGGTCATGGTCGCGGACGTGTCGGGGAAGGGGATCGCCGCATCGCTGCTCACCGCCTCGCTCGAGGCGCTTGCGGCGGGACCGATCCACGACGGCGTCCCGCCCGAGGAGATCTTCAACCGTGTCTCCCACCTGCTCTTCGAGCGGACGCCCATCGAGAAGTACGCCACCGCCATTCTCGCCTCGATCGACCCGGCGACCGGTCGGGTCGCGTATTGCAACGCGGGCCACAACCCGGCAATCGTCCTGCGCACGGACGGTGGGGTCGAGTGGCTCGGTTCGACCGGAGCGCCGCTCGGCATCCTGCCGACCGTCACCTATGCGCGCGGCGAGGTCGGGCTCGAGCCTGGAGACACCATGGTGCTCTACACCGACGGTCTGACCGAGGCCGAGAACCCGGCCGAGGAGGAGTACGGCGAGCAGCGGCTCGCCGAGCTCTGCGCGCGCCATCGCACGGAGCGCCTCGACCGGCTTGCCGCGGTGATCAGCGACGACCAGGACGCCTATGTCCGCGGTGTGCCGTACGCCGACGACCGGACGATCGTGATCGTGCGCCGTGACTGACGCTCGACCGTGGGACGCCGGCGGCAGGAGGCCGGGGCGGGCCGTTCGAGGGTCGCAACCTGGATGAAGGCGGTGGGCGAGCCATGACGGGCTCGGGTTTGCGTCGATGATCTGACAGAGATACGATCTCGAAAAAGGAGAGCCTCCAGACCATGCAGTCCGGGCAGTCCCTCGGTGGATACCGCATCCTCAAGCGTTTGGGCGCCGGGGGGATGGGCGAGGTGTGGCGGGCCACCGACACCCGGCTCGGCCGCGAGGTGGCGCTCAAGGTGCTGCCGGCCGAGGTCGCCGACGACCCCGACCGCCTCGCCCGTTTCGAGCGCGAGGCGAAGGTCCTGGCGAGCCTGAACCACCCGAACATCGCGACCCTGTACGGGTTGGAGAGCGCGGTCTGGGGCGAGGGAGGCCACGCCGGGCGTGAGGGGGTCCCTCGACTGCGCGATCCTGCGGATCGCTCCGCTCGGGATGACGGTGGTGAGCCGGCGTACTCCGAAGGCCACGCCGGGCGTGAGGGGGTCCCTCGACTGCGCGATCCTGGGGATCGCTCCGCTCGGGATGACGATCGTTCGGTGATGTTCCTCGTCATCGAGCTGGTCGAGGGGGAGGACCTCTCGCAGCGCCTCGAGCGTGGTCCGGTCCCGGTCGACGAGGCCATCCCCATCGCGCTCCAGATCGCCGAGGCGCTCGAGGCGGCCCACGAGGCCGGGGTCATCCACCGCGACCTCAAGCCGGCGAACATCCGGATCCGCCCCGACGGCACGGTCAAGGTGCTCGACTTCGGGCTCGCCAAGGACTGGACCGCGGAGACCGGCGATGGGTCGCTCTCGCTGTCGCCGACCCTGACCCGGCATGCCACTGCCGCCGGGGTCATCCTCGGTACCGCCGCCTACATGTCGCCCGAGCAGGCGAGGGGCAAGTCCGTCGACCGGCGCTCGGACATCTGGGCCTTCGGCGTGGTGCTCTGGGAGATGCTCACCGGGTCGAAGCTCTTCGGGGGCGAGACGGTCTCCGATGTGCTTGCTTCGGTGCTCAAGGAGGCACCACCCCTCGACGTGCTGCCGCCGGAAACGCCGGCGCCGCTCCGCCGCCTGGTCGCCCGCTGCCTCGACAAGGACCAGAACACCCGGCTGCGCGACATCGGCGAGGCGCGGATCGCCCTCGCCGGCTGGGACGGTGCGATCGAAGACGCGACGCGTCCGGAGCACACCGGTCGTCCAGGCGTCGTCGCCCGGCTCGCTCCGTGGGCGATCGCCGGCGCCGCGGCGATCGCGGCGGTGGCCCTCGGCGTCGGGCTGATCGGCCGGGAGGAGCCGGCGTCGCCGGTCTACCGCTTCGAGGTGCCGCCGCCGCCCGACAGCCGCTACCACCTCGCGCCCGACAACCCGGGTCCGGTCGCGGTGTCGCCCGACGGGACGAAGCTGGCATACTCCGCCCGGTCCGCGAACGGCGTCGTCCACCTCTGGGTCCGGGCCCTCGACGAGGAGGTCGCGCGGGAGCTGCCGGGGACCGAGAGCGCCCAGTACCCGTTCTGGTCGCCGGACTCGCGTCGCGTCGGCTTCTTCGCGAGGAACAAGCTGCGGGTCGTCGAGGCGGCCGGGGGCCCGCCGCTGGCGCTGTGCGACGCGCCCGACGGCAAGGGCGGATCGTGGAGCTCCGACGGGGTGATCGTCTTCGCGCCGAGCTACAACTCGCCGCTCCACCGGGTCGCCGAGGCCGGGGGGGAGTCGGTCGCGGTGACCGGGTTCGATCCCGAGCGCCGGGACAACTCCCACCGCCACCCGAGGTTTCTGCCCGACGGCCGCCACTTCCTCTACATGGCGCGCTCGGGCTCGGGCTCCGGCGAAGGCCACGCGGTCATGCTCGGCTCGCTGGACGGATCGGTGAACCGGCTGCTCTTCCGCGCGCCGGCGGCGGTCGAGTTCGCCTCGGGCCACCTCCTCTTCCTCCGCGACCGGACGCTGATGGCGCGGCCCTTCGACCCCGACCGGCTCGAGTTCGCCGGGGAGGCCTTCCCGGTCGCGGAGACGGTGACGATGCTGACCTCCGGGACGGTGATCGCGGTGTTCTCGGCGTCGACCAACGGCGTCCTGACCTACCTCGCCGGAACCGGGGACGACGACGGCTACCGCCTGGTCTGGCGCGACCGCGCAGGGACCGAGCTCGGAGAGCTGGGCGATCCCACCAGCATCGACGAGATCCACCTCGTGCCCGGCGGCGAGCTGGCGGCGGCGGTGATCGAGGAGGCGGGGGCCGGCACCGGAGACATCTGGCTCATCGATCTCGCTCGCGGTCTCTTCTCCCGCTTCACCTTCGGCACGGGGTACGAGGCTGGCATCGCGCCGACCCCGGACGGCAAGGCGTTGATCTTCGTGACCGAGACCTCGGGGTCCTGGAACTTCGTGCGCAAGGAGATCGGCGGGGCCGGCGAGGGGGAGGTGTTCTACACCTCGGAGATCGACATGTTCCCGACCTCGGTCTCGCCAGACGGGTCGACCCTGGTCTTCTACCGGGG
>JALOLD010000069.1 GCA_025456145.1 Thermoanaerobaculales bacterium | reverse complement strand
CCACTGGTCGATTCCCAGGCGATACGCGGCCTCGAGCGGGGTGTTGGTCGTCCCGAGCCGGGGCGCGATCCGGCGGGTGTCCCGCCAACGGCCGGCGCGGGTCGCAGCGTAGGCGGCGCCGCAGAAGATCAGGCACTCGAGCGACGCCGCGTCCTCGGAGCAGCCGGCGGTGCGGGCGGCGATGAGCTCGGGCCGCGGGACGAGCACCTCGAGACCGGCGAGCTCGGCCGGGGTCGTGTGGCGCTCGAAGACGTCGCTCAGCTCGCCCGCGGCACCCCATCGGACGCCGACCGCACCGTGGTACACGTTGGCCTGGGGCAGCCGCCGGCTCGTGGCGTCGAGGGGCACCAGAAAGGCGCCGGTTGTGGGCAAGATGCTCCAGTCGCCGAAGACCGAGCGGCTGGCGGCGAGGGCGCCGAGGAGCACGACGCGGCCCTCGATCGCGGCGAGCTGACCGGCGATTTCCTGGATCAGGAGGGCGCTTCCGTGCCGCGCCGAGGCCGCGGCGCCGCAGCAGGCCGGGAAGCGGTCGCCCTCCGGGATGCCCCACCCGGCCGCCCGGTGGCTGTCGGTGATCACCCGCCAGGCCAGGCTGCGCAGCGCGACCGGGGTCGAGGGCTCGGCCTCGAAGGCGCGGCCCATGTGGAGGGCGCGTTGAAGGTCGGCGCTCTGCGGCGACTGGCGTCGATACGACAGCTCGACCAGCGTCGTCAGGTGCTTGGATGAGACGGCCACGGGTGCATCGTAGGAGGGCAGCCGGGGGCGGTCAAGGACGCCTCGTTCGTGGGCGCGACGCCCCCTCGAGCGGCGCTCCCAAGCACCGTCATCCCGAGCGGAGCGGCCTCCGAGGCCGCGGAGTCGAGGGATCCCCCGAAGTCGGCTGGACGCTTCTGGATCGGGGGGCCTCCGAGCCGGGAGGGTCGTAGGCTCGGATCCTACGGCGGGCGTCGCGTCCGCTCAGCTCGATGGGTCCAACAGTGGTCATTCGTAGTGGGTCCACATGCGGATGATCTTCACGGTCTCTGTCTCTTTCAGAATCTGATAGACCAGCCGGTGTTGGATGTTGATCCGGCGCGAGTATGCGCCGGAGAGGTCGCCGACGAGCTTCTCGAATGCCGGCGGCGTCTTGTAGGAGTTTTCCGAGAGGAGATCGAGGAGAGATTGGGCCTTCTCGCGCAGGCCGGCGGCAGCGAGCTTCTTCGCGTCTTTCTGTGCCTGTCGGGTGAAGACGAGCCGCCAGCGGCTCACCAACCGGGCTCCTCGCTGCACTCGTCGATCGGCTCGGCCATGCCCTCGAGGATCGACTCGCGCATCCCGGGAATCGAAAGCAGGTGGAGGGTCTCCTGGATCGCGCGCCAGTCGTCTTCGGAAACGAGGACCGCGTTGCCCCGCTTGCCAGTGATGAGGATCGGGTTGCTGTCGGATACGGTCTGGTCGACGAGCTTGTAGAGCCTGGCTCGTGCCTCGGTGATCGATATCGTCGTCATCACGTCCTCCGGCAAGAAGCGTACGTAATTGCGTGCGTAATGTCAAGCTCAGACGCCGCTCTGCGCGAGGCAGGACGAGAGGGTTGGCCGCGTCGATAAGGGACGAGGTGAAAGAAGGGTCGATCTCAGCGGGAGTCGAGCCGCGGCGGTCTGCGGGTCGCGCGTCTTGCGCCGGTAGGCGCTGCCGACCCGGCGGGGGATCCCTCGACTCGGTCGCTACGCTCCCTCGCTCGGGATGACGGGGTATTGAGCGGCGCCCCAAAGAACCGTCATCCGGAGAGGAGCGGCGCCCCGTAGAACCGTCATCCCGAGCGGAGCGGCCTCCAAGGCCGCGGAGTCGAGGGATCCCCCGACGTCAGGTGGACGTGCCCAGAACGAGAACCACCCGACCCACGGCGAGACTGTTGTAGCCGCAGGCTTCCAGCCTGCGGGCGATGCCGTTCCGGTCCGGACTGCGCGGCGGACGGCAGGCAGGGATGCCTGCCGCTACAAGCGCGCGATTCCCCACCGCCTTGTAGCGGCAGGCTGCCAGCCTGCCGTCCGAGCCGCGGCGGCTGGCGGGTGACGCGCCTCGCGCAGCGGGGCGTTTCTTCAATGGGAATGGTGATCGACGTCTTTCGACCCAGGAGGGATTGCCTCACCTGGTGGTCAGTGAAGGCGCGATGTCGCAGGCGGCGAGAATTGCCTGCTCGATTTCAGCCATCGTCGACTGGGGGAGTGTGCTGATTCGATCGTCGATCTTCGCTCGGTCGAGCGTCGAGATCTGATGACAGACAGCGACGGAGCTCGCTGTCAGCCCCGAGCCGAGGGCTGGGATCGCGACAACGGTAGGGCCGCGGCGAGCCTGGCGGGGCGATGTGGTGATCGGGACGACGATGACCGATCGCCAGGTCGGGACGGCGTTGAAGCCGTCGCTCGAGACGATCACAACCGGTCGACGTCCGCGTTGCTCCGAGCCGGACCGCGGCTCGAGGTTGGCCCAGCAGACGTCACCGCGTTTCACGGTCGTCCTCGTCGAAATCCCGGAGCTCGTCTGCCGCCACACTCTCGATCTGGGTGTCGAGGTCGTAGTCCGTTCCGGCATGCTCGATCGCGAATTGGTGCACTTCCTCCTGCCGTCGCTCGCGCCGCCGCCGGCGAAGCCACTCCTCGAGAGCCGAGCGCGCGAGCTTCGTGGCCGGGACGCCGGTGCGACGCGATTCGTCGAAGAGCTCCCGGTGCATCTCGTCGGGGATTGGGAGGCTCAGCTTCTTGGTTGCAGATGATGGCAAAATTATTGTCCCTTTTCTTGGAAGTAAATTGTACCACGGACCGAGAGTGATTGTAGCCGCAGGCTTCCAGCCTGCCTTCCGAGCCGCGGCGGCTGGCGGATGTGGCGCCTCGGGCTGGCGAGCACCTCGAACCCGGCGGGGGATCCCTCGACTCGGTCTATGGCGAAGACGTCATTCGGACTCTGGTGTGATTTCTGAGAGCATGCGGCAAACCGTATCCAGAAGGACCGGGACATCCGTCTGGACTCCCCTCCAGAGGATGTCGAGATCGAGCGCGAAGTACGCATGCGCGATCACGTCGCGCATACCTGCGATCTCTCGCCAGGGAATCGCTGGGTAGGCAGCGCGAAGCTCGTCGGGGAGCTGCTTGACGGCTTCGCCGATGAGCTGGAGGTTGAACAGGATCCCGTCGATCCGCATCCGGTCGCCAAGTGCCTCGTCGCGGGTGAGACCGGTCGAGTACTCGATGATCCGGGCGCAGCCTTCTTGAATATCTCGGAGGAAGTCCTTCGTGTCACGCGACACGGATGGCATCCCTCTCGACCCCTGCTCGGGCGTGGTCCTTCAAGCCAGTCTCGGTTACCAGGTCCACGGGTGATTGAAGCAGACCTTCCAAGAACCCTCTGAGCCTGAAGAAACCGAAGAGGGTGGGGGGCGTGTCGAAGTCCACGAGAAGGTCGATGTCGCTGTCTGGAGTGGCTTCATCCCGGGCAACCGAACCGAAGAGCCGGATGGAGGTCACACCGAAAGTTTCTCGCAGGTGTCCGCGATGTCTCTCGAGGATGCGGGTGACCTGTTGTCTTCGCACAAGCCGATCTCCGTCGTTCATCGAGTGTAGCCCGCGACCGATCGGCGGTAAAGGGCCGGGTCCTTCGCGGTCGATTCAGCGGCGCGCGATCGGGAGGATGGCGATACCGTCCCCCTTCGGGAGGCCTCGGCTGGGTGACGTGTCTGGGCGGCCGCCCAGACCCGTCATCCCGAGTGAGCGGCCTCCCCAAGCACCGTCATCCCGAGCGGAGCGGCCTCCGAGGCCGCGGAGTCGAGGGATCCCCCGAAGCCAGGTGGCCCTACCAAGAAACCCGCCCCCGCTCGCGGCGGGAGCGCGGCGCCTCACCCGGTCGAGAGGCCGCCCATCTGACCGCGCCAGGCCTCGGCGTAGCGGCCGCCGGCGGCGAGGAGCTGGTGGTGGCTGCCCGACTCGACGATCCGGCCGGCGACCATGACGTGGATGATGTCGGCCTTCATCGCGGTGGTCAGGCGGTGCGAGATGATGATCGCGGTGCGGCCGTGGGCGAGGTCGCGGAAGCGCTGTACCCAGTCGGTCTCGGCCCAGGAGTCCATCGAGCTGGTCGGCTCGTCGAGGAGCAGGATGCGGGCGTCGCGGAGCACCGCGCGGGCCAGCGACAGCCGCTGCCACTCGCCGCCCGAGAGCTCGGTGCCGCCGGCGAACCAGCTGCCGAGCAGCGAGTCGATGCCGTCGGGCAGCCGGTCGAGGAGCGACGTGGCCCCGGCGGCCTCGAGGCTGGCGCGGATCGCGTCCTCGCCGTGGACGGCGCCGGCGTCGCCGAGCTCGATGTTGCGGCGGACGGTCTCGGAGTAGCGGACCGGGTCCTGGAAGAGCACGGTGACGAGCCGCCGCAGCTCGTCGAGGGCGATGGCGCGGATGTCGACCCCGCCGATCTCGACCGCCCCGGCGGTCGGGTCGTAGAGCCGGCACAGCAGCTTGAACAGCGTGCTCTTGCCGGCGCCGTTGACGCCGAGCAGGGCGGCCACCTGGCCGGCGGGGATCTCGAGGTCGAAGCCCTCGAGGACCGGGTTACGGGCGCTCGGGTAGCGGAAGGCGACGTCGCGGAAGCGCAGGCTGAGCGCCGGCTCGGCGGGCAAGGGCGCCGGGGCCGGCGGGTCGACGATCGTCGGCCGGACCTCGAGGAACTCGAAGAGGTTCTCCATGAACAGGGTGTTGCTCACCGCCTCGCCGAGGGTCTCGAGCAGCGTCCGCATGAGCTTCTGGCCCTGGCTGAAGGCCTGGAAGAACATGGCGAGACCGCCGAGGGTGGCGGCGCCGCGCAGGGTGCGGACCACCATCCATGCGAGGGCCGCGCCCATTACCACCAGCGCGAGGCCCCCGGCGAGCATCTCGGCACGGGCCTCGGTGCGGGCGATCGCCATCCGCTCGGCGCGCAGCCGCCCGCGCATCGACTGGTAGATGCCCGAGAACACCCCGCCGAGGTCGAAGAGCCGGATCTCGGGGGCCGCCTCGCGGTGGGTCACCAGCCAGTCGTAGTACCAGGCGCGGCGGACCTCGGGGGTGGTCCGCATCAGCCAGCGGTGGCGCAGGACGGCGAACCGCACCACCACGAGCAGCGCCGGCAGCGTGCTCGCGATCAGCGCGACCGGCACCCACCAGCCGAACTGGGCGAGCACCACCGCCATGGCGAGTAGGGTCAGGCTGTTCTGGAGGAGGCTGCCGAGGTTCTCGATGAGGGCGACCGCGCGGTGGCGGGAGTCGACCCGGGCGCGGTGGAGGCGGTCATGCCACTCGGGGTTCTCGTAGTGGGCGAGGTCGGCGGCGACCGCCCGCTCGTGGATGAGGCCGCTGATGTGGTCGGAGACGAGCTCACCCTGGGCGGTTCGGACGTACCGGGTGAGCGCGCGAAGCAGCTCGCTGACCAGCAGCAGCCCGGCCATCAGCAAGGCGAGCAGCAGCGGTGAGCGGATCGCCTCCCAGGCGCCGCCGGCGTCGACCGCCGCGACCAGGCTGTCGACCAGCACCTTGGTCAGGGTGACCATCGCCACCGGGAGCATGCCCTGGACCACGAGCAGCGCGATCCACGCCGCGGTCCAGCCGTGCGCCGCCCGCCACACCAGCCCGAGCGCCCGCGGCAGGTAGGGCAGCTGGGCGCGCGCCTCCGCCAGCCTCGAGCGCATCGTCGTGACGTTTCCGGGCACGGGGGGAGGTTAGCATGGGGAATCTCACCTCACCCGTAGGGCGGATGACGGTGTCGGCTTCGAGAGGGGTTTTCGAGAGGGCTTAGGGGGTGGTCGGGTCGGCGCGGCGGCGTCAGGCCATCATGTCCGGCGCGCCCGGCTCGACCACCGGTTCCTTGGTCGGGCCCGTCCCGCCGGCGATCGCGGCGTGAGCCCGGGACACGGCTATGGTGGGTGGTGCGTAGACTCGGCGCGTCTGAGGCCCTTGCTGCGGATCCGGGTTCGCGGATGGTGTCATTCGAGAGTGCCTTTCGATCTGGCGTTTCTCGTCATCACGGATGTACAGAGTGTCCCACATCTGCCGCGTATGATCAACCCAGACCGCGGATTACCGCCTCGACCACGGCGAGGTCGCCGAGCGTCGCTGCGGCATCCCGGTCTCCCGGGGGGCGGGTGAACAGGGCCTCGATGGCCTCGGGGTCGACGACCCGGGACGACGCCAGGGTCCACGAGGCCGGCGGCATGGCGTGCCTCAAGGCAGCCACCTCACCTTCGGTCAACGAGAACGCGGAGAGCGGGCACCGCCAGCGCCGGATGTCCTCGCCGAGACGGTCGTATCGCACCGCGCGGAGCAGCTGCTTGTAGCGCCGGCCGTCGGAGAAGGCCCGGGGCGGCAGGCGGTGGGCGAAGTCGACGACGTCGCGGTCGACGAGCGGGGCGCCGGCCTCCACGCCGTGCGACGCGCCCATCTGTTCCGAGCCTTCCTGGGCCGCCAGCCCCTGCTGCATCCGGATCGTCCCGAGGAGCTCGCGCTGGTGGGCGAAGCGGCCTCCCGGCGGGTGGTCGCTCGACTCCTCCGCGAACGCGGTCCGCCGCGAGGGGTGGATCCACGAAGGTGCCGCCGTGGTTTTCGGTCGCCGAGCCAGGCGGGTCAACCGACGCCCCACCGGCGCCGCGGTCCTCGACCAGATGAAGCCGATCCGGCCCTGGCCGCGCGGCGTCTCGAGGGTCCACAGGTCGAGGAGCAGCCGGGGCTGGAGGTCACGGGCCAGATCGGCGAGGAACGACCGCGATCCGCCGAGGACGAGATCGCCGCCGAAGCCGCCGAGGACCAGCTCGGCGTCGCCGAAATCGGGCTCCTGCCGGATCGTCCGGTAGGCCGAGATCGCCCCGTAGGAGGGGCTGTCCATGCGGGCGGTATTTCGCGCCAGATTGACGACAGCGTTGTCGAACCACGGGTCGACGAAGCTGTGGTTGGTCGTCCCGAGCGCCGCCAGGATCCGCTCCACCTGGGGGCTCTCGTCGATCGACGGGTCCGGCCACCGGCAGGTGAAAGCCCGCCCCATCGCCGCGCGCGGATCGCCGGCTCGCGCCTTGTCGGCGATCGAGCACCAGATGGTCGACGAGTCGACGCCGCCGCTCAGCGAGACCGCGAAGGGGATGCCGATCAGCCAGCGGTCGACGGCGCGGTCGATGAGGTAACGAAGCTCCTCGGTGAGGGCGTCGAAGTCGTAGCGGTGGGTGGGGCTCGCGGGGGGCGGCTGCCAGATGCCCGGGCCGAGGTCGGGGTCGCGGCGGTGCCCGCGGTCGAAGGCGTTGACCCGGTCGGCCTGGACCCGGCCGACGCCCTGGACGTGGGTCCGCGTCGGGTAGGTCGGTCGCCAGAGGATGGCCTGGATCAGCACGTCGCCGTCGATCTCGTTGGGGGTGCCCGATCCGGCGCGGATCTGCCGGATCTCGCTGGCGATGTAGGTCCGGGTCGGGGTGCGCTCGAAGAACAGCGGGCGCCGGCCCCACAGGTCGCGGACCGCGATGAGCCGGCGCTCGCGGCGGTCGTGGATGAGGATCGCGTACTCGCCCCGGAGCTTGCCGAAGAGCGCGTCGC
This sequence comes from Thermoanaerobaculales bacterium, assembly GCA_025456145.1. GTDB lineage: Bacteria > Acidobacteriota > Thermoanaerobaculia > Thermoanaerobaculales > Sulfomarinibacteraceae > JAHECW01. The sequence continues at coordinate 19,977 of JALOLD010000069.1, read as the reverse complement.
CGAGGTCCTCGTAGGCGATGGCGAGCTTGGTCGCGCTGGTGGCGTCGTCGGGGAAGGTCCAGCCGTGCGCCGGGGCGAGCTCGGAGAAGTTGCCGATGACGCCGTGGATCGCCACGGTCCAGTTGCCGACGGTGGCGAGGGAGGCGTCCCAGCCGCGGGTCTGGACCGCGATGGCGAGCCCGTCCTCGTGGTGGCGGACGGGATCGCCTCGGTAGGGCGAGCGGGCGAGCATCCTCTCGAGACGGATCGGCAGCTCGGGGTCTCCCGCCTCTCCCATGATTGCTACAATCGCGCCCATGATGGCGGAGCATAGTACAGATCTCGGCAGCGCACCCGGCGCGGCCCGGGCGGTCGCGTGAGCTACGACCTCGCCTCGTACGGCGCGATGGTCGCCGACCGGGTGCGGATGGCCGCCTACGAGGAGGCGCTGCGCCGGGTGGTGACGCCGGCGTCGCTGGTGCTCGACATCGGCGCCGGGCCGGGGATCATGTCGCTGATCGCGGCGCGGCTCGGGGCGCGGCGGGTGATCGCGGTCGAGCCCAACCCGCTGGTCCGGATCGCGGGGCGGCTGGCGGCCGAGAACGGGTACGCCGAGCGCATCGTCGTCGTCCACGGCCGGTCGCAGCAGCTCGAGCTCGCGGAGAAGGCCGACGTGGTGGTCGCCGACCTCCGGGGCGGGCTGCCAAACCACGCCGGCCACGTCGAGGCCCTGGCCGATGCCCGGGAGCGCCTGCTCAAGCCCGAGGGCGTCCTGATCCCGATGCGCGACACCATCGTGATCGCACCGGTGGACGCCGCGGAGGCGCACGCCAAGCTGCTCTCGCCCTGGCTCGACAACCCCTTCGGGCTCGCGATGACCGGCGCGGCCGACGCGATCGCCAACCAGGGGGCGCTCAGGCTGAGCAAGCCCGGCCGGCTGCTCGGCCCCGGACGGCCGGTCGCCGTCCTCGACTACCGGAAGGTGACGACGCCGAGCCTCGACGCCGCCGTCGATCTCGAGGTGGCCCAGGCCGGGGTGGTGCACGGGCTGTCGATCTGGTTCGAGGCCGAGCTCGTCCCGGGGGTCGTATTCTCGACCGCGCCGGATCTCGAGGAGACGGTGTACGGCCGCCTCTTCCTCCCGCTGCGTCTTCCGCTCGAGGTCGACGTCGGCGACCGCCTGCGGGTGACCGTGAAGGCGGCCCTCGACGACGACCTCCGGCTGTGGATCTGGCGGGGACGGCTCGAGGGCGCGGACGGGGCGAGGAAGGCGCGCTTCACCGCCTCGAGCGCCTTTCACAACCCCGAGTCGCCCGTCGTGGTCGACGCCCTCGGCGCCGGCGCGGCGCCCCGCCTGACCGAGGACGGCAGGATCGTCCGCGAGGTGCTCGACCGCTTCGACGGCGCCCGGTCGGTCGCCGAGGTTGCCGCGTCGATCGTCGCCGAGCACCCCGGCCGGTTCGAGCTGGTCGAGGACGCCGTGGCCTTTGTACGCGACGTCGCCGAACGCTACGGCGAGGCGACGCTGCGTCTCGAGGGCTGAGCGGCGGCGGCCGGGATGCGCGCGATCCGCTGGGAGGCCGCGGCCCGGGTGGTGGTCGAAGGTCTGCCCGAGGACGAGGCGAGGCGGGCCGCGGCGCGCTGGTGCGGCAAGCTCGGAGGAGCGGGGGTGACGGCCGGCGCTCGCGGCCCGCTCCGTCTCGTGGCGCTCCAGCTCGCGATCGGGACGGCCGACGCGGCGCCGCGGCGGGTACGGATCGGGATGCGGGCCGGCGACGACGGCGGGCCCCTCGAGCTTCGCGTCGGCCCCCACGCGGTGCGGGCCGGGACCGGCGACGAGCCCGACGTGATCCGGTGCTCGCGGCGACGGGCGCCATCGCAGCTCGAGCTCGAGCTGCTCGTCGACCTCGGGATCAACCACCTGCTCGCCCGGCAGGGGCTGGCGACGCTCCACGGCTGCGCCTTCACGGTCGGCGGAGTGTCGGTGCTCGGCCTCGGCGAGAGCTTCTCGGGAAAGACGACGGCTGCGGTGGCGGCGATGCGCGCGGGCGGTCAGGTCGTGTCGGACGACTCGGTGCTGGCGGTGCCGGGGGACGGGCGGTCGGTGGCGCTGCTCCCGGTGCGCTCGTACGGGTGGCTGCGCGGCAGGACGCGGGAGATCGTGCCGCGCGAGCTCGTCGAGAGGATGGTGGCGGGCGACGAGGGAGGCGTGCCGCGGTGGGTGCTGAGCCGGGAGGACGGCGGTGAGGGCTTTGTCGACCGGTCGGCGCCCAACCTGGTTTGGGTTCTGTCGGTCGACCGGCGGCGGTGGTCGAGCTCGGTCGAGCCGATCGACCACGGCCAGGTCTTCGCGGCGCTGATCCGGGCGTCGTCGCCGCTCTTTCTCTCGCGCCACTGCCCGGAGATCCGCGACCGGCTGGTTCCGGCCTTCCGCAACCTGTGCGCCCAGTGCCGAGGCTACCGGGTGCGGCTCGGGCGGCGGCTGCTCGAGGACCCGGCCGGCGAGATGGCGTGGCTCGTGGAGGCGAGCTCGCGGAATGATGAATGATGAATGATGAATGATGAAGTCCATCGCAAGGAAGGCGTCGTGGCGACGGTTGTCGGTGGGGGACTGATACGGCCGAGCCTCGGGCTGGAGATCGTCGGTCGGCTCGCACGGTCGTGGCCCGACGGGCGGCGCGATCCGCATCTGAAGAGGGAACGGTGAGGCCGGGGCTGTCGGAGGTGGTGCTGTTCCTGCGGGCGCTGCCGGTGGCTGCGGCGGCGCAGCGGGTGCAAAGCGAGCCGCTGCCGGCGGTCGTCGCCGCGGTGCGGGCGCGGGCGATCGGCCCAGGGGTCGGCGACCCGGCGGCGGCGGTACGGGCGGCGCAGCGGGCGTGCGCGCGGTGGGCGCGGTGGTTCGGCGGGCTCGACAGCTGCCTCACCCGGTCGCTGGTCGCCGGGGCGCTTCTCGCGGGGCGCCACGAGGTGGTGCTCCACGTCGGGTTCCGGCCCTCCCAGGCCGGCGCCGCGGCGGTCGACGGCCACGCCTGGCTGCGGGTCGACGGCGAGCTCGTCGAGCTGACCGGCCTCGACCACGACCACGGCGAGCCCTACACGACGAGCCTCGAGCTCGGGATGTCCACCTGACGTCGGGGGATCCCTCGACTGCGCGGCCTAGGAGGCCGCTCCGCTCGGGATGACGGGTTTGGGCGGACGCCCAAACCCGTCACCGAGTCGAGGGATCCCCCGCGGGTTCGAGGCGCGTTCCGGCACGAGGCGCGCCCACCCCGTCATCCCGAGTTGGTGAGCCCGACGCGAGCCGGAGGCGCTACAATCGGCGCCACCAGGAGGAGCCGAGGGTGAGCGATCTGAGCACCTTGACCGCGATGCTGGCCGACGACCAGCTGACGACGACCAAGCTGGTCGACGGCACGGGGGTGATCCTCGACGTCGACAGCCTCCAGGTCTTCACCCTCAACGAGACCGGGATGTTCCTCGTCGAGGCGATGGGGGAGGGCGTCGCCGATCGCTCCGAGCTCGCCGCTCGGCTGGTCGAGAGCTTCGAGGTCGACGAAGCGACCGCGGTCTCCGACGTCGATGCCTTCGTCGGCGAGCTGGCGTCGTTCCTGGTCGCCGGGCGTCCCCGGTGAAGAGTCGAGCCCGAGTTGACTGCGGACCCGCCGCTGGATGACGATGGACGCGTCATGGACCTGGTGAGGATCGAGACGACCGAGCGGCCGGCGAGAGCCTCGTGGGTCGGGCTGGTGATCGCGGTCTGCCTCAGTCTGGCGGTCGTCATCCAGGTCCTCGCGCCCTTCGGCGTGGTGATCCTGCTCGCGGTCGTGGCGGCGGGGCTGATCTACCCGTGGTACGTCAGGATCGTCCGGTTCCTCCGCGGGCGGCGCCATGCCGCGGCGGTCTTCGTCTGCGTCATGCTCCTGGTGGTGGTATTCGTGCCGCTGTACATCGTCGGCAGCGATGTGTCCCGCGAGGCCCTGGGGTTCTACGAGCTGTCGACGATCGAGCTCGCCGAGCGGTGGACCCCGGAGCGGGTTCAGCAGCGCCAGGAGCAGATCGACCGCGTCAACGCCCTGATCCGGCCCACCGGGGTCGTGCTCACCGCGGAGAAGGTGTCCGACTGGATGGCGACCGCCGGAGTCCGGATCGGCGGCTTCTTCTACAAGCAGGGCGTGTCGGTCGCCAAGGGCCTGCTCCGTTTTGTCTTCGGCTTCATCTTCTGGGTGCTGATCCTGTACTTCCTGCTGGTCGACGGCGACCACGTGCGGCGGTGGTTCCGCGACACGGTGCCGATACCCCGCGACGAGCAGCGCCAGCTCCGCTCGCGGTTCATGGAGATGGCGTCGTCGCTGGTCGTCGGCAACGGCGTCGCCGGGATCATCCAGGGGATCGCCGGCGGCGTCGTCTTCGCGGCGGTCGGGCTGCCCGGACCGGTGCTCTGGGGCGCGGTCATGGGCATCCTCGCCTTCATCCCGGTGATCGGCATCTCGTTCGTCTTCATCCCGACGGCGATCGTCCTCTTCATCGCCGGGGAGACCGGTCGCGCCCTGGCGGTGCTGGTCCCGCTCGCGACCATCGCGACCCTCGTCGAGTACGGCCTCAAGCCGATGATGGTCGGGCGCCGGGGCCAGCTCCACCCGCTGCTCGTGCTGCTGTCATTGATCGGCGGTCTGGCCGCCTATGGCGCGGTGGGGATCCTGGTCGGGCCGCTCATGATGACCGCCTTCCTCACCCTGATCAGCATCTACCAGGACCACTACCGGCCCTGGCTCGGCGTACCGCGGACCGCGTCGCGGCTCGAGGTCGACGACGAGGAGTGAGCTCCCGCGGGCGCGTCCCCGCCGCGGATGCCGGTCGTCGTTGTTCGGGGGATCGTAAGGTCAGTCGCCTTCGACCGGGGGGGTCGCCGGCTTGTCGGCCTTCTTGGTGGGCGCGGCTGGCGCGTGCTTCTTGCCGCCGGTCATGTTGATCTGGCCCTCGAAGACTGCACCCTCGCGAATCAGGATCCGCGGCGAGGTGATGTCGCCCTCGACCTTGGCGGTCGGGGTGAGCTCGATCTTCTGACCGGCGACGACGTTGCCCTTGACCGCGCCGGCGATGGTGACGGTCTCGGCCCGCACCTCGGCGTCGACCCGGCCGCCCTCGGCGACGACGACCGTTGCCGAGCAGTCGATGGTGCCGGTGACCACGCCCTCGATGCGGACCTCGCCGGTGCCCCGGATGACCCCCTCGATATGCGAGCTCTTCGAGATGAGGGTGGCCACCGCCGGTGCGTTGGCATCGCTGCGATGACGCTGCGGCGCCTCCGCCGGAGAGGGCTTTCTGCCCTCGGAGCGTTCGTCACGACCGAAGAGACCCATGAGCACCTCGCTGCCGGGGAGAGATTGTGGAGCGGGAAACGGGATTCGAACCCGCGACGTCCAGCTTGGGAAGCTGACACTCTACCACTGAGTTATTCCCGCTCAGACGGGAGTGGAATCTACCACACGGTCGGGAGGGGGGCAAGACCTGGGGCGCGATCTGGCAACCGCCGGCCCGGTCGGGCTGGCATATCGATTGCTTGGGTCGCCGGCATGAACGGGGGTCGGCGGCGCCGATTGCAGGCTGGGTTCACGATCATCGAGCTGCTCATCGTGGTGGCGATCATCGGGATCATCGTCGCGCTGGCGGTTCCCAACCTCATCTCGGCGATCCAGCGCTCGCGCCAGAGCCGGACGGTCGCGGACATCCGGATGATCAGCGAGGGCATCGAGGCGTATCAGAACGACAACTCGTTCTACCCGGTGGTCAGCAACGGCACGGTCGCGGCGCTCGGCGCCGAGCTCGAGATCTATGTCCGCCGGTTCAACGAGGCCGACGGGTGGGGGGAGCCGATCTTCTACGACTCGGACGGCTCGCACTACACCGTGATCTCCTTCGGGTGGGGGAGCGCCTCGACCCTGCCCTACCTCCCCGGGCCGACCTCGACCTTCGACGCCGACATCGTCTTCGTCGACGGCGCGTTCGTTCAGTGGCCGGAGGGCCCCCAGACCGAGTGACGCGGCGCAGGCCGGCTGAGCGCGAGACCGGTTGGTCTCGGTGACCCTCAGCGGCATCGATTCCCGGCCGCGGTGACGTTGGGCGGCATTGCGCGCGGGGGGATCCCGCCGCTGCGGGTTGCGGACGGGCGCCTCGATCGTGGTCGCCTTCCGACCCGGGGGAGATCCCTCGACTCGGTCGCTTCGCTCCCTCGCTCAGGATGACGGGCAAACGGGGTACGCACCCTCGCTCGGGATGACGGGGAACGGGTGACGCTCCCGGGCACCGTCATCGCGAGCGAGGTCCCCAAACACCGTCATCCCGAGCGGAGCGGCCTTCGAGGCCGCGGAGTCGAGGGATCCCCCGACGTCGGGTGGACGCTGCGGGCACGGGCCTCCCCGGCCGGGACGCCGGGACCGAGCTACCGGGTCGCCCGGATCACCTCGCCGCTGCCGATGCCGCCGCCGACGCACCTCGTGGTGACGCCGACAGCGCCTCCCCGGCGCCGCAGCTGGTGAACCATGTCGACGACCTGCCGGGCGCCGGTGCAGCCCACCGGGTGGCCGAGCGAGATGCCGCTGCCCCAGCGGTTGGTGCGCCCGGGGTCGAGCTCGGGCAGGTGGTGGAAGGCGCTGCCGAGGACCGCGGCGAAGGCCTCGTTGACCTCGAAGAGGTCGACCTCGCCGAAGCCGATCCCGGCCCGCTCGAGGAGCGGCGGGATCACCTTGAAGGCGCCCTCGCCCATGTACTCGCGGTCGACCCCGATGGTGTGCCAGCGGTCGAGCTCGGCGATCGGCGTCAGCCCGAGCTCGGCGGCGCGGGCCTCGCTGCCGAGCAGGACGACCGCGGCGCCGTCGTTGAGGCTCGAGGCGTTGAGGGCGGTGATCGTGCCGCCGTCGCGCTTGAAGTAGGGGCGGGCGGCCTGGAGCTCTTCCATGGTGATCGGTCGCGGTCCTTCGTCGCGGCCGACGACGGTCGGCTCGCCGCGCCGCTGCTGGACCGTCACCGGCACGACGTAGCCGTCGAAGTGACCGCCCTCCCAGGCGGCGAGGGCGTTGTGGTGGCTCGCGTGGGCGATCTCGTCCTGCTCGGCGCGGCTGACGCCGTAGCGCTCGACGAGGCGCTCGCTGAGCAGGCCCATGAGCTCGCCCGTGCCGACGTAGGCGTCGGTGAGGGCGCCGAAGAGGCCGTCGACCAGGGTGAGGTCGCCATAGAGCTGGCCCTTGAGCCGGCCCGCGTAGAGATAGCGGGCGACGTTCGACATCGACTCGACGCCGCCGGCGATGCCGAGCGAGACCTCGCCGAGGAGGATCCGCCGGGCCAGGCTGTGGATCGCGGCGCCGCCCGAGGCGCAGTTCTCGTGGAAGGTGGTGCCGGGCGACGAGCTCGGCACGCCGGCGAGCTCGGCCGCGGTCTTGGCGAGGTTGGGCGAGCGCGGGTCCTGCATGACCCAGCCCATGCAGGTGTAGTCGCGCCGATCGCGCCGACCGGCGTCCGGACCGCACCGAGGATGAGGACCTTGTCAGCCATGACGCCTCCCTGATGACCGTCAGATTATGGCAGAGCGATGGGGTGATCGAGGGCGGCGGTGCCTGGGACGTCCACCCGGCTTCGGGGGATCCCTCGACTGCGCGGCCTCGGCGGCCGCTCCGCTCGGGATGACGGTACTTTGGGGACCGCTGGGGATGACGGTGCTTTGGGGCCCGCTCGGGATGACGGTACTTTGGGGATCGCTCGGGATGACGGTTCTCGGGGTCGTGCTCGGGATGACGGTGCTTGGGGACGCGGTTCTCAGGTCGAGGTCTCGACCGGGTCGGCGAGGGAGCTCACCAGCCCGGCGAGCAGCGCGAGCCGGGTTGGGAGCGCGTCGACGACGATGCTCTCGGTGAGCTGGTGCGACCCCTCGCCGACCGGCCCGAGGCCGTCGACGGTGGGCGTGCCGGCGGCGGCGGTGAGGTTGCCGTCCGAGGAGCCGCCCCAGCGCGCCCACGCGAGCTCGAGGCCGAGGGCCGCGGCGATCCGCCGGGCCCGCTCGAAGACCGCGGTCGAGATCGGGCAGGGCTCCATGGGCGGGCGGTTCCAGCCCCCCGCGAGCTCGATCCGGCTGCCCGGGAGGACCGGGCGGAGCGCCGCCAGCCCGGCGTCGAGCCGGCGCTGCTCGGCGGCGGTCCAGGCGCGGAGGTCGACCCGCAGCTCGGCGCGGTCGGGGACGACGTTGCTCGCACAGCCCGCCGACAGCACGTTGGGGCCGACCGTGGTGCCGAGCTCGCGGTCCTCGAGCTCGAGGAGCCGGCCGACCTGGTGCGCCGCCTCGACGACCGCGTTGACCCCGAGCTCGGGCTCGACGCCCTGGTGGGCCGCCCGGCCGTGGATCGTCAGGACGACCTCGCCCGATCCCTTGCGGGCGAGCTTGAGAAAGCCCTCCGGGCTCGCCGGCTCGAGCACCAGCGCCAGGTCGCACCCGGCGGCGATCTCGCGGATCCGCCGCCCGGTCGCCGGGGACCCGATCTCCTCGTCGGGGTTGATGACGACCTCGAGGCTCGGGTGCTCGGCGCCGCTCGCCTCGAGCCAGCGCAGCAGCTCGAGGATGAAGAGCAGGCCGCCCTTCATGTCGTAGACCCCGGGGGCGAAGACACGCCCGTCGTGCTCCCGCCACAGCTCTGGCCACGAGCCGACCGGCCACACCGTGTCGAGGTGGCCGACCAGCATCACCCGGTGCGCGGCGCCCGGGCGGCGCAGCCGGAGCAGGCGTCCGGCCCCGCCGGCCGGCTCGAGCCCGAGCTCGCCGAGGGGAGCGAGGCGTTCACCGAGCCAGGACGCAGCGCGGTCGAGGCCCGCCGCGTCTCCGGTCGGGCTCTCGATCGCGACGAGCTCGCGAAGCTCGGCGAGGAAGGAGGGCAGCCGAAGGCGGAAGTGCTCGACGAGGTCCACGGCGGTCGAGGATAGCCGATCTGGGATATCCTGGAGACCCGTATGGGCGATCGAGCTCTTCCAGGTGCGCGAGGGACGACCCCGCTCGACGGCCACCCCAAGGGCCGTGCTCGGGAGGGCCCGCCTCGGCGCCGCTCGGCGGGGAGGCCGGGGTGAAGCTCTCGATCCTCATCCCCGCCTTCAACGAGCAGGCCACCCTCGAGACGATCGTCGGCCGGGTCCTCGCCGTCGACTACCGGGTCGACGACGTCGAGGTGGTCATCGTCGACGACCGCTCGACCGACTCGACCTATGATGTCGCGACGACCATCGCCGCCTCCGATCCGCGGGTTCGGGTGATCCGCCATGACCTCAACCAGGGGAAAGGGGCCGCGATCCGGTCGGCGATGCAGCACGCCGATGGCGATGTCCTGGTCGTTCAGGACGCCGATCTCGAGTACGATCCGCGCGATCTCCCGCAGATGGTCGAACTCATTCAATCCGACATCGCCGATGTCGTTTTCGGGAGCAGGTTTTTGAGCTCCGGACCGCATCGTGTTCTCTATTTCTGGCATCAGGTCGGCAACAAGTTTCTCACCTTATTGAGCAACATGTTTACCAATCTCAACCTCACGGACATGGAAGTCTGCTACAAGATGCTCCGCCGCGAGGTCGCCGAAACCGTGAAGATCGAGGAAAATAGATTCGGTTTCGAGCCGGAAATCACGGCGAAAGTCGCCAAGGGAACATGGCGGATCTACGAGGTGCCGATCTCGTACTTCGGCCGCACCTATGACGAGGGAAAAAAGATTGGCTGGCGAGACGGAGTTCGAGCCATGATCTGCATCGTCAAGTACAACCTCTTCAGATAACGAATCCGCCGGAATATCTCGACGCACCTACAACGGATTTTGGATTCTGAGCTCGCAGCGTTGAGGGCTCGATTATTGGGTGAGAATGCAGGGTGAGTTAGGGGTTAGGAGTGAGGAGTGAGGAGTTGGACGTTAGACGTTAGACGTTAGACGTTAGACGTTAGACGTTAGGAGTCGAGAGTCGAGTCGGGGTGATAGGTTCGGGGTGGGGTCGCGAGCTTGGCAGGAAGGGCCCTGAGGGGGCTCAGTCGCGGTCCTCGTGGGCCCTCGGCAGCCGGATCGAGAACACCGAGCCCCGATCGGGCTCGCTCGCGACCTCGATGCCGCCGCCGTGGGCCTCGGCGATGCGCCGGCTGATCGCGAGCCCGAGCCCGGACCCCCGCCGCTTCCGCCGGACCCCCCGGCTCTCGAGCTGGACGAACTCCTCGAAGACCCGGCCGAGGTCGGCCGGGTGGATCCCGCACCCGGTGTCGACGACGTCGACGATGACCCAGTCGCGCTCGACCCGGGTGCGCACCGTGACCCGGCCGCCCGGCGCCGTGAACTTGAAGGCGTTGTCGACGAGGTTGCGGAGGATCTGGACGACCCGCTCGGCATCGGCGCGGATCGCGAGGCGGACCGCGGGACGCTCGTGGACGAGGTCGATCTCGGCGGCCTCGGCGAGGGGTCGCATCTCGGCGATCGCCTCGTCGAGCAGGCTCGCGACGTCGACCACCGAGGTCTCGACGCTGAGGTGGCCGCTGCCGAAGCCGATCAGGTCGACCAGGTCGAGGACCAGACGACGCAGGCGCAGCACGCTCTCGCGGGTGATGGTGAGGAAGGAGAGCTGCTCGGCGGAGAGTCCGTCGTCGAGATCCCCGGTGAGGATCTCGAGATAGCTCTGGATGACGGTGAGCGGCGTCTTGAGCTCGTGGGCCCAGACCGAGACCAGCCGCTCCTGCCGGATGCGGGCGGCGACCAGCTCGAGGCGGAGGCCCTCGCACTCGTTCCTGAGCTCGCCCTCGTCGAGGGTGGCGATGGTCAGGCCGAGCCGGTCGAGGAGCACCAGCGCGACCGGGACCCCGGCGTCGCGCCAACCGGGCGGCGCGATGACGCGGACCGGCGCGCTGCGGTCTCCGACCTGGAGCCTCGCGTCGTCGTCGTCGCCGGTCAGCGCGCGGTCGAGCGGCTGGGCCATCAGGTCGTGGGGCGTGCACGAGACGAGGTCGGCGGCGGCGGCGTTGGCGGCGACGATCCGCCCCCCCGCCGGGTCGACGACGAGGACCGGAGCGGCGATGTCGTCCGGACCGATGAGCGTCGCGGGAGCGGGGTCGTCACGGCGTGGTACCATCGGCTCACCTCAGATTATATGGGGTGCCGAATCACATGACGAACGACGCGGAGAATCCAACGAGCCGCCGGTGCGCCGGATGAGCCCGAGGTGAGGCTGCCGTCCGACGTTTCTCCGCAAGGCCGCGCCGCGCGGCTGGTTGCCGCCACCGGGCTCGCCCTGGCCGCGGTGGCGCTGCTGGTCGGCGCCTCGAGCGGCGAGCCGCCGAGCCGGCTCGAGATCGGGCTCGAGCCGCACGGCACGCTCAGGTGGGAGCTCGGAGCGACCCCCGTCCTGCTCGTCGACCCGGCCCGGGGAGACGGCTGGATCACGATCGCCGAGCGGCTGACCGGCGGCGCCGCGGCGGCGCGGCGGATCCGCGAGCTCAACGGCGGCGAGGCGCGGGTCCGGCTCGACCGGCGGGTCGTCGTCCCGGTCGAGGCGCTTCGCGGCGATCTGCGGCTGGCGGCGGTGCGGCGGCTCTTTCCGCTCGATGCGAGGACCCGGGAGGGCTGGCGGCACGAGGTCCTCGACCCGTTCTCGGACGGCGTCGAGGAGACCTGGGCGTGGCTCGCCGAGCTCTTCACCGGCTCGCCGGCGAAGGCGGACGCCCTGCGCCGGGCCAACCCGGGGGTCGGCGGAACCGAGCCGGCCCGGGGCAGCCGGGTCACGATCCCGGAGGCGGTCCTGCTCGACGCCTTCCGTCAGGTCGAGCCGGTGGCGACGCCGACCCCCCAGCCGACCGTCGCCGCGTCGACGACCCCGCCGGCCCGGACGGCCGGCCCACAGCCCGGGACGGGGTCCGGTCCCCTCGAGTTCAGCCGCGACGCGGATGGCGAGATCGCGGTCTACCGGTTGCGCCACGGCGAGGCGCTGTACTCGGCGGTGGTCGTCCGGTTCACCGGCCAGCTGCTGGCCGCCCAGGTCAACGAGACCGCCGCCGAGATCGCCCGGCGCTCGGGGATCGACGACGTGACCTCGATCCCGATCGGCCACCCGATCAAGATCCCGGTCGACCTGCTGCTGCCCCAGTACCTGCCGCCCGGGGATCCCCGTCGGGCCCGGTGGGAGGCCGAGCGGCAGGAGCTCGCCGGCTTCCTCGAGCTGGTCCGCGCGGTCGACCTGAGCGGCGTCCACGTGATTCTCGATGCGGGCCACGGAGGCGTCGACAGCGGCGCCGTCCAGGGCGGGGTCTGGGAGGCGCCGTACGTCTACGACATCACCTGCCGGATCAGGGCCAACCTCGAGCGGCACACCCGGGCGAAGGTGTGGATGACCACCGAGGACCCGCGGATCGGCTGCCGGACGCCGGCGACCGACCGGCTCGAGGCGAGCCGCTCGCGGGTCGTCCTGACGAAACCGCCCTACGAGATCGTCGACTCGCCGCTCGGGGTGCACCTGCGCTACTACCTGACCAACGACATCATCCTCAACCGGATCGGCCGCGACGTCCCGCGTTCGAAGACGGTCTTCATCTCGATCCACGCCGACTCGCTCCACCCCAGCGTCCGCGGCGCGATGGTCTACGTGCCCTCGCGCTACCTCCGGCCGTCCAAGCCGTACAGCGTGAGCCGTCAGGACATCAAGGCCTTCGCCGAGTACCGGGCCCACCCGACGATCCGTCTGGGCGACGACTTCAAGGCGCGGGTCGAGGCCTCGTCGCGCCACCTCGCCGAGAGCATCGTCGACAGCCTCTCGCGCAACGGCATCGTCGTCCACCCCAACGAGCCGGTGCGCGACCGGGTCCTGCGCGGGCGCCGGCAGGCGTGGGTCCCGGCCGTGCTGCGCTACTCGGCGGCCGGCAACGCCGTGCTCGTCGAGGTCAGCAACATCGGCAACGACCAGGACCGCGAGCTCATCGTGCGGCACGAGTGGCGCGAGCGGCTCGCCCTCGCGGTGGTCGAGGGGCTGGCCGGCGCCTACGGCGACTGACCCGCGCGGGCCCGCCCGTCGGGCTGCGTTCGCGGGATTTTGTCGAGGGGTTGACGCTGCCCGCATGCGGGACCCACATTGTCGGTAGAGACCCTGGGTTTACAAAAAATCCGGAAAGGGGGCCGCCATGCGATCGTATCTGCTGCTGACCGAGACCGGACCGGTGCTCGTGCTGACCAGGTGCACGTCGGTGACCGAGCAGGCCCTCGTCGACCACCTCGGGCGGCGCGGGATCAAGAAGTTCATCGCCTTCGAGGTTCCGGTGAGCCGGGTCCACGAGCTCTACGGGGTGCCCTTCGAGGTCGTGGCGGCCGACATCAGCCACGGCCGCGACATGGGGATCCTCGACTACAACGGCCCGCACATCCTCTCGAGCTTCAACTTCGACGAGCTCGGCTCGCCGACCATGGTCGAGCACTGAGGTGGTCGAGGGCTGAGAGGCGACCGGGTATAATGGCCGGAAACCCGGGAGGACCGGCCATGAGGGCCTACATCATCTTTTCAGGCACCGGCCCGATCCTGATTCTCACCACCTACCCCGACCTGCTCGACGAGCGGCTCGTCGGCAAGCTGCGCCACAAAGGCATCGTCAAGTTCATCGGCTACGAGGTTGCGCTCGAGGCGGTGCGACGGATCTATGGCGTCCCCTTCGAGGTCATCGCCACCGACCTCGAGGCCACCGAGGACCTGCGGGTGCTCGACTTCAACGGCCATCACATCTTCAGCCGGTTCTCGCTCGCCGAGCTCGGCGAGCCGATCAAGGTCGGCGACTGACGGCGGTCAGCAACCGCTCGCCGAATGACGAATGATGAATGATGAATGATGAATGATGAACTGAGTCCGCGTTCGACCGGGTCGGCGGACTGACGCGAAGCACGGAACCGACTCCGACGCGACCGGTTCATCGCATCGAGTTTGCGTGGGTTTGTGATGGAGCGCGGTGCTCATGTCGGGCGCCGGGCCCCGCACGCAAGTCCATTCGCACGCTCGGACGACGCCCGCCGTTCATCATTCATCATTCATCATTCAAGAAAGTCCCACAGATCGAGCCCGCTCGCCTCGAAGAGCTCGGGAAGCCGGTGGAGCGGCAGGCCGACCACGGTCTGCGGCGAGCCGGCGACCGACTCGACGAGCACGCCGCCCGCGCCCTGCACGGCATAGGCGCCGGCCTTGTCGAGGGGCTCGCCGGTGGCGACGTACCACGCGATTGTTTCGTCGTTGATCTCCGAGAACCGGACCTCGGCGGTGTCGAGCAGGCTCCGGCAGCGGCCGGCGACGACCAGGGCGACCGCGGTGTGGACCCGGTGGGCTCGGCCGGACAGCTGGCGCAGCATGGCGGCGGCCTCGCCGGTCGAGCGGGGCTTGCCGAGCACCCGGCCGTCGATCTCGACGACCGTGTCCGAGCCGAGGACCGGCGACCGCGGGTGGACCGCCGCCACCGCTTCGGCCTTGGCGCGGGCGGCGCGCACCGCATAGGCGGTCGGCGCCTCGCCGGGCCGCGGCGGCTCCTCGTCGGGCGCCGGCCGCACCTCGAAGCGCGCCCCGAGGAGCTCGAGGAGCTCGCGCCGCCGCGGCGAGCCGCTGGCGAGGACGATGCGGGAGGCGTCGGCTGGTCCCATATTCGCTCCCCTGATTGTATGACACGCTCCAGGGTGACGGTCGGCCGCTTACCGGAAGGCCGCGAGGTCGTCGGGGACCGGCGCCTCGATCCGCAACCGGTGGCCGTCCTGGGGGTGGGGCAGCTCGACCGCCGAGGCGTGGAGCAGCGGGCGCGGCGCGAGCCCGGCGCGGCGCGAGCCGTAGAGCCGGTCGCCGAGCACCGGGTGGCCCCAGGCCGCGAGGTGGACCCGCACCTGGTGGGTCCGCCCGGTGAGCAGCCGGCACTCGACCAGGGCGAGGCCGTCGGCAAGCCGGGCGGCGACCCGGACCGCGGTCCGCGCCGGGCGCCCCGCGGGGTCGACCCGGAAACGCCAGCCGTGCGACGGGTCGCGGCCGATCGGCCGGTCGAGGACCGTCTCGTCGTCGG
This sequence comes from Thermoanaerobaculales bacterium, assembly GCA_025456145.1. GTDB lineage: Bacteria > Acidobacteriota > Thermoanaerobaculia > Thermoanaerobaculales > Sulfomarinibacteraceae > JAHECW01. The sequence continues at coordinate 4,931 of JALOLD010000069.1, read as the reverse complement.
CCGGCTCGCCCTCGACGACCGCGAGATAGCGGCGGTCGACGGCGTCGTCGGCCCAGGCCGCGACGAGCGGGGCGTGGGCCTGCGGGTTGGCGGCGAAGAGGGCGACGCCCGAGGTCGTCCGGTCGAGGCGGTGGACCATCCGCAGGTAGGGCTTCGAGCCGCGCTCGACCGCCAGGCGGAGGACCGCGACCTGGTCGGCGGCGAGCTCGCCGGTGGTCCCGCGGCCGGGCTGGGAGAGCATCCCGGCCGGCTTGTCGACCGCGACCAGCCAGCGGTCGGCAAAGAGCACCGGCAGCTCCGGGAGGTCGGGGCGGGCCGGCGCGCCGAGCTCGTCCGGCGGCCGCAGGACGTCGACCACGTCGCCCCACTCGAGGACCCGGCCGAGGACCCTGGTCGGCTGGCAGTTGCGCGCCACCAGCCCGTCGTCGATCAGGCGGCGGGCGGCGCGGCGCGACAACGCCGTCGCGGCGGCGAGGAGCTGGTCGAGCCGGAGACCGTCGTGCTCGGGGAGGACGACCAGCCGGACGGTTCCGGGCGCCGGGCCGGTCACCACGCCGCCGCCCCTCGACGGGCGAGCCGGCGCGTCGCCGTCGCCGACCGGTGCCGGCTCATCCGCCCGGGGACGAGCCGCCGTCGACCGGCAGGACGCAGCGGGCGACGGTGCCGCGGCCCTCGGCCGACTCGATCTCGATCCGGCCGCCGAGGTACCGGGCGAACTTCTCGGCGACCGCGAGGCCGAGGCCCGGCCGGCCGCTGTGCTGGGGGAAGAAGGGCAGGGTGGCGCGCCCGAGGATGTCCTCCGGGATGCCGTCGCCGAAATCGCTGACCGTGAAGGTCACCTCGCCGTCGCCGGTCGCGGCGGCGCCGAGCTCGACGACGTGGGGCGGCGGGGTGTGCTGAACCGCGTTGTCGAGCAGCCGCTCGAGGATAATCGTCACCGCAGCCCGGTCCCAGCGGCCGGCGAGGTTCGGGTCGACCGGTGAGTCGACCATCGCCGCCGGCTCGCCCCGGTCGCCGGTCCGGTAGCGGATCGCGAGCGACGAGAGGATGTCGGACACCCGGACATCTTCGCGATGGCCGGTGATCGGACGGCCGAAGAGCAGCATCTCGTCGATGCTCGCGGACAGGCGCTCGAGCTGGGCGTGCAGGCTGTCGGCCGATCGAGCCACCGCCTCGCGGTCGTCGAGCCGCAGCAGCAGCGCCTCGACCTGGACGCTGGCCGCGAAGATCGGGTTGCGCAGGGCGTGGGCGATCTGGTTGACCAGCCACTCGCGATCGTCGCCGTGGTCGTCGGTAAGGTCGGCCATCTCGTCTCCGGCTCGCGGTCGGGTCACATTTCGGGCTTGGCCTGGCTGGTCGCCGGGAGGGCGCGGGTGCGGGCCCACGAGCGGATCGCCTTGAGCTGCTCCTCCATGGTGCGCGACAGCGGGATGGTCTTGCCGAAGGCGGCGAGGAGGTCGTTCTGGGTCGCGATCGAGCCGCGGGCGTTGGCGGTGATCCGCGCCGCCGCCACCGCCTGCTCGATCTCGGCGCCGTTCCACGCCCGGGTCGCCGAGGAGAGCAGGATGAGGTCGTGGGCCGATGGGTCGATCTGGTTGCGCTCCATGTGGATGCCGAGGATCTCCTTGCGCTCCTCGTCGTTGGGCAGGTCGACGAAGAAGACCTGGTCGAAGCGCCCCTTGCGGAGGATCTCGGCGGGCAGCAGGTGGATGCGGTTGGCGGTGGCGGCGACGAAGACGTCGGCGCGGTGCTCCTGCATCCAGGTCAGGAAGGTCGAGAAGATCCGGGTCAGCGAGCCGGTCTGGCCGTCGGCGTAGCCGGCGACGCCCATCTCGATCTCGTCGATCCAGAGCACCGCGGGGGCCACCGCCTCGACCGCCTCGAGGGCGCGGTGGAAGACCCACTCCGCCGAGCCCTGGACGCCGGCGAAGACGAGGTTCATGTCGAGGCGGAAGAGCGGCAGCTTCCACTCGCGGGCGATGACCTTGACCGCCAGGCTCTTGCCGCATCCCGAGATGCCCATGAGCAGCACGCCGCGCGGCACCGGCAGACCCTTGCGGCGCGCCTCGGGGTGGAACAGCACGGCGCGTTCGCGGACCCACACCTTGAGCTGATCGAGGCCGCCGAGCCGGGAGATCGACTCGTCCGGCGGCACGAACTCGAGGATCCCCTCCTTGCGCGAGACCTGCTCCTTCTCGTCGAGCACCTCGGCGAAGAACTCCTCGGTGAGGTTGCTGTGCTTGTCGAGCAGGCGGCTGAGCAGGTGCTCGCACTCGGTGAGCGACATGCCCTTGAGGGCCGACATCAGACGGTCGGTGTCGCCTCCCTGGATGCCCCGGGCGCGCAGCGTCGTGGTGATCAGGAGCTCGAGCTCCCGGTCGTCGGGGAAGAGCGAGATGACCACGTAGCTGAGCTGCTTGAGCGCGTCGGGCAGCTCGGCGGTCTGCTTGAGGATGAACAGGAAGCGGCCGCTGCCGCGGATCTTCATCGCGGTGTCGCGCAGCCGGCGGAGCAGCCGCCGGTCGTCGAGGAACTCGCCGATGTCCTTGAACAGGTACAGCCCGCGCGGCGCGTCGTCGGCGATCCACGCCAGCGCGCGCATCGGGTCGTCCATGCCGGCCGGACCGCCGTTGAGGAAGCCGTCGACGCAGTTCCAGACGACGAGCGGCAGCGGGCTCGGCTTGGCGGCGTTGCCGAAGCGCTCGAGGAGGCGCTCCTGACGCTCCTCCTCCATGCTCACGAGGATTGTCAGGGGGTAGGCGGAGGCGAGGGCGGTGCGCACCTGGTCGTGGGTGGAACGCATGATGGAGGCCATTGTACCCGCTCGAGGGCCCGGCCGGCTCGGGTAGACTCGCGTCCGAACGACGTGGACGATCGTGACGACATGAGCCGGCCCTCCCTCTCGGTGGTGATCCCGACCCGCGACACCCGCGAGCTGACCCTGCGGTGCCTCGGATCCCTCGCCGGCGGGGGCGTCGAGCCCCTCGAGGTCGTCGTCGTCGACGACGCCTCGAGCGACGGCACCGCGGCGGCGGTCCGCCGCGCCCACCCGGCGGTGACGGTGGTCGAGGCGCCGCACAACCTGGGCTTCGGCGGGGCCGCCAACCTCGGCGTCGGGCGGGCCACCGGCGAGGTCGTGCTGCTGCTCAACAGCGACACCGAGGTGCTCGACGGGGCTCTCGCCGCGCTCGTCGGGGCGTTTGCCGACGACCCGGCACTGGGGATCGCCGGCGCCGAGCTGCTCAACCCCGACGGCACGCCCCAGTGGCGTGCCGGCCGGCGGCCGACGGCGGCGTGGCTCTTCGCCCAGGCCTCGGGCCTCGGGGCGGCGGCGGCGGCCCTGCCGGGTCGCGGTCTTCTCGGGCGACCCGGGGCGGCGCGGGTCGGCGAGGTCGAGTGGGTGAGCGGCGCCGCCCTCGCGGTGCGCCGCGAGGTCTGGGCGGGCTGCGGCCCGCTCGACGAGGGCTACCGGTTCTACGGCCAGGATCTCGACCTGTGCACCGCCGCCCGCCGCGCCGGATGGCGGGTCGCGGTGGTCGCCGGCTGCTCGGTGCTCCACCACCACGGGGCGACCATCGCCGCCCGGCCGGGCTCGGCCGGGAGCTTCCACCCGGCCCTGCTGTGGAGCGACCTGGTGCGGTTCGTCGGCAAGCACGAGGGGCCTGCCGCCGCGGCGCGGGCCGCCACCGCGCTGCGCGCCGGCGTCCGGGTGCGGCTCGCCGGGCGGGTCCTCGCCCGGCCCTTCGTCGCCGACCGCGGGGGGTGGGACCGCGCCAGCGCCGCCTTCCGTCAGGGGCTCGAGGCGCTCTCCGCCGCCCAGCGGTAGATCCTGCCGAGCCGCTCGGCGACCCGGGCCGGGTCGTGGCGCTCGGCGAGGGCGCGCCTCCCGCCGGCGACGACGAGACAGCGCAGCTCGGTGTCGCCGGCGAGCCGCGCCAGGGCCTCGGCATAGCCGGCCGCGCCGCGGGCGACCACCAGCTCGACCCCGTCGGCGGCGGCGAGGGCGTCGGCGGTCTCCGGGTCGACGACCAGGGGCAGGCCGCGCGCCCACGCCTCGAGGGCCTTCATCGGGACGCCGGTCGGGTGGCGCTCGGGGACCAGGGCGATCGCGCCCTCGGGAAAGGCGGTGCGGCTGTCGGTGGGGGGCGGGTGGTGGACGACGCCGTCGCCGGTGAGACCGGTCGGGCCGCCGAACAGGTGGAGCACCGCGCCGGGCAGCCGGCGGCGGACCGCCGGCCAGATCTCGCCGACCAGCCGCGCCGCGGCATCGCGGCTCGGTCCCCAGACGGCGCTCGCGATCGTGACCACCGCCGGCTCGCCCTCGAGACCGGTGTCGCCGGGGGGGAGCTCGGCGGCGAACGGCGCCGCGACGGTGTGGATCGTCGCCCCGGGGGCGAGCTCGGCGAGCCGGCGCCGGTCGGGCTCGGTCAGGGCGATCGTGCAGGTGGTGGCGTCGAGGGCCCGGGCCTCGCAGGCCGACATCCGGCGCGCCTCGAAGGCGGTGAGGGGGCGGAGCGGCGGCGGGCGGTGCGAGGCGGCATGGGCCCAGAGCAGGCTCTCGACGTTGTGGGCGCGGTGGACGACCGGCAGGCCGCGTGCGGCAGAGCCTTCGAGCTGGGCCAGGGCGTGGAGCTGCTCGGCGTGGATGACGTCGAAGCGGCGGGCCCCGAGCACCGCCTCGACCGCCCGCCGCACGGCGGGCAGCGAGTGCCGGGCGACGGTGGTCGGAACGCCGCGGACCAGCCCGGCGAGGGTCGCGACGAGGGCCGGGCGCGGGCGGGCGGCGACGAGGTGCGGGGTGCAGACCTCGCTCAGGGCGACGGTCGCCGGAACGGGATCGCCGGTGCACGGCGCGACGAGCTCGAGCTCGTGCCCGTCCGCCGCCAGCGCCTCGAGGGTGGTGAGCAGCACCAGGCGGCCGCCGTCGACCG
>JALOLD010000114.1 GCA_025456145.1 Thermoanaerobaculales bacterium | reverse complement strand
GCCTACGACGGCTCGGGCAACGTCCGCTCGTTCGGCATCTGGTCGGCGGGCGGAACCTCGTCGAGCCGGCAGTACACCTATGACGGCCTCAACCGTCTGGCCGAGCTGTACGACGGCGCCGCGCCCCCGCGGTCCTACGCCTACGACCCCTACGGAAACCTCACCAACTTCGGCGGCATGCCGATCGTCTCGAACCCGGCCACGAACCGGATCTCTTCGGTCAGAAAAGGTGCCGGGCACACCTTTACACCATTGTGATAGTATCCTCCCAAGGGGCTCTCGATGCCGAGACGTGAGCGATTGTTCTTCGAAGGCGGTTTCTTCCACGTCTACAACCGGCTGGGCCGTGGCGAGCATGCCTTCCGAGACGAGGAAACGGCGAGGTTCTTCACCGAGCGCCAAAAAGGTGCCAGTCACGCTATTACGCTATTGTGTGGCGGTCGCCTTCGCGACCGCATGATCGAGGTCGCCAAGGCGGCCCCGAACACAGGTGCCAGGTCCAACGACACAGTGATTGTCGAGCAGAGTGATGATTCGATCCGACCTCACCCACCGGTGGTGACGGGCTCTCCGAGGTCGCCGGCGAGACGCTCGTCGAGCGACTCGGACGCCGCGCAGAACGCCTCGTCCGTCACCCGTCGCACGCCCGCCCTCAGCGCCCAGCGTCCCACCGCCTCTGGCCAGCGCCCCAAACGCATGGCGAGAGCGGTTAGCCTCTGGCGCCTGTTCTCACGAAGCGGACAGAAGAGAGTGCATCGGTATTAGCGATATGCGTCGCTGCGGTGCGCAACACGCACGACCAAGACGACGAGCTTGTCGTCGTTGATGGTGAAGAGCACCCGGTACTGACCCTCGCGCACTCGGTAGATCGGTGGCGACACGTCGGTCAGCTTCACGACGCCGGACGGCCGAGGGTCGTCCGCCAGCTGGTCGATTCGCCGGCTCACTTTTCTCCGGATTGATGCGTCGAGCTTCTTGAGCTGCCGTTGGGCGGGGCGCGCGATCTCGATCGTGTAGGCCATTTACGCCTACAGCCCCAGCTCCTTCTTCACCGTCTCCCAAGGGATCGTGCCATGTTTGCGCGCGTCGGCGAGCGCCTTCTTGGCTTCGCGAAGGTCGATCTCGTCCTCCAGACGCTCGAGAAGTTCTAGATCCTCGATCGGCACCATGGCAGCGACCTGTTTGCCGCGACGTGTGATCCGAACCCGGTCCTTGGAGTAGGTGACGCGGTTGATGACCTCGGCGAGATTCTCTCGTGCTTCGGTGGTGTTGACGCTGTCCATGGCATGCTCCTCTCTGTACATAATGTACACCATGTCCAGAAGAGTTTCCACGACCAACAGGTACGAGGCCCCAACAGGTGTCGGGTAGGCCCGGGCGGGGAACTGCCCGGGCCTACCCGACACCTGTCCGGTTGTGACCTTCTAAAGAGGCACCCTTCCGCTTCCCCGGGGATGTCGTTCCTCGATCAAAACAGGTGCCAGGCCCAACGAAACCCTGAATGACCGTTTGGTCGGCACCAGTCTTCTTCTAGGCTCGTTCTTGGGCACGCTTATCGGGCGTCGGGTTGTCGTCCCGGCTGTGCTTGGCGATCAGCTCCCGGATGGCCGGCACGAGGTCGGCGGGGATCTCCATGAGGGTATGGTCCTGGCCGGAGAAAACGGCTTCGTCTTCCACGAGCGCTTCGTCCTCGCTCTGCGTCTCGTAGTAGTCAATCACACGCCGGACTCGGGCCTCGTCCCAACCCGGCGGAAACTCGTTCTTCACTTTCTTCTTCATCGTCTTCTCCTGCGTTGACGCCGTTTGAACGCCGCCAGCGGCTTGCCTCTGAGCTCATACGCCGTGATCACGAAGACGCTTTCAGGCTCCGGGTCCGGCGAATAGATTACCCGCAAGTACCGACCCGCCTCGGTCTGTCCCATCAGCATTCGCGATCCCTCTCGGCTCGCTCTGTCCTGACCCAATCCGCTGAGGAAGATCTCCTCGACCTCGTCCTCGAAGACCCCATGACCGTGAATATGCGGCGCACCGGTCTCGGAGTCCACAAAGAAGCGGATCTTCACATTCCCCATTGTACGTCCTCAGTGAATCATCCCTGTGGAGCATGTGTGAATGTGTCAACCACTTCACGGTTTTCGATTCTCAGGGCCGCCTTGGCGACCGCCACACATAGGGTAATAGCGTGACTGGCGCCTCTTGACGCCTTTCTCCTGAGCGACCGTAGCCGTACGCTCTGTACCGTTCGAAAGCTGAATCGTTGTGTTCTGGTATCGGAGCTCCCGCCAGAACACCTTGACGCCTTTGCGGCCCATGGCCGCGAGCTTCTTTCCCCAAAAGCGGTGCCAGTGATCGTCACCTTCCGGCGTGTGGACACCGGTGTAGAAGCGGATCTCGGCAAGCTGCCAGCTCTCCTGAGCGCAGATCGCATGGGCAAGCTTTGCTGGGTCGTAATTCGGGTAGGTGTAGCCGAAGGCTTCCTTTGCGCTGTGGTAGAGGTTCTGACCATCGAAGAATGCGATTGCTCTTTTGGCTGTTGGTTCGCTTGCCATGGGAAAAGAATAACCCCGCCCGAGGCCTTGCGGCGTGTCGGACGGGGAGCAGATGGCGAGAATAAAGCGTCATCGGGCCGGATATGCAAGCCACTTAAGCCCACGCGGCCGTTTCGGCGCTTACCTCCTCACGGCTTCAGTCGAGCAACTCAGATTACTTAAACATCAGTCCCCGGCACGGCTCACACCTACGGAACTGCCGACCCGGTGCTCGATTCGTGGCGTGGATCGACGAGCGGGGCTTGAGCACAGGTCGCGACCGGCCGCAGATTTCGGCGGCGGAGTTCCTCGAGCGGAGCGGGAGGCTGCTCGGCATCCCGGCCGGGCGCCTGGCGGTACAGCAGCGGGACGCAGCCGCGACCCGTCTGCGCTACCTGATGGCCGGGGTCGGGATCGAACGCTGGCGGCAACGCCCAACCGCTCTCGCCAGGTGCTTGGGGGGCTGGCCGGAGGCGGTGGGGCGCTGGGCGCTGAGGGCGGGCGAGCTGCGGGTGACGGACGAGGCGTTCGGCGCGGCGTTCGAGTCGCTCGACGAATGGCTCGCCGGCGAGCTCGGAGAGCCCGTTACCACCGGCAGGCGATGTTGCGTCAGATCATCACCCTGCACGACAATCACGGTGTCGTTGGGCCTGGCATCTGTGTTCGGGGCCGCCTTGGCGACCTCGATCATGCGGTCGCGAAGGCGACCGTCACACAATAGCGTAATAGCGTGACTGGCACCTTTTAGCCCTTGCCGAGACGAACCACGAGGACGCCCCTCGAGACGTCGACCGACGCGAGCTCGAGGTCGACGAGCTCCTGGCGGCGCAGACCGGTCGCATAGAGGGTCTCGAGGATCGCCCGGTCGCGAAGCCCGAGCGGCGAAGCGAGGTCGGGTTGGGTCATGACTCGCTGGGCTTCGGGGGCGGTGAGCACGGCGCCGGGCAGACGCCGGTGACATCGAGGGAGGCTGACTCCAATCGTCGGGTCGGTCGTCAGCCGCCCGGACCGGACCAGCCAGCGAAAAAACCTGAGGACGTTGGCCAGCCGGTCGCGCTCGGTCTGCGGGCTCAAGCGCCCGCCCGAGACCCTGCCGCGGCTTCGAACGGCGAGGCGATAGTCGTCCAGGATCGAGGGCGAGACCCCATCGGCCGACGTGCAACCGATCTCGGCCAGCCAGAGGAGGAAGAGGCGGAGGTGCGCGCGACGGCTGCGGATCGTGTGGGGGGAGCACCCTCGGGCGGCGAGGTGGTGGAGGTAGTCGAGGGCGAGCCGGCCGGGGGCGCCCGGGTGGGTGGGGACGAGATCCTCGATGCGTCTGGCGCGCAGAGTCCGCCGGTCGACGGCCTGGCTACCGCGGTCGTTCTTCATCTGAGCCTCCTGCGTCCGTCCAGGTGGGTCGAGACAGGTGCCCGGCCCCCCGAACCCACGGTGCTCGAGCCGGGCGATCGAGGCCGAGCGCCAGGCGAGGCTCGGCGGCGCCGCCCCGGGCGTCGAGCGCGACGAGCACGGCGACCGGCGGCGGTAACGCGGAGATCCGTGCTAGGCTCGTGGGGCTGAAAAACTCCGTGTTCCCGGACAGCTCGACTGATTGACTCGACCGACGAGTGGGAGGGTGAATATGCGAGTGACGACGATGTTTGCGATCTGTGTCGTGGTGGCCGTGCTGGCGGCGCCGGCGATCGCCCAGGAGGGCGAGATGCCGCAGATGACGCCGGAGCAGCAGGCCGAGATGGAAGCCTACATGAAGGCCGGCGCGCTCGGCCCGCAGCACGAGATGATGGCCAAGCAGGTCGGCACCTTCGACGTGGCGATCAAGAGCTGGATGGACCCCGCGGCGCCGCCGATGGAGTCGAAGGGCGTGGCGGTCCGGACCCTGCAGATGGGCGGCCGGGTGATGCACGAGGACTTCCAGGCCGACATGATGGGCACGCCCTTCACCGGTCTGGCCCGAAGCGGCTACGACAACGTCTCCGGCAAGTACTGGTCGACGTGGACCGACAGCATGTCGACGGGGATCATGGTCTCGGAGGGCGAGTGCGACGAGAGCCAGAGCTGCACCTACGTCGGCACCTACAACGACCCGATCAAGAACGGCCCGGTGAAGAGCCGCATGGTGTCCACCTGGATCTCGCCCGACGAGCAGACCTTCGCGATGTACGGCCCGGGCCGTGACGGCACCGAGATGAAGATGATGGAGATGGTCTACACCCGGCGCTGACCTCGGCGACTCAGAGTCGGTGGGGCCGCCCGGCGGGGCCCCGGCCCTCTGCCAGGGGGGAGAATTTCGCCCGGGTGGGAGACGTTTGGTCGGGCAGGAGGCCGTGCTCATGACCGTTCTCGACCCGTCGCTTCGATCGTTCGTCGACGTCCCCGCCGGCTCGGACTTCCCGATCCACAACCTACCCTACGGCGTCTACCGCCGGAGGGCGGGGGAGCGGCCGCGGATCGGCGTGGCGATCGGCGAGCAGGTCGTCGACCTCGCGGTGCTCGCCGAGGCCGGCCTGCTGACCGGCGGCGCCCTCGCCGGCGGCGAGGCCTTTCTCGAGCCGACCCTCAACGCCCTGATGGCCGCCGGCCGGCCGGTCTGGACCGCGGCCCGGGAG
>JALOLD010000068.1 GCA_025456145.1 Thermoanaerobaculales bacterium | reverse complement strand
GGCGGGCGGCAAGGGGATTCCGACCGCCGGTTTCCTCGGGACGCCGCTCAGCCGCCCCGCGCGCCGAAGATCGCGGTGCCGACGCGGACCATCGTCGCCCCCTCGGCCACCGCGATCTCGAAGTCGTGGCTCATCCCCATCGAGAGCTCGGGGAGCGGATGGCCGGTGGCGTCCTGCAACCGGTCGCGAAGCACGCGAAGCGCGCGGAAGTAGGGTCGCGAGGCCTCGGGATCGTCGGCCAACGGCGGGATCGCCATGAGCCCGCGCACGGCGAGCTGGGGGTGGCCGCGAACCACGTCGAGCAACGAGCGGGCCTCCGCCGGTACGACCCCCGCCTTCTGCGGCTCGTCGCCGAGGTTGACCTCGAGCAGCACCTCGAGCACCCGGCCCGGCCAGCCCTCCCCGAGCAGCAGGGCGAGCCGGCCGGCGAGCTCGGGCCGGTCGACGGTGTGGATGACGTCGAAGGTCTCGAGCGCCGGCCGGACCTTGTTGCGCTGCAGCGGACCGATCAGATGCCACCTCGCCCCGCGGACCGCCGGCTTCTTGGCCGCCGCCTCCTGCACCCGGTTCTCGCCGAGGTCGGAGGCGCCCGCCGCGACGGCCCGGTCGACCACCTCGGCCGGATGGGTCTTGGACACGACGATCAGGGTGACGCGCTGCGGGTCCCGCTCGGCGGCGATCGCCGCCCGGGCGATGCCGCGCCGCACCGCCGCGAGGCGGTCGGCAAGGTCGTTGGAGGGCATGGGTCAGGCTCCCTCAGCGGCGTCCGCGGACCCGCCGACCCGCCGCTGTGATCGGCGATCTGCCGACCCGGGCCGGCGGCGACCCACCGATCAGGCCTCCTCGGCGGGCCCAGCCGTGGCGTCGAGCAGCTCCTCGAGGAAGAGGATCCGGTGGCAGGTCTCGCAGACGATGATCTCCTCGCAGCGGCGCACCCGCTGCTGGAGATGCGGGCGGAGGCTGAAGTGGCAGAGCGAGCACGAGCCGTCGACCACCGCCGCGACGGCAGTCCCCTTCTTCGCCTCGAGCAAGCGCAGGAAGCGGGCCCGGTTTTTCGGAGCGACCTCGCTCTCGACCGACTTGGTCTCGGCGACCAGCTGGTGCACCGTCGCCATCAGCTCGGCCTTGCGAGCCTCCCAGGCGTCGACGACATCGCGATGCGCCGACTCCTCTTCCGGGCGCGCGTTCCGCCGCTCCTCGATGTCGGCGGTCAGGGCGACGACCGAGTCCTCGAGCTCACGCCGGCGTGCCGCGGCCTCGGCGAGCGCCTTGGTCGCGTAGTCGATCTCCGAGATCACCGCGGTGAACTCGCGCTCGTTGGTGACCGTGCCCTTTTGGCGCTGGAAGTGCTCGAGCTCGAGCTTCCACTCCTCCTCCTTCTTGCGAACCTCGCCGAGCTCGCGCTCGAGCCCACGCACCTGCGTCTCGATACCCTCGAGCTCGGCCTGGCGAGCGAGATTGGCCTCCTGGAGCTCGCGAACCTCCGGCGGCGGCGTCTGACGCTCGCGAATCGCCGCCGCGATGCGGTCGTAGAGTCCCTGAAGCCGAACCAAGAGCACGAGATCGTGGCGTACGTTGTTCACCGCTTCCCCTTGCCGCACATGATCGATCACCGGCGATCGGCGCCGCCGGTGACCGACCCGGCTCGACGGTCCATGGGCCCACCAGGATTCGAACCTGGGACCGACCGGTTATGAGCCGGCGGCTCTCACCGCTGAGCTATGGGCCCGCCGTATTCTAGCCCCGTCGCCGTCGCAGGACAAGGCGCAGGGGAATCGGCTAGCCGTTGCCCTCGGAGAAGGGCTTGAGCAGGTGCGCGCGGGTCGGGTGGCGGAGCTTGCGCAGCGCCTTGTACTCGATCTGTCGGATCCGCTCGCGGGTCACGTTGAAGGTCCGCCCGACCTCCTCGAGGGTGTGCTCGGTGCCGTCGCCGATGCCGAAGCGCAGCTTGAGCACCTGCTCCTCGCGCGGGGTCAGCGACTTGAGCACCGACTCGGTGTGGTCCTTGAGGGTGCGCATGATGACCGCGTCGATGGGCGACACCGAGTTGGTGTCCTCGATGAAGTCGCCGAGGTGGGAGTCCTCCTCCTCGCCGATCGGCGTCTCGAGCGAGATCGGCTCCTGGGAGATCTTGTGGATCTTGCGGATCTTGGAGACCGGCATCTCCATCCGTGCGGCGATCTCCTCGACGGTCGGCTCGCGTCCGAGCTCCTGGACGAGCATCCGGGTCGTCCGGGTGAGCTTGTTGATGGTCTCGATCATGTGGACCGGGATCCGGATCGTCCTCGCCTGGTCGGCGATGGCCCGGGTGATCGCCTGACGGATCCACCACGTGGCGTAGGTCGAGAACTTGTAGCCGCGCCGGTACTCGAACTTGTCGACCGCCTTCATCAGCCCGATGTTGCCTTCCTGGATCAGGTCGAGGAACTGGAGGCCGCGGTTGGTGTACTTCTTGGCGATCGACACGACGAGCCGGAGGTTCGCGACGATCAGCTCCTGCTTCGCCTGGTCGGTGTTGCCCTCGCCCCGCCGGACCTCGGCGAGGAGCATCTTGAGGTCGTCGAACGGGGTCTCGAATCGCTCCTCGAGGCGCTCGAGCTCCTCGGTGTAGCGGCCGATCCGCGCCTGGTAGAACTGGCGTCGCTCCTTGTTCCGCTCCTGCTGCAGCTTCTTTCGGTCCCGGTTGATGGTCTGGATCGGGATCGAGAACTGGCGCTCGACCTCGCCGAGAAAGGTCAGGAGCCGGTTCCGGGTGGTCGTGGTGAAGTCGGCCCGGCGCACCAGCAGCGCGATCTCGGCGGTGTTGGCGGCGATCTTGTCGGACAGCTCGGTGTGGCGCTTTCCCGACCTCTTGCACCGGCGCAGGCGCCGCTTGAGCTCCTTGGACTCCTCGTCGAGGTCGTTGATGGTCTGGAAGATGGCCCGGTTTTCGTAGACCCTCTCCTCGGCCTTGTCGTCGAGCTCGCCGGAGTGCCCCTGGAGCAGCTCGCGGACGCCGCGACGCTCACGCCGGGCCCGCTCGTTGGTCCTCAGGAAGAGCTCGAGCAGCTCGGGCTCCTTGGACAGCGCGATGAAGACCCGGGCCTCGCCGGCCTCGATCCGCTGCGCGATCTCGACCTCGCCGTCCCGGTCGAGGAGCTTGACCGTGCCCATCTCGCGCAGGTACATGCGGACCGGGTCGTTGGTCTTCTCGAGCTGCTCGGAGGCCGGCTTCGCCTGGGGCTTCGCGGCGCCGTCGCCCTTCCCGTCCGCGCCGTCATCGCTCTCCTCGCCCGCGTCACCATCGGCTTCGTCGACCCCGTCGGCCTCGATGACGTCGATCTCGAGCTCGCCGAGCCGGATGTAGATGTCGTCGAGCTTTTCGGCAATGCCGGTGACCTCCTCGGGCAGCTGCTCGAAGAGCTCCTCGTACATGATGAACCCGCGCTCCTTGCCGGTCTGGATCAGCTTGACGAGCTCGGGGTACTTCTCCTCTGCCAGGACACGCGACTGCTCCATGAAGCGTCACCTCGAATCGTTGTCATTCGTCGCAGGCGCTCTCATCCCGGAGTCGGACGAGCGGGCGGCCCACCCGGGCTGGAGCAACACCGCCCCGCCTCGATCACTTCCCACACGGGGTCCCTCACTGAGCTACGTCCATCGGAAAACGAGAGCTGGCGGGCGCTTGGTTCACTGCGCGGACCTTGCCAGAGGTCGCATCGCCATCTGGTGAAATATGGGCCCCGAAACCGGGTTTGGCAACCCCCAGCGGCCGCCAGCCCGGCATTTTTTGCCGGTTCGGGGCCGCCGGTCCCCCGGTTCAGAGCTCCGGCTGTCTCAGACGGAGCCGGGAGAGCTCGCGCTGGAGCTCGGCGACCCGGTCGAGATCGCCCCCGTCGTCGGCGCGGCGGATCGCCGCGGTGAGGGCTCGCGCCTCGGCCCGCCACTGCTCGAGCAGCACCCGGTGCAGCTGCCGTCGCACGACGTCGTCGTTGAGCTCGGGCGCGGTGGCGGCGCTGACCTCGGCGACCAGGGTCAGGAGCTCGTCGTCGTCCGTCGAGCGCTGCAGCCAGCGCACGAAGGCCGTATCATCCCGGTCGTCGACCTCGTCGACGAGAAAGCGCCGCAGCGCCTCGATGAGGCGACCGAGCCTCGGGTCGCCACGGTGGGACGGCTCGACCTCGCGGGCGACCACCCGCCGCCATCGCGACCCGCCGTCGAGCACGATGCGGGCGAGGAGGAGCTCGCCCGCGGCCAGGGAGCTGCGCCCCGCCGGCGGGCGCTGCGCCGCCTGGCGACCGCTGACCCGACGGGCGAGGTCGCGCAGCACGTCCTGCGAGAAGCCGACGCGCTGGGTGAGCTCGATGAAGAGCTCGTCGCGGTGGTGCGGATCCCGTGCCGCGCCGACCAACCCGGCGAGCTCGGCGGCCTCCCGCTGGCGGGCGGCCCGCTCCTCGGGGAGCTCCCGGACCAGGAACTCGACGAGCGACGTCGGGGCGGCGAGCAGCTCGCCCATGGCCTCCGCACCGCGCTCGCGGACGACGTCGTCGGGGTCGGTGCCGGGCGGCAGGCCGACCACCGCCACCCCGACCCCCGCCTCGAGCAGCACCCGCGCACCGGCGGCCGCGGCGCGTCGTCCGGCGGCGTCGGCGTCATAGCACATCACGACCCGGCCGTCGGCCCCGACTCGCCGGCGCAGCAGCCGGGCATGGTCGGGGGTCAACGCGGTGCCGAGGGTGGCCACGACGTTGGTGACCCCGACCCGGTGGAGCGACAGGCAGTCGAAGTACCCCTCGACGACCACCGCCTCGCCGCGATCGCCGATCGTCCGCCGGGCTCGTTCGAGGCAGAATAGGGTCGACCGCTTGTGGAACAGCTCGCTCTCCGGGCTGTTGAGGTACTTCGGCTCGCCATCGCCGAGGATCCGACCGCCGAACGCGATGAGGCGACCTTCGCCGTCGCGTACCGGAAAGGTCAGGCGGTGGCGGAAGCGGTCATAGGGCTTGCTTCCGGAGTCGGGCTGGACGGCGAGGCCGGCCTGGATCACCGCTCCCTCCGGGTGGCGGCGGGTGAGGTGCTCGAGCAGCTGCCGCCAGTCGTCCGGCGCATAGCCGAAGCCGAAGTCCGGCCAGCTCGGACGATCAAAGCCCCGCCGCTCGAGCTCGGCCCGCGCCGTCGAGCCGGCGGGCGTTTCGAGCTGACCGGCAAACCAGTGCTGGGCCTCCTCGAGGATGGTCCTCAGGCGGTCCGAGCTCTGCCGCCGGCGCCGCGCCTCGGGGCTCGCCGCCGGCAGCTGGACCCCGAACCGGCGGGCCAGCCGCTCGACCGCCTCGGGGAAGGACAGCCGCTCGAGCTGCATCACGAAGCCGATCGCGTCGCCGCCCTGGTGGCAGCCGAAGCAGTAGAACAGACCCTTCTCGGGGTCGATCGAGAACGACGGGGTCTTCTCGTCGTGGAACGGGCACAGCCCTTCGTACTTCCGTCCGCGCTTGACGAGCTTGACGTGGTCGCCGGCGACCTCGACGAGATCCGTCGCCTCGCGGACCTGGGCGATCACCTGGGGATTGAGATCGACATCGGTCATTGCCGACCGCATTCTCGCACGGGTCTGTAACCGCAGCGGCTGCATCCTTCGCGTTCCCGTCCCCGTCCGCGTCCGCATCCGCGTCCGAGTCCGAGTCCGAGTCCGAGTCCGAGTCCGCGTTCGAGTCCGCGTCCGCGTCCGAGTCCGCGTCCGCATCCGATGGCAGCGGCACCGGCAGCGTGGTCGCCTCCGGGGTGTTCTCAATCACGCGTAGCCGCCGGCCCGGGGAAGGGGCATGAACACCCCGGAGGCAACCATGCACCACGCCCTTCCGACAACCGGCTTGATCGCCTACCGCAAGGCCCTCTGCGGGCCGGTCCCGGAGCGTCACCCGCACGCCCTCCTGAGCACCGCCGCTCACCGGGCGTGCCGGGCTCGACATTGTGCTCAGCGGCGCGCTCTCGTCCGCGACGCTGAGCGCACAATGTCCAGCCGGGCACCCCCGGGAGGGGCGCCACTGAGCATCCGCCCCCGCCACGATGCAGGCCGCCGCTCCCGTCGCCGGCACGGTCGCAGCTTCCCCGGTTCGCCACGAGCGACCGTGCCGGCGGCGCGACGCCGGGCCGCCCGGCCGTCCGGGCCGCGCGGCCCGGACGGCCGGGGCTCCTGAGAAGCCGTACGCCTCGCCGACGGCTCCGCCAAGGAGGCCGACGCCCACCTTAGGCTGCTTCTCGCAGCCGGAGTCCTTGAAGCCGCCGCTGCGCGGAAGGCCCTCGATCTCCTCGACGAGGTCCGCGCCATGACCTGGCGGCTCCTTCACCCCTGACCCGACGCCCCCCGCTGACGCTGTCGCTGACTCTGCCGTCGGACGCGGACTCGGACGCGGACGCGGACTCGGACGCGGGATCGGGCAAGGGAGATGGAGAGCGAGACGGGAACGAGAACGGCCGCTGCCGCCGTCGCGGTCGCTGACGGTTCGACCGGCTACCCCGACTCCTCGAGCTCGACCTCGGTGGCGCCGGTGCCGCCGCGGCTTCCGGGCGGGTGCCTGAACGACCGCACCGCCGGATGCGAGCGGCAGACCTCCGAGACCATCCGCCGCAGGGTCCCGGTGCCGTGACCGTGGACGATCCGGATCATCCGTCGGCCGGCGGCGAAGGCCTGGTCGAGGGCCTTCTCGACCTCCTCCCGGGCGCGCTCGGAGTCCATTCCGAGGAGCATGATCTCCGCCGGCGCCTCATCGCTGGCGTCGATCACGACCCGACGGTTTCCCGCCGATTTCGCCGGTCGTCGCTCGATCTCGACCTCGGTCGCCGGCACCCACAGCCGCTTGCCGCCGACCAGCACCGCCACCTGCGACCCGCGAACCTCCTCGACCTCACCCTCGCCACCGAGGCCGATCAGACGGACCCTGGCGCCGGGATGGGGCCCGACCGGGTCGTTCGCCGTGGTCGACGTCCGGGAATCGGCGAGGTCCAGGGCGTCGTCGCGGAGCTTCTGCACCGCCCGTCGTCCGAGCGGCCTGAGGTCGCGGGTCGCCTCCTCGAGGGTCGCGACCGCGCGGTCGAGCTGCGCCTTGGCGCGCCGCTTCAACCGGTCGCGCTCGGCGGCCAGCTCGACCGGCAGCTGCGCACGCTCGGCCTCGAGACCGGCCAGCTGGTCGGCCGCGGCGCGTCCCAGCGCCTCGAGCTCGGACTCGCGCCGGGCGATCGCCGACCGCTCGTCGATCAGGTCCTGCTCGAGGCTCTCGAGCCGGCGCAACCAGCGGTCGAGCTCGAGGTGATCGCCGCCGAGCAGCTCCTCGGCGCGCGCCCTGACGCCGGGCCCGATCCCCATCCGCCGGGCGATCTCGAGGGCTCGCGAGCGTCCCGGGCGGCCGACGACCAGCCGGTAGGTCGGCCGCTCGTTGACCTCGTCATACTCCATCGCAGCGTTGTCGAATCCGTCCGCCGACGCCGCGATCATCGCGATCGCGGCGAGGTGGGTCGTGGCGACGGTCAGCGCGCCGCGCCGGTTGAGCTCCTCGAGGAGGGCGCAGCCGA
This sequence comes from Thermoanaerobaculales bacterium, assembly GCA_025456145.1. GTDB lineage: Bacteria > Acidobacteriota > Thermoanaerobaculia > Thermoanaerobaculales > Sulfomarinibacteraceae > JAHECW01. Next base: position 7,903 of record JALOLD010000068.1, on the reverse strand, counting down.
GGGCCGCGCCTTCGAGGGGGTCGGTGCCGGCGCCGAGCTCGTCATAGAGCACCAGGACACGGTCGTCGGCCAGGTCGAGCAGCCTAGCGGTGGCCGCCATCGCCCCCGAGAAGGTCGAGAGGTCGGCGGTGACGTCCTGCTCGTCTCCGATGTGGCACCACAAATCGTCGAACCGGGGAATCGTGGTGCCGGCGCCGACCGGCAGCGGGACCCCGTGATAGCACAGCAGCACCATCAGCCCGAGGGTCTTGAGGACGATCGTCTTGCCGCCGGCGTTCGGGCCCGAGACCACCAGGGTACGGACGCCACCCGGCATGGCGAAATCGAGCGGCACCGCGGGACGGCCCTCGCGTCGCCGTTCGGCGTCGCCGAGGACCTCGAGCCGCAGACCGTGCAGCCGCTCGTCGAGCAGCGGGTGGCGGGCGCCATCGAGCCGGAGCTCGACTCCGTCCTCGGGAACCACCACCCGACCTCCGGCGGCGACGCCGAACAGGACCATCGACTGGGCGGCGTCGAGCCGAGCGAGGGTCTCGACCGCTCCGGCGAGCTCGGGGGCGGCGGCGGCGAAGGCGTCGGCGATGAGGCGCAGGATCCGCTGCACCTCGTGCCGCTCCCGGGCCGCGATCTCGGCCAGCGCGTTGTTGAGCTCGACCGCCTCGAAGGGCTCGACAAAGGCGGTCGCGCCGCTCGACGAGGCGTCGAGGAGGAGCCCGGGAAGCTGCGCGCGGGCGCCCGCCCGCACCGGGAGGCAGTAGCGGTCGCGGCGCAGGGTCGGCGGGGCATCGGTGACCGCGTCGGCGTGCGCACGGCGAACTCCGGCGAGCACCTGGAGGAGCTCCTGCCGGGTCCGCCCCGACGCCCTCCTCAGGCGCGTCAGCTCGGGCGTCGCATCGTCCGGGATTCGGCCGTCCCGGCCGAGCAGCGGAGAGACCGCCGCCACCAGCGCCGAGGTGTCGGGTAGCTCGTCGGCCACCGAGCGCAGCACAGCGTGCCGGTCGGCGACCCCGCCGATCCGTCGCTTGACCGCCGCGACCCGCCGGGCGAGGACGAGCAGCGAGACGAAGTCCCTGGCTTCGGACGGCATCGGCGCCGCCGGCTCGAGCCACGGCGCCGCCTCGTCGACCCCGTCGAGCGGGAGCGGGCCGTCGCTGCCGACGAGCTCGATCAGCGCCGAGCTGAAGGCCGCGCGCCGGAGCGCCTCGTCGAAGGACGGCAGCGCCCCGAGGGCCATAAGACGCGAGCGGCCCATGCGGGTTCGCGCATGGGCCGCCACAAGCTGTAGGGTGGTGTCGAACTCGAGCTCGGCGAAGGGATGACGAGGCAAGACGGCTCAGCGGGTCAGAGCAGGCCGGCTCGGCGCTGCTTCGCCATCTTGCGAAGCATCTTCTTGCGGGCTTGGATCATCTGCCGCTTCTTCTGCTCGGAGGGCTTCTCGTAGAAGCGGCGGCGCTTGACCTCGGAGAGGATACCTGCCTTTTCGCACTTGCGCTTGAAGCGGCGCAGTGCCTGCTCGAAGGACTCGTTGTCACGAACGTAGACTCCTGTCGGCATTGGCGGTCTCACCTCCTCTCCGTGCCGATTGCGCAGACCTTTCGGACGGCGCACGCACCAGGCGGCTCAATCTAGCACCGGCCCGGTCGCCGGTCAAGGAGCGCCGGCGGCGGACCGCCCGCGGGTCGGCGGGCGGTCCCGCGGCTCACTCCTCGACGGTCTTGATCTCGATCGCGTCGAAGTTCTTGTCGTAGACCTTGCCGGTCTTGGTCTTGAAGTAGACCGCCGCCGCCCCGCCCTCGCGCTTCTTGTACAGCCAGGTCTCGACGCCCTTGGCCTCGCTCTTCTGGATGTTCCGGTAGTAGACCTGACCGGCGACCGCGACGACCTCGTCCTTCGACATGCCCTTGGTGATCGCCTCGAACCGTTCGGCGGTGATGAAGCGCCAGTCTTCGAGCTCGGCGATCTTGGCGACCAGGGGATGGTAGGGCGTCAGACCGGCCGCGGCGAAGTAGCTCTCGGCGGTGCTCAGGTGGTCGACGGCCTTCTTGTAGTCGCCCGCCTTGGCGACCATGTCGTCGGCGACCAGGATCGCCTCGTCGGAGTAGATCACGAGCGCCGCCGCCGTTTCCGACGATTCGGGGTAGTCGTTGATCCCGACGTTGAGGAGATCGGCGAGCAGCCCCTGAACCTCCTCGAACTTGGTCTCGTTGGTCGCGAGCGCCGCTTCGAGCGAAGCTTGGAGCGCGGCGAGCTCGGTCTTCTGCTCGTCGGTCAGCTTGCCCTCGGGAACGGCCTGAAGCTCGGCGAGGGCGGCCTCGCTGGCGTCGGACTCGGCGCGCAGCGCGACCAGCTCGTCGTAGGCCAGCTTCGCCGCAGCGAACTGCTCCTGGAAGGCGGCGAGCTTGAGCTCTTCCTCGCTCGGGCCCCGAGAGCAGCTCAGAGTGAGCCCGACGATCGCGACAAGGACGACACATATCAGCGACACTCGGTTCCTCTTCATGGCCTCTCCCTTCGCTGAAACGCTAACAGAACCTCTCCCTCATGACAACGGTCAAGGAGCGAGGAATCCGGCGGGGTGTCTCGTCATTGGTCATCGAGCTGTATTATGCTCGACAGGCTCATGGACATCGTGTTCATCCGGCCGGGGGGTCGAGACGACGAGGGCTGGCGAGCCCGTCCTTGACTGTCGCGGAGGATGCCAGAGATAATCGACTTACGTGTGGTGGGCCAGAGCTGGAGGCACCATGGAGCGCTATCAAGCGATTCTCGAACTTCTCGAACGGGCGCGAAGCCGGGGGCTGGAGTCGCTCTCGACCCGCCTCGACGCGGTCGCCCAGAAGCTCGAGGAGCTGATCAGTGACGCAAGGTCCTCTGTCGACAGCGCTCGACTCGGCTCGACCGACGAGATCTTCTCCCTGGCCGATGTCGAATCCGCCCTGCGCGCCTTCCGCGACGAGGCCGAAGGCGCCAGGCGACGGGCGACCGAGCTCGAACGCAGGATCGACGAGCTCGAGGCTGCGCCCCGGGGCGAGCCCGCGGCCGCCTCGATCGAACTCCTGCGTCGGCTCGACGGCGCACGAAGCCAGTCGGAGCTGCTCAAGGAGCTGCTTCCGGCGATTTCGGAGCATGTCGCGCGGGCGGTCGTTCTGGTTCTCCGCGAGGGGCGGGCTTCGGCCTGGAGCGGGATCGGCTTCGCCGACGGCGAGGGTTTGCGCGAGTGGCAGGGCGACGCAGCCGAGAGCTCGGCGCTCGCGACCCTTCTCGGAACGGCGAAACCGGTCGGCTTCGAGCCCGGCGAGGATGAGTTCTTCCTGAGCTGGCTCGGCGAAGAGGAATCGCCGGTCGAGATCCTGCTGATCCCGGTGGTCCTGCGGGGCAAGCTCATGGGCGCGGTCTATGTCGACCGCCTGCCGGGTCACCCCTGGCACCCCGAGACCGCGCAGATCCTCGTGGCGCAGGTCTGCTGGCTCATCGACACGCTGCAGTTCCGATCGACCGCGGCGCCCGCGCTCGCCGAGGCCGTCGGCATCGAGCCGCCCTTCGGTGGGGCGACGGTTGCGCCGCCGGCGTTCGGAGTCGCCGGCGCACCGGCCGTGGGCAGGCCACAGCCCCCGGTCGACGACCCTTCGGCGACCCTGAGGATCGAGATCCCTGACGCCGGTCCTGTCGAGCCGGAGCCGGAGCCCGAGCCGGAGCCCGAGCCGGAACCCGAGCCCGAGCCGGAGCCGGAGCCCGAGCCCGAGCCCGCAGCGCCGACGGCGACGATGGGCGCGGCGACCACCGCTTCGATTCCGATGACCGTGGCGCCGCCGATCGCCCCCCCTGACGAGGCCGAGGTCGAAGCCGAGGAGGCGCCGGCGGGGACGCGGTTCCTCGACGAGCCGCCCCCGGTCAGACCGGTCCAGCCGCCTCCCGCTCTGCCCCAGGAAGACGTCTCCGAGGACGAGGTCAGGCTCGAGGAGGCCCGCCGGTTCGCCCGCCTGCTCGTCTCGGAGATCAAGCTCTACAACGAGGAGCAGGTCGAGCGCGGCCGCGAGGCCCGCGACATCTACCACCGGCTGCGCGAGGACATCGACCGAAGCCGCGAGATGTTCGACAAGAGGATCGCCGCCGAGATCCGCAGCCGGCAGGACTTCTTCCGCAACGAGCTGGTCCGCATCCTCGCCGACGGGAACCCCGACCTGCTCGGCATGTGACGACCCCTCGGGCTCGGGTCCTGATCCGGAGAGCCCTCACGCCGGCGCTCTGCGGCGCGATGCTCGGCGCCTGTGGTGGGGCGCCCTCGCCGGGGCGACCGGATCCCCGACTCGAGGTCCTCGAAGGGGCCTTTGCATCGCGGTCGAGCGAACCCCGTCGCGCCGCCGAGCTCTTCGCCGCCGCCGGCCCCGGCGCGTGTCTCGAGGGGGCTCGCCTCGCAGCCTGGCACCGGGCTCTCGAGAGCTTCGACGCCGAGGCCGGCTTGTGGCGCGACCTGATCGACGAGCGACCGGGCGCCGATTTGACCGCCTCGGCAACCCTGGCACTGGCCCGCGCCCTCGCGCGCCAGGGCGAGCTCGACGATGCGATCGCGGTGCTGACCGCCGCGCCCGAGTCGGCCCGGCACGACGCCGATCTCGCCCTGGTCGAGCTCGCCGACCCGGCGACCGCGGCGAGCGCTGCGCGTTCGCTGGCCCTCCACGCTCCCGCGGCGCTCCGCCGCCACTCGAGGGACGTCGAGCGGACCGTGCTCTCCGGTTTCGACGACTCCGACTGGGTCGTTCGGTCCGCCGCGTGGCGAGCGGCGGGTCACGGCTCGATCGGCGCTGCCGAGCTTCGCGGTCGGCGCTTTGGCGGCGACGCCGAGCGAGCCCGCCGTCTCGAGCTGGCCCGTTGCGAGCTCGATGCCGGATCGCCGGCGCGGGCTCTCGGCGTGCTTCCGATCCGAGCCAGGGCCGATGCGGAGGAGCTCGTCGTCCGTGCCGAGGCGATGCGTCGGCGCGGCTGGGGCCGATTCCCCGACCCGGCCGCCGGAGCGGCGTTTGCCGAGTGCCTCGACGAGGCTCGGCTGGCCGCGCGATCGGCGAGCGGGGCGACCCTCGAGGGCGCGTTGATCCTGGTGCTCGAGTGCGGCACCGAGAGCGGCGAGCTCGGCGACGCGCTGAATGCGTGGCGCGCCCTCGAAGCCGCGTTCCCGAACCATGAGCGGCGCTCCTGGTTGGGCCGTCGGCTCGGGGTGTCCCTCGCCCGGACCGGCGCCGACCCCGAGGCGGTCCGCGGCCTCGCGAGCGCCCTGCCCGAGCATCGGCGATGTCTCGAGTACTGGCAGGGGGCGTCGGGCGAGCCGGCTCGGCTCGAGGTGCTCGCGGCGGCGCCGATCGACGATCTCTACGGCGTCTGGGCCGCCCGTGACCTCGGCGTCGACGGGCGAGGCAGCGAGTGGGTCGCGGCGCCGGCAACCGGCGGCGCCGAGCCCGGCTTCGCGGTCGCCTGGCTGCTCGACGCGGCCGGGATCGAGGAGGCATCGCAGGAGTGGCAGCGACAGCTCGCGGCTCGCCGGCCGACCGCCGCCGAGGCGGTGGCCGCGGCCGCGCTCGCGGCTCGTGCCGGGAGGCCGAACACCGCGATCAAGACCCTCCTGGCCGGCATCCCAGAGCTCGCCTCGGTGGGAATCGCCGGGGTCCCGGTCGATGCCGCCCGGGCCTATCTCCCGCTGGCCTGGAACGAGCACATCGTCGCGGCCGCATCCCAAACCGGTCTCGATCCGTGGCTGATCGCGGCCCTCGCCCGCCAGGAGAGCACCTTCGTCGCCGACGCGGTGTCGCCGGCGGGCGCCCGGGGGGTCCTCCAGCTCCTGCCGTCGACGGCGCGGAGCCATGCCCTGACCCTCGGTCTCGGCGGTCGGCCCAACCTCGGCGATCCGGCGGTCAACATCCGCCTCGGAGCGCGCGAGCTCGCCCGGCTCGTGCGGGCCTTCGGCGCGGTCGAGCCGGCCCTCGCGTCCTACAACGCCGGCGAGGCGCGGGTGCGGAGCTGGCAGCGACGGTGGCCCGACCCTCGTCTGCTCGCCGAGTCGTTGCCGATCCCCGAGACCTACACCTATGTCCGTCGGGTGGTGTTTCTCGCCGAGGCCTACCGGCAGGTCCACGCCGACGCCTGGAAGGAGGGTCCGTGACCGAGATCGAGGTTCGCAGCCGCGCCCGGATCGAGCTCGTCGACGTCACCTCGGAGGTTGCGGCATCTCTCGCCCGCTTCGAGCCCGGCGCCACCCTGTGCCACGTCTTCGTCCCGCACACGACCGCCGCGGTGGTCGTCAACGAGGCGGCCGATCCGGATGTCGCCCGCGACCTCGCCGCCGCCTACCGGGCGATCGTCCCCGAGATCCCCTTCGCCCACGCGGAGGGCAACTCGGACTCGCACCTCCTCGCCACCCTGCTCGGCAGCTCGGTGACCATCCCGATCGAGGAGGGACGGCTCGCCCTCGGCACCTGGCAGGGGATCTTCCTGGTCGAGCTCGACGGTCCGCGGCGCCGTCGGCTGAGGGTGAGCGCGATCTGACCTCGCCCGGGCGCGGCGCGGCGACCGGGTACGACGATCGTCCCCGGTCCTCCGATCGGCGGGTACGGGGGCTCGTCCGACCAGGCGAAGGGCTGGACCTAGTCTCCTGAAATTTACTTTTTGATTATTTATTCATACATACAAGTTTCTCACACTCAATTACTTATCGACCGATTATCGGTTGACAGCCGCAGCTTTTTGTCCACAATGGGATGGGGAGGGAGCAATGAGAGCCATTCCGATCATCCTCCTGTCCGTGATTGCCTCGGCGCTGCCGGTTCTCGCCCAGGATGCCGACGAGCTCGAGCCCATCGACTCCTCGGCCTGCGGCGACTGCCACGAGGCGAGCGATCGAGGCTCCTCCTTCCGGATCAACGTCGACCACTCGGTCCACGAGGGCCTCGACTGTCTCGACTGCCACGTCGACCGGGGAACCGTACCCCATCGGCCGCTCGACGAGGACTTCCACGTCGGCTGCTCGGGCTGCCGCACCTGTCACGACGAGGCGGCCGAGCAGTATCAGGCCCACGGACGGGCGCGGCTCGGCGAGTGCGAGGACATGCCGCACTGCTCAGACTGCCACGGCAGCCACGACATCCTGCCGTCGTCGGTCACGCGCTCGCTCACCCATCCCACCAACCTCCCGACGACCTGCGGCAAGTGCCATGAGAACCTTGACATCACGACCAAGTACGACATCCTGATCGACCATCCGATCCAGATCTACGCCCGCTCGGTGCATGGCCAGGCGTCGCGGGGCGGCGTCTACGTCGCGGCGACCTGCAACGACTGCCACTCCTCGGGCGGCACCGCGCACAAGATCCTCGCGCCGGGATCCCCGGAGTCGAGCATCAACCACTTCAACATCCCCTCGACCTGCGGCAAGTGCCACAAGGGCATCGAGCAGGACTACCTGGAGGGCATCCACGGCCAGCTCGCCGCCCGCGGCGAGACCGACGCGCCGGTGTGCACCGACTGCCACGGTGAGCACGGCATCCTCTCGCCCGACGACCCGCTGTCGCCGGTCTCAGGGTCCAAGGTCGCCGAGATGACCTGCTCGCCGTGCCACGAGTCGGCGGTGCTCAACGAGAAGTACGGGATCAAGACCGAACGTCTGACGACGTTCATCGACTCGTACCACGGTCTCAAGTCGAAGGCCGGCGACACCCACGTCGCGAACTGTGCGTCGTGCCACGGCGTCCACCGGATCCTGCCCTCGAGCGACCCGACCTCGACGGTCCATCCGGCGAACCTCCAGACGACCTGCGGCGAGTGCCACCCCGGGATCTCCGAGCGGATGGCGTCGACGCCGATCCACGGAGTCGGTGGCCAGGGCCTGCGCACCGAGGCGGCCGAGATCGTCGAGGACATCTAC